>JAFEHU010000046.1 GCA_017848435.1 Burkholderiaceae bacterium | reverse complement strand
CAGCTACCGCCACCACCGTTTTGCTTGACTCGCTGTGATCAGCGAAGCCTTGAATTATATACCAGCTTTTTATCACCAGTCAAATATTTCTGAGATTTTTTGATTTGCGCCGACTTGCGTCTTTGCACCTCAAACTGAGTCGACTGTTTAGATGCAAAGCACTTTTTACCAGCCGAAACCATCTCACTGCCAAGCGCCGGACCGAGGTCTTCGCGCTGCTGACTTAAGCGGTTGGCTCTTATCAGCGCAGCCCTCGACTATAGCACGGGTTTTCCCGGTCGTCACTGCCCATGTCAGGTTTTTTGACAATTTGATGGCTCACGCCGTCGGTGTCAACAAGGGAAGCGCCCTGAGGCGCTTGCTGGTCAGTGCATAGAGCGCACTGGCCAACGCTGGGGCCAATGGGGGAACGCCGGGCTCACCTACGCCGCTGGGCTCCCGCCCGCTGGCCATGATGTGGGTCTGTACCTGGGGCGCCTCCGCCATGGGAACCAATGGTTGTGTGGGGAAGTTGCCCAACTGGACCACGCCGTCCTGGACGCCCACCTTGCCGTACAGCGCTGCGGTCAGGCCAAAAACGATGGCGCCTTCCATTTGCTGCGTCACGATGCCTGGGTGAACCACCTGTCCGCAATCAATGACACACACCACGCGGTGAACCTGTGGCCGGCCATTCCGCAAAGACACCTCCACAACCTGCGCCACCACCGAACCGAACGAGGCGTGCAGTGCCAAGCCCCTCGCGCGCCCGGCCGGGAGCGGCGTTTGCCAGCCGGCTTCTTGCGCGCAACGCTGCAGCACCGCGCGGTGCCTGGGTGAGTCCGCCAGCAGCTGGAGCCGCAAGGCCAGCGGGTCCATCTTCACCCGCTCGGCCAATTCGTCGATGAAGGACTCGGTAAAGAAGGCGTTGTGCGAATGCCCGACGCTGCGCCAGTACCCCACGGGCACCCCACTCCGGGTGGCGTCGTGCCGCATGCGCTGGTAAGGCATGTTGTAAGGCAGGTCGAACAGGCCCTCTGCCGTGCTGCGGTCGGGCAAATCCACCGGACCCGCCAGCCAGGGCAAGGTGCGCGCCAGCCAACGCGGGGTGACCGCATCGCCGGCCGACTGCACTTCCAGCCCCAGCACGCGCTGGTCTTTGACCCAGGCACGCAAGGTCGCTGCCTGCGCCGGGCGGTAGAAGTCGTGCTGGAAATCCTGCTCGCGGGTCCAGACCAGCTGCACCGGTCGGCCGGGCACAGACTGCGCGATGCGTGCGGCCTGAGCGGCCACGTCCACGTCCAGCCGGCGGCCAAAGCCGCCGCCCAGCAAGGTCGTATTGACAGCGATGTTGTCAGCGTCGAGCCCAGTGGCACGGGCTGCAGCCGACCGGGCCAGACCGGGCACCTGGGTCGGCAACCAGAGTTCCAGCCGGTCGGGGGCGGTGTAGCGGGCCGTGGCATTCATCGGCTCCAGCGTGGCGTGGGCCAGGTAGGGCGCGCTGTATTCGGCCTCGACCAGCGTGGCGCCGGCATCGGTTGGCCGGTCACCCCGGCTGTGGAACGTGGTGCCTGCGTCGCCCCGGGCACGCAGGCGGAGTTGTTCGGCAATCGCATCGGTGCTGGGCAGCGGGCCCTCGGCAGGTGCCCACTGCACCTCAAGCTGCTGCGCTGCCGCCTTGGCCTGCCACCAGCTGGCGGCGACCACCGCCACACCGCCGGTGCCGCCAGAGAGCGGCGGCAGCGTGACCACCGCCAGCACACCGGGCCGGGCACGGACAGCCGCTTCGTTGCGCACCGAAGCCACCGCGCCCCCGCGCTGCGGGTTGAACTGGATGGCCGCGTAGCACTGGTCGGGCAGGCGAATGTCGATGCCAAACTGGGCCGTGCCGTCCACCTTGGCGGGCACATCGCGGCGTGGCGGCGAGGTGCCAATGAGCTTCCAGTCTGCGGCGGGCTTGGGTTGCACCTCGCGCGGCACCTTGCCGGCGGCACGGGCGGCCAGTTCACCAAAGTGCGCGCTGCGGCCCGAGGCGTGGCTGACCCGCCCGGCCGACACCACCACCGAGGCAGGTGGCACACCCCAGGTTTCGGCCGCGGCCAGCACCAGCGCAGCGCGGGCGGTGGCGCCGGCCAGGCGCATCGTGTCCCAGGCATCGGCCACGCTGGAGGAACCGCCCGTGGCGTTGACGCCCAGTTGGGCTGCGGCATGGCCCACCGCCCAGCGCGTCAGGCGGATACCCGCAGACGGCTCGGGCGCGTCCAGCGCGCGCGGGTGGATCGGCAGGCTGGCCACAAACATGGCCACGTTGCCATACAGGCGCTCTGGGCCAGCCGACACCAGCGTGATGCGGTCGAGCGGCATGTCCAGCTCTTCAGCCACCAGCATGGGGAGCGCAGTGTGTACGCCTTGCCCCATCTCGCTGCGCGGCATGGCCAGCAAGACGGTGCCATCGGGCTGGACCTTGATCCAGCCGTTGAGCGCCACCTCGCCGGGACCAACGGGCAGTTCTCTGCCACTGCCCAGGCGGGACGCGGGCGCGGACGACATGCACCCCACCAGCAAGGCGCCGGAGGCCGCACCCGCGCTCAGCAAAAACGCACGGCGCTTCATCATGCTGCCCTCCCGGACTTGGCGGCACGGTGGATCGCCGCACGCACCCGCTGGTAGGTGCCACAGCGGCACAGGTTGGTGATGGCGGCGTCGATGTCGGCGTCGGTGGGCTGGGGTTTGGAGGCCAGCAAAGCGGCGGCGGCCATCAGCATGCCGCTCTGGCAGTAGCCACACTGCGGCACCTGTTCGTCGATCCAGGCCTGCTGCAGCGGGTGCAGCCCCGCAGGGTTGCCCAAACCTTCAATGGTCTGCACCTGCTGGCCAGCCACGGCCGACACCGGCAGCACGCAGGAACGCACGGCCTGGCCATTCAGGCGCACGGTGCAGGCACCACAAGCGGCAACGCCGCAGCCAAATTTGGTGCCGGTGAGCTTGAGCACATCGCGCAACACCCACAGCAAAGGCATGGCACCGTCCACCGCCACGGGCGTACGGGTGCCGTTCACAACCAATTCCACAAGCCATCCTCCAGGCCAAAGGGCCCATCTGAACCACTATAAAAGCCCGGCCGCTGGTACGTTAGAGCGGTGCCCCCAGCCTCACCCCGGATAATCCCGCCCCATGGCCCTGATGACACTATTGAACGCGCAACTGGCTTTTGGCCACGTTGCATTGCTAGACCACGCCGACTTTGCACTCGAAACTGCGGAGCGCGTGGGCCTGATCGGCCGCAACGGCGCTGGCAAATCCTCGCTGCTGAAAATCCTGGCAGGCTTTGAAAAACCCGACGATGGCGTGCGGCAACTGCAGCAAAACGTCCGCGTGGCCTACGTGGCCCAAGAGCCGGTGCTCGACCCGGAGGCCACCGTGTTCGAGGCCGCCAGCGCCGGTTTGGCCAAGGCGATCGCGGTACGCGACCTCTACCTCTCGGGCGCGGACGACCTCGACCTGGACGCGCTGCAGTCGGAAATCGAGGCCTACGACGCCTGGAACTGGGAGCAGCGGGTGGACGAAACCCTGCACCGCCTGCACCTGGACGCCGCCGCACGGGTGGGCACGCTGTCGGGCGGCACCAAAAAACGGGTGGCGCTGGCTCAGGCGCTGGTGGCACGGCCCGACGTGCTGCTGCTGGACGAGCCGACCAACCACCTGGACCTCGACTCCATCACCTGGCTGGAAGACCTGCTGATCGACTTCAAGGGCAGCGTCATCACCATCACCCACGACCGGGCGTTTCTCGACCGGGTGGCGACCCGCATCGTCGAGCTGGACCGCGGGCACCTGCTGTCCTACCCCGGCAACTTCGCCCAGTACCTGGTGCAGAAGGAAGAACAGCTGGCGCAGGAAGCGGTGATCTCGGCCAAGGCCGACAAGCTGCTGGCGCAGGAAGAGATCTGGATCCGCAAGGGCGTGGAAGCGCGCCGCACCCGCAGCCAGAGCCGCATCGTCCGGCTGGAACGCCTGCGCGCCAGCCGCGCCGCACGCCGCGAAGCGCTGGGCAGCGTCCGGCTCGACCTGGCCTCCGGCGCGCCGAGCGGCAAGATCGTGGCCGAACTCACCGAGGTCAGCCTCTCGTACGGCGACAAGCGCATCGTCAACCACTTCAGCGGCACGCTGCTGCGCGGCGACAAGATCGGGCTGATCGGCCCCAACGGCGCCGGCAAGACCACGCTGCTCAAACTGATCCTTGGCGAACTGCAGCCCGACAGCGGCAAGCTGCGCCAGGGCGCCAACCTGCAGGTGGCCTACTTCGACCAGATGCGCAACACGCTGGACCTGGACGCCACGCTGGAAGACTTCATCAGCCCCGGCAGCGAGTGGATCGAGATCGGCGGCCAGCGCAAGCACGTGAAAAGCTACCTGGGCGACTTTCTGTTCTCGCCAGCCCGCGCCAATTCTCCGGTGCGCTCGCTCAGCGGTGGCGAGCGCAACCGGCTGCTGCTGGCACGCCTGTTCGCTCGCCCGGCCAATGTGCTGGTGCTGGACGAACCCACCAACGACCTCGACATCGACACGCTGGAACTGCTGGAAGACCTGCTGCAGAACTACGACGGCACGGTGTTCCTGGTCAGCCACGACCGGCGCTTTTTGGACAACGTGGTCACCAGCACGATTGCCTACGAAGGCGACGGCCGCTGGCGCGAGTACGAGGGCGACGTGCAGGACTGGCTGACCCAGTCGCGCCGGGCCGCAGAGATCGCCAGCAAGGCCACCAGCGCTGCCGGAAAGGCCAAAAGCGGCCCAGAGGCCGACATTTCAAGCCAAAACAGCACCAAGCCTTCATCAAACCTGACAACTCCGCTATCAAAAAAGAAGCTGAGCTACAAGGAACAGCGGGAACTGGAAGCGCTGCCCGCCCACATTTCGGCGCTGGAAACCGAGCAGCAGACCCTGCAGGCCGAACTGGCCACCGGCACCGTGTTCGCCACCGACCCCCAGCGCGCCGCCCAGTTGAGCGAACGCAACACCGCGATCGACGACGCGCTGCTGGCCGCCCTGGAACGCTGGGAACTCCTCGGCGGCACTTGACCACGCGCCACCGGAGTACAGTGCAGTGGCCATGCCCCACGCCCCTGCCTGCCCTCCGCGCCAACCCGTGTGGCACCGCTGCGGCCTCTGGCTGGCCCTGCTGCCGCTGCTGTGGCTCACCGCCTGCGCCAGCCTGCCAGACAACGTGGCACGTCCGACGTCCACCGCCTGGGCCAACCCGGACCAAACCGCGCTGGGCCAACTGGTGGCGCGCCAGCTGCAACAGCCAACCCAAGCTGCGGCCCCACCCGTGCCAACCGCAGGCGCCCGCCCGCGCGCACCGCTCGCCTCGGCCACCACCCCGCGCAACGACTCCGGCTTCCAGCTGCTCGACAGCGCGGCCATGGCCTTCAGCAGCCGCCTTGCGCTGATCGACGCGGCCCAGAAAACGCTGGACCTGCAGTACTACGCGATCCACGCCGACCCGAGCACCGAGCTGCTGTTCCAGCACCTGCGGCAGGCGGCCGCGCGCGGCGTGCGCATCCGCATCCTGCTGGACGACTTCAACAGCACCGGCCCCAATGCCCAGGTGCTGAAGTTGGCCTTCGAGCCCGGCACCGAGCTGCGGCTGTTCAACCCGCTGCCGGGCGGGCGCGGCTCCAGCGTGCTGCGCATCTTCGGCTCGCTCAACGACGTGCCGCGCATCCAGCGCCGCATGCACAACAAGATTTTTGTGGCCGACAACGCGGTGGCCATCACCGGCGGGCGCAACCTCGGCGAGACCTATTTTGGCCAGGGCCGTGACACGAACTTCGTCGACCTCGACGTGCTGGCCGCCGGCCCCATCGTGCGCGACCTGTCGGCCAGCTTCGACCAGTACTGGAACAACCCGCTGGCCTACCCCGTGCAGGCGCTGGTGTCGCCCCAGGAGCTCGCTGCGCTGAAAGCGGCCGAGCCGGCCAAGGCCGAGCCAGTTGCCCCGCTGGCAGCATCCCCCAAGACCTTCAGCCTGCAGCAAATGGCCCTGACCCGCGCCGCCGCCGTGGTGCTGGTGGACAAACCGTCCAAGATCGGTGCCGACGCCGACGACGTGGAGGACGCGCAGGAAACGCTGATCGACGGCCTGTTGCAACTCTTCGACCGGGCGCAGCGCGACCTGCTGATCGTTTCGCCCTACTTCGTGCCCGGCGAACGCACGATGGCGGTGTTTGCCGGCCTGCGCCAGCGCGGCGTGCGCATCCGCGTGCTGACCAACTCGCTGGCCTCCAACGACGCGCCGCTGGCCCATGTGGGCTACGCGCGCTACCGCGAGGCCTTGCTGAAGAACGGCATTGAGCTGTTCGAGATGCGTTCCGAGCAATCGGGTTCGATCACCGGGCTGGGCTCGGGCGCGTCCAGTGCTGCGGGCGGGTCTCGGGCCAGCCTGCATTCCAAACTGGTGGTGATGGACGGCCGGCTGATCGTGGTCGGCTCCATGAACCTCGATTTGCGCTCGCAGCTGCAGAACTCCGAGGTCGCGCTGCTGATGCGCAGCCAGAGCCTTTCGGCCCAGGCCACCCGTTTGATTGAAGCCACGCTGGCCAACGAGGCCTACCGGGTGCAGCTGGTCAACGGCCAGCTGGTCTGGGCCGCACCCGCCAGCAGCGGCCTGCCCGACAGCACCCGCGAGCCCGACGCCAGCACCGGCCTGCAGCTCATGCTCAAGCTGATTGGCCCGCTGGCGCCGGACGAGATGCTCTAATTTTCTAGAATAGGTTTTGAATTGACGATGGACACAGCATGACCGAGGGACAGCACTGGACGATTGCCAACCGGGCACAACGGATGAATCCGTCTGTGCTGCGCGAAATCCTCAAGGTCACCGAGCGGCCCGGCATCATCAGCTTTGCCGGTGGCCTGCCGTCGCCGCGCACCTTCCCGGTGGACGCGTTTGCCGAAGCCTGCACCAAGGTGCTGCGGAACGACGGCGCGGCCGCGCTGCAGTACGCCGCCAGCGAGGGCTACGGCCCGCTGCGCGAACAGGTCGCCGCTGGCCTGCCCTGGACGGTGGACCCGGCCCAGGTGCTGATCACCACCGGCTCGCAGCAGGGGCTGGACCTGGTGGCCAAGGTGCTGATCGACGCCGGCAGCCGCATCCTGGTGGAAACGCCCACCTACCTCGGCGCGCTGCAGGCCTTCACGCCGATGGAGCCCACGGTGCACAGCGTGGCCAGCGACGCCGACGGCCCGGTGCTGGCCGACCTGCAGGCGCAGATCGGCCAGGGCCCTGACCGCGCCCGCTTCATTTACCTGCTGCCCAACTTCCAGAACCCGACCGGCCGCACCATCACCGAAGCCCGCCGCGCCGCGCTGTCGGCCGAGGCCCAAGCGCTGGGCCTGCCCATCGTGGAAGACAACCCCTATGGCGATTTGTGGTTTGACACGCCGCCACCCGCACCATTGACCGCGCGCAACCCCGACGGTTGCGTCTACCTCGGCTCGTTCTCCAAAGTGCTGGCGCCCGGCCTGCGGCTGGGTTTTCTGGTGGCGCCCAAGGGCATTTACCCCAAGCTGCTGCAGGCCAAGCAGGCGGCCGACCTGCACAGCCCGAGCTTCAACCAGCGCATGGTGTCCGAGGTCATGCAGGGCGGTTTTCTTGACCGCCATGTGCCGACCATCCGGGCGCTGTACAAGGCCCAGCGCGATGCGATGCTGCAGGCGCTGCAGCGCGACATGCCGCACGGGGTGCAGTGGAATTCACCCGACGGCGGCATGTTTTTGTGGGCGCAATTGCCCCCCGGACTGAACGCGGTGGACCTGCTCCCCAAAGCGGTGGACGCCGGCGTGGCCTTTGTGCCCGGCGCGGCGTTTTACGCCAGCGCGCCGGACGCGCGCACGCTGCGGCTGTCGTTCGTGACCGCCAGCGTGGACCAGATCAACACCGGCGTGGCCGCACTGGCCGGCACCATCCGCGACGCGATGGCCACGCCCCCACGCCGGAGCTGAGATGCTGCATATCTGGGGGCGGCTCAGCTCGATCAACGTGCGCAAGGTGGTCTGGACAGCGCAGGAGCTGGGCCTGACGCTGCAGCGCACCGACGCCGGCGGCCAGTTCGGCCTGGTGAAAGACGCCGACTTCCTGCGCCTCAACCCCAACGGCCTGGTGCCGCTGATCCAGGACGAGACCACCACGCTGTGGGAGTCCAACGTCATCGTGCGCTATTTGTGCGCCCAACACGCCGCCGGCACGCTCTACCCGGAACCGCTGGTGGCGCGGTTTGAGGCCGAGAAGTGGATGGACTGGCAGCAGACCACCCTCAACCCAGCGGGCCGTGGCGCTTTCTTCCAGTGGGTGCGCACGCCGGCCGAGCAGCGCAACCCGGCGGTCATTGCCCAGTCGACCGCCGCCACCGAGGCGCTGATGGGCCTGCTCGACCACCACCTGGCCCAGCACCGCTACCTCACCGGCGAGGTGTTCACCATGGCCGACATCCCGGTGGCCTGCGAGGTGCACCGCTGGTTCGCCCTGCCCCAGCCGCGCCCGCACTGGCCCCACCTGGAACGCTGGTACGCCCGTGTGCGGGCCCGGCCCGCCACCAGCGGCGTGCTGGACATTGCCCTGAGCTGACCCGCATGGCCACACGCGCCTTCCAGCAGGTCGATGTGTTCAGCGCCACCCCCTACCTGGGCAACCCGGTGGCGGTGGTGCTCGACGGCACCGGGCTGGACGACGCCACGCTGCAGCGCTTTGCGCGCTGGACCAACCTGTCTGAAACCACCTTCGTGCTGCCGCCCACCGACCCGGCGGCCGACTACCGGCTGCGCATCTTCACCCCCGGCGGTGAACTGCCGTTTGCCGGCCACCCGACGCTGGGCAGCTGCCACGCCTGGCTGGCCGCCGGTGGCCAGCCCAAAGCGGGGGACACGGTGGTGCAGCAGTGCGCGGTGGGGCGGGTGCAGATCCGGCGCGCACAGGGGCAACTGGCGTTTGCCGCACCGCCGCTGACCCGCAGTACGCCTGCAGCCGATGTGCTGGCCAAGGTCGCTTTGGCGCTGCGGCTCAGCCACCACCACATCCATGCCGCCGCCATGCTCGACAACGGCCCGGTCTGGCTCGCGCTGCTGCTCGACAGCCCGGAGACCGTGACACGGCTCGCACCCGACCACGCGGCACTGAAAGCCGCCGGCCTCAAGGTCGGCGTGGCCGCCACCGGGCCAAACGCCTGCGGCACCGACCTGCTGGTGCGCGCCTTTGCCGCGCCCATCGGCGTGGACGAAGACCCGGTCACCGGCAGCCTGAACGCCAGCCTGGCCCAGTGGCTGATGGCCGATGGCCAGCTGCCCGACCACTACACCGCCGCACAGGGCAGCGCCCTCGGGCGGGCCGGTCGGGTGCGGTTGGCGCGGGACGCGGCGGGCCAGGTCTGGGTCGGCGGCGACTGCGTCAGCGCCATCACAGGGCAGGTGTTGCTGTGAACTGAGGCCATGGCCTGGCACACCCCGCAGGCACCGGGGTGAAGGGGTCGCGCGGGCGACTGGCATTTTTAAAATTAATAGCAACACCACAAGATTCCACTGAGGCTTGCGGCGGTTTTGATTCAAAAACAGCGCTTGAAAGCCGGTCACAGCAGCGACAGACCGCCCCACAGCCCGCACAGCACAATCCGCCCATGGGAACCTTGACTCTTGTGCGCCACGGCCAGGCTTCGTTTGGCGCAGCCGACTACGACCAGCTCAGCCCGCTGGGCCAGCAGCAAAGCGTGCTGCTGGGCGAGTACTTCCGCCACAAGGGCCAGGCCTTTGACGCGGTGCTCACCGGCAGCCTGAAGCGCCACGCGCAAACCTGGGCCGGCATTGCCGAAGGCGCGCAGTGGGCCGCGCCGCCCACCCCGCTGGTGTGGCCCGGCCTGAACGAGTACGACGCCGAAGCGGTGATCACCGCCATCCACCCGCAACCGCTGTGCAAGCCCGACACGCCCGAGGCCTACCGCCACCACTTCCGCCTGCTGCGCGACGGCCTGACGCAGTGGATGGCCGGCGTGGTCAGCCCGCGCGGCATGCCCACGTACGACGACTTCCGCGCCGGTGTGGTGGGCGCGCTGGAGCATGTGCGGAGCCAGTGCAGCGGCCAGGTGCTGCTGGTGTCCAGCGGCGGGCCGATTGCCACGGCCGTGGGCCATGTGCTCGGTACCACGCCAGAGACCACCATCGAGCTGAACCTGCGCATCCGCAACAGCGCGCTGACCGAGTTCGCCTTCAGCGCGCGGCGCCACATGCTGCTGACCTTCAACACGTTGCCGCACCTGGACACACCGGAACGCAGCGGGCTGGTCAGCCACGCCTGAGCCGGCACCAGGCCCGCCACACGCGGGCCAATTCACCCCTCGAAATGAACAGACACGACGCGCAGTGAACCACTGCAGTGCGTGACTTTGTGCACGTCTTGGTGCAGTGCGATGCTGCACGGCGTGGGCCACGCCACGGCATGTGGTGGGCCGTGAAAAAAGTTTTTACCCAATCATTTGCACACCGGTTCATTGGTTGCACATTGATCGCGCCCCGCGCTGCGTGAGGGCGTCTGCCGTGGCACGTTGGGTGCTTTGAAGGGTTGCGCGCGCACCCATCAACACTGTATTTGCCCAACCGGAGCCCCCCATGCCCAAAGTCACCAAGCCTGCGAACGTCAAAGGCGACTTCCTTGTCGACTACGAAGAAAAAGTCTTTGAAGATGTCAAAGCCTCACCGGGTGAGAAAGCCCTGGTCACCTTCCACACCGTGGCCTTTGAAGGCTCGATTGGCATCGTTAACTTGCTGCAGGCCACGCGCCTGCAGCGCAAGGGTTTCAAGACCTCCATCCTGTTGTACGGCCCGGGCGTGACGCTGGGTGTGCAGCGGGGCTTCCCACGCCTGGGGGACGAGGCCTTCCCGGGCCATTTGAACTTCAATGGCCAGATCGTGAAGTTTCTGGAAGAGGGGGGCAGCGTCTATGCCTGCCGCTTCGCGCTGCAGGCGCTGTACGGCCACGGCGAGGGGGCGCTGATTCCGGGTGTGACGCCAATCAACCCGCTGGATGTGCTGGACCTGATCCTCCTGCACCGCAAGGACAACGCTTTCATCTTGAACACCTGGACGCTCTGAGCGTTCAGCCCATCGAAACCATCTTGCAAAACAAAAAGGACATCTCCATGAGCTTTGTCAATGCACTCGCGCTGGTCTTGGGCGTTATCGGCGGCATCCTCACCTATGCGTCGCTCAGCACCGGTCTGTTCATGATCTGGGCCACCTTCATTTTCACGGCCACCGGCGTTGCGCTGGGGGGCACGGCAGAAGCGTTCAAAAACCTCGTGCTCTGCGCGCTGATGGGCATGGTGCTGGCCGTCAGCGCAGCGCTGCTGATCCTGAACGTCAACCTGGGCCTGCCCGGTGCGCTGTGGCCCGCCATCGTGGTGGGCGCCACCACCGCCTGCCTGGCACTGGTGGCGCACATCCCGCTGTTTCCGGCCATTCCCGCCACCGTGATCGGCTACGCATCAACCTTTGCCTATGTGTTGTCCGCCAACCTGCTGACGCCCGAAGGCATCACGGGCGGCGGCACCAAGAACCCGGCGTTCCTGATCACCACCTCGCTGGTCGTCGCCTATGGCTTCGGCCGCGTCAGCCTGGCACTCGCCAGCAAGCTCAGCGCCAAAGCCTGAGCCACCACCACTCCCCACGTTCGCAACTTACTGAAATGCACACCATGAAAAAAACCCTCATCACCCTCGCCGTTCTCGCTGCCGCTGGCAGTGCATCGGCCCAGTCGTCGGTCACCATCTACGGCGCCATCGACAACTCGTTCACCCGCGTCACCAGCAAGGGCGGGGCCAGCGCCTCGGGCCTCAGCTCGGGCGGCGGCGGCTCCATTGGCAGCAAGCTGGGCTTCAAGGGCGAAGAAGACCTGGGCGGTGGCCTGAAAGCCGGCTTCAAGCTGGAAATGGGCCTGGAAACCAGTTCTGGCGCCAGCGGTGTGCCCAGCAGCGGCAACAACATCAACATCGTTCCCCCCGGCGGTGGGCTGCGTTTTGACCGTGCGTCCTACGTCAGCCTGAGCGGCGGTTTTGGTGAGGTCCGTCTGGGCCGCGACCTGGCCGCCAGCTTCATCAACGACGTGGTCTACGACCCCTTCCTGACCTACGGCGTCGGCTCCAGCCTGAACTTCCCGCTGGGCGTGCTGGGCAGCCTGTTCGCCCCCGCAGGGGTGGCGCCGTCCACCGTGGGCAAAGACGCGTCGTCGCTGTTCCGCGTGTCCAACGCCATCAGCTACCTGACGCCGGGCAACCTGGGTGGTTTTTCAGGGCAACTGCAGTTCGCACCGAGCGAGCAGGCGTCCAGCACCGGCGCGGCCCGGAAAGACGGCCGCGTCGTGACCGCCCGCGTGGCCTACGACAAAGGCCCGCTCAGCGCATCGGTGTCGGGCGGCAAGGCCAACCAGTCCAACGGCGTGCTGTCGCAGGACGTCACCACCGCCAACGCCGGCAGTTCGTTCGACTTTGGTGTGGTCAAGGTGATGGGCGAGTTCGCCCGCTTCAAGACCGAAAACGCCACCGGCGTGGCAGGCCAGGACTTCACCACCAAGGTGATCACGCTGGGCGCGGTGGCCCCGGTGGGGCCTGGCAAGGTCAAGCTCGGGCTGTCACAGGCCAAACGCGACATCGATGGCACGGCCGGCGAACCCAAGGCCACCAAGATCGCGCTGGGCTACGACTACGCGCTGTCCAAGCGCACGTCGCTGTTTGGCACCGTGGCACGCGTCAAGAACACCGGTGGTTCTGCGGTGGGTGCGGCCGATGGCGGTGTGGCCGGCTTCGGTGCCCCGACGCTGGCCAACAGCCGCTCGGTGGGCTACGACGTGGGCCTGCTGCACAGCTTCTGAGGATGAAAGAAATGGCCAGACCGCAAGGTCTGGCTGGTCAGTGAGAGTAGCAAGGGATTGAGAGTCTCCGCTTCGCCGCCGGTTGCAAGACCGGCGGCTTTTTTCATGCGAGCGGCTTACAAGGCCAGCCCGTGTGTGCGGGTCGGGTGCTCCAGCGTGTGGGCAATCAGGCGCAGGGCCTGTTCACACTGGTTGCGGTCCAGCGGCCCGCCCAGGCACACGCGCACCGCGTCGGGCGGGTTGCTGTCGGTGCTGAACGCCGCGCTGCCCACCACGCCGACGCCGTTGGTGCGCAGGTAGGCGGCGAACTCGGCCACGTTGCTGCCTTTGGGCAGCGGCAACCAGAAATGAAAGCCTTCGGGCTGCGCCTGGTAGGCATGGTGGCCCAGGTGGCGCTCCACCATGGCCTGGCGCACCATGGACTCTTGCTGGATGCCCACGCGCATGGCTTCGGCCGTGCCGTCCAGTACCAGGCGCGTGGCCATGGCCGAGGTGATGGGCGACGCCATCACCGTGCTGGCGCGCAGCGCACCGGCCAGCCGCTGGGCCTGCCGCTCGGTGGGGGCACGGACATACGCGGTGCGCAAACCTGCGCCAAAACATTTGGAGAACCCGCTGACGTAGTAGGTGATCTCCGGCGCCAGCGTGGCCAGCGACGCCGGCACCGAACGCGGCAGCATGCCGTAGGCGTCGTCCTCGATCAGTGGCACGCTGTAACGCAGCGCCACATCGGCCAACGCCTCGCGCCGGGCACGCGGCATGGTGGCGGTGGTCGGGTTCAACAGCGTGGGGTTGCAGTACAGCGCCTGCGGCTGCAGGGTTTTGCACACGTCTTCGAACGCGTCCACGATCAAGCCGTCTTCGTCCACCGGGATGCCGTGCAGGCGCACACCGAACTGCACCGCCATGGCCTTCATGCCGGGGTAGGCCAGCGACTCCACGCACACCACCCCGCCCGGGCTCACCAGCTCCGACATCAAGGCCGCCAGCACGCTGTGGATGCCCGGCGCCACCAGCACCTGTTCGGCACGGCAGTCGGGCACATGGGGGCGCAGCCAGGTGGCGGCCACCTCACGCTCATGGAGGGTGCCGCCAAAGTCCTGGTAGCGCAGCAGGTCGTGCCAGTCGGTCTGTGCAAACAGCTGCGTCACGCTGGCGCGCAGGCGGGCCTGCAATGCCGGGTCATCGGGTTCGGGCGGCATGTTCATGCTCATCTCGGCACCGCCCCCGCCCCGCAGCGGCAAGGCCGGCGCACTGCCCCGGACAAAGCTGCCCATGCCGGCGTGGGCGTCGATCAAACCGCGTTTGCGCGCTTCGCCATAGCCGCGCGCCACGGTGGTGTAGTTCAGGTTCAGTTCGTCGGCCAGTTGCCGGAGCGGGGGCAAGCGGTCGCGCGCTGTCAGTCGGCCACTGCGCACGTCTTCGGCGATCAGGTCCGCGATCAGCACATAGGCCGGTTGGTCCGACGTTTCAAGCTGGCTGAGCCAGTGCCGGGGGACTGTTTTCATAAGGCCTCACGCCATGCTTGATTGCATGTCACAAGGCCGATTGATTGCATTTTTCATGCCGCAAAAAAATGCAACATCACCGGCATTCATGCACCGCAACCCACCACGTTCGACCACTTTTCCCCAATGAAGCGCCAAGCCGGTGCGTGTTCACAGACGCATCTTGGTGCGGTGTGAATGGCCAGCAAGAACACCCGCCACACCGCATCAAGATGCGATCAATGAAATGCGCCATGCGATCAACTTCGCGTGGCTTGAATGGTTGCACATTGATCGCATGGCCACACCCCGACACGCCACCCCACACAGGGCGGGATGGCACGGTCGATGCTTTGAAGAAGGTGCGCGCATGCCCTTTTCAACCTCAACTTTCAACCGGAGCCACCCCATGCCCAAAGTCACCAAGCCTGCGAACGTCAAAGGCGACTTCCTTGTCGACTACGAAGAAAAAGTCTTTGAAGATGTCAAAGCCTCACCGGGTGAGAAAGCCCTGGTCACCTTCCACACCGTGGCCTTTGAAGGCTCGATTGGCATCGTTAACTTGCTGCAGGCCACGCGCCTGCAGCGCAAGGGTTTCAAGACCTCCATCCTGTTGTACGGCCCGGGCGTGACGCTGGGTGTGCAGCGGGGCTTCCCACGCCTGGGGGACGAGGCCTTCCCGGGCCATTTGAACTTCAATGGCCAGATCGTGAAGTTTCTGGAAGAGGGGGGCAGCGTCTATGCCTGCCGCTTCGCGCTGCAGGCGCTGTACGGCCACGGCGAGGGGGCGCTGATTCCGGGTGTGACGCCAATCAACCCGCTGGATGTGCTGGACCTGATCCTCCTGCACCGCAAGGACAACGCGTTCATCCTCAACACCTGGACGCTGTAACGCCAGGCACGCAGGGGCAGACATGGAAAAACCACGCACCATCCGCGCCGCGGCCGTCCAGATATCGCCAGACTTCGACGCACCCGACGGCACCTTGAACAAGGTCTGCGAGACCATCGACGCGGCCGCGGCCAAGGGCGTGCAGATCATCGTTTTTCCAGAAACGTTTGTGCCCTACTACCCCTACTTCTCGTTCGTCAAACCGCCGGTGCTGATGGGTGCCGACCACATGCGTTTGTACGAACGGGCGGTGGTGGTGCCCGGCCCGGTCACCCGTGCGGTGGCCGAGCGGGCGCGGACCCATGGCATCGTGGTCATGCTCGGTGTGAACGAGCGCGACCACGGCAGCCTCTACAACGCGCAACTGCTGTTTGACGCGTCGGGCGAGATGGTGCTGAAGCGCCGCAAGATCACGCCCACCTTTCACGAGCGCATGGTCTGGGGCATGGGCGACGGCAGTGGCCTGAAGGTGGTGGACACCGCCGTGGGCCGCGTTGGCGCGCTGGCCTGCTGGGAACACTACAACCCGCTGGCCCGCTACGCCCTGATGGCGCAGCACGAAGAAATCCACTGCGCACAGTTCCCTGGCTCCATGGTGGGCCAGATCTTTGGCGACCAGATGGACGTGACCATCCGCCACCACGCGCTGGAGTCCGGCTGCTTTGTCGTCAATGCCACTGGCTGGCTGACCGACGCGCAGATCACCGCCATCACGCCCGACCCGGCGCTGCAGAAGGGCCTGCGTGGCGGCTGCAACACCGCCATCGTGTCGCCCGAAGGCGTGCACCTGGCGCCCCCGATCACCGAAGGCGAAGGCATGGTGGTCGCCGACCTCGACATGGCCCTCATCACCAAGCGCAAACGCATGATGGACTCGGTCGGCCACTACGCCCGGCCTGAACTGCTGAGCCTGGCGATGGACCAGCGCCCCGCCGCCACGGTGCTGCCCATGCGTGGCACCGCTTCCCTGCATTCCGAAACGCCAACCGACGGGAGTCCCAGCCATGACCATCTCCAACGCCAGCCGCCAACTGATGACCGACCTGCAGTCCTACGGGCTGCGGCTGCTTGACCCCACCGCGGGCGTGGCCAGCCGGCGCGGCGGTGCCGGCCCGTCTGACCACAAGGCGGTCACGGTGGACGGCCACACCATCATGGTCCCGGTGCACACCTCGGGTGCGTGGGAGTCGCCCTTTGTGGCCGACGCGCCCGACGCCAACGGCCAGGTGTCGCTGAAGCGCGGCACCATCCCGATTGCGCAGATCAGCTTTCCCAAAACACCGCGTTTTTACGCGCTGCAAACCCTGGACGGCGTGCCCTACTCGCACATCGCCACGCTGCACGGCGCCGACGTGCTGGCCACCACGGTGCTGCAGAACTGCATCCGCTACGAGAGCCGCAAAAAAACCTGCCAGTTCTGCTCCATCGGCCAGTCGCTGGCGGCCAAACGCACCATCGCCCACAAGACGCCGCAGCAGCTGGCCGAAGTCGCCCGCGCCGCCGTGCTGCTGGACGGTGTGAAGCACATGGTGCTGACCACCGGCACGCCCAACGCGACCGACCGCGGCGCCCGGGTGCTGGTGGACAGCGTCTTCGCCATCAAGGCCGCCATCGACATCCCGGTGCAGGTGCAGTGCGAACCACCGGACGACGACCAGTGGTTCCACCGCATGAAGGCCGCTGGCGTGGACACGCTGGGCATGCACCTGGAGGCCGTCACACAAGAGGTGCGCGAACGCATCATGCCGGGCAAGGCCAGTGTGCCGCTGTCGCGCTACATGAGTGCGTTTGAAGCGGCGGTGGGCGTGTTTGGCCGGGGGCAGGTCAGCACCTACATCCTCGCTGGCCTGGGCGACACGCGCGAGGCCATTCTGGACATGTGCGCCCAACTGCTGGCCCTGGGCGTCTACCCCTTTGTGGTGCCCTTTGTGCCGATTTCCGGCACGCCGCTGGAAGGCCACCCGGCACCGTCGTCCGAGTTCATGAAGTCCATCCTGGCGCCGCTGGGCCAGATGGTGTCGGACGCCAACCTGCGCTCGGCCGACATCAAGGCCGGCTGTGGCAAGTGCGGCGCCTGCTCGTCGCTCTCGATCTACGAAACCTGAAACCGCACGGAGGCCCACCCATGCTGACGATTGACCGGCTGTGTGAACTCGACATGGCCTACGCGCCGGTGGAGTTTCTGGTGCGCGAAGCCAGCCAGGACTGGGAGGTGCGCGAGGCCCATGCGCTGCGGCGCGCGGTGTTCTGCATCGAGCAGGGCATTTTTGTCGGCGACGACATCGACGCGGTGGACCGCCACGCGCAGCTGCTGGTGGCCATGTCGTGCTACGGCGGCATGCCCGACCAGGTGGTCGGCACGGTGCGCATCCACCGGGCGCACCCCGGTGTGGACGACGGCATCTGGTGGGGTTCGCGGCTGGCGGTGCACCCGTCGTTCCGCAGCCAGGGGCACCTGGGCGCCACGCTGATTCGGCTGGCCGTGTCGCGCGCGCATGCGCTCGGTTGCGACACCTTTCTGGCCCATGTGCAGCAGCAAAACGTGCCGCTGTTCCAGCGCCTGAACTGGGCCACCCACACCGAGCTGACCCTCCATGGCCGGCCCCACAGCCGGATGCAGGCCGACCTGGCGCATTACCCCCCTTGCCATGACCCGGTCAGTGGCTTTGTGACCCGCGCCCGCGTGTCGACTGCGGTGCCCACATGAATCTCCAGGCCCTCGCCACCGCCCTGCGCGCCAGCCGCGGCTTCCTGCACAAGCGCGACATCAGCGACGTGGTGTCGGCCCTGCACCACGTGCTGCCTGCCGGCGCGCAAGGCACCGCGCAGGCCGTGCCGGTGGGCGACGACTGCGCCGCCATTCCTGACGGCCACGGCGGCTACCTGCTGTTTGCGATTGAAGGCTTCGTGGAAGACTTCATCCAGCGCATGCCGTGGTTTGCCGGCTACTGCGGCGTGATGGTCAACGTCAGCGACATCTACGCCATGGGTGGCCGGCCCCTGGCGGTGGTGGACGCGCTGTGGAGCCAGGGCATGGACCCGGCGGGCGAGATGCTGCGCGGCATGGCCGACGCCTCGGCCAAGTACGGCGTGCCCATTGTGGGCGGCCACAGCAACAACCGCAGCGAACGGCCCCAACTGGCGGTGGCCATTGTGGGCAAAGCCCACAAGCTGCTCACCAGCTTCAACGCCCGCCCCGGTGACCGGCTGGTGATGGCGGTGGACTTGCGCGGCGCCTACGAAGAGCCCTTCCCCTACTGGAACGCCTCCACCCCCGCCCCCGGCGCGCGCTTGCGCGGCGACCTGGAGCTGCTGCCCGAGCTGGCCGAAGCCGGCCTGTGCGACGCCGCCAAAGACATCAGCATGGCCGGCGCCATTGGCACAGCGCTGATGCTGCTGGAATGCTCCAGCGTCGGCGCGGTGATCGACATCGACGCCATTCCGCGCCCCGAACGCCCACACAACGAGCCGCTGCTGCGCTGGCTGACCGCCTTCCCCAGCTACGGCTACATCCTCAGCGTGCGGCCCGAACACGTGGCCAGCGTGCAGGCGAAGTTTGCCGCCCGCGACCTGGCCTGCCAGGTCATTGGCGAGGTCACCAACAGCCGCATGCTGACGCTGCGCCAGGGCCACGAGCAAGCCCTGCTGTGGGACCTGAACCAGGACGCCTTCATTGGCGAAGCCCCAACCCTGTCGTCGCACAAGGAAGCCCATGTCTGACTTCAACGCCCTGCTCGCCTCCGGCCCGCTGCGCATTGGCCTGATGACGCATTCGCTCAACCCGCGCGGCGGCGTGGTGCACACGCTGGAGCTGGCGCATGCGCTGCTGGACGCTGGCCACACCGTCACGGTGATGGCGCCGGCTCTGCCCGGCCAGCAGTTTTTTCGCCCGGTGCGCTGCCGGACCGAGCTGGTGCCCGTTGCCGACACGCCGGCGGACATGGTCGAGATGGTCGGCTCGCGCATTGCGGCCTACACCACCCACCTGCGCGGCCTGCTGGACCGCGAGCATTTCGACATCCTGCACACGCACGACGGCATTGGCGGCAACGCGCTGGCCAACCTGCAGGACGAGGGCTGGCGCGGCAGCTTTGTGCGCACCGTGCACCACCTCGACACGTTTGACAGCCCGCAGATCCAGCGCTGGCAGCTGCGCGGCTTCAAGCGCGCGCGCAGCGTGCTGTGCGTCAGCAAGCTCTGGTGCGACGTGCTCCGGCGCGAACAC
This sequence comes from Burkholderiaceae bacterium, assembly GCA_017848435.1. GTDB lineage: Bacteria > Pseudomonadota > Gammaproteobacteria > Burkholderiales > Burkholderiaceae_C > PCRC01. Next base: position 38,732 of record JAFEHU010000046.1, on the reverse strand, counting down.
AACGTGCAAGCCACCGAGGTGCACAACGGCGTGGACACCACCCGCTACACCGCCATACCGCAGCCGGGCGACGCCGAAGTGGCCAGCCGCCTCGGCCTGCAGTGCCACGCCACCGGTGCCGGGCCCATGGTGCTGGCCGTGGGCGGCATTGAAGAACGCAAGAACACCGTGCGCCTGCTGGAAGCCTTTGTGCTGCTGCGCAAACAGCGGCCCACCGCCCAGCTGGTGGTGGCCGGCGGCGTGAGCCTGCTGAACCACGACGCCTATGTGCAGCGCTTTTACGCGCTGCTGGCCCAGCACGACCTGACCACCGGCCCCCACCAGCCGGTGGTGCTGACCGGCGGCGTACGCGACACCGACATGCCGGCACTCTTTCGCCTGGCCGACGTGGTGGCCATGCCGTCCACCCGCGAAGGGTTTGGCCTGGTGGTGCTGGAGTCGCTCGCCAGCGGCACGCCGGTGGTGGTGTCCCACATCGCGCCCTTTACCCAGTACCTGGAAAAGAACGATTGCCACTGGGCCGACCCGCTCAGCCCCACGGCCATTGCCTCGGCACTGGCAACCGCGCTGCGCGCCGGCAAGTCGGCCGCACTGGCCAGCATTGCCAGCCGCTTAAGCCAGCGCTTCAGCTGGGACAGCAGCGCCCAACTGCACCTGAACGCCTACCGCCGCACCCTGAACCACGCGGTGCCCGACACCCTGACCTGTGACGTTTGAACCATGCCTGTGATGCATTTCCAGGTCCGTTGGCCGGACCACTCTGAACACTGGTGCTACTCGCCCTCGGTGGTGGTGCAGGACTTTCTGAGCGCCGGCCAGACCTACCCGCTGGACGAGTTCATGGCCCTCATCCGCGAGGCGCTGAACATCGCTTCTGAACGGGTGCGTGCCAAGTACGGTTTTGCCTGCTCGCAGGCGCTCGACCAGTTGGCCGAGATTGAGCTGCGCGCCCACACCTTCAAAGACCTCCCCGGCGCCCAGGTCGCCGTGCTCGCGTTCGACTGAACGCCCTTTTTCACCCAGGTACACCATGCCCGAAACACACACCACCCACTACAGCGTCATCGTCATTGGCGGCGGCCAGTCTGGCCTGTCGCTCAGCTACTGCCTGCAGCAGCGCGGCATTGACCACCTGGTGATTGAGAAACGCAGCCTGGTCCACAGCTGGCGCACCCAGCGCTGGGACACGTTTTGCCTCGTCACGCCCAACTGGCAGTGCAAGCTGCCCGGCTACGCGTACGAGGGCAACGACCCCCACGGTTTCATGGTGAAAGACCAGATCAACGAATGGCTGACCGGCTTTGTGAAACACGTCAACGCCCCCGCGCTGGAAGGCGTGGTGGTGCAGAAGGTGTCGCAGAAAGAACGCGAGCCGTTCAAGGTGGACACCTCGCGCGGCACCTTCACCGCTGATCAGGTGGTGGTGGCATCGGGTGGTTACCACAAACCCATCGTGCCGCGCATGGCCGAGAAGCTGCCCAAGGGCATGGTGCAAATGCATTCGGCCGAGTACCGCAATCCGCAGCAACTGCCCGAAGGCAAGGTTCTGGTGGTGGGTTGCGGCCAGAGTGGCTCGCAACTGGCGGAAGACCTGCACCTGGCCGGCCGCGAGGTGGTGCTGGCCACCGGCGACGCGCCGCGCTGCGCCCGCTTCTACCGCGGCAAAGACGTGGTCGACTGGCTGGCCGACATGAACTACTACGACCTGCCGGTGAGCCAACACCCGCTGCGCGAAGGCGTGCGCGACAACACCAACCACTACGTGACCGGCCGCGACGGCGGGCGCGACATTGACTTGCGCAAGTTTGCCAGGGAAGGCATGGAGCTCTACGGCATCTTGACCGACCTGGACGGCGACGAACTCAAGTTCATGCCCAACCTGAAACACAACCTCGACTTTGCCGACCAGATCTACAACGGCATCAACGCCAGCATTGACAAATACATCGCCAGCCAGGGCATCACCGCCCCGCCCGGCGAGCCCTATGTGCCAGTGTGGGAGCCGGCGGCAGAACGCACCAGCCTGAGCCTGAAAAAATCCGGTATCACCTCGGTGATCTGGTGTATCGGCTTCTCGCCCGAGTTCACCTGGGTGGACGCGTCGGTCTTCAACGGCAAAGGCGACCCGGTGCACCACCGCGGCGTGACCAGCCACCCCGGCCTGTACTTTCTTGGCCTGCCCTGGCTCCACACCTGGGGCTCAGGCCGCTTCTCTGGCGTGGCGCGGGATGCGCTGTACCTAGCGGAGCAGATTGAAGGGCGGCTGGCGCAGAAGCAGCCGGTGCCGCATGAAGGGCAGCGGGAGATGGCGTTGTTGAGTTGAGGCGGTTGTGCGGCTTTGCTTTTGAAGAAACAAGAGTGAGCTGATTTTGACCAGTGAGATTGACTGGTTTACGGCCAAAGGCAGTCGTCTTTCAGACTGCTGCAATGTCCGGTAAAGGCTGAAAGCAGCCGGTCGCCGCTCCTGCGCCTGATCGCGACACGAGCGCTGGGGTCGATGCCAATCAGCGGTCTTTCACCAAGGCCGACGATCGACCCAGAGCAGTCGCATGGTTCAATCTTAAAGAGCTGCCATGCAAAGCAGCGTCAGGTAAAGGTATAAACTCAATGCAAGAGCCTGAGGTACTCGGTTACAGCGGCTTGAATCACAAGCAGCGTCAAATATGGTCTTCGGCTCTCACGTCTACAGTACGTTAGGCCCTCAACAGTCGGTGGATCGCTTGCAATTACCCTTCAACTTCGACCGAGCCATCGATGGACTCTCGAAAGTCACACTTCGCGGCGGTGTCGTTGGAAAAGTGACCTTTGCAGTCGTGTTTGTGTCCATGGCACTAGGCGCAATTGCTTGGTCTGTATCCAACATTTGGCTTTCTGCTGCAGCACTTGCGATGGTCTTTACGCTAGCGTTCGTGATGTTGTGGCGGTTGATCAATTTTGCTGATCGAAACCCACAAGCTGCCCTTTTGGAAGGCGCAGAGTTTCTGGTTCATCAGCAGATAGTCCATGCAACAAAGAATCTACCCAGTCTTTCCCTTCCGCAACTGGAGCAAGTTCAGCCTGAACTGATCGAGGGCCCGGCAGCTGATTTGCAACTTGCCCAGGTGCCAGATAAGGACCAGCCGTTACTACCCAATGCCGAAGGGAAAGAATGATGGCGACCTTCCTTCATATCTTTCTGAAGCCGAAGCCGGGGATAACGGACGAAGCGATCAAAAGTAAGATGGATCTCGCCGTGGACTGGTACAAGTACGCTGACAACTGCTGGGTCGTAAAGACAACCTCTGATGTCGCAAAGTGGCAAACGCGGCTGAAGCCTTTGGTGGAGCCCTCCGGGACGCTGCTAATTCTTACAGTCGATCCAGTCAAGCGGCAGGGATGGCTGGCCAAAGGATTCTGGGAGTGGCTGAGAAATAGCATTGATCCGAAGCCGAAGGCTTAATTGATCAATCAGTGGATAACCCTAACTGGCTGTTTTTCCCTATGGATTTTTACTGCTGCTGGTCGTTAGAAGTTTCCGTAATGCGCTGCTCTCGACTTAAAGACGACGACAGTCATCGCACCCCACAGCGTTCAGAGATGCGCTTCCAGAGACGCGATCAACCTGGAACCCTTCCCCTAACCAAAACCCATCTCATCGCAACCTAATCCCACAGGCTTTACGGGATTCATTACGTGAGCGCTCTCAGGATATTCCATGCCACACAATCGTGAAACGGGAAAAAGCCTAATGCCATTACTGATTACCAGCATGGCGGTAATCGCCCCATTGCTTTTCATTCTCGGGCTGGTCGTCGGGAATCAACTGAAAGCAGGCGGGTCATTAAGCGCAGATTCTTTGTCTTCTTGGCTTTCTGCTATTGCGACCGTAGCTATAGCGGTACTGACGTTCATTTTGGCCAAGGAGACTTGGTATCTGAGGGAGGCGCAGATTCAACAACTCGCCGAGCTAAAGCGAGAGAACATCCGTCCAAACGTCGGTGTTCAACTCGAGAGTAGTCAAGTCGGGGTGAATTTCGTCAACGTCAAGATCAGCAACCTTGGAAAGGGAATCGCGAGGAAGGTTTCGTTTACGTTTCTTGATCGCCAGGGCAATCAGGTAACAGCAAACCAAGATGTGGTTGTAGACAAGTTCTTTAAGCTTGGCATATTTCGGCTAGGTATCGAGTCACTGGGAATCGGCCAGGTCTTTTCAAGCTACGTTTTTAGCTTTTTTGATCTTGGCAAGGACTTGAAAGGTGAAATATTTAAGCCCTACCTCAGCATTGCTATCAAGTTCGAGGACATTGAGGGAACTCCATATACGAATACGTTCGCTATCGATTTCGCCCAATTTGAAGGCACAAGCGAACTTGGGAGCGATCCCCTTCATAAGATGGCTACTGAGATTCAGAAAATTCGCGAGTCCATCGGGAAGGTCGCACGCAACTTCAACGGCCGCATTGGCGTAGACGTGTATTCCTCGACTGACCGTCAAGAAGAGGCGAATGAAACACGAAAGTGGATCGAAGAGCAGCGGGGACAAACTAATGACTAAAGTGCGAACTCACCGTTCTAGGCGACGTGCACAAAAAGCATCGCATGTGCCTCAACTACAGAAGTCAGCGATCGCTCTTCACAGCCTCTAATGTCTGCTACTGGCCGAGTCGAGACCAGCAGATTTCGAAATTGGTCGCCCTAAATCGGCCGATCAAGACACGACCTCTGAGCGACTGCTATGGGGCGATGAAGTTGGCCAAGAGGGCATCCGCACCCGGCCAGAAGCTGCCGCACACGAGCGGCAGCTTTGCTACGTGCTGCTACACCTGAGTATCGCCAAGTGCGTGTTATCGCTGCTTGGCTGCACGCGACTAGCCCCCGCAGTAGACCTTGAGCGGCACTTGGTACGTCTCGGACAGGAATCGTTCGGTCACGCCCAGCAGAGCAAGCTGGTGTTCCGCCGCGCCAACCTTGGAAAGTCCGGGCTGGACGATGTAGACGCGCAGGACGACCGCGCAGATACGGCTGAGATCACGGATTTCTGCGAGACGCTCCCTTGAGCCAACCTCAAAGCGAGTAGGCCTGCCACCTTCAACGCGGTAGGCTTCCCGCTTCAGGAGATGCCCAAAGAGATCGGTGCGTCGATCCTTGTTGTGCAGCCACATGACGCTGCGCTGGGCTTGTCCGCAGACCACGTACATGTCGTCGATGCGTGCCCCTGGTGTTTCGCCGCCCGAGTACTTGCAGTGGTATAGATCCACAGTGATGAGGCGCGGCTCTGTCTGACTGTCAATGCAGATTCCAACGATGTCCGCCGCCTCACCGGCGCCGTCGTCATCCAGTAGGATTTCGTGTCGATTCTCCGCCTTGATGTGCTCGATGGCTCGGAACTGCACTGAGTCCCGGCGGCGTTCCTCCCGCTGAGATTCCTTTGTGATGTCGACACCTGTCCAGTCGAGCACCTCCAGGCGCTCGCGCGAGTACAGCGGTGCGGAGGTGCGCAGCTCGACGTGGGAGTTCCCTTCGAGTTTTGATCCGTCGGCGAACCAGATAGTGGGAGGGTTCCTGGTCAGGTAGGTACAGAGATCGGAAGTTTCGCCACGGCGAATCGTCGCGGTGGCATCACCCACGTACGCGAACTCGAAATCCGATGCTTGGCCTCGGGTCACGAAGTTGAGTTGGATCTGAACCTCGCGCCTATCGCAGAACACTCGAAGGATGAGCGGTCCGGACGCGCTGTAGTCCCGGAGTTCGATACTGACGTTGGTGAGGTGCTCCTCGATGGTGTGAGCGAACGATATCCTGGTCGCAGACTCCACCAGTTCGAGTAGCTCGACCGGCCAGTCCACACCCACGGGAACCACCGCTGGCCGGTTGCTCACAAGCCGCGGTATCAACGTACCCCTCAAGACCTCCTCGGGGTCGATGTTCTCGTCGACAAGCTTGGCGCCAACCCGCTTGCACCACGATGCGTACTCATTGACCTTCAGGCGCAAGGTGGCCCACATGCGACCCTTTTTACCCGCGCCTATCGAAGCTGGTCCGCCGTTCTCAAAGCCGAAGCCGGCGAGGACGGCCTTGGTCGTTGTTCCCAAGGTCGCGTCGGACAGGCGTGCACCAACGTCCGGCCCCATCCGGCCGGTGTACCGGATCTGTCGGCCGAACTGCTCGTCTAGGCCGACATTCATCAGCATCAGACGATTGATACCCGCGAACACTCGGAAGACCTCAGGCGCCTGAATCTGCTCGACGTCATCGCCGCACAGTGCGCGTGCGAATGAGGAGTACATACCCGTGTTCGTCGATCCGTGAATGAAGAGCAGCGACTGTTCCTTGTCCCAAATGGCGATGCAAAGCTCCCAGACCAATCCTTCCACGGCCGGCACATCAGTCCAGGGAACCCCCTGCCTCTTGGCTGCGATGATGATTAGCATCCGCTCTTTCTCATTGAGGATGCGATAGATATCCTCCCCTTCTGCAAGGCCAGGAAAGGCGCTTCTGTATTCAGAAGGCTTCCATTGACCGCAATGCGTTCGGTAGGCCACCATGCTTGCGGCGGGGCGGATTTCGTTCACCGGGATGCCGTCGATCTGGCTGTCGAAACCCTTCATGAAGCGTTGGGCCTCAAGCTCCTGTCCGATTGCGCCTTCGCTGAGAGTCGGCAGAAGGAGGTTCCAATCTGGGTCCTGCGTATATAGCGTTCGAAGTTCCTCACGCAGGTTGACGTCGGCAATGTTGGCGATGAACACTGGATCGCCCAAGTCGGACCTGGACCTCGTGAAGCGGCCAGCCAATTGCAAGGTGACCGCCAGACTCTTGCGCAGGTCGTGGAAGGCCGCGATCTTCAGCTCTGGCATGTCGAAGCCCTCGCCGAGCATGTCTACGCAGACGACGATGCGCGACTGGCGCTGGTCCAACTGACTACGGGCGGCCTTGGCGTCAGCCTTCTTCATTCCGCTGTGAAGCATCACTGGATTGAACTGGCCAAGCTCCTGGTAGATCGCCAGCACTTGGGACGCTCGCATCTGCGTGGACACTCTCGCCATGGCGACGTGCAGACCGGTTGTGTCTGCTCTGAGCTCTTCAATGACTTTGGCCGCAATGTCGCGGTCGGCTCGGGCGCTGTTGAACGCATAGACTGAGCTGAACCTGATCTCCCTGAAGTAGCCCTCGCGTTGGGCCTGTCTCATGGGATAGACGTAGACGATCTCTCCATCGAGTGGCACGCCGTCTTCGCGAAACGGCGTCGCGGTGAACTGCAAGACGTGTCGGCCCTGCGCCTTGAAGACCGATTTGAACGCATGCCAAGTCGGCGCTTCAGCATGATGAGCTTCGTCGATGAACAGGTGCGTGCACAGCTCCGCCATCCTGATCTGAACTTCGTCGCCACACTTTCCTGCTAGGGCGCTGGTGGTCACGACGACGTTGCATTGCCTGAACAGCTCGTCTACCTCATCAGCTGTGATGGGCCGCTTCTCAAGGATGCCGACGATCGGCCTCTGCACGCCAGCAGTGAGCAACACCGAGCGCGGATCTTTGAGGATTCCGAGCGTGAAAAACTTTAGCGCGACCTGGGTTCTAAGCGCATCTGTAGGCACGATCACCATGATCCGCGTGCACCGCGCAGAGATCATCGTGGCCAACATCGTCTCGGTTTTCCCCGTTCCGGTCGGCATGACCACGGTCGCTACATCGCTCTTGGTTGACCAATGCGCGTGGATAGCGTGAAGGGCGCCAAGCTGGGGGCGCCGCAGGCCCACTTGGCCGGCCTGAAGTTGTTCCTCGCCGACGAAGTTGAACGCCGCGAACCAAGTATCTCGGATTTGTGTGGGAGTGAGGCCGTAGTTTTGGCCAGGGTGCGCGAGCCACTTACTCTCGCTCAAGTCCGCCGTTTCGGCTTCGTCCGGAACAGTACCAAGCAGCACAGGGCCATCGCTGGGCAGTTGGTCCTGTGCTGGCGCCTTGGGAAAGACATACAGAACGCGCCCATCAGGGGCGGTAAGCCTCCAACCCGAGCGGGAGGCAAGCACGAACTTCGTCCACTCGCCTTCGATGGTTTGCGACGGACTCGCAAGTTGGCGGATGAAACCCCGCGAGGTCTTGGCATCGACGCCCTTGACGGACGGCACGGTCAGTCGCATCACGGTTTCTCCCGTAGATCTGCACTTCTGTTCTTGTATTAACCCAATCGTAAGTCAGGTTCCGGTCTTGGGAGTGAAGCCCAGCAAACGACGGAGCCACCAAGCTAAAGGCGCCGATTGCTTCGACAGCCAACCAGTCGTCGCTGGCCATCGACAAGTGCGACTTCTCGATAGTTGGCAAGCCCGCCTGTCGCAGCAACAGACCAATCATGAGCGACTGCTTTTCGGCGGCGAGGTCGGCGATTCGAAGATCTCCTCAGGGTCGATCGCCGGCCCTCGGGAATGACTGCTGATTGGCATCCAACTCCACGGTCATGCTGCGGCAAATCTGCTCAGGCTTGACCGGCTGCTCTCGCTGCACAGCGGTGATTCACACCATAAGGGCGAACTTCCGCAACGGGTGACAAGCCGCCATTCAAATGGCTCCACCCCATACCGCAATCCAGACTTTGCTCAAACACACCGTGAAGTCCCCGGTGCTGTGCGGAAAGGCTTGGCCGCTCTCCGTTCGTACCGCATCGAACACACCCATTTGCTCCTGTATTCATAGCTGAATCACAAGGCTCCACTAAGGCTTGGCGCCGATTTTGCTTAAAAACAGCCCCCAACAACCCCGAACAGCCGCCACAACCCTTCACAGAGGCTGTTTTGCGGCCGTGTCCCATAATTCCTGCGTGCTCGCCTGGCGAAGCCAATCGCCTCTCTCTCACGCCGCAAAGGAACCCTTCATGCCCCCTGTGTTTTGGCTTGTGCCGCTGATGGCAGCTGCGCTGTTGGGTGGCTCGTTTTTCACGGCGCTGGGGCCTGCGATGGTGGCCGCTTGCGCGGTGGCGCTGATGGGCTCGGTGATTGTCGCCGTTCACCATGCCGAGGTGGTGGCGCACCGGGTGGGCGAGCCGTTTGGCACCTTGGTGCTGGCCATTGCCATCACGGTGATTGAGGTGGCGCTGATCGTGTCGGTCATGCTGGCCGGTGGGCCAGACAAGGCCGAGCTGCCTCGCGACACGATCTTTGCGGCGGTGATGATCATCACCACCGGTGTGATTGGTATCTGCCTGCTGGTGGGTGGCTTGCACCACCTGGAGCAGCGCTTCCAGCTGGACGGCGCCAACTCGGCGCTGGCGGCGCTGGTGGTGCTGGCCGGGCTGTCGCTGGTGATGCCGGCCTTCACCACCAGTTCAGCGGGTGGCACCTACACCGTGTCGCAACTCACTTTTGTGGCGCTGTCGTCGCTGTCGCTGTGGGCGGCGTTCGTGTTTGTGCAGACCGTGCGCCACCGCGACTACTTCCTGCCGCCCACCAACGTGGCGAACGAGGAAGTCCACGCACCACCGCCTTCCAACGCGCAGGCCTGGGCCAGCTTTGGGCTGCTGATGGTATCGCTGGTGACGGTGGTCGGGCTGGCGAAGCAGTTGTCGCCCACCATCGAGGCGGCGGTCACGGCTGCAGGCGCGCCCAAGGCGGTGATCGGCATTGCCATTGCCATGCTGGTGCTGCTGCCCGAGACCTGGGCCGCGGTGCGGGCGGCGCAGGCCGACCGGCTGCAGACCAGCATGAACCTGGCGCTGGGCTCGGCGCTGGCCAGCATTGGGCTGACCATTCCCGCCGTGGTGGTGGCCGCCGTGCTGCTGGACTTGCCGCTGGTGCTGGGGCTGGAAGCCAAAGACATGGTGATGCTGATGCTGGCCTTTTTGGTGAGCGCCATCACGCTGAGCACCGGGCGAACCAACGTCATGCAGGGCGCGGTGCACCTGATCTTGTTTGCCGCCTTTTTGTTTCTGGCCTTCGTGCCCTGAAGGTCTCAGGCCCGCTCAGTACGTTCTCTCAATAAGTCTTGTACGGCAGGAACTTGCCGGACAGCACCACGTTGACGCGGTCGCCTTTCGGGTCGGGCTGGCGCACGATGTCCATGCTGAAGTCGATGGCGCTCATGATGCCGTCGCCAAACTCCTCGTGGATCAGCTCCTTGATGGTGGTGCCGTAGACGCTGACGATCTCGTACCAGCGGTAGATCAGCGGGTCGGTCGGCACCGGGGTGGGCAGCGAGCCTTTGTAGGGCACGACCTGCAGCCACTTTTGCTCTTCGGCCGTCAGGCCAAAAATCTTACCGAGGATCTTGGCCTGCTCGGGCGTGGCCGTCATCTGGCCGAGGCAGAGCGCGGTGGTCCACTCTTTGGAATGGCCGACCTTCTTGGCCACGTCGGCCCACTGGATGCCTTTGGCAACCTTGACGGTGATGATTTTTTCGGTGACTTCGAGGCGGTTCATGCCATCTCCTGTGGTGGTTTGAATGAAGGGGGTCAGTGCGCTACCGCACGTGTGACGAGAAAATCAACGATGTGGTTGCGCAGCTCGTAGTAGCCGGGCAGGTGGTGCAGCGACGCGCGTTTGCGGTCTTTGGGCAGGGTGTTGGCCACGGTTTCGGCAATGCCGCCGGGCACGTAGCCCGCGTCCGTTTCGCAGCCGTTGCTCATGAGCAAAATGCGGTCGGCCAGCAGAATGGCTTCGTCCACGTCGTGGGTGATCATGAAGACGGTTTGCTGCGTCTCGCGCACGATGGCCATCAGCTCGTCTTGAATGGTGCCGCGTGTGAGCGCGTCCAGCGCGCCAAACGGCTCGTCCAGCAGCAGCATCTTGGGGCTGATGGCGAACGCACGGGCTATGCCCACCCGCTGCTTCATGCCACCCGAAAGTTGCGACGGCTTCTTGTCTATCGCCGGCAACAGGCCCACCAAGGCCACGTACTTTTCCACATGCACGTTGACCTGCGGCCGGCTCCATTCGGGCCAGGCTGAACGCACGGCAAAAGCAATGTTTTGCCGCACCGTCAGCCAGGGCATGAGCGCGTGGCTCTGGAACACCACGCCCCGCTCCAGGCTGGGGCCGGCCACCTCGCGGTTGTCCATGAACACATGGCCAGAGGTGGCTGTGTCCAGCCCCGCCAGCACGTTGAGGATGGTGCTTTTGCCACAGCCAGAGTGGCCAATGATGCAGACGAACTCGCCCTTGTCGAGCGTGAAGGAGACGTTGGCAAACACCGGTTTTTCGGCGACGAAGGCTTTGCTCAAGCCTTCGATTTTCAGGAAACCTTGCATGGCGCTGTCTTTCTTCGGGAGTGCGGGTGCGGCGTTACCGACACGGGTGGGCATGTCACTCCACATAGGTCACCCACTTCTGCACGCGGGCAAAACTCAGATCCAGAAGCATGCCCACCACGCCAATGACCAGAATCGCAAAGATCACGTTGGTGAGCGAGAGGTTGTTCCACTCGTTCCAGACAAAGTAACCAATGCCCGTGCCACCCACCAGCATTTCGGCGGCCACAATCACCAGCCAGGCAATGCCCATGCTGATGCGCATGCCCGTGAGGATGGTGGGTGCCGCCGCCGGCAAGATCACCTGAAACGCCTTGCGCAGCGGGTTAACCTCCAGCGTGCTGGCCACGTTGAGCCACTCGCGTTTGACCGCCGAGACGCCGAACGCGGTGTTGATCAACATCGGCCAAACCGAGCAAATGAAGATCACAAAAATCCCGCTGATGGACGAGTCTTTGATGACGTACAACGCCAGCGGCATCCACGCCAGCGGGCTGATGGGTTTGAGCACCTGGATGAAGGGGTCAAACGCCCGCCGCAGCAGGGGGCTCATGCCAATCACAAAGCCCAACGGAATCGCCACCAGGCACGCCAGCAAAAAGCCCAACCCGACCCGAGCGAGCGAATGGCCGAGCTGGATGGCAATGCCTTTGTCGTTCGGCCCGTTGTCAAAAAACGGGTTGCTGAGCTGCTTCACGAAGGTGTCGCCCATCTGGCCCGGCGTGGGGAAACCGGCGGTCTTCACCGCGCCAGGGTCTTTGCCCAGCATTTTGTTCAGCTCAATTTGTTCGGCCGAGAGCCCGGCGGACGACGCCCCGACACTGACGCTGGACGCGGTGGCCGCGTACCAGCCGGCAATGAAGGTCAGGAAGATCAGCACCGAGACCAGCCCGGCGCGGAAGTTCATGCTTTTCCAGAAGGAGGCAGGCGCACGCATGGTCAACCGAGCTTGTTGATGGCAAAGCTCTTGGCGTAGGCGTCGGCCTTGGCCGCGTCGAACTCCTTGCCCATGACTTTGAACTTGGGGTAGGCGCCTTCCGGCGGCTTCTGGCCCAGCTCCTTCATGTACTTCTTGGCGTCGGTCAGCAGGAACACTTTTTCAGCAATTTGCTTGTAGTCCACGTCGCCCTTGATGTAACCCCAGCGCTTCATCTGCGTCAGGATCCACACCGCCATGCTCTGCCACGGGATGGGATCGAAGTCGGCGCGGTCGGGCACGGTCTGGATGCCGCCCAGACCATCGGCAAAGCGCCCGGTGAGCACCTGCGTCACCACCGTTTCGGGCTGGTTCAAATAGGCCTGTGGCGAAATCACCTTGGCAATCAGCTCGCGGTTGCCGGGGTCGCGCGCCATGGCGGCGGCGGTGAGCACGGCGCGGAACAGCGCGGCAAAGGTGTTCGGGTTCTTCTGGATGAACTCGGTGCTGGTGCCAAAGGCGCAGCAGGGGTGGCCGGGCCACAGGTCTTTGGTCAGGACGTGCAGGAAGCCGATTTCTTCAAACACCGCGCGCTGGTTGAATGGGTCGGGGCCGAGGTAGCCGTCGATGTTGCCGGCGCGCAGGTTGGCCACCATCTCGGGCGGCGGCACCACGCGGATCTGGATGTCGGTGTCGGGGTTCAGGCCAGCTTCTGCCACGTAGTAGCGCAGCAAAAAGTTGTGCATGCTGTACTCGAACGGCACCGCAAACTTGAAGCCCTTCCACATCTTGGGGTCGCGCTTGTCCTTGTGTTTGTTGGCCAGCGTGATGGCCTGGCCGTTGGTGTTCTGGATGGTGGCCACATTCATGGCGACCGGGTTGGAACCCACACCCATGCTGATGGCCAGCGGCATCGGGCTCAGGAAGTGGGTGGCGTCGTATTCCTCGTTGATCATCTTGTCGCGGATCAGCGCCCAGCCGGCCGTTTTGACCACTTCGACGTTCAGCCCCTGCTTTTGGTAGAAGCCCAGCGGGTGCGCCATGATCAGTGGCGTGGCGCAGGTGATGGGGATGAAGCCAATCTTCAGGTCTTTCTTCTCCAGCGCGTTTTTCTCCTGCGCCATGGCCTGCAGGCTGGCCACCGGCAAGACGCTGGCAATCGCGGCCATGGCGGTGCCCTTGCCCACGCTGCGCAGGAACTGGCGGCGCACGTTGTCTTGCGGGAAGAGGGCTTTGACCAGCGTGGCTTCAATGAAGTCGTTGGCATGGGCTTCGAATTCGCTGGTCAGGCTGCGGCGGCGCAGTTCAATCGCGGCCGCGTCGGCCGATACCGCCTGGTGGTGGTCGGCCGGCGAATGGTCCTGGCCGCAGCTGCACTTCAACATCAGCGGACGGTCGGCATCGTAGGGGGAGTAGAACTCGGACATGGCGCGCCTTTCTTTGAAAAGATGCTTCCATGACGCAAGCCCTGCGCCAGTTGTCTGCCCGATCGGGCCATTCCCCAAAAATCGACGACGCGTTGTCGACGCCGTGTAGGGGCGGCCCTACAAATCCGGCCCCGCTTCAGCCCAGGGGCCCGCTTTGGCGCTGCCGTTCGGCGTACAGCGCCAGCTCCACGTCGTTTTTGGTGCCGGTTTTGTCCAGGATGCGGGCGCGGTAGGTGCTGACGGTGTTGGCCGCCAGCCCCAGCTGCGCACCAATTTGGGAGACGCTGAGCCCAGCCGTCAGCAGCCGGAAGACCTGGTGCTCGCGGTGCGAGAGGGCGTCCACCCCGGCGCTGGCCACGCCCGCCTTGCCAGCGCTGGCGGCCATGGCAGCGGCCAGGGCTTCGGCGGTGGCGGGGGTGACGTACAGCCCGCCCTGGGCCACCTTGCGCACGGCGGCGACCATGTCGTCGGGGTCGGCGCTTTTGTTCAGGTAGCCGGCGGCGCCGAGCTTGATGCAGCGCACCGCGTACTGTTTCTCCGGGTAGGTGGAGAGCATCAGCACCGGCAGGCCGGGGTGTTGCCGATGCAGCACCTGGAGCACGTCCAGCCCGTCGCGTTCGGGCAGGGCAATGTCGAGCAGCACCACGTCGAGCCCGGCGGCGCCGTGCAATGCGTCCACCCGCGCCAGCACCTCAGGGCCGGTTTGCGCTTCGGCCAGCACGGTGATGTCGGGCGCGTCGGCCAGCACCTGCTTCAGCCCCTCGCGGACGATGCGGTGGTCGTCGCCCAGCAGGACGCGGATGATGCTAGTCATTCTGTAGCGGCATCGTCAGCCTGAACGCAGACCCAACACCGATCTGGCTTGAAATCTCGACCACACCGCCAAAGTGACGGGCGCGTTCGCGCATGCCCATCACCCCGTAGGCGTCCGACGCCTCAAAGGCCGCTGCGGCGGCGCCGCGCCCGTTGTCTTGCACCCGCAGGCTGAGCTGGTGCGCGTCGGCCACGATCTGCACCGCCAGCGCACTGGCCTGCGCGTGCCGGCCCACGTTGCTGAGCATTTCCTGGAAGATGCGGAACACCGCCATCGCCGCCGGGCCGGGCAGCTCCACGCCGGGCGCGACCTGCATCTCCCAGGTGAGTGCCAGTTCGCCAGACTGCGCAAATTCGTGCGCCTGCCACTCCAGCGCGGCCCACAGGCCCTGGTGGTCGAGGATGCTGGGGCGCAAATCCGTGATGATGCGGCCGACGTTGTCCACCGCGTTTTCGATCAACCGGCTCATGTTCTGGCACTTGCTGCGCATGCGCTCGCGCATGGCCTGGGCGTCGTTGGCATCGCGCTGCTCTTGCTCGCCGAGGCGTTTGTCGAGCCAGTTCACGTCCATCTTCAGCGCCACCAGCAGGCTGCCCAACTCGTCGTGCACCTCGCGGGCGATGCGGGTGCGCTCTTCTTCGCGAACGTTCTCAGAGTACGCCGACAGCTCGCGCAGCTGGCCCAGCGCCGCCGACAGCTCTTGCGTGCGCTCGCTCACCCGAAGCTCCAGCTCGTCTTTGGCTTTTTGCAGGGCGTCGGCCGCGCGTTTGCGCTCGGTGATGTCGACAAAGGTGATGACGGCACCGCGCACCTGCGCGCCGTCAAGAATCGGGTGGCTGGAATACTCCACCGCAAACGCACTGTGGTCGCGGCGCCAGAACACCTCGGTGTCGATGCGGCAGGGCAGGCCCTGGCGGAAGGCGTTAAAGATCGGGCAGTCGGTGTCGGCGTAGTGGGAGCCGTCGGCGTGCGAGTGGTGGGTCAGCCAGTGCATGTTGGCGCCCAGCACCTCGGCGGGTTCGTAGCCCAGCATGCGGGCCGCCGCGCGGTTGATGAAGACGCAGTGGCCTTCCAGGTCAATGCCAAAAATGCCGTCGCCGGTGGACTCCAGCAGCAGCCCGAGCTGGTGTTGCCACAGCGGGTGCGAGATCGACCCGGCCGGCGCCGCGGTGGGCGTCAGGACATGGGGCGCGGTGGCGTGCATGCGTTCAAGCATAGCGAGGCGGGGGCCAGTTTGGTGCAGGGTTGCCGCACCACCCGCCCTCGGATGGTGCAAATGCGGGGAAACCCTCAGAGCCCGAGGTCGCTCAGGCCGGGGTGGTCGTCGGGCCGGCGGCCAAGGGGCCAGAAGAACTTGCGGTCCTCGGCCTTGATCGGCAGGTCGTTGATGCTGGCAAAGCGGCGCTGCATGAAACCTTGCTCGTTGAACTCCCAGTTCTCGTTGCCATACGAGCGGTACCACTGGCCACCGTCGTCGTGCCACTCGTAGGCAAAACGCGCGGCAATGCGGTTGCCGGTGAAGGCCCACACTTCCTTGATGAGGCGGTAGTCCAGCTCGCGCACCCACTTGCGCTTCAGGAACTCCTTCACCTCGGCCTGCCCCTGGGGGAATTCGGCCCGGTTGCGCCAGACGGTGTCGGGTGTGTAGACCAGGATCACCCGTTCCGGGTCGCGGGTGTTCCAGGCGTCTTCGGCCATGCGGGCTTTTTGCGCCGCGGTGTCGGCGGTGAAAGGGGGCAGCGGGGGCTTGGTGTCCATGGTGTCTCCGGCGGGCTGGGGTTCAACGTCTGACCGGAGGCTGCACGATTGATGCCAGGCTATTCTGGCCGCAGCACGCAGGGCTGGCCGGTGCGTTTGCAGTCGGTGCCGTCCAGCCAGTGCTGGTTGTGGCTGACGCAGCCGGTCTGGCAGATCACCAGGTCGGCCGCCTGGCCGCTGGCGTGCAGCAGTGCGGCCATGTCTTCGCGCACGACCATCAGCTCGGTTTCTTTCAGCATGAGTGCGGCGCGCAGGCGCATCAGCAGGCTTTCCTGGCCTTTCACCTGGCCGTGCAGCGCGCTGATGCAAACGCTGGTGCGCTGCTGGGCTTTGGCCAGCGCGTGGATCAGCACCGCGTTTTCCTGCTGCATGGCCTGCAGCTGGTTTTTGGCTTGCGCCATGGTGACGGCGCCCGGCGCGGGGGGCAGTGGGGCGTGTGGCATTGGCATGGCCCGCTGCTAGCGCCGGGGCGCGGCAGCCGCCTTCAGGGCCTCGGCGGTGAGCTGGGCCGCCTGGTTGGCCGCGCTGGTGTGCAGGCGCCAGCGCGCCATGAGCACCATGTGGGCCAGTGTTTCAAAGTCGTCTGCCGCCAGCCGCAGGGTCACCGCGTCCATGTGCAGCTGCACCACGCTGCAGTCTGGGCAGAGGGTGACGCGGCCCAGGGGGCTGTGCGCCAACGTGTGGTGGTGGCACGGGCGGGCGCCGGAATCGTCGGTCATGCGGGTCTCCTGCAGGGGTTGGGTTCTGTTGCTGGCTGGCAGAACTCCGCTGCAGGCTGGCTTGAAGCACAGTCTAATTGAGAATGATTGTCAATTGCAAGCCAATCCGGCCAACTTTACGCAGCCCGGCACGCAGGGCCCCGGCTCAGGGCCGCGGGGCCAGGGTCGACAGTGGCAGGTGGCTGACCTCGGCCAGCAGCTCGGCCAGCGCCTGGCCGGAGGCCTGCAACAGCGCCTGGCCCTTTTGCGCGGTGGCGGCGGCGGCGTTACCGGCGGCGCCGGCCGGGTTCACGTCCTGCATCTGCCAGGCGAACTTGGCGCTTTTGCCGTTGCCCAGGAGGGGGTAGTTGGCCGCCCGGTCGCGCGAAGTGGAATGGAAGGGCTGGGCCTCGGCCATGCGCACCTGCGCCGGGGCGAGCGCCAGCATCATCGAGGTTTCCACGTCGCCGGCGTGCACGCCAAAGCGGTGTTCGTCGGGCGGGAACAGCGCCTCCACCGCCGGTGGCAGTGGCAGGTTGAACCAGCTGACGCTGTAGACCAGCAGGCCCAGGCGGGCGCGCAGGTCACGCGCCACCACGTCCATCAGCCCGACATGGCCACCGTGGGCGTTGAACAGCACCAGTTTCTTCACGCCGGCAGCGGCCACGCCTTCAGCAATGTCGGTCCACAAGCGGATGACGGTCTCGGCCTTGAGGGTGAGCGTGCCGGGGAAAGCCGCGTGTTCGGGGCTGAAGCCCACCGTTTGGGGGGGCAGGAACAGCACCGGCAGATCGGCTGGCAGCAGCGGCAAGGCGGCCTGGATGACGCCGTGGGCCAGCGTGGTGTCCACCTGCAGCGGCAAAT
This sequence comes from Burkholderiaceae bacterium, assembly GCA_017848435.1. Lineage (GTDB taxonomy): Bacteria > Pseudomonadota > Gammaproteobacteria > Burkholderiales > Burkholderiaceae_C > PCRC01. The sequence continues at coordinate 21,043 of JAFEHU010000046.1, read as the reverse complement.
GCGGGCCATGCTGCTCGGTGGCGCCCAGCGGCAGCACCGCCACCGTGCGCGCCGGGTCGAGCGTGGCGAAGTCGGGGCTGGTGAGCTCGGCCCAGAAGCGCGGCAAGCTGGCAGAGGGGTTCGGGGCCGTCATGACTGCATCATAGCCAGCAGGGGCGACCCGCTACCGCAGGGGCCACCCGTTACCATCGCGCAGCCCCGCCCGCTGGAACTTCACCCCCCTGGCCTGCTCACACACCGCAATGATGTCTCACCGCCGCCTGCCCCCGTTCGTAAGCCACGCGCTGATTGCTCTGTTTTTAGTAGCAATATCGCTAGGATCTACTAAGGCGTGGAGCCAAAACAATACCAAAACGGTGGTGACCACGCCCCAGGTGCGTGCCGAACTGATGGCCTACGCCCCCGAAGGCGTGGCAGCCGGCCGGCCGGTCTGGGTCGGGCTGCAGATCACCCACCAGCCGGACTGGCACACCTACTGGAAAAACGCCGGCGACTCCGGCCTGCCCACCCAGCTGCAGTGGCAACTGCCCGCGGGCGTGACCGCTGGCGAGATTGCCTGGCCGCTGCCCAAGAAGATCCCCATCGGCACGCTGGCCAACTACGGCTACGAGCACACGGTGCTGCTGCCGGTGCCGCTGACCGTGTCGCCCGACTTCAAGCCGTCGCTGCTGGCCGGTGGGCTGGAGGTCAAGCTCAAGGCGGCCTGGCTGGTCTGCCGCAAGGAGTGCATCCCGGAAGAAGGCGAATTCACGCTGAAACTGCCGGTGCAGGGCTCCACCGCTCTGAACGCCGCCACCTTCACCGCCGCCATGGCCGCGCAGCCCGTCTCACTCGCAGGCAACAGCACGGTGGCGCTGGCCGGCCAGCGCATCACCGTCAGCGTGGCCGGCCTGCCAGACGCGGTGCACGGCAAGACGCTGGGCTTTTTCCCCGAGACCGCCGACGTGATTGAAACCGCCGGCGCCTGGACGCAGGCCTGGCAAGGCGGCGTGTGGACCGGCAGCATCCCGCTGTCGCCCCAGCGCAGCCAAAGCCCTGCGGTGATGCCGGTGGTGCTGACGCTGGACAGCGACGGCCAGCGCCAGGGCTGGCGCGCCGAGGCCCAGGTGCTTGGCACCTGGCCGCAGGTGGCGCAGGCCGCGCCGATCTCGCTCGCGCTGGACAACGCCTTGCGCGCCAACGCTGCTGCGGGTGCGCCCGCCAGCGCACCGCAGCTCACCTTGCTGGCCGCCCTGTTCGGCGCGCTGCTGGGGGGCCTGATCCTGAATTTGATGCCCTGCGTGTTCCCGGTGCTGGCCATCAAGGTGCTGGGCTTCACCCAGCACGGCGCCGACCGGCGCGCCCACCGCACCAGCGGCCTGGCCTATACGGCGGGCGTGGTGCTGTCGTTTGTGGCCCTGGGCGCGCTGATGCTGGCGCTGCGCGCGGCCGGCGAGCAACTGGGCTGGGGCTTTCAGCTGCAGTCGCCCACCGTGGTGGCGGGGCTGGCGGTGCTGTTTACTGTGATTGGCCTGAACCTGGCCGGCCTGTTTGAATTTGGCAGCATCTTGCCAAGCCGCCTGGCCACACTGGAAGCCAAACACCCGGCCGCCAACGCCTTTGTGTCGGGCGTGCTGGCGGTGGCGATTGCCTCGCCTTGCACCGCGCCTTTCATGGGCGCTTCGCTCGGTTTCGCGGTGGGCCTGCCCGCCGCGCAGGCGCTGCTGGTGTTTGCCGCCATTGGCGTTGGCATGGCCCTGCCCTACCTGGCCGCCAGTCTGGTGCCGGCGGTGGCGCGCCTGCTGCCACGCCCCGGCGCGTGGATGGACACCTTCCGCAAGTTGATGGCTTTCCCGATGTTTGCCACCGTGGCCTGGCTGGTCTGGGTGCTCGGCCAGCAAAGCGGCATTGACGGCGCGGCCGCGCTGCTGGTGCTGCTGGTGCTGCTCAGCATGGTGGTCTGGGCGTTCACGCTGGCGGGCCGCTCGCGCGCTGTGATTGCGACTGTTTCCATAGCGCTGTTGGCAGCAAGTACCTGGGCACTGGGCCCAAAGGTCACTGAATTGGCCAGTTTGAGCCCCGCCAACACCCCCACAGGCCGCTGGCAGGCCTGGGAGCCAGGCCGGGTGGAGCAGATCGTGGCCAGCGGCCAGCCGGTGTTTGTGGACTTCACCGCCGCCTGGTGCGTGACCTGCCAGTACAACAAGAAAACCACGCTCGCCAACGCCGACGTGCTGGCCGACTTTGACGCGAAAAAAGTCACCCTGCTGCGCGCCGACTGGACCCGGCGCGACCCGGCCATCACCGCCGCGCTGACCCACCTGGGCCGCAACGGCGTGCCGGTGTACGTGTTTTATGCCCCCGGCAAAACGCCGGTGGTGTTGTCCGAGATTTTGAGCGTGGACGAGGTCCGCGCCACCCTCGCCCGGCTGTCGCTGTGACACGCCGGCCCCTTTTTACGCCCGCTGAAGGAGTTCCCATGATCCGCCGTTCGTTGCTGTCCCTGGCCTTGGTCGCGCTGCCCTTCGCTGCCACGCCCGCCCTGGCACAAACCGCCACCGTGGGCCAACCCGCGCCCGACTTCACCGCACTCGACACCGCCGGCAAAACCGTGAAGCTGAGCGACTTCAAGGGCAAACACGTGGTGCTGGAATGGACCAACCCCGGCTGCCCGTTTGTGGTGAAGCACTACGGCTCCGGCAACATCCCGGCGCTGCAGAGAGAGTTCACCGGCAAGGGCGTGGTCTGGCTGGCCGTGAACTCCACCGACACCGGCAGCGGCGACTACAAAAAACCCGCCGACCTGGGCGCCTGGATGACGCAGCAAAAGGCCGCCCCCACCGCCACACTGATGGACGAAAAAGGCAGCATCGGCAAAGCCTACGGCGCCCGCACCACGCCGCACATGTACATCGTGGACCCGAAAGGCACGCTGGTCTATGCCGGTGGCATCGACAGCATTCCATCGGCCAAGGTGGACGACATCAAGACCGCCACCAACTACGTGCGCCAGGGGCTGGGCGAAGCGCTGGCCGGCAAACCCATCAGCGCTGCCAACACCAAGCCGTATGGCTGCTCGGTGAAGTACGCGGGCTGAGCCGCATTCATCAGCCCGGCTTGACCAGCAACACCGGGAACTGCGTCTGCAGAAACTGGCGTGTGTGGGCCAGCAACGCTTCGGCCTGGCTGAGGCATTCACGCACCACGCTGTCGCCAACCGGGTCACCTTCGTAGTCGTTCAGGTTGCGCTGCTTGCGCAGGGCATCCAGCACGATGGTGGCGCTGTTGGGCAACCCCAGGGTGAGCGGCAGGGCCTGCAGGGCAGTTTGGTGATGGCCGGGCTGGCTGGTGGAGGTGCGGTAGCCGTGTGCCCACAAACCCAGCATGGCGCACTGCATGATGCATTTGTAGGCGGCGTCAAAGCGGTTTTCGGCGCTGAGCTGGGCCAGCTTCGCGTCCGCCAGATTGCGCTCGGCGGCGGCCAGCAGGCGCTGCACGCCTTGCGGCGTGGCGCTAAATGCCAGCAGCCTTTGAATGGCCAGCAAGTTGGCTAAGGTCATCTTCCGTTCCCATCAGGAAAATCTTGGGGCTCGCCAGCAGGTTGTGCACGAAGGCGTCGCTGTTCGCCACACGGCGGCTGAATTCCTCAGCACTGTAGACCACCGGGTTGATCTCACGGCCCAGTTCCGCTTGTGCGGGGTGGATGGCGTGCACCACCTCGGCAAAACCCAGATCGCCAATCACCAGTACGTCCACGTCGCTGCCAGCGGTTTCGGTACCACCCGCCACCGAGCCAAAAATCAGCGCCAGGGGGGGCGCAAGCGGTGCGAGCGCATTGGCCAGTATTTCGGCGGCGCCCGTGGTCTTGCGCAACAGCCCGGCCAACTCCGGAAACACAGGGCATTGCTGGTTGGCCTGGTAGCGCACCTGGTTGCCCTGCGCCTTGCGCAACAGCAAACCGGCCTGCGCCAGGCGCGCCAGCTCCTTGTGCAAAGTGCCTGCGGACGTGCCTGTTTGCCGCGCCAGCTCGCGGACGTGGTAGTCCATATTTGGGTGGAGCAGCAGGGCGCTCAGCACCTTTTTGCGGTAGCTTCCAAACAGGAGATCGGTCAGCATGTGTAGCCTTTATTGCTTCAATTGTAGCAATATCAGCTTCGATCTGTGCAGGCCAAGGTGCGTAAACTGCACCCATGAGCAACATCAGCGACCTGCGCCGCATCCTCGGCGCCTGTAAAACCATTGCGGTGGTGGGCCTGTCGCCACAATGGCACCGGCCCAGTTTTTTTGCCGCCAAGTACATGCAGGCGCACGGCTACCGCATCGTGCCCATCAACCCGGGGGCGAGCGAGATTCTGGGCGAACGCTGCTACGCCAGCGTGACCGAGGCGGCGCAGCATGTGGCCATCGACATGGTGGACTGCTTTCGCAAAACCGAAGACATTGGCCCGATTGCCGACGAGGCGATTGCCATTGGCGCCAAGTGCCTGTGGCAGCAGATCGGCGTTATCAACACCGCAGCCGCAGCAAAAGCCCAGGCCGCCGGGCTGGACGTGGTGCTGGACCGCTGCGTGAAGATTGAGCATGCGCGGTTGTACGGCGGCTTGGGGTGGTTTGGCGTGAACACCAAAGTGATTTCGTCGAAGCGCCCACAACAACTGCCGTACTGACATGACCCAAGACCGCAACTACGGCTTCGGCACCCGCGCCATCCACGCCGGCGCCGTGCCCGACCCGGTGACCGGCGCGCGCGCCACACCCATCCACCAGACCACCAGCTTCGTGTTCGACTCGGCCGAGCACGCGGCCAGCCTGTTCAACCTGCAGACCTTTGGCAATGTCTACAGCCGCATCAGCAACCCCACGGTGGCGGTGCTGGAAGAGCGGGTGGCGGCGCTCGAAGGCGGCCGCGCCGCACTGGCCTGCAGCACCGGCATGGCCGCGCAGATGACGGCGCTGCTGGCGATCTTGAAAACCGGCGACCACATCGTCGCGGCCAGCACCCTGTACGGCGGCACGGTGGGCCAGCTCGGCGTGGGCTTTGCGCGCCTGGGCATAGAGACCACCTTTGTCGACCCCGCCGACACCGAGAATTTCCGCCGCGCGATTCGCCCCAACACCCGCGCGCTCTACGGCGAGACCATTGGCAATCCGCTGGTCAACGTGCTCGACATTGAAGCCGTGGCCAAGGTGGCGCACGACCACGGCCTGCCGCTGGTGATCGACAACACCGTGGCCAGCCCCTACGTGTGCAACCCCTTTGCCTTTGGCGCCGACATCGTGGTGCACAGCGCCACCAAGTACCTGGGCGGCCACGGCACCACCATGGCCGGCGTGATCGTCGAGTCTGGCAAATTCAACTGGGCCAACGGCAACTTTCCCGAACTCACCGAGCCTTCGGCCGCCTACCACGGCGTGAAGTTCTACGAGACCTTTGGCGACTTTGGCTACACCATGAAGGCGCGGATGGAGGTGAACCGCAGCTTTGGCGCCACGCTGGCGCCGATGAGCGCGTGGCTGATTCTGCAAGGCATTGAAACCCTGCACCTGCGCATGCAGGCCCACAGCCGCAACGCGCTGGCGGTGGCGCGGCACCTGCAGCAGCACCCGCAGGTGGCCTGGGTCAACTACCCCGGCCTGCCCGAGTCGCCGTACTTTGCGCTGGCGCAAAAGCAGTTCCGCTCGCTCGACGGCGGGCCGATGGGTTCGGGCATTTTGACCTTTGGCATCAAAGCCACCGACCCGGCGAAGGCCGGCGAACGTTTCATCGACGCCTGTGAATTTTTGAGCCACCTCGCCAACATCGGCGACGCCAAAACGCTGGTGATCCACCCCGCCTCCACCACCCACCGCCAGTTGAGCGAAGCCGAACTGGCCAAAGCCGGCGTGAGTGCCGACATGGTGCGCCTCAGCGTGGGCATTGAGGACGTGGAAGACATCCTCTGGGACATTGACCAGGCTTTGAACAAGGCGGTGGCATGAACCGGCAGGAGACCATCCGCCACCTGCTGAAGACCAGCAAAACCATCGCCGTGGTGGGCCTCAGCCCCAAGCCGTACCGCGAGAGTTTTGGCGTGTCCAAGGTCATGCAAAGCCTGGGCTACCGCATCATCCCCATCAACCCGCTGGTGAGCAGCCAGGGCGGCAGCGTGCTGGGTGAGAAAGCCTATGCGTCACTCACCGAAGCAGCGCAGCACGAACACATCGACCTGGTGAACATCTTTCGCAACAGCGAAGACGTGCCGCCCATCGTGGACGAAGCGATGGCGATTGGCGCGCCGGCGGTGTGGATGCAGATGGGGGTTGCACATGCCGAAGCCACCGCGAAGGCCGAGGCAGCGGGCTTGCTGGTGGTGGAGAACGCATGCTTGAAGACGGAGCATTGGCGGGCGGGACGCGGATAACGGCCGGTAGCTGCCATTGATGGGCGGTGGCGGATGTCTGGTGCAGGCTGAACTGGGTGATTCACAGTCCAGTGCCTGAACATCGACAGCCGCTAACCCTGGTACCAGCCTATCGGCTGGCCAGTGCCCTTTTCTCAACGCCCCACCGGCTTGGCCCGCGTGGCTGGCAGGCCTCGAACCACGGCGTCTTCGAGTTCCGCCTTGATGCAATGCGGCTGCTTCCAGTCCCCTTGGTACGCGATCTGGTCAACACCGCCAGGGCCCACACCGCTGGGCACGTAGTCCAGTTTGAGATGGTTGCGGGTGCGCCACGCGATGGCGTGGTCGGCACACGAACTGTCGCCCGACACGCCCACCGCACCCAACAATGCGCCCTGTTCGCCGTACAAGGCCAGACCGCCACCGAACACATTGACACCCCCCATGCGCTGACCGACAAGTGGGTCATTGGGCTGGCCCCAGGCCGCCACAGGGCCTTGCAGCGCCACGGCGGGGTTGACCGGGTTGCTCTCCTGCAAGCCGAACAGGCTGCCGCCGGGTTGGACGGCGCTGTACAGGTTGGCGGTGGCTAAGGCCAGTCCAGGCAGGCTGAAGGCATTCGCGGTGTAGGCCTTCTGCGCCGAGATGGCCCGGCTGCCTGGCCATTGGTCACCCAGGCCCTTACCGGTGAATGCCACAGCGCACACGGTGCCGCTGCGGGCCACCACAGCGCCCCACATGTCCAGGTTGAAGCCGGCGTTGTCGGCTTTGCGTGCGGCCACCAGCGCGTCACGCAGTTGGGTGTGGGTGGGCAAAGCGGCGCATTCGGTGGGCGCAACAGGCTTGGCGGCATGCGCCGTCAGGCTGGCAGACAGCACCAGTGTGGTGACGGCGACGGGAATGGCGAGTTTGAGCGTGCGTACTGACATGGAACTTCCTTTGGGTTTGATTGCTATGGCGCGAAGTTTGGCAGCCCACATTGATCGTGTATATGGAATAGAGTTGAATTTAGAATTCTCAAACTTGGAACTCAAAGGACATTGCCCATATGCTGCATTCCCAAGACCGACTGCGGATCTTTTGCGTGGCGGCAGAGGCCGACAGCTTCCGCGACGCTGCAGCGCGTTTGGGCATGTCGCCCCAGGGGGTGACACGCGCCGTCCAGGAGCTTGAGGCCCACTACGGCGAATTGCTGTTTCACCGCACCACCCGCAGCGTGCACATCACAGACTTCGGTGCCGAACTGGCACCCCGGGTACGGGCCTGCCTGGCGCAGATGGACGCCGTGCTTGCCCCGGCGTCACCCCAAGCTGCGTCAGAGCTGGTGGGCCGGGTGCGGGTCACAGCCCCGCGCAGCCTCGGCCGGCTGCGGGTGCTTCCTGCGCTCAACGAAGTGGCACGCCTTCATCCCGGCATCTTGATCGACATCCGGCTGTCCGATGAACTGGCCGATGTGGTCGATGGGCAGATCGATGTAGGCGTGCGCATGGGCCTGTTCAAGGACAACCGGTTTGTGGTGCGCAGGGTCGGTTCGGTGGGCTTCGGGGTCTATGGCAGCCGGGCACTGATCAAGCGCCATGGCACCCCAGAGCGTGTTGCCGACCTGTCGGCGCTGCCCACGACCGGGCTGATCGACCACAGCACGGGCCGGCCATGGCACTGGTTCTTCAGCAAAGAGCGCCGGGTGTTGCCCGAGCCATTTGCATTCGTGACCGACGACCCGGAGGCCGAATGCGATGCGGTGATGTCGGGCGTGGCCTTTGGACAGCTGCCAGACTACCTTGCCCAGCCCCATGCCCAGGCGAAACGCCTGGTGCAGGTCCTGGCGGCAGATTCGCCCCCGCCATGGGATGTCTATGTGTACCGACCCCAGCGAGGTCCCGTGCCCAAGCGGGTGCGGCTGGTGTTCGATGCCATCGCCAACGCGTTGAAAGAGGACGAGGCACCACCTGAGAGGGCGTAACAAAGTGACTGGTGGGCTCAGGTGGTTTGTTTGGCCGCACTGCCCAAGCGACAACACCCCTCCAGAAGGCGTTCAACCGCCTGGACCGAATGTGATCTTCAGCCGGGCAACTTCGCCGCCAGCAGGTCGATCTTCTCAATGACCGGCGGCGTACTGAACAACGCCGCAGCGTTGGCCATCAACGCCGCTGCGATCTGGCCATTCAGGTGTGCCTGGCGACCCGCTTCGTCGGCAAACGCATCGAAGACGCCAAAAGTTGAGGGGCCGAACTTCAATGCAAACCAAGCGGTCGTGCCCGACTCGGCGTTGGCGAGCGGCAGCGCGCTGGCCAAAAAGTTGGCAACGGCGGCCTCCTGGCCTGGTTTGGCTTCGAGACGGACGAATAGGGCGAATTTGGTCATGGCGTGGTCCTCTGGTTGTGGGCGTGAATGCACTGGGGAGACGGCAGTCTAGGTCGTGCTGGCGGTATGTACGAGTGGCAAAAACGTCTATATTGAATCTATTCTCGCCATTCAATTTCGCTTTCCTATCCTTAATGGCTTGTTTGCACAGCAACGTTTTCGGACCGGATCGAAAACACCGGTTCACCCGGCACAACACCGGTCGCTCAGGTGTGTCCACCACCGAGGATCAGCGAAACATCAACCGCTCAAGACCCCGCCGGCACCACCCGCAACACCCGCCCTTGCGGGCTGTCTGTCAGCAAATAGACCGCGCCATCCGGCCCCACCCGCACGTCGCGCAGGCGTTCACCCAGTTCCTGGAACAACACTTCTTGTGGGCCAGGCATGCCGTTCGTCATCGGTACCCGGCGCACGCTTTTTTCGGCCAGCGCGGCCACCAGCAGGCTGCCGCGCCAGGCAGGGAACAGCGCGCCGTCGTACCACGCCAGCCCGGCCGGCGCGATGGAGGGGGTCCATTCCGCAAGCGGCGGGGTGACGCCTGGGAGGCTGCGGTAGGGGCTGATGCGGGCATAGGTGTAGTCCACGCCACCGGTGGTGATGGGCCAGCCGAAGTTGGCGCCGGGCGCGAGCCGGTTGAGTTCGTCACCGCCACGCGAGCCGTGTTCGTGCGCATAGGGCACACCGTTCACCACCACCACGCCCTGCGGGTTGCGGTGGCCGGTGCTGTAGATCTCGGGCAGCGCGCCATCCCGGCGCACCAACGGGTTGTCAGCGGGCACGCTGCCGTCGCGCTGGATGCGCAGGAACTTGCCCAGGTGGGTGTGCAGGCGCTGCGCATCGGTGCGCTCCAGGTTGCCGTCGCCCATGCCAAACAGCAGGCTGCGGTCGGGCAGCCAGGCCATGCGGCCACCGAAGTGCTGGGTGTCGGATTTGGCGGGCTTCGAGGTGAAAACAGGCCGCAGGTCTTGCAACCGTTGTCCATCGAACCGGGCGCTCACCACGCGGAGGTGGTTGGCCTCGCGTGTGCCGTGGGCGAACGAGAGCATCAGCCGCTGGTTGGTGGCGAAGTCGGGGTCCAGCAAGACGTCGAACAGACCGGCCTGACCCACCGCCAGCACCGGCGGCACCCCGGCCACGGGTTCGGCGCGCAGCTTTAAGCGGCCATCGGCCCCGGACTCGATCAGCCGCAGCCGACCAGGGCGCTCCGTCACCAGCAGGCCGCCACCGGGTAGAAACGCCAGCGACCATGGGTGCACCAGGCCGGTGGCCACGGTCTCGACGCGGTAGGCCACGGTCTGGGCCGCTGTCTGGGTCGACATGGCCATGGCCAGCGCGGCGAGGAGCAAAGCAAGCAGGTATTTCATAATGATGCGGATGAAAGCCGATGCTGGTCATGATGCCCCAACGCCCCGCTGGACCCGACGCGCAGGGGTGTTGTTGCTGGCCTGGGTGCTGGCGGCCGCCTGGGGCTCGGTGGTGCAGACGCATTGGAACCTGCAGGCGCTGGTGGATGTGGGTGTGAACATCCCGGCCACCGATTGGTGGCGTGTGATCGGGCAGGACCTGATCGGCTTTGCGCCCCTCTACGGCGGCATTCTGGCGGCGGGCTGGGTGATTGCGCTGCCGGTGGCCAGCGGCCTGGCCCGCTGGTGGCCCGCCGCACGCAGCGCCCTGCTGGGCCTGGCGGCCGGGGTGGGGATGGTGGCGGCGGTGCGGGCGGTCGACGCTGTCGCGCCCATGCCCGTGTTCATCGACGCCACCCGTGGTCTGCCCGGGCTGCTGGCGATGGCTGCAGGCGCGGTGCTCGCAGGCTGGCTGTATGCCCGCTTGTCAGCCCGCTGAATGGAACCTCACTTCACCGGTATCACCAACCCCGCCGGCACCGGCACCGCCGTCACGCTGTTCTTCGGGCTGCCTTCGATGATCTTGTCGGAGTACACCAGGTAGACCAGCGTGTTGCGTTTGGCGTCCACCATGCGGACGACGCGCACGCGTTTGAACAGGAAAGACGAGCGGGCGTTGAAGACTTCTTCCTGCACCGGAATCTTGCCTTTGAAGCTGATGGTGCCGACCTGGCGGCAGGCCACGGCCGCGTCGGAGGTGTCTTCGGCCAGGCCCAGCGCGCCCTTGTAGCCGCCGGTCTGCGCGTGCGACAAATAGCAGGCCACGCCGGCCACGTCGGGGTCGTCAAACACATCGACCACGATCTTGTCGTTGGGGCTGAGCAGCTTGAAGGTGGTGCTGACTTCGCCCACGGTTTCGGCGTGGGCGGCGAGCGAGAGGGTCAGTGCGGCAGCGAGCACAAACAGTTTTTTCATGGCAGTTCTTTCAGGAATTGGGCGTGATCAAAAACTTGGCGCCGGTAGACCGTTTGGCATAGCGGGCAACGCTGTCGGGTTGCAGCGCCTCGGCCAGCCCCATGCTGCCGGCGTAGTGGCTCTGGAAGGTGGTGGTCAGCTCGCGCGCCACGCGCGCTTTCAGCGCGGCCACCGCAGCCGGGCCAATCTGCTGCAGGTAGGGGAACAGCAGCCAGCCGCCCATGCCCCAGGTCATGCCGAAATTGCGGTTGACCAGGGTGGGCGAGGTGTCCAGCCCGCCGTAGATGTACACCTGCTTGGGCACGGATGTGCCGTAGCGGCTGTATTCGGTGAGTTGGCGGCTCAGCGCGGCTTCCATGCACGACAAAATCTGCCCCGCCAGCGTGCCGCCGCCAATGGCGTCAAAGGCCACGGTGGCGCCGGTGGCTTGCAGCGCGGCGGTGAGGTCGGCCGCAAACGTGGGGGCGCTGGCGTCGCAAACAAACACCGCGCCCTGCGCACGCAGCAGTTCGGCCTGCTGCGGCGAACGCACGATGTTGACCAGGCCAATGCCATCCTGCAAACAGATGCGGTTGAGCATTTGGCCCAGGTTGGAGGCCGCTGCGGTGTGCGCCAGCGCGGTGTGGCCCTGGCGGCGCATGGTTTCCACCATGCCGAGCGCGGTGAGCGGGTTGATGAAGCACGAGGCGCCCTGGGCCGCCGTAGCGCCTTCGGGCAGCAGCAGGCACTGGTCGGCGGCCACCGCACGGTACTGACTGTACATGGCGCCGCCAATGGCGGCCACGCGTTGGCCCAGCAGCGCCTGTGCGGCCGGTGACGCGCCTGCGGCCACCACGGTGCCGGCGCCTTCGTTGCCCACCGGCATCGACTGGCCCACGCGGCCGGCAATACCGGCCAGCGCTTGGGGTGGCACCTGCGCGGTGAGCACGGGCCGCTCGGCCGTGCCACGGGTCTGGGCGGTTTTGAGGTCGGCGGGGCCGAACAGCAAACCCTGGTCAGACGGGTTGAGCGGTGCCGCCTCGACCTGTACCAGCACCTCGTTGTCGCGCGGCGTGGGAACGGGCACCTCCACCAGCGAGACTTCCAGCTCACCGCTGGCCTGGATGAGGGAGCGGAGTTGCAGCGCGTGCGCAGGCAGGTTGTGGGGCATCAGAAACTCCGGTGGTTACAGGGCTGGCCCATTCTAGGGAGACAGGCCATTCCCTGCATTGCCACCCGCGTGTCACCCCGGCTTGTGCCAGCCGCCTTCGGCCCACGCGGTGGCGCTGGCAATGGTGAGCTTGAAGTCGGCCCGCACCTTGACCCGCGCTGCTTCGCTGCCCAGCGCGTCAATGGCCTTGAGCAGCGCATAGGGTTCAAACTCGTCGGGCACGATTTCCAGTGCCACCGTCCATTTGTCGCCCGCCACGGTGATGGCCACGTTCTTGTTCAGCTGTGCGTAGGCCTGCTGCTCGTGCCGGCGCACCACCTCGGCGGCGGTTTTTACCAGCGTGTTGAAGGCCGATGTGTCCAGCGGCTTGGGGTTCTTCTTGTCGCGGCCCATGGTCCAGGGGCCCACCAGCGCGGGTTCGGCCTCGCCGTCGCGCGTCATGGCCACGGCCCAGCCATCGTCGTCTTCGTTCTTGATGACGCGGGCGGTCCAGCCGTTGTCGGCCCACAGGCGGTCTTGTTTGATGATCTCGTCGTTCATGGCGGTTTTATGAGGGGTTTTGCAAACGCAGCCGGCGCGCGGCTTCTTCGTCGCGGGCGTCGCCAATTTCGCGCAGCACGCCGCCCAGGTCCACCGGGCCTGTGGCGCGGGTGTGCTGGCCGGTGAGCACCGTGTCGGGCCGCAGCAGGCCGCGCTCGTACAGCGCCCACATCTCAGAACCGTAGTCGGTGCCCAGCAGTTCGGGCGCGGTGGCGCCAAAGTAGGCGCGCAGGTTGGCCACGTCGCGCAGCAGCATGCGCTGGGCGTGGTGGTTGCCGGCGGCGTCCACCGCCTGCGGCAAATCGATGATGACCGGCCCGTCGGCCGCCAGCAAAATGTTGAATTCCGACAAATCGCCGTGCACCACCCCCGCGCACAGCATGCGCACCACCTCGGCCAGCAGGCTGGCGTGGTGGCGCAGGGCTTCTTCGGGGGTGAACACCACGTCGTTGATGCGCGGTGCAGCGTCGCCGTCGGCATTGGCCACCAGCTCCATCAGCAGCACGCCGTCGAGAAAGTTGTACGGCGTGGGCACGCGCACGCCGGCGGCGGCCAGGCGGTACAGCGCATCCACCTCGGCGCTTTGCCAGGCGGCTTCTTGCGTCTGCCGGCCGAACTTGCTGCCCTTGGCCATGGCGCGGGCGTCGCGGCTGTTTTTGGTTTTGCGGTTCTCGGTGTAGTCCACCGCCTGGCGAAAGCTGCGCTGGTCGGCTTCCTTGTAGATCTTGGCGCAGCGAGTCTCGTCGCCGCAGCGCACCACATAGACCGTGGCCTCCTTGCCGCTCATCAGCTGGCGCACAACCGTGTCGATCAGGCCTTCTTCTATCAGCGGCAACAGCCGTGCGGGGGATTTCATGCCCGGATTGTGGTGCATGGGCCTGCGACAATCTCGGCATGACCGCCACGACCACCTTCGCCCCCCTGCAAAACGACACCTTCCTGCGCGCCTGTTTCCGCCAGGCCACCGACCACACCCCCGTGTGGCTGATGCGCCAGGCCGGCCGCTACTTGCCCGAATACTGCGCCACGCGCGCCAAAGCCGGCAGCTTCATGGGCCTGGCCACCAATGTGGACTACGCCACCGAAGTCACGTTGCAGCCGCTGGAACGCTACCCGCTGGACGCCTCCATCCTGTTCAGCGACATCCTCACCGTGCCCGACGCCATGGGCCTGGGCCTGTCGTTTGCGCAGGGCGAGGGCCCGCGCTTTGCGTCCCCGGTGCGCGACGAAGCCGCCGTGGCCCAACTCGCCGTGCCCGACATGGCCAAGCTGCGCTACGTGTTTGACGCGGTCACCTCCATCCGCAAGGCCTTGAACGGCCGGGTGCCGCTGATCGGTTTTTCTGGCAGCCCCTGGACACTGGCCTGCTACATGGTGGAAGGCAAGGGCTCGGACGACTACCGGCTGGTCAAGTCCATGCTCTACAGCCGGCCCGATTTGATGCACAAGATGCTGCAAATCAACGCCGACGCGGTGGCGCTGTACCTGAACACGCAAATTGAGGCTGGCGCGCAGGCCGTGATGATTTTTGACAGCTGGGGCGGCGTGCTGGCCGACGGCGCCTTCCAGCAGTTCAGCATGGCCTACACCGCCCAGGTGCTGGCCAAACTGAAACGCGAACACAACGGGGTGAAGATTCCACGGCTGGTGTTCACCAAGGGCGGCGGCATCTGGCTCGACGAGATGGGCACGCTGGACTGCGAGGTGCTGGGGCTGGACTGGACGGTCAACCTGGGCCAGGCCCGGGCGAAGGTGGGTGGGCACAAGGCCTTGCAGGGCAACATCGACCCCAACGTGCTGTTTGCCCCACCGGCGCAGATCACCGCCGAGGTGGTCAAGGTGCTGGAGAGCTTTGGCGTGCCCCACACCGACACCACGCAGACCGGGCCGACACACATCTTCAACCTCGGCCACGGCATCAGCCAGTTCACGCCGCCAGACCATGTGTCCGCGCTGGTGGAGGCGGTGCACAACCACTCCCGGAAAATGCGGGCGTAAATTTTCGGGCTGCTGTGCCGTTATTCCGCAACACGGGTTTTCCCTGCTTGTTGAGCGCGAAATATGCACATGCCACTTGACTTATGCACAAAAGATGGGATGCGGCACAAACCCGAAGCCAGCCCACAGCGCACCGCGCTACAAAACGTGTAGCACCGCTAAGTCATTGATTTGTATAGGTTTCGTGATTTGCACTGTTTGTGGGCATTTTAAGCAAAGCCTTGATTTGCAAGGCTTTGGCGGCACCCAGGGCAATCTATCAACAAAGTTATCCACAGAAATACTGGATGAAGCAGAAAGCCCTTCTAAATCATGAACTTACGGAACTTTTCGCAAGTTGACCTGAAGAGTCGCCGCTAAGGCATCCACCCGCCCATGCCGCACCGGTTGCCCGTTCTCGTCCCCACCCCGGCCCACAGCGCCCTGGGCAGCCTGCTGCATTATGAAAGTGAGCTGCCACTCGCGCCCGGCACCTTGGTGCGCGTGCCCCTGGGCCAGCGCGAGGTGCTGGGCGTGGTCTGGCAGGACGCGGACGACACCGGCGCCCCGCCCGAAGGCACCGCCATTCGCCCCTTGAGCGCGGTGCTCGACGGCCTGCTCCCACTGGGCGACAGCTGGCGCCATCTGGTGGAATTTGCCGCCCGCTACTACCAGCGCGGCCCCGGCGAGGTGGCGCTGGCCGCCCTGCCCCCGGCGCTGCGCGACCTGGACGCCCAGCAGCTGGCACGGCGGCTGAAACGCCACGCCAAGGCCAAGCTGGACGCCTCCGCCACGCCCCCCGCCACGCCAGCGCAGGTGTTGACGGCCGAACAGGCCGCCGCGCTGGCGGCGTTCGAGTCCGCGCCCGAACCGGCCCTGCTGTTTGGCGTGACCGGCAGCGGCAAGACCGAGGTGTACCTGCAGGCGGTGCAAAACCTGCTGGCTCGCGAGCCGCAGGCCCAGGCGCTGGTGATGGTGCCGGAGATCAACCTCACGCCGCAGCTGGAGGCGCGTTTCCGCGCGCGTTTTGCCCACCACGGCCCGCAGGCGGTGGTGGCGCTGCACAGCGGCATGACCAACCCGCAGCGGCTGCAAAGCTGGCTCTCTGCGCATTTGGGCGAGGCGCGCATCGTGCTCGGCACCCGCATGGCGGTGTTCGCGTCGCTGCCGGCGCTGCGGCTGATCGTGGTGGACGAAGAACACGACCCGAGCTACAAGCAGCAGGAAGGCGCCCGCTACTCGGCGCGCGACCTGGCCATCTACCGCGCCCGGCGCGAATCCACCACCGACGCGCCGTGCCGGGTGATGCTGGGTTCGGCCACGCCGTCGCTGGAGAGCTGGCACCACAGCCGGCCCGCCGAAGACGGTGGCCGCTACCGCCGCCTCACGCTCACCCAGCGCATTGGCCACGCGGGCAGCCTGGCCGGTGCGCTGCCCACGCTGCGGCTGGTGAACATGGAACACCAGCCGCGCCACACGGTGCTGTCGTCCCCGCTGCTGGCGGCCATCACCGAACGCATCGCACGCGGCGAGCAGGCCATGGTGTTTCTGAACCGTCGCGGCTACGCCCCGGTGCTGCACTGCGGCAGCTGTGGCTGGAAAAGCGACTGCGCCCACTGCAGCGCCTACCGCGTGTTCCACAAGATCGACCGCACGCTGCGCTGCCACCACTGCGGCTTCACCGAGCGGGTGCCGCGCGCCTGCCCGGCCTGCGGCAACCCGGACATCGCCCCCATTGGCCGCGGCACCGAGCAGATCGCAGAACAGCTCGCCAGCCTGCTGGCCGACGTGCGCCGGCCCGACGGCAGCGAGGTGCGCATCGCCCGCATCGACGCCGACACCACCCGGCTCAAGGGCGCGCTCGAATCGCAGTTGGCGCAGGTGCATGCCGGCGACGTGGACGTGCTGGTCGGCACCCAGATGATCGCCAAGGGGCACGACTTCCGGCGCATCACGCTGGTGGCGGCGGTCAACCCCGACACCGCGCTGTTCTCCAGCGACTTCCGGGCGCCGGAGCGGCTGTTCAGCCTGCTGCTGCAGGCGGCGGGCCGTGCCGGGCGCGACGCGGCCTACCTCGCGCAGCAGGGTTCGGTCAGCGAGATGTGGCTGCAGACCCACCACAAAGACCACCCGCTGTACGCCGCGCTGCGCCAGCACGATTTCCCCGCGTTTGCCGCGCAACAGCTGGCCGAACGCGCCCAGGCCAGCCTGCCGCCGTTCAGCTTTCAGGCGCTGGTGCGGGCCGAAGCGCGCAGCCAGGACGCAGCCCAGGCCTTTCTCTCGGCCGCCAGCGCCGCGGCCGCCGGGTTGCCGGGCGCGGGCCATGTGACGCTGTACCCGGCGGTGCCGATGACCATCCAGCGCGTGGCCAATGTGGAGCGGGCGCAGATGCTGCTGGAAAGCCCGTCACGCCAGGCGCTGCAGCAGTTTCTGGCCGCGTGGCAACCGGTGCTGCGCGGCACCCGCCAGCAGCCCGAAGGCAAGGGCGTGATCCGCTGGGCGGTGGACGTGGACCCGCTGGCGATATAGCCCCCACGCTCGCTCACTGCGTGTAGCTCGCTGCCCCCCGAGGGGGCCGTGCCTTGCTTGGGGCGGCCCGGCGCGGCGGCGCTCCATGGTGAAACAGCGGTTTTTTAAGCCAAATTGGCCTTGAGCCTTGGTGAAACCTTGCGGCACAGCTATGATTCCAATAGCAAATTACCTTAAGTCATCCAGGCCACCGCCAGCGAGAAACTGAAGAAGGCAGTCGCGGTGGACACCAGGATGATCCGGGCGATGCGCCCGTTGTCGGCGCCAAACTTTTCGGCCAGCAGCGACACGTTGCTGGCACTCGGCAGCGCCGCCACCAGCACCATCACGGTGAGCGCAAAGCGGTCCAGCGGCACGCCCAGCTGAATCGCCGACGCGCCCACCAGCCACACCAAAAGCGGGTGCAGCAGCAGCTTCACCCCCACCACCGGCAGGTAGTCGCGCCGGGGAATGGGCGCCGCGCCCAGGGTCGCCGCCCGCATCTGCGAACGCGCCAGCACCGCGCCAATGGTGAACAACGCCACCGGCGAGGCGGCGTCGGCCAGCAGGCCCACGGTGTTCATCAGCGGCGCGGGCAATTGCAGCTGCACGGCCGACGACACACCGCCCAGCAGAATCGCCCAGGGCATGGGGTTGCGCAGCACACCGCGCAGCGCGTCGCGCCCGGCTTTTTGAAAGCCGTGCTCGCCGGCCGTGTCCAGCCGCGACAGGGCGATGCACAGCGACGAGGTCACCACCATGTCCACCACAATCGCCACGATGGTCGGCCCGGCGGCGGCGCTGCCCAGCAGCGCCACCAGCAGCGGCACGCCCATGAAGCCGGTGTTGGGGAAGGCCGCCACCAGCGCGCCAAAGGCGGCGTCGTTCCAGCCGATGCGGCGGTTCAGGCTGGTGGCCACCACAAAACCCACCAGCACCAGCGCGCAGAACAGGTAGGTGAAGAAGACGCTCGCGTCCAGCAGCTGCGCCAGCGGCGTGCTGGCGCCAAAGCGGTACAGCATGCAGGGCAGCGCAAAGTACAGCACAAAGCCGTTCAGCCCGGGAATCGCGTCCAGCGGCAGCAGCCCCCGCCGCGCGGCCACAAAGCCGGCCAGCACCAGGGCAAAAAAGGGAAAAGTCACCAACAGGATGTTCAGCACGCCGCCATTGTCCCGCTTGCCCGGCGTGGCCTGGCGCCGAAGCGTGCGCTGACCCGCAAATTTCAAACCCGCCAACCCAAATTTCACAGCGCCCCCAGGCCGGGCCGCCCGCTATGATGCGTCTCGCCTTTGCGGCCCTTTCCTGCCTCTTTCTGCTTCCCCCTCTGATTACCCCGCCTGGGGCACTGCCTGAATGTCCGCTGTTCCCCGCCCGTCCCCCTCCGCCCCGCTGGGCATGAACCTCGCCCAGCAGGAGGCGGTGAACTACCTGCACGGCCCTTGCCTGGTGCTGGCCGGCGCCGGTTCGGGCAAGACGCGGGTCATCACGCAAAAAATCGGCCGGCTGATCCAGGCCGGGCTGGAACCCAAACGCATTGCTGCCATCACCTTCACCAACAAGGCCGCCGCCGAAATGCGCGAGCGCGCCAAGGGGCTGATCGGCCGGCAGGCCAAAGACGTGCTGGTCTGCACCTTCCACGCTTTGGGCGTGCGCATGCTGCGGCAAGACGGCGCGGCCTTGGGCCTGAAACCGCAGTTCAGCATTCTGGACAGCGACGACGTCACCAGCCTGATCAAGGACTGCGGCGGCGGGGTGGACGCGGCCACCGCCCGGCAGTACCAGTGGGCCATCAGCCTGTGGAAAAACATGGGGCTGAACGCGGCCATGGCCGAGGCGCAGGCCAAAGACGACAACGAGCGCATCACGGCGCGCATCATGGGCCTGTACGAAGAGCGCCTGGCGGCCTACCAGAGCGTGGACTTTGACGACCTGATCGGCCTGCCGCTGAAGCTGCTGGCCGAACACGCCGAGGTGCGCGAAAAATGGCAGGCCCAGATGGGCCATGTGCTGGTGGACGAGTACCAGGACACCAACGCCACCCAGTACGAGGTGCTGAAACACCTGGTGGGCGAACGCGCCCGCTTCACCGCCGTGGGCGACGACGACCAGAGCATTTACGGCTGGCGCGGCGCCACGCTGGACAACCTGAAAAAGCTGCCGGTGGATTTTCCGCAGCTCAAGGTCATCACGCTGGAGCAGAACTACCGCTCCACCAACGCCATCCTGCGCGCCGCCAACAACGTGATCGGCCCCAACCCCAAGCTGTTCCCCAAAAAGCTGTTCAGCGAGCTGGGCGAAGGCGAACCGGTGCGGGTGGTGGACGCCGACAACGAAGAACACGAGGCCGAGCGGGTGGTCGCGCGCATCCAGAGCATCCGCGCCGGTGCCGCGCCCACCGCCGGGCCGCAGCACATCGAGCTGAAAGACTTTGCGGTGCTGTACCGCGCCAACCACCAGGCACGCATGTTCGAGCAGGCGCTGCGCAAGGCCCAGCTGCCGTACAAGGTGTCGGGCGGGCAGAGCTTTTTTGACCGCGCCGAAATCAAGGACCTCTGCGCCTGGTTCCGCCTGTGGGTCAACAACGACGACGACCCGGCGTTTCTGCGCGCCATCACCACGCCCAAGCGCGGCATTGGCCACCAGACGCTGCAGGCGCTGGGCAGCTTTGCCAGCCGCTACAAGATCAGTTTGTTCGAGGCGCTGTTCAGCAACTCGCTCGGCAGCGTGTTGCCGGCCCGCGCGGTGGGCAGCCTGCACGAGTTTGGCCGCCAGCTGAACGACCTCGAATTCCGCGCCCGCCACACCAGCGGTGCCGAAGACGCGCTCGCTTTTCTGATGGCCTGGCTGAAAGACATTGGCTACGAAAAACACCTGTACGACGGCGAAGACAGCGAAAAACTCGCCGCCGCCCGCTGGACCAACGTGCTGGAGTTCTGCGACTGGATGGCCAAGCGCTGCGGCGGCGAGATCGACGACACCGCGGGCGTGTCGCTCGGCAGCGAAAAGAAAAGCCTGCTGGAGGTGGCGCAGACCATTTCGTTACTGTCCACCATCAGCGAGCGCGAGCAGGACCAAAACGTCATCACCCTCTCCACGCTGCACGCCGCCAAGGGGCTGGAATGGCCGCACGTGATGCTGGTCGGCGTGACCGAAGGCCTGCTGCCGTTCAAGCTCGGCGACGAAGGCGGCACCGAGCGCAACGACGAGGCCGCCAACGAGAACATCGCCCTGCGGCTGCAGGAAGAACGCCGGCTGATGTACGTGGGCATCACCCGCGCGCAGCGCACCCTGGCGGTGAGCTGGACCAAGCGCCGCAAGAAGGGCCGCGACATGGTCGCCGCCCAGCCCAGCCGCTTCATTGCCGAAATGGCCCTGAACCAGGCCACGGTGAAGGAGAATCCACGGGACAAACTGAAGGCCCTGCGCGCCGAGTTTGCCCAGCGCGCCGCGTTGGCAGACGCCGCGGCCCAGAAACCCACCTGAACAGGCTGACCATGACGAACCGAACCGCCCGCCCCCTGCTGCACCCACGGGTGTTCACGCTGCTGGCCAGCGCCACGGCAGCCCTGGCTGCCGGCGGCGCCATGGCGCAAAGCCCCACGGCGGGTGCCGGCTGGCAAGCCTGTGCCGGCCTGATGCCCGACAGCGCCCGCCTGGCCTGTTTTGACCGTTTCACACGCGAGCAGGCCACGCCGGCCGACACCCTCGCCAAACGCAACGTGCCGCTGGCCACCGCCCCCACACCACCGGCCAGCGGCACGTCGCGTTTGGCGAGGGTGTCGGCCGGCGTGGCCTGCTCGCGTGTGAAACGGTCAAAACAGGCC
>JAFEHU010000077.1 GCA_017848435.1 Burkholderiaceae bacterium | reverse complement strand
ACCCCGGACGGTCGGCATCGCGGCGGCCGTGGTCACGGTGCTGGTCTGGACGGCGTTCATCGTGATCGCGCGGGCCTCCGCCGGGCGCAGCCTGTCGCCGTTCGACATCGGCGTGTGCCGCATCGTCGGCGCCAGTCTGGTGCTGTTGCCCTGGGGCGCCTGGCTGGTCTGGCGGGAACGCAAGGCAGCGGCGGATGCGCGCCGCAGCGCCGGGGAGGGTGGGGGCAACAGCTGGTTGGGGTTGTCGCCGTTGTCGTTCAAGGTCACGGCCACGGTGGGGGCTTTCGGCGGGCTGGGCTACGCCGCACTGACCTACACAGGTTTTTTCTACGCGCCCGCGGCCCACGCCTCGGTACTGATGCCGGGCAGCCTGCCGCTGTGGACGGCGCTGATGGCCATGCTGCTGCTGGGTGACCGCATCACCCCGGCGCGGGCGGCGGGCCTGGCGCTGATCGTGCTGGGCGATGTGCTGGTCGGTGGCGCCAGCCTGCTGCGCGCCTTTGACGGCGGGGACGTGTGGAAGGGCGATCTGCTGTTCATGGCCGCCGCCTTCTGCTGGGCCATCTACAGCGTGCTGGCGCGCCGCCACGGGCTGGACGCGGTCAAGGGCACCATTGCCATCACGGTCTTTGCTTTTGTCACCTACCTGCCGACCTACGCGCTCTTGTCGGCGCTGGGCTGGGTGCACAGCCGGCTGGGCAGCGCGCCCTGGGGCGAGATCGTGTTCCAGGCCATGTTCCAGGGGCTGGGCTCGGTGGTGGTGTCGGGCATTGCCTTCACCCAGATGATCCGTTACTTCGGCCCGATCCGCACCACCATGATCACCGCGCTGGTGCCCGGCCTGTCGGCGCTGGGCGCGGTGGTGTTTCTGGGCGAGCCGCTGTCGTGGAACCTCTGGGCCGGGCTGGCCTGCGTGACGGCGGGCATTCTGTTCGGGGTGCAGGCGGTGCGCAGCATTGCTCCTGAAAAAATAGCGAAACCGCTAGATTCCACTAAGGCTTGAGGCCAATTTGGTTTAAAAATGGTTTCCAACATGAAAATTTTGGCCTTTGACACCAGCACAGACGCCCTGTCGGTGGCCGTCGGCGTCTGGCCGGCGGGTGGTGGCGAAGCGCAGGTCTGGCAACACAGTGGTCCCGGCGGGGCCAAGGCCTCGGCCACGCTGGTTCCCGCCGTGCTCGCGCTGCTGCAGCAAGCCACACTCACGCTGTCCGAACTCGACGCCATCGCCTTTGGCCGGGGCCCCGGTGCCTTCACCGGCCTGCGCACCGCCTGCGCGGTGGCACAGGGGTTGGCCTTTGGCGCCAACCTGCCGGTGCTGCCGGTGGACACGCTGCACGCCATGGCCGAAGAAGCCCGCCACCAGCACGGCGCCCGCCAGGTCGTGGTGGCGCTGGACGCGCGCATGGACGAGGTCTACACCGCGCGCTTCGACTTTGACCTGGACGCCGCTGTGCAGGACACCGGCTTCAACGTCGTCGCCCCGGAAGCCCTGCGGGCCGAGCTGCCCTGGGTGCTGGCCGGCAACGCCTTCGCCGCCTACGGCGAGCGCCTGCCCACCGGCGTGCCACGCCTGGCGGTGCTGCCCACCGCCACCGCCCTGCTGCGCCTCGCCCCGGCCCTGCTGGCCGCCGGCCGCGCCGTGCACGCCGACGACGCCATGCCGTTGTACATTCGTGACAAGGTGGCTTTCACCACGCAGGAACGGGCCGACAAGGCAAAGGCACAGGACGCATGAGCATTTCCGTCAGACACATGGGAGCCGCCGCGCCGGGCCGCCCCAAGCAAGGCACGGCCCCCTCGGGGGGCAGCGAACCACACGCAGTGGGGAGCGTGGGGGCCATGTCATGAGCGCCGTCCTCAACCCCGCCGAAGCCTGGTTCCAGCCGCTCACCGGAGCGCGGCTCGACGCAGTGCTGGCGGTCGAACACGCC
The DNA here is from genome assembly GCA_017848435.1 of Burkholderiaceae bacterium. Lineage (GTDB taxonomy): Bacteria > Pseudomonadota > Gammaproteobacteria > Burkholderiales > Burkholderiaceae_C > PCRC01. The sequence goes on along the minus strand of JAFEHU010000077.1, from coordinate 4,960 downwards.
AGCTACACCCACCCCTGGAACCGCGCCAACTTCACCGATTCGCTCAAAAGCGGCTACGAGGCGCAGGTGCTGCTCGGTGGTGACGAGGTGATTGGCTACTTCATGGCCATGAAAGGCGTGGACGAGGTGCACCTGCTCAACATCACTGTGGCCCCCGCGCACCTGCGCCAGGGCTGGGCCCGGGTGATGCTCGACGCGCTGGCCATCTGGTCGCGTGGGCAGGGCGCCGAATGGCTGTGGCTGGAAGTGCGCACCAGCAACCTGCGCGCCATGAACGTCTACGACGCCTACGGCTTTCGCCGCATCGGCGTGCGCAAACAGTACTACCCGGCCCACGCCGGCCAGCGCGAAGACGCGGTGGTGATGAGCTTCAAGTTATGAGCCTTGAACTCGATTCCCGGCAGCGGGCGATGCTGGAGGCGATGGGGGTGCAGGTGTGGTGGCCTGAAACGCCGCCGGCTGAACTGCCGGCAGAACCTGCGCACGCTGCGCCAGTGGCCACTGCAGCACCCGTTCGCCAGGCCACTGAGCCGGCGCGTGCGGCAGCCCCCACCCAGCGCACAGAACGCCCGACGGGCATTGCCTCAATGTCGTGGCCGCAACTGCAAGCGGCGGTGGCCGGTTGCGAAGCCTGCGCCCTGTGCCGCACCCGCACCCAGACCGTGTTCGGCGTCGGCCCCCAGCCGGGCGACACCCCGCCGCAGGTGGACTGGCTCATCGTCGGCGAGGCCCCCGGCGAGAACGAAGACCTGCAAGGCGAGCCCTTTGTTGGCCAGGCCGGCAAGCTGCTCGACAACATGCTCAAGGCCGTGGGCCTCAGCCGCCACGGCAACGCGCCGCTGAAAGGCGCGTTCATTGCCAACGTGCTCAAGTGCCGCCCGCCCGGCAACCGCAACCCCTCGCCCGAAGAGGTGGCGCAGTGCCTGCCGTATTTGCAACGCCAGGTCGCCTTGCTGCAACCCAAGATCATCGTGGCCGCCGGCCGTTTTGCGGTGCAGGCCTTGCTGCAGGAGACCGTGCCCGACGTGCACGCCCAGCCCCTCGGCAAGCTGCGCGGCCGCGTGCACCGCTACCAGGGCGTGCCGGTGGTCGTGACCTACCACCCCGCCTACCTGCTGCGCGCCCTGCCCGAGAAGGCCAAGACCTGGGCCGACCTATGTCTGGCATTGGAGGCCTTGGACGCGCCGTGAGTTTTTCCACTGCACTGCGCTGGCGGCAGGGAGCACACGCAGCGCGCGACCGTGGGGGCCACGTCTTTACAATCTGCAGATGACATTCACAGAGATGCTGCGCTCGGCGGAGCAAACCAACGCCTCCATGTTGTGCGTGGGCCTGGACCCGGAGCCCACCAAGTTTCCGGGTGCGTTCAAAGGCGACGCCGCCAGGATTTTTGACTTCTGCGCGGCCATTGTGGACGCCACGGCCGACCTCGCCATCGCCTTCAAACCGCAGATCGCCTACTTCGCGGCCCACCGGGCCGAAGCGCAGCTGGAGCAGCTGATCGCCCACATCCGCCGCGCCGCGCCGCAGGTGCCGGTGATCCTGGACGCCAAGCGTGGCGACATCGGGTCGACTGCCGAGCAGTACGCCATCGAGGCCTTTGAGCGCTACGGCGCCGACGCGGTCACGCTGTCGCCTTTCATGGGCTTTGATTCGGTGCAGCCGTATTTGAAGCACCACGGCAAGGGCGCGTTTTTGCTGTGCCGTACCTCCAACCCCGGCGGCGACGACCTGCAGGCACAGCGCCTGGCGTCGGTCGATGGCCAGCCGCTGCTGTACGAGCATGTGGCGCGCCTCGCGCAGGGGCCGTGGAACCTGAACGGCCAGCTCGGGTTGGTGGTCGGTGCCACCTACCCGGCCGAGATCGAACGGGTGCGCGCGGTGGCGCCCACGCTGCCGCTGCTGATCCCCGGCGTGGGCGCGCAGGGCGGCGACGCGGTGGCCACGGTCAAGGCCGGCTGGCGGCCCGATGCACCCATCGTGGTGAACTCGTCGCGGGCGATTCTGTACGCCTCGTCGGGCAGTGACTTCGCCACCGCCGCGCGGCGCGAAGCCCAAAAAACACGGGATGTTCTGCAAGCGGCAAAATCAGGCCTATGAACGCGTTGAACGTCACCGAACTGATGCAGGCCATGGGCGTGCAGGCCCGCCAGGCTTCGGCCCAGATGGCCAAGGCCTCCACCGCCACCAAAAACCAGGCCCTGAAAACCCTGGCGGCGCTGCTGCGTGCCAATGTGGACGCCCTGCAGGTGGACAACGCCAAAGACATCGACCGCGCGGTCGCCGCCGGCCTGGCTGCCCCGATGGTGGACCGGCTGCGCCTGACGCCGAAGGTGATCGCCACCGTGGCCGAAGGCTGCGAACAGCTGGCCGCCATGCCCGACGTGATCGGCGACATCGTTGGCCTGAAACAGCAGCCCAGCGGCATCCGCGTGGGGCAGATGCGGGTGCCGATTGGCGTGTTCGGCATGGTCTTCGAGAGCCGGCCCAACGTGACCATCGAGGCGGCGAGCCTGAGCATCAAGAGCGGCAACGCCTGCATCCTGCGCGGCGGCTCGGAAGCGATTGAATCGAACAAGGCGCTGGCGAAACTGGTGCAGCAGGCGCTGAGCGACAGCGGCCTGCCCGCCGATGCGGTGCAGATGGTGCCCACCACCGACCGCGAGGCCGTCGGCCAGCTCATCACCATGCCCCAGTACGTGGACGTGGTGATTCCGCGCGGCGGCAAAGGCCTGATCGAGCGCATCAGCCGCGATGCCAAGGTGCCGGTCATCAAGCACCTCGACGGCAACTGCCACACCTATGTGGACGACCCCTGCGACATCGCCATGGCCGTCAGGGTGGCCGACAACGCCAAAACCAACAAGTACAGCCCCTGCAACGCCAGCGAGGGGCTGCTGGTGGCGCGCGGCGTGGCAAAAGACTTCCTGCCCAGAATCGGCGCCATCTACGCCGCCAAGGGCGTGGAGATGCGCTGCGATGCCGAGGCGAAAACGCTGCTGGCCAGCGTTGCCGGCGCCAAGGTGGTGGACGCGACCGAGCAGGACTGGTTCGAGGAATACCTCGCGCCCATCATCAGCATCAAGGTGGTGGACGGGCTGGACGCGGCGATTGACCACATCAACCACTACTCCAGCCACCACACCGACGCCATCCTCACCACCCACCACATCCATGCCCAGCGCTTTCTGCGCGAGGTGGACTCGGCCAGCGTGATGGTGAATGCGAGCACCCGCTTCGCCGATGGTTTCGAGTACGGGCTGGGCGCGGAAATCGGCATCTCCACCGACAAGTTCCACGCCCGCGGGCCGGTTGGCATTGAAGGACTGACTTCGCTGAAGTACGTGGTGCTGGGCGACGGGGAAGTGCGCGCCTGAGCGCATGCCGGTGGGGCTTGCAACTGGTGCGGCCACCCTCACATCCCTAAAATCCCGCCACCACCTGAAATAGAAGGCCGCGCATGGTTCCGCACCTCGTCACCGCCCTGACCGGCCCGATCAACGAACTCGAACAGCGTGTGCTGGATTCCATGCCAGCCATCGAGCGCTGGTTCCGGCTGGAATGGATGGAGCACACGCCGCCGTTCTACAGCTCGGTGGACGTGCGCAACGCCGGCTTCAAGCTGGCGCCGGTGGACACCAACCTCTACCCCGGCGGCTGGAACAACCTGACGGCCGAAATGCTGCCGCTGGCGGTGCAGGCGGCGATGGCCGCCATTGAAAAGATCTGCCCGGAAGCACGCAACTTGCTGATGATTCCGGAGAACCACACGCGCAACACCTTCTACCTGAGCAATGTGGTGCAGCTGCAGCGCATCTTCCACATGGCCGGCCTGAACGTGCGCATTGGCTCCATCAGCCCGGAGATCAAGGAGCCGACGGTCATCAACCTGCCCAACGGCGAAAGCATCACGCTGGAGCCGGTGATCCGCAGCAAGCGGCGGCTGGGCCTGAAGAACTTCGACCCCTGCACGATCCTGCTCAACAACGACCTGAGCGCCGGCATCCCCGGCATCCTGGAAGACATCCACGAGCAGTATTTGTTGCCGCCGCTGCACGCCGGCTGGAGCGTGCGCCGCAAGAGCAACCACTTCAAAAGCTACGAAGAAGTCTCCAAACGCTTCGGCAAGCTGCTCGGCATCGACCCTTGGCTGATCAACCCGATGTTCAACCAGTGCGGCGAGGTCAATTTCGCCGAAGGCACCGGCATGGACTGCCTGACCAGCAACGTGGACGCGTTGCTTGGCAAGATCCGGCGCAAGTACAAGGAATACGGCATCAACGAGAAGCCGTTTGTGGTGGTCAAGGCCGACAACGGCACCTACGGCATGGGCATCATGACGGTGCGTGACGTGAAAGACCTCGAAGTGCTCAACCGCAAGAGCAAAAACAAGATGTCGGTCATCAAGGACGGGCAGGCGGTGAACCAGGTCATCATCCAGGAAGGCGTGCTGACCAACGAGCGCATGAACGACGCGGTGGCCGAGCCGGTGGTCTACATGATGGACCGCTACGTGGTCGGTGGCTTCTACCGCATCCACGCCGAACGCGGTGTGGACGAGAACCTCAACGCCCCCGGCGCCAGCTTTGTGCCGCTGGCCTTTGCCCAGTCCACCCATTTGCCACAGCCCGGCATCAAGCCCGGGGCCAGCGCACCCAACCGCTTCTACATGTACGGCGTGATCGGCCGCCTGGCGATGCTGGCCGCCAGCTACGAAATGGAAGCCACCGACCCCGACGCCGAGGTCTACGACTAGGACTGTCGCCCCCACGCTCCCCCACTGCGTGGGGGTCGCTGCCCCCCGAGGGGCCGTGCCTTGCTTGGGGCGGCCCGGCGCGGCGGCGAGCATGGGTTGAGCCGTACAGTTGTTGCGTCGCAACAATGTCACGCGAATCCCTGTTCTAGACCGCGCTCCCTGACCGTGGGCGGGGAGGCTGGCGCAGAATAGCGGTCCCATGAC
>JAFEHU010000021.1 GCA_017848435.1 Burkholderiaceae bacterium | reverse complement strand
GCCATGAAACGCCTGCTTGTGGGTGTGCTGGTGGTTACCGGCCTGTGCCTGGCACTGGGCGCTGCCGTCTGGGCGCTGAATCTGCGCGACGAAGCGCCGCTGCCTGACACCACCGAGGTCAATCCCAGCACCGACCCCACCGTCATTGCGCGTGGCGCGTACCTCGCACGCGCCGGCAACTGCATGGCCTGCCACACGGTGCGTGGCGGTGCCGAGTACGCCGGTGGCCGCGCGATTGACACGCCGTTTGGCACCGTCTACAGCCCCAACCTCACGCCCGACGCCAGCACCGGCATTGGCCGCTGGTCCAGCGCCGCGTTCTGGCGTGCCATGCACAACGGCCGCAGCCGAGACGGCCGGCTGCTGTACCCGGCCTTCCCCTACACCAGCTACACGCTGGTGACCCGTGAGGACTCGGACGCGCTGTACGCCTACCTGCAAAGCCGCCCGGTGGTGCCGCAGCCCAACCGCGCACACGCGCTGCGCTTCCCCTACAACACCCAGGCCGCACTGGCGGTTTGGCGCGCGCTGTACTTCACACCTGCCCGCTTCACACCCGACGCCACCCAGACCGCCAGCTGGAACCGCGGCGCCTACCTGACGCAGGGCCTGGCCCACTGCAGCGCCTGCCACAGCCCACGCGACGGCTGGGGCGGCACGGACACCGCGCGCGAATTCGCCGGGGGGCTGATGCCGGTGCAGAACTGGTACGCCCCGGCGCTCACGTTGCCGCACGAAGCCGGTGTGGCCCACTGGTCGCCACAGCACATCGTGCAGCTGCTCAAGACCGGCAGCGCGCCGGGCGCCTCGGTCGCCGGGCCAATGGCCGAGGTGGTGCTGCACAGCACCCAGCACCTGAACGACGCCGACCTCGGCGCCATGGCAGCCTACCTGCAGCGCCTGCCCGGCGCCGTGCCGGTGGCACCCGCCAAACCTGTGGCGGTGGCCGTGGCCGCGTCACCGCTGGCCCCACTGGGCGCCAAGGTCTACGAACAGCACTGCGTGGCCTGCCATGGCGATGCCGGCCAGGGCGTGCCCAACGCCTACCCGGCACTGGCCGGCAACTGCGCGGTGACCATGGCCAACACCGCCAACCTGGTGCAGGTGGTGCTGAAAGGCGGCTACGCCCCGGCCACCGAAGGCCACCCGCGCCCCTACGGCATGCCACCCTACATGCTGGTGCTGACCGACCGCGAAGTGGCCGCCGTGCTGACGCACCTGCGCAGCGCCTGGGGCAACCAGGCCGAAGCGGTGTCGGAACTGGACGTGAACCGCCTGCGCACCTCGGCATCACCGTGACGGGTACGATCCGAGCTTGCTATTGAATCAATAGCTGAACCGCAAGTTTTCACTATGGCCCAAGGCCAATTTGGTTTAAGAATCAGCCCCAAAGACCTGAAATGGCCCCGCCAAGGGCCATGTCAGCGGCGCTGACGCACCAGCGGCGTGCCGGCCTTGGCCAGCACCTGCACGCAGTTGCTGTCTTCGCCGGGGCCAGGCTCGAAGGTGGCGACCAACGCCAGCAGCGGGTTGATGGCCCCCAGCGCCAGCGCCGCACCGGCGCGCAAGGCCAGCGCACCGGCCTGCGGCCCGCCGGTGGGTGCGGCAAAGGTGCCACCCACCTTGATTGGCGAGCGGAAACTCAAAATGCTGCGGTCTTTGGGCGACGGCAACAGCAGCAGGTCCAGCGTTTCGTTGGCCAGGCTGATCTGCCCGCTGCCGGTGATGACGGTGTCGCTGGTGTCCAGCACGATGGTGCGGCTGGTCATCAGGCCCTTCTGCACGTCGAACGCGGCGGCGGCGCAGCGCAGGCGCACCGTGCGGTCACCCGAGACAAAGAACTTGACGATCTCGCCGCCGTCCAGCCCCAGAAACTCCAGCAGGATGTTGCTGATCTCGCCCCGGCCCATCAGCATCGCCATGTTGCCGGAGGCCGAGCCGAGGATTTGCGCGGCCGAGTTGCCCTGGCCACTCAGGTCCACCTGGCCGGTGAACTTGCCAAAGCCGCTTTTGGTCAGCGCCACCTCGGGGAACAGCTGGTTCAGCTGCAGACCACTGGCCGACAGTTTGGCCGACACCGGCGTGGGCAGGCTGTTGGCGTCAATGCCCACCTGGCCCTGCACCCGGCCACCGGCCAGACCAATGTCCAGCCCGTCCAGGGAGAGCTTGCCGCCACTCAGGGCCACGTGCACGGTCAGGCTGGTGAGCGGTAGGGTCTTCAGGTTGCGGATGCGGGTGGCGGTGTAGCGCACGTCGGCGTCCATGGTCTTGAGCCGGGCGAAGTCCAGCGCCGTGTTGGGCAGCACCTTGCCGGGGCGGCCGCTGGGTGGCGTGGCTGCGGCGGCGCCGTCACCCGAGGTGTCGGACAAACCGATGATCGGCCCCAGGTCGGTGAAGTCGAGCGAGGCCGACTGCAGCTGGCCCGACAACACCGGCAACGCCGGCGCCGCGTCAAACTTCAGCGCCCCGCCCAGGTCCGACTGGCCGAGCTTGCCGTGGATGCCGTCCACCGCCCAGACCTTGCCGTTCTTCTTCAGCTGGCCCTTGACCGCATAACGCGGTGTGCCCGGCAGCACCACGCCAATGAACTTGTAGAGGTCCGCCAGGCTGCGGCCCTGCAGCTCGACGGCGGCGTCGGCCCCGTCCAGCGCGGCCAGGTTGGCCACGGTGCCGTTGGCCTTGAAGCGGGTGGCGCCGGCCCGGGCGTCGATCTGCAAGGCGAACGGCGGCGGGCTGCCAGCCTGCGTCAGCGCCAGCACGCCGCTGCTGCGGCCTTCGGCGGTGAAGGGCTCTTTTTTCCAGCGGCCGGTGGCCTTGAAGCTGAGCGGCAGGCACGGTGCCGCGTTGGCCTGTTCGTCAATGGCGAACTCGGTCGCGATGTCGGTGTCCAGCCCGGTGAAACGCAATCGGCCCTGGTCCACCAGCAGCGCGCCGATGCGCGGCACGGTGCCGGTGTCGGCGGTGTCACGGCCCAGCGCCCAGGTGCGGCGGCCGTCGGCCTCCAGCTGCAGGCCAATGGCGGGTTGTTGCAGGCGCACGCGCGGCAGCACCACCTGGCCGCTCAGCAGCGGCCAGAGCTCAATGTCCACCTCGGCCTGTTCGGCCTTCACCAGGTAAGGCTCGCTGGCCCAGGCCGGGTTGGCGAAGGTCAGGCCATCGGCCACCACGCGGGTGGTCCAGCCGAGCTGCACGTCCAGCCGGCGGGTGATCTCGAAGCTGCGCCCGGTGGTCTCGCTCACGTAGCGGTTCAGCGGGCCACGCAGCATGTCCCAGGGGAACAACACCACGGCCAACACCGCCGCCAGCAACAGGCCGGCCAGCACCAGCCCGGCAGTGCGCCAGCGGCGTGTCGTGGTGGCGGTCATTGGCTGGCTCCAGACGCGGTGGCGTCAACCGCCGGCGATGCCGGCGTGCGCACCACCCGCTCGGTCGGGAAACCCAGCGCGCGGGCCTTGTCCAGCCAGCGTGCGATATCGGCCTCGGGCAGGGTGGGTTGGCGCGAGAGCAGCCACAGGTAGTCGCGGCCGGGCGCGCCCACCAGCGCGATGCGGTAGTCGGGGTCCAGCGCCAGCACCTGGTAGTCGCCCCAGACCAGCGGCAGCCAACCCAGCCAGGCTGGCGCGAAGCGCACCTCCAGCTGGCCGGCCTCGGGCTGGCCGTCGCGGGGCACACGGCGGGCTTCGCCGCGGGCGTCGATCAGCGTGCCGTCGCTGCGCCGGCACTGGTTCAGCACCGGCAGCAGGCCGTTATTGGCCTGGCCGTAGCGGGCCCGCACCTGGCCGGTGCAGTTGCGCTGGAACCAGTTCGGCAGACGGGCAATCTCAAACCAGTCGCCGCTGTAGCGTTGCAGGTCCAGCACCGGCACCACCGGCAGCGGCCCAGTCGCCTGGGCGCTGGCGCTCGCGGCGCAGAGGGCCAGTGCCAACGGCGCAAGGAAACGGACAAGGGTGTGGGGGTGCATGCGGGCCTTTGTGCGCTGCCGCAAAGACGGCAAGGTAGCAACCAGTGTGCCGCAACGGCGCGCGTTGGGCGATCAGGACGCGTCGCCAGCCCCTGTCAGCGGCGGACTACATCCGTGCGATTTGTAAAAATATGTAGTTCGTGTCCTACAGACGCAGGCCTTTCCAAGTGCCAACATCGGAATACGCACTGGCACATTTAGCGGAATGGCTGGCGGACTCTCACAACGCGACAGATGGTGACCATGGCTAGCGGACCGCTCAGAACGTACATTGTTGAAGACAACCCGACGATTCGGGAGAATCTGATTGCGACCCTGGAAGAAATGGCCGGCGTGCAGGCAGTGGGCATGACTGACAACGAGATCGACGCCAAAGCCTGGCTGATGCGCGAAGGCGCCGAGTGGGACATTGCCATTGTTGACCTGTTCCTCAAGCAAGGCAGCGGTCTGGGTGTGATCAGCGCCTGCCGCGCCCGCCACCCGTCGCACAAGGTGGTGGTGCTGAGCAACTACGCCACCGCCGACATCCGCCAGCGCTGCCTGGTGATGGGCGCCGACGCGGTGTTCGACAAATCCAACGAGATCGAAGCGCTGGTGGACTACTGCCTGGCGCTGCAGGCCAACTGAAGCAGCGGCCTGCCAGGGGCCACCGCCGCCCCATCAGTCGATCAGCTTGTTCTTCAGCGCGTAATAGGTCAAGTCGCTGTTGGAGGCGAGGTTCATCTTCTCCATCACCCGGGTCCGGTAGGTGCTCACGGTCTTGACGCTGAGCGACAGCGTCTTGGCGATGTCGCCCGCTGTCTCGCCCTTGGCCAGCTTCAAGAACACCTGGAACTCACGCTCCGACAACTGCTCGTGCGGGTGCGAGGTGTCGTCCTTGCGGTTGAGCTGCTGCGCCAGCAGTTCGGCCACGGCCGGCGTCAGGTGGCGGCGGCCGAGCGACACGGTGCGGATCGCGTTGACGATCTCCATCGGGTCGCATTCCTTGTTGAGGTAACCGCTCGCGCCCTGGCGGATCAGGTTCACCGCGTAATGCTCTTCGGGGTAACCGCTGAGGATCAGAATGGCCAGGTCGGGCGCCTTGGCGCGCAGCATGGCCAGCACATCAATGCCGCTCTGGCCGGGCATGGACAGGTCCATCACCAGCACGTCGAGCTCGGTGTTGCGCACCAGGTCAATCGCTTCGCTGCCACTGGCCGCTTCGCCCATCACCCGCAGGTCCACCTGCTCCGAGAAAAACTGGCGCAGGCCCGAGCGCACGATGGCGTGGTCGTCCACGATTCCGACTTTGATCATTGGCTTGTGTCCTCTCGGGGCCTGTGGATGCAGACCGCACCATGCGGCCAGCGTCCTTGGCTGGGTCTGACGATTATTGACGAATTACCGGCCTCTGAAGCACGCCCGCCACCACTGTGGGCGCCGTCCTACACGGTGACCCACTGGCCGCCCACACCGGCCACCGACGCACGCCGATAAACCCAGTCGGCCCTTCTCCGTAAGCTTCACAGCATGGTGTTGCAGAGGGCAATGCCCCAACCCGCAGCCTGTCTGCAAGGAACTTCCATGTTGCACTATTCCGTTGTCTTTTTTGTCATCGCACTGATCGCTGCGGTGTTCGGTTTTGGCGGCATTGCTTCCGGGGCAGTGGAAATTGCCAAGATCTTGTTCTTCGTTTTTGCGGTGCTGGCCATTGGTGGCTTCCTGGTCAACCTGTTCAAGAAGCGCTGAGTCCACCGCGCAACATCCCCACCTTTTTTTCAACCCTTAAAGGAGTTCACCATGTCCATCACCACCACCCGAAAACTGTCTGACGATGTGCTGCAATCGGCCGAGCAGGCGGTTGAGTCCACCCGCGCGCTGGCCAACGAGTCGCTCGACCAGGCCAGCTCCAAAGTGCGTGAACTGCAAAGCAGCTTCAAGCCCGCGCTCGATGAAATGGCCGAGCGTGCCCAACAGGCACTGCGCCGCGGCCTCGACAGCGCCACCGAAACCCGCCTGCAGGCCCAGAAGTCCCTCGGCCGTTATGCCGATGCCACGGGCAAGTACGTGTCCGAGCAACCGGTCAAGTCGGTGCTGATCGCCGCTGCCACCGGTGCCGCCCTGGCCGCCTTGCTGATCGCCGCGACCCGCAGCGGCCGCAACTGAGTTTCGCCGCAACCCCGCCCATGCTGCACCCGATTTTTTCGCTGCTGATGAACCGGCCCGACCTCGTGGTCGACCATCTGGCCGGCTATGCCGCGCTGGCGGGTGACGAGGCCGCCCATGCGGGCAGCGCCTGGCTCGGGCGGCTGGTGGCCTGGCTGCTGACGGTGCTGTTGACAGCGGTGTTCGTGGCACTGGCAGGCGGCGCGGTCATGCTCGGCGCCATCCACCAGCAGTTCCACTGGGCCCTGGTCGCCGTGCCGGGGGCCACGGGCCTGATGGCCCTGGTGGCCTGGACGCTGGCGCGGCGACCGCTGGTGACACGCGCCTTTGGCGAACTCCGCCACCAGCTGCAAACCGACTTGGTAGCCTTCAAAAATGCGGGCCAGGCCCGAACCCCTTCCCATGGCAACGCCTGACACCATCCTTCCATTGCCGGCCAGCAGCCGTCTGCAGCAGAGCCGACAGGCACTGCTGGTGCAGCTTGGCCACGCCGAGCCACAAGGCCACGCCGAAGCGCCCCGCGGACAGGCGGCGGCTGGCCCGGATGGTCAGTGGTGGCGGCTGCTGAAACGCACCGCGCAGCGCTGGTGGCAACGGCACCCGGCCAGCACCGTGACCGAGGTGGCGGTGCCGCTGCTCGGCGCCTACACCCGGCAGGAGCCGCTCAAGGTGCTGGGGCTGGCGGCATTGCTCGGGGCTGCGGTGGTGGTCACCCGGCCATGGCGCCTGCTGTCGGCGGGTGCGCTGCTGGCAGCCACCTTCAGACCAGCTGACATGTCGGCGCTGGTGCTGTCGATGCTGACGCAGGTGTCGGCCGATGCACCGCGCCATAACCCTGCAACGCCAGACGCTGGCGGTATGCTGTGACCCACTTTTCATGCACTCTGGCTGGCGTGGTGCGACCCGCCGGAATGCCCCATCACCCACGCACTGATCCAACCAACCCAACCGAGAAAACAACATGAAACACCTCCGCGCTATCGCATTCGCCACCCTTACCGGCATCACCCTCCTGTCCGTCGGCTGCGCCGTTGTGCGTGACCAGCAAACCGCCGGCGCCTACGTGGACGACGCGGCCATCACCACGTCCATCAAAGCCCGCTTTGTGGAAGACAAGACGGTCGCCGCCACCGCCATCAGCGTGGAAACGCTGAACGGCAACGTGCAGCTGTCGGGTTTTGCCAAGTCGAGCGCCGAGCGTTCACAGGCCGAAGCCATTGCCCGCAACGTCAAGCACGTGAAGTCGGTTCGCAACGACGTTGTCGTGCGTCCTTGAGCTTGACGGAACGGGCCTGGCCCGTTCCTGAAGCCTGTGGGCCTGTTCACCCCCCCTCGCAGGGGGGTGAACAGGCCTTTTGTCATTTGAGCTGCACCGAGCCCGACACCGTCACCTGCACCTGGCTCTTGCCAGCTTCCACCGGCACCGCCGAGTCAGACGACGCCATGGACATCGCCTTGACCACCATGCGGGGCTGCGGGTAGCTCTGGTCGTTGGCATTGACCGACACCTCGCGCAGCGTGTAGCCGGTGAAACCAAAGCCCTTGGCCAACTCCACCGCCTTGGTGCGGAAGCGTTCAATGGCCTGCGACTGCGCCTCGCCTTCGACCTTGGCACGCTGCTCGCGGCTCAGGCCAAAACTCACGTTGCCCAGCGTCAGTGTCTGGATCTTGCCGGCGGTGCTGGTGATGCGGGCAAAGTCACGCCCTTCCAGCACCAGTTCCACCGAGCCCTGCCAGCCGTTGAGCTTGCCGTCTTTGGCATAGCGCGGGTAGAGGCCGAAGTTGCCGGTGCGCACGTCCAGCTGGCCCGGCTGGGCGGATTTTTTGGCCTCGGCCAGCGCCGCTTCCAGAGCGGCCTTGAGCTGCGCTTGCACCGCATTGGCGTCGCTGCCGTCGCGGGTGGTGGTGAGCGACATGGCCAGCAGGTCCTGCTGCACCTCCACCGTGCTGGTGGCAGACAGCTGCAGCACGTTTTGCGGCGGCGGCGTGACGCCTTGCGCCCAGGTGGCGCCGCTGGCAAAGGCGCAGCACACCGCCAGGGCGGTGGCAGACAAATGGCGTTGGATCATGGTGCTACTTTCGTTGAGGAACAGAAAATGGTTGGGGTGGTGGCGGCAACGCGCACTCCCAGGCAGCGGGCCGCGCACGCAGGCTCAGCGGCGGCGGTCGTCCCGGCGGTCGTTGCCACGCTGGCCTTCGCGGCTGATCTGCTGGCGCATCGCGGCCCGGTCTTCGGGCGAGAGCTGCCATTGCCGGCCACCGGGTTGTACGCCCCCTTCGCCCTGCTGGCCACGCAGGGCCGAGCGCAGGTCGGTGCGGCGTTGTTGCTCGTAGACTGCGCGGTCGTTGTTGGGATCCACCCGTTGTTGCGCGCACACCGGTGCCGCCGCCAGCAGCACGGCCAACAGGGTCCACAACGGGTCACGGTTCAAACGCATCCTGAACTCTTGAGGAGACCGGGCAGCGGGTGCTGCCAAGTCTTGATGAAAACAACGATAGCGGCCATTGTGGCCCAGCGCATGCACGCCAAAACAACATTTGTAACAGTGTGTCAATCCTGGGCCGGAACCGCGCCCACTGTGGCGCAGGCGCTGCAAAATGGCCTTGTTACAACTTTCAGACCGAACCATGAGCACTTCAGCCGCGCGCCCTGACCGCATCCTGGTCACCGACGACGACACCCGCATCCGCGACCTGCTGCGGCGTTACCTGTCGCAGGAAGGGTTTGAGGTGATCGTGGCGGAAGACGGCAAGGCGCTGACCCGCGTGCTGCTGCGCGACTCGGTGGACCTGATCGTGCTCGATTTGATGATGCCCGGCGAAGACGGCCTGTCGATCTGCCGCCGCCTGCGCTCGGCCAACGACCGCACGCCGATCATCATGCTGACCGCCAAGGGCGAAGACGTGGACCGCATCGTGGGCCTGGAGGTGGGGGCCGACGACTACCTCGCCAAGCCCTTCAACCCGCGCGAGCTGCTGGCCCGCATCCATGCGGTGCTGCGCCGCCGTCCACCGGCCGAGGTGCCGGGGGCGCCGTCGGGTGAAGACGAAACCGTGCGCTTTGGCCACTTCGTGTTCGACATGGGCCAGCGCACGCTGCACAAGAACGGCGAGGAAGTGCCGCTGACCACCGGCGAATTTGCGATGCTGAAGGCGCTGGTGCGGCACCCGCGCCAGCCGATGTCGCGCGAGAAGCTGGCGCAGCTGGCGCGCGGCCGCGGCTTCGAGCCATTTGACCGCAGTCTGGACGTGCAGGTCTCGCGCCTGCGCAAGATGATCGAGACCGACCCGGCCACGCCGCGCCACATCCAGACGGTGTGGGGCGTGGGCTATGTGTTCGTGCCGGACGGCGCGGCCTAGGGCCTGTTCAAACTGTTTTCACCAGATGCGTTGCGGATCAAAAATGTCATGCGCAAGGCGCGAAATGCAGCCGGACTCTCCGTCCGGCAAGGCTTCGCAACGCGGCGCATGGCCTTTTTGGCCGCAACCCGAAGGGAATGGGTTTAAAACAGCGCCACTCCGCGTTGAACTCCTAGGCAAGGCAGAAAGCCTTGCCGTCGTCCCGCGCCTTGATTGGCGCTGTTTTAAACCCATTCGCACTGGTGAAAACAGTGTGAGCAGGCCCTGACATGACCCTCCCCGCCCTGAAGGAGCAGGTGGGACTGAGCCTGTTCTGGCGCACGTTTGTGATGCTGGCCGCGCTGCTGGTTGGCAGCATCGTGCTGTGGCAACAAACCTTCAAGGCGCTGGAGTTTGAGCCACGCGCCATCCAGAGTGCGCAACAAATTGCCTCACTGGTCAACCTGACCCGTGCCGCGCTGGTGTACGCCGATTCGATTGCCCGCGTCTCGCTGATCAAGACCCTGGCCGACCAGGAGGGCGTGCGCATCACCCCGCGCGAACCGGGCGACCGCTACACCCGCTTTGCACACGATTTTTTCAGCGAGCGCATCAGCGTCGAGCTGACCAACACCCTGGGTAAAAATACCGTGGTGGCCAGCGAGGTCAACGGCGGCAAAGGCCTGTGGGTGGGCTTCAACATCGAGGGCGACGACTACTGGCTGTTCACCGACCCGGAGCGCATTGGCCCGGTGGGCAGCAAGACCTGGCTGATCTGGCTGTTCGGCGCGGCCGGGCTATCGCTGGCGGGCGCGGCGCTGATGGCGCGCTACATCAACCGCCCGCTGAAGCAACTGTCGCTCGCCGCCAACCGCCTGCGCGACGGCGACTTTGCCGCCGTGCGGCTGGACGAAGCCGCCATGACGACCGAGATCCGCCAGGTCAACATCGGCTTCAACCGCATGGCCGACCAGCTCTCCAAGCTGGAGCAGGACCGCGCGGTGATGCTGGCCGGCATCAGCCACGACCTGCGCACGCCGCTGGCCCGGCTGCGGCTGGAGACCGAACTGAGCGTGGCCGACGTTGACACCCGCGACCACATGAACGCCGACATTGCGCAGCTCGACGCGGTGATCGGCAAGTTCCTCGACTACGCCCGGCCGGACGCCGCGCCGCTGCAGCCGGTGGTGCTCAAAGACGTGGTGGACGCGGCCGTCTACGCGGTGAAAGACTACCCCGACATGTTGGTCACGCTGGACATGCCGCCACAGATCAAGGTGCAGGCCGACGCGGTGGAGCTGTCGCGTGTGGTGTCCAACCTGCTGGAGAATGCACGGCGCTACGGCCAGTCAACCGACACCGGGGTGGCGCGGGTGGACATTGGCGCCCGCCTGAAAGACCACGGTGTGTTGCTGACGCTGCGCGACCATGGCCCCGGTGTGCCGCCCGAGATGCTGGACAACCTGACCAAGCCCTTCTTCCGTGGCAACGCGGCCCGCACCGCCGCCACCGGCACCGGCCTGGGCCTGGCGATTGTGGACAAGGCGGTGGCCCGCATGGGCGGCAAGTTCACACTGGCCAACGCGGCCGGCGGTGGGCTGGCAGCGCACATCACCCTCAAACGGGTGCGCTGACGGCCCTGGATGGCCTTTGGCGGTATTTTTAAGCCAAATTGGCCTCGAGCCTTAGTGAAATCTGGTGATTCAGCTACTGAATCAATAGCACAACAGCCCGCGCCTCAATGCTCAGGCCCTGCCCCACCGGGCCCAGGCGCTCGGCGGTTTTGGCTTTCACATTGACCTGGTCGGGCGCCACGCCCAGGGCCTTGGCCACCGCCACTTTCATGGCCGGGATGTGCGGTGCCAGCTTCGGCGCCTGCGCCACCACCGTGCTGTCCACGTTGGCAATGCGCCAACCGAGCGCGGCCACACGGCGCATGGCTTCGGCCAGCAGCACCGACGAATCGGCACCGCGAAACTGCGCATCGGTGTCGGGGAAATGGGTGCCAATGTCGCCCAGGCCGGCGGCGCCCAGCAGCGCGTCGGTGATGGCATGCAGCAGCGCGTCGGCGTCGGAATGGCCGAGCAGGCCAACGGGGTGCGGCACCGTCACGCCGCCCAGCACCAGCGGCCGGCCCGGCACCAGCGCGTGCACGTCCCAGCCCTCGCCCACCCGCAGCTTCGGCTCACTCATGTTCGGCTCCTCAAAATGGCGTCGGCCAGGGCAAAGTCGTCGGGGTAGGTGACCTTCAGGTTTTGCGCGCCACCGGGTACCAGCAAAGGTTTTTGGCCGGTGAACTCCATCGCGCTGGCCTCGTCGGTCACCGCGGCGCCGGCTTGTTCATAGGCCCCCATGAGCGCAGCGAGGCGGAACATCTGCGGTGTTTGGGCCAGCCATTTGTCGCTGCGGTCAATGGTGGCCGCCACACGGCCACCGGCCTCGCTTTTCAGCGTGTCGGGCAGCCGGTGCGCCAGCAGGCCACCCACCGCGTCGTGTTCGCAGGCGTCTATCAGCGCGTTGATCTGGGCCGGTGTGACGAGGCAGCGCGCCGCGTCGTGCACCAGCACCCAGTCGGTGGGCTGGGCTTGCCCGGCCAGCACCTGCAAACCGTTGCGCACGCTCTGCGCCCGCGTGTCGCCGCCACAGCTGGCCACCGACCAGGCACCGCTGTGCCCCTCAAAAAAGGCATCGCCTGCCGACACCACCACCAGCGTGTGGGCCACGCGCGGCACGGCGGCAAAGGCGGCCAGCGTGTGCAGCACCATGGGGCGCCCGGCCACCGGCCGGTACTGCTTGGGCCCGCCAGCCCCGGCACGGGCACCGGCACCGGCGCAGGGGATGAGGGCGAAAAAACGGGTATTGGTCAAAGTGTCGGCTGCGGAGTGGCCCCCATTCTAAAATCCCCCCACGCACCCCCCGCCATCCAGCGGGGGGTGTTTGCCATTTTCAAAGCCCCGTGGACTTACCCAAACTCACCCAAGGCAAGCGCTACACGCTGCCCCGCCCGGCAGGTTCTGCCGACGCCTTGCTGCTCGCGCGCCTGGGCGAGCGTGAACGCGCCGCCGGCCGCCGCACGCTCGTCGTCACCGCCGACGCCAACGACGCCCAGCGCCTGCTGGACGAGATGGCCTTCTTCCAGCCCGGCCTGCGGCTGGCGCTGTTTCCCGACTGGGAGACCCTGCCCTACGACGCCTTCTCGCCGCACCAGGACCTGATCAGCGAGCGCCTGGCCACGCTGTGGCGGCTCTCCCAAGGCGAGGCCGACGTGGTGGTGGTGCCCGCCACCACCGCGCTGTACCGGGTGGCGCCACCGGCCTTTTTGGCCGGCTACACCTTCCAGTTCAAGGTCAAGCAAAAGCTGGACGAGGCCAAGCTCAAAGCCCAGCTGACACTGGCCGGCTACAGCCACGTGACCCAGGTGGTGAGCCCCGGCGAGTACGCGGTGCGCGGTGGGCTGATCGACCTCTTCCCCATGGGCTCGCTGGTGCCCTACCGGGTGGATCTGTTCGACGACGAGATCGACTCCATCCGCACCTTCGACCCCGACAGCCAGCGCAGCCTCTACCCGGTGCCCGAGGTGCGGCTCTTGCCTGGCCGCGAGTTTCCGATGGACGACGCGGCCCGCGCCAAGTTCCGCAACCGCTGGCGCGAACTGCTCGAAGGCGACCCGACCAAGAGCCGCATCTACAAAGACATTGGCAACGGCGTCGCCACCGCCGGCATCGAGTACTACCTGCCGCTGTTCTTTGACGCCACCGCCACCGTGTTCGACTACCTGGGCGGCAGCGCCGAGCAGGCCGCCACGGTGGTGCTGCACGGCGAGCTGGAGCCGGCCTTCCAGCGCTTCTGGCAAGACACCAAGGACCGCCACCGCCTGGTGCAGGGCGACCCCGAGCGACCGGTGCTGCCGCCGGAGGCGCTGTTCCTCGGCACCGAGCAGTTTTACGCCTTGGCCAACCAGCACGCGCAACTTGCCATTCGCCCGGCGCTGAACGAAGGGGTCGACGACGCCGCCTTCACCCAGCTCGGCAGCCTGGCCGTGGTGCGCGGCGCCGACGAGCCCCTGGCCAAGCTGCAAGACCACATCCGCCACAGCGCCCACCGGGTGCTGGTGCTGGCCGAAAGCGAAGGCCGCCAAAGCAGCCTGCTGGACTTCTTGCGCGCCAGCAACATTTCGCCGCCTGCCTTTGACTCGCTGGCCGAGTTCGAGGCGAGTGACGAAAAGCTGGGCATCGCGGTGGCGCCGCTCACCGTCGGGTTTGGCTGGGTCGAACCGGGCATCGACTTCGTCACCGAGACCGAGCTGTTCGCCGCCGGCCCCACCACCCGCCGCCGCAAGAAGCAGGAACAGGTCAGCGACGTCGAGGCGCTGATCAAGGACCTGAGCGAACTCAATGTCGGCGACCCGGTGGTGCACAGCGCCCACGGCATCGGCCGTTACCGCGGTCTGGTGAACCTCGATTTGGGTGAAAAGAACGCCGACGGCAGCGCCGCCCTGCAGGAGTTCCTGCACCTGGAGTACGCCGACAAGGCCACGCTCTACGTGCCGGTGAGCCAGCTGCACCTGATCAGCCGCTACACCGGCGTCAGCGCCGACGAGGCACCCCTGCACCGGCTGGGCAGCGGCCAGTGGGAAAAGGCCAAACGCCGTGCGGCCGAGCAGGTGCGCGATTCCGCCGCCGAGCTGTTGAACATCTACGCCCGCCGCGCCGCCCGCGAAGGCCACGCCTTCCGCTACTCGCCCAACGACTACGAAACCTTTGCCAACGACTTCGGCTTCGACGAAACCGCCGACCAGCGCGCCGCCATCCACGCGGTGATCCAGGACATGATCAGCCCGCGCCCGATGGACCGGCTGGTGTGTGGTGACGTGGGCTTTGGCAAGACCGAAGTCGCGCTGCGTGCCTGCTTCATCGCGGTGACGGGTGGCAAGCAGGTGGCCTTTCTCGCACCCACCACGCTCTTGGCCGAGCAGCACTACCAGACGCTGAAAGACCGCTTCGCCAAATGGCCGGTCAAGGTGGCCGAGGTGAGCCGCTTCCGCTCGGGCAAGGAAGTCAACGCCACACTCAAGGGCCTGGCCGACGGCACGGTGGACATCGTGGTTGGCACGCACAAGCTGCTGAGCGAATCCACCAAGTTTGCCAACCTGGGCCTGCTCATCATCGACGAGGAACACCGCTTCGGCGTGCGCCACAAAGAGGCCATGAAGGCGCTGCGCGCCGAGGTCGATGTGCTGACACTGACCGCCACACCCATCCCGCGCACGCTGGGCATGGCGCTGGAAGGCCTGCGCGACCTGAGCGTGATCGCCACCGCACCCCAGCGCCGGCTGGCCATCAAGACCTTTGTGCGCAACGAGGGCAATGGCGTCATCCGCGAAGCGGTGCTGCGCGAATTGAAGCGCGGCGGCCAGGTTTACTTTCTGCACAACGAGGTCGAGACCATCGAGAACCGCCGCGCCCGGCTGGAAGAAATACTGCCTGAGGCCCGCATCGCCGTGGCCCATGGCCAGATGCCGGAACGCGAACTGGAGCGGGTGATGCGCGAGTTCATCTCGCAAAAACACAACCTGCTGCTGTGCTCCACCATCATTGAGACCGGCATCGACGTGCCCACGGCCAACACCATTGTGATGAGCCGTGCCGACAAGTTCGGCCTGGCCCAGCTGCACCAGCTGCGCGGCCGCGTGGGTCGCAGCCACCACCAGGCCTATGCCTACCTGATGGTGCCCGACAAGGACAGCCTGACCAAACACGCCCTGCAGCGGCTCGACGCGATCCAGCAGATGGAAGAACTCGGCTCCGGCTTTTATTTGGCCATGCACGACCTGGAGATACGCGGTGCCGGCGAGGTACTGGGCGAGAACCAGAGCGGCAACATGCTGGAGGTGGGTTTCCAGCTCTACAACGAGATGCTGTCGGAAGCGGTGCGTTGCCTGAAAGAAGGCAAGGAGCCCGACCTGCTGGCCCCGCTGTCGGTCACCACCGAGATCAACCTGCACGCCCCGGCCCTGCTGCCCAACGACTACTGCGGCGACGTGCACCTGCGCCTGAGCTTTTACAAGAAACTCGCCACCGCCAAAAACCCCGACCAGATCGACGCGCTGCTGGAAGAAATCGTCGACCGCTTCGGCAAGCTGCCCCCGCAGGCGCAGACCTTGGTGGACGTGCACCGGCTGCGGGTGCTGGCCAAACCGTTCGGCGTGGTGAAGGTGGACGCCGCGCCCGGCGTGACCCACATCACCTTCAAGCCCAACCCGCCGGTGGACTCGATGAAAATCATCCACCTGATCCAGAAAAACCGCCACATCAAACTGGTGGGCAATGAAAAACTGCGCATCGAGCGCGAACTCACAGACCCCAAAGACCGGGCCCAGATGGTGCGCGACGTGCTGCGCAGCCTGGGCCAACCGACCACTGAAAAAGCCACCGCATGACCCGCACCGAATTCGCCCCCGGCCTCACTGTTCAAGGCTTCACACCGCCGTGCAAGCTCAGCGATTTCAAGCTGATCGCCTTC
This sequence comes from Burkholderiaceae bacterium, assembly GCA_017848435.1. GTDB lineage: Bacteria > Pseudomonadota > Gammaproteobacteria > Burkholderiales > Burkholderiaceae_C > PCRC01. The sequence goes on along the minus strand of JAFEHU010000021.1, from coordinate 211,934 downwards.
GACATGGACTCCACGCTGATCAACATCGAGTGCATCGACGAGATCGCCGACGCGGTGGGCAAGAAGGCCGAGGTGGCCGCCATCACCGAGGCCACGATGCGTGGCGAGATCAAGGACTTCAAGGAGAGCCTGCGCCGCCGCGTGGCCCTGCTCCAAGGCGTGCCGGTGGCCGCGTTGCAGCAGGTCTATGACGACCGCCTGCGGCTGAACCCCGGTGCCGACACGCTGGTGGCCGCCTGCCGGGCCGCCGGCCTGAAGGTGCTGCTGGTGTCGGGCGGCTTCACGTTCTTTGCCAACCGGGTGAAGGCACGGCTGGGCATTGACTACGCCCGTTCCAACCAGCTGGCCGAGGCCAACGGCCAACTCACCGGCGAGGTGGTGGCCCAGAGCTGGGGCGACATCTGCGACGGCGCCGAGAAGCGCCGCACGCTGCTGGAGGTGGCCTCGCTGCTGGGCATCACGCCGGCCCAGTGCATCGCGGTGGGCGACGGTGCCAACGACCTGCCGATGATGGGCGAGGCCGGCCTGTCGGTGGCCTACCACGCCAAGCCCAAGGTCCGTGAACAGGCCATGGTGGCGATCGAGTCCGGCGGGCTCGACCGGCTGCTGGAACTGTTGGCTTAACCGGCTGCGCCCTGCGCCTCGGCCTGCAGCCAGCGCATGAAGTCCTGTGCGTCCGGGTTGTGCGCGGCCCGGCGGGCAGGCACGATGAAATAACCGCGGCGCGACGCCGCACTGCGGCCGAACGGCGCCACCAGATCGCCCCGGTGCAGCAGTTCGTCCAACAGGGGCAAGCGCCCGATCACCACGCCCTGCCCGGCCACGGCGGCGGCCACCGCGTCGGCGTACTGGGTGAAGCGCAGCGTGTTCTTCATGCGCACGCTCTCCAGCCCCATCAAGCCCAGCCAGGCGGCCCAGTCCACCGGCACCACATGGCCCTGCAGCGTGTCCACCGCCAGCAGCGTGTGGTGCACCAGATCTGCCGGTTTGCGCAGTGGCGGCCCTTGCCCCTTCAGCAGCGCCGGCGAACACACCGGCACCACGCTTTCCTCGAACAGCGGTGCGGCGGCCTGGCCCGCCAACGGCGTGAAACGCACCGCCACGTCCACCTGGCTGCGCTCCAGGTCCAGCAGTTCCATGCTGGCCGAAATGCGCACGTCCACGCCGGGGTGGCTGGCGGTGAACTTCGCCAGCCGGGGAATCAGCCACAGCGAGGCAAAGCTGGGGGTCGTCGTCATTGACAACTGGCGGCTGGCCGGCTCGGCACGCACGCGGGCGGTGGCGTCGCGCAGACGCTCCAGGCAGTCGGTCACCACCCGCTGCATCACCTGCCCGGCATCGGTCAACGCCAGCGCGCGGTGGCGCCGTTCGAACAACAACACCCCCAGCGAGGCCTCCACCTGCTGGATCTGCCGGCTCACCGCCGACTGGGTCAGGCACAGCTCGTGCGCGGCCTGGGTGAAGCTCAGCGTGCGGGCCGCTGCCTCAAAGCTGTGCAGCAGGTCCAGCCGGGGCAGTTCGCTGCGCGCCATGCCGCCCATGGGCGAATGCAGTGCTTTCGCATTCTTATTTCGCATGCAACGAGTTCCGTTTCATCGCTTTCACTATAGAGCCATGCTCAGTATATTCATACCCACAGTGAATGTGAAAGGAAACAGCATGCGGTCACCATCTCCCCTCCAACCCGAACGCTTCGACCTGGGATTGCGGCGCGAGGCCATGTTCAGCGTGCCCGACGCCGCTGGCATTGAAATCCTGTGCCGCAACGGCATTGTCTGGATCACGCTGGACGGTGATCCGCGCGACATCGTGCTGGAAGCACACGACCGCTTCACCACCACCGAGCACCGCCGTGCGCTGATCTACGCGATGCAGCCCTCGTGCATCAGCGTGCAAGCACCGGTGTCGGCTTCGCGTCGCCGCCGTGCTGGGCATGGCCTGGTGCTGGAACAGTTACCGCATTAGGGCATGTCCTACAGGCAGGGTGTGCGCCTGCCCACAGACGCCCGCCAGGGGCGGGACTACAGTGGTTCCAAAGGCGGCCAGGCACTGGCCGCCCTCTTGACACCACCTGAACAGGAAGCGCCATGCACCACACGATCGACAACATCGCCACGCCAGCCCACAACATGATCGACGGCGCCGCCACCGGCGCCCACCAGACCGTGGACAAATTGGCCCAGAAGCTGAACCGAGGTGCGAACACCGTGGGCCAGCAGGTCCAACGCCTCGTGGATGCCCCCACCGAACTGGCAGATGCCGCGTGCGGTGCCATTCAAAAGCACCCATTGCGTGCAGTCGCGATCAGCCTCGCCGTCGGTCTGGTGCTGGGGCGCTTGAGCGCCGGCCGCAACCGACCAGTGCGTTGAAAGTAACCCAACCCTCCAGCCCAAGGCAAACACTTGAATGCGAACGCAGAGTGATTCTGCTTGCAGCAGCCCCTTGCCTCAGCCGATGCAAGGGGCTTTGAGCATGCCCGCAAACTCCAGTTGATGGATACTTGTTTCCATTGGGGCACCACATGTGTGGCGCCCCTCATCTTGTGAGCTTGTGGAGCATTGATGAAACAACTGTTTGCCGCCCTGCTGGTTTCTGTATTTCTGACCTCTTGTGGCGGGGGTGGTTCCAACGGCAGCACACCAACGCCGCCCAAGGCAGTGCTGGTTGGTGAAATCTTTTCTACCCCGTCGCAACTCAATACGGCAGACTTGGCTTTCACCGCTGGGTATGCCGGCAACCTGACAACGTCACGCGCGATCAAAGCTGCCGACAAAACCAACCTGCTGGATTTGTTGCTGATGTTCCCAGCACCGACGGCGCAAGGCCGCGTGCTGGACCGCCTTCTGCCTGATGCAGAGCAGCGGCTGGTTCAATACGTTGCAGCCAACGGCGACTTGCTCACACCCGGTGTGCGGGTGTTGGTGCTTGATGAAATATTCTGGAATCCGCCCGACCAGTCCGACTCGGATGCGGTGCTGCAACCCCAGCTTGATGCCTTCAAGGCAGCGGTGGCCTTGGTGAGAAAACACATTCCTGGTGCAGCCATTGGCATCACCGTCACGCCCTATGCAACCTTCGGGCGACCCAACACCTTGAGATTCATCCAGATGGCGCTTCGCGACCTGGATTGGGTTGGCACAGACCCCTACTGGCTGGGCGATGCTGCCGTCATTCCGGCCCTGCACAATTGGTCGGCCACTTTCCACACCTTGGCCAAATCGGTCAAACCAACGCTGGAGACCTGGTTCATCGCCCAAGCGTTCAGGCTGTCGTCATACGACCTGCCAACCTTCAATGCCTACATCGCGCAGCACCTGCTGGACGCCGAGCGCTACGACAACGTCCTCTTCTTTGGCTGGCAATTCGCTTCGGAGCTTGATCCCTCGTCTGCTGGGATTAATTTTCCGGTAGAGACCAAACGCCTGTACCGAAAGTACCTGAAGTCAACGCCCTAGCCGCGCCTTTTCAGCGCGTCGTGGCCGGCAACCCGAGTTTCGGCACCCAGATGTTGCCCGACACCTGCACCGACATCACGCTGGCCTTGGGCAGGTTGAGGCTGGTGGAGCCGGTCAACAGGTACTGGTCTTTGCCACCGTAAAGCAGCAGCACCAGTTTCTCACCCGGCTTGAGGCGCGCGGCCACGCCGCTCATGTCCACATCGTGGCGGCCGAGGCCCTTGAGCGGGGTGATCTGGTTGTCCAGCAGCTCGTACACCGGCAACGCGCTGTGCTGAATGCCAAGGCCGGCAAACAAAATCGGCGTGCCACGGGCCAGCGGGCTGCCAGCACGCAAGTCCACCTCCAGGCGGGGAATGCCACCCACCACTTCGCCACCGGCGGGTGCGGTGAACAGCGGTACCGCCACCGGCACCTCCGGCACGCCCGCCACCACGGTGGTGCTGCGCACCGGGAACAGGGTGCCGGCACGGCCCACCGTGAGTTCGTCCACCAGGGCCGCGTCGGTGCCGGCAATCGACAGGCAGATCTGCTTGGGCACGGCCGAGGCCGCGCCCGCAATGCCCTTCAGGTGCTCTTCAAAAAATCCCAGTGCACCGGCGGCAGGGTCCACGGTGCCGCATTTCTCATTCAACACATCGGCCGGGTGGTAGACCAGCTGGCCCAGGTCGGGCGTGACCTGCAGCGTGTTGTGGCCCACCTGGGTGGTCAGCAGCCGCACGTCGCCGCCCTGCTTCTTGAAGCAGGCGTAGTTGCTGTGGCCTTCGTTCAGGTTGAACAAGGTGTCGCGTATGCCTTGCACCAGCAGCACATTGACCTTGCCACCGGGCACCGGTGGGCGTTCAGGCCGGGTGCCCGGGCCGCCATTGGTCGCGACCGGGTTGCCTTCGCAGAAGTAGCGGTTGCTGTGGTACAGCAGCAGGTCTTTCAGGCCCGGAGACAACTCGTTCTGGGCGAACGAGGTGATGAAGCCGTTGAAGATGAACGGGTCGAACCCGGTCAGGGTTTTCAGGCCGGTCAGGTTGCCGATGCCGAACAGCGCCACATTCCACAGCGTCTTGGGCACGTTGCCCTGGCCGAGGCTGTAGGTCAGGTCGTAGGGTGCCCACATCGGCACCATGGCGTCGAGCCGTTTCTTCGGGTCGATGTTGTGGATCAAATACTGGAACATGCCGCCGTAGGAGGTGCCGATGGAGCCCAGCACCAGGTTGTGCGGGTCGGTGCCGTCGGCGCTCAGGCCGTACTTCAGCCAGGGCAAATTGGCCTCGGCCCAGTCCAGCACGGCCAGCAGGTCCTTGCCTTCAAAGTCGGGGTCCATCACACGGTCTGAGCCATTGCTGTCGCCATGGGCGCGCTCGTCGATGCTGATGACGCCGTAGCCCTTGTCGATGAAGATGCCGATGTCGGTGAAGTCCGAGCCCAGCGGGTTGGCAAAGTCCACTTTCAGCGGACCAAACGGCACGGGGCGGCTTTTGTAGCGTGCGCCCTGGAAACCATGGCTGTGCAAGATGAGCGGGTAGGTTTGGCCCCCTTCCAGCGTGGCCGGCTCGAACACGGTGAAGGCCACCGTGTCGCCGGTGGCGGGCACCTTGATGAACACCGAGTAGCTGCGACCGGCACGCGATGTGCCCGGCGTGGGCATGGCGGGCACCACCGTCGCGTCACTCACCGGCGCTGGCGCCGTGGTGGGTGCCACCGCTGCAGCGCTGACACGCACCGTGTCTGGCGCAGCGGCCCCATCGCCACCACCGCACGCGGCCAACAGCGCAGACAAACCCAGCACCGAAGCCAGTCGATAAACATGCATACCAATCACCTACAAAAACGTGTTGTGCGGACTTTGGCAGAGAAAAGGTGTAAACCTGTCCCTTACACGACACTGACTTAGGGCTTTGACTCTGATCTGCCGAGCCGGGCGCGGTTTCCGGGAATCGTTCACACTTTGGCTTGCGCTTCACAGCGCCAACCCCATGTCTTTCAGATGATTCCCTTCTCCATCCTGGACCTCTCGCCCATCGCCCAGGGCAGCGACGCCGCCCAGTCGTTCCGCAACACGCTGGACCTGGCGCAGCATGCCGAACGCTGGGGCTACCAGCGCTACTGGCTGGCCGAGCACCATGGCATGCCCGGCATTGCCAGTGCCGCCACCGCGGTGCTGCTGGGGCATGTGGCCGGCGGCACGTCGACCATCCGCGTGGGCGCCGGCGGCATCATGTTGCCCAACCATTCACCGCTGGTGGTTGCCGAGCAGTTTGGCACGCTGGCCGCGCTCTACCCCGGCCGGATTGACCTCGGGCTGGGCCGCGCGCCCGGCTCCGACCAGGCCACCGCCCGGGCGCTGCGCCGCAACCTGTCGTCCGACAGCGACGCGTTTCCGCAAGATGTGGTGGAGCTGATGGATTATTTGTCCGACCACCCCCGCCAGCCGGTGCAGGCGGTGCCGGGGCGCGGCGCCAAGGTGCCAGTGTGGATTCTGGGTTCCAGCACCTTTGGTGCGCAGCTGGCTGCGGCGCTGGGCCTGCCTTTTGCGTTTGCATCGCACTTCGCACCGGCACAGATGCTGCAAGCCATCGACATCTACCGCGACAGCTTCCAGCCTTCGGCACAGCTGGCCAAACCGCATGTGATGCTGGGCTTCAATGTGTTTGCGGCCGACACCGACGACGAAGCCTGGTTGCTGGCCAGTTCGGCGCAGCAGGCTTTCGTCAACCTGCGCAGTGGCCGGCCCGCGCCGCTGCCGCCGCCGGTGCCCTGCTACCTCGACCACATTGGCCCACAGGAACGCGCGCTGCTGAACAACGTGCTGGCCTGCTCGGCCATTGGCGCACCCGACACGGTGCACGCCGCGCTGCACGACTTCATTGCCCGTACCGGGGCCGACGAACTGATGGTCACTTCACAGGTGTTTGACCACAAGGCACGGCTGAAGAGCTACGAAATCACCGCTGCACTGCAAACGGCCACGGCCTGACAATCCACGTCAATCGCCCGTGGGGGAGAGGCTGAATTCAACGATGGCCGGCAGCGTGCTCAGCGTCAACGCCAGGGCGCGCAGGTGGTCGGCCTGCATGGTGCGCACCATCATGCGGTACTCGAACACACCGTCCTGCGCCTCCAGCCGGTAACTCAGGTTGGCGACGCTGAAGCCATGCTCGGCGAGCAAGGCCAGCAAGCCGGCTTCGGGCATCACCGCGTCGCGGCGAAACCGGGTCACCAACTGCGCGTACTGGTTGGTCGGCATGCGCAGCTCGATGTGGCGAAACAAGGCCAGCACACCCAGGGTCAGCAGGGTGGCCACGCTGCCTGCGAAATAGAACCCCACCCCCATCAGCACGCCTATGGACGCGGTGATCCAGATCGAGGCGGCGGTGGTCAGCCCGCGCACCGACAGGCCTTCCTTGAAGATCACGCCGGCACCGAGAAAACCGATGCCGGTCATGATGCCTTGTGCCATGCGGGTCGGGTCCACCCGCACCACGTCGCTGCCGCCGCCGGTGAACCAGTACGACTGGTACAGCGTGACCAGCATCAGCAGGCTGGAGGCCAGGCACACCAGCGTGTGGGTGCGAAAGCCCGCAGGCCGCCCATGGAAGCTGCGCTCCAGGCCAATCAGGCTCCCGGCCAGCACCGCCGACACCAAATGCAGACCCATCTCGCTGTACAGCGTCAGGTGCGCTGCATCAAGCCAGGAACCCACCATTGCACCTCCTGTTGCATGCAGGGAATGCTACGCCGCCACGGTGCCGCCGCAACGACCGATTCGGCATAAGCAACCGCTCGAATCGTCTGTGGCCCCGCTCAGCCGCGCCGGCTGCCCTGCCCGTTCTGCCGCGCCAGGTGCACCTGGTGCAGCGTGATCTTGCGCACCTCTTTCTGGCTGGTCTCGATGTGGGTGCGCAGCAGCAGCGTGGCCTGGTCGGCACGCCGGCGCTGCACCGCCTTCAGGATCTTGGCGTGTTCGTCGTAGGTGGCGTCGATGCGCGGCTGCTGGGTGAAGTCGAGCCGGCGGATCACGCGGATGCGCTCGGTCACTTCGCGGTGCACCCGGGCCATCTCGGCATTGCCCGCCCCCACCACCAGCGCGCAATGGAACGCCTCGTCCCACTGCGCCACCTGCACCGTGTCGGCGCTGCGCTGCGCGGCGGGCACCAGCCACACCGCCGCCAGGCTGTCCAGCAGCGGCTGGGCCAACGCCGCAGTGCCGGTGCACAGCCGCTGCACGGCGGTGGTCTCCAGCACCATGCGCAGGTCGTACAGCTGCTCGAAGCGGTCGAAGTCGAACGGCAGCACCCGCCAGCCACTGCGGAACAGCACCTCGATGAAACCCTCCTGCTGCAACCGGGTCAGCGCCTGCCGCACCGGCGTGCGCGACACGCCCAGCCGTTCGCTGATTTCGTTTTCCGTGAAACGGTCACCGGGCACCAGGGTGAAGGCGGCGATGTCGTGTTTGAGCTGGTCGTACACGTCTTCGGCACGCGAACGGAAGGCCGCCGACGCGGGCGGCTTGGGGACAGAGGTGGGCATCATCGGATGTTAGCTGGCACAGCGCGCCCGGCTCAGCCGAGCCAGCTGACGTGCGCGGCCACCACGCGCCAGCCTGCCTCGGTGCGCACCCAGGTCTGGCTTTGCCGGCCGGTGGCGGACTGGCCCATGCGCTGGAACTCGATGTTCACCGTGGCCGCGTCGTGGCCATAGGTGGTGATCTCGCGGCGCAGCGTGGTGCGGGCCAGCCCCTGCGGTGAGCGCCCGGCGCGAAAGGCCTGGATCGACGCGTAGCCGTACAGGTTCTCGGTGGCGCCATAGCGCAAGGTGTAGGGGCTGTCCCAGAACAGTTCGTCCAGCACCGCCACGTCGTTGGCCACCAGCGCGGCCTCGTAGCGGTCGGACTGGTGGGTGACTTCGGCCAGGACCTCGGGCAGATTGACCCGCATCACAGCACCGCCGGCTTGAAACACGCGGTGCCGGTCTGCTCCAGCACGCGCGCGGCGCGCAGCGCCAGGTCTTCGCGCCAGGGCGCGGTGATGATCTGCACGCCCAGCGGCAAGGCACTGCCTGCGGGCCACATCGGCGCGGCCACCACCGGACAGCCCGCGAACGAGATGGGCTGGGTCAGCAGCCCCAGTGCGGGCCGGCACGGGTGGCGCACACCGTTGATCTCCAGCCACTCGGTGCCCAGCGGCTGCGCGACCACGGGCGTGGCGGGGGCGAGCAACACGTCCCACTGGGTGAACAGCGCGTTGACGCGGTCTCGGTAGACGCGGCGGAAGCGCTGCGCCTGCAAGTACCAGGCGGCGGGCTGCAAGGCGCCGGCGATGAAACGGTCCACCGACAGCGGCTCGAAGTCGTCCGGCCGGGTGCGCAAATCGTCCAGGTGCAGACTGCCGCCTTCGCTGGCGCTGGTGACGAAGGCGGCGGCACGGCCCAGCGCGGCGTCGGGCCAAAGCACGTCATCGCGCGCGCCCAGGGCTTTCGCGGCGCGGGCCACCACCTCGCGTGCGGCCGGGCTGGCGTGCGCATGGAAGTAGCCGCCGAGCACGCCGATGCGCAGGCCCTCAGTGCCCTGGCCCAGCGTTGGCAAGGCAGGCTGCACCGCCGTGGCATGGCAGCCCGGGTCGAGCGGGTCGGCGCCCTGCATGGCGTCGTAGCTGAGCGCCAGCAGGGCCACGCTGTTGGCGAACGGCCCGAGGTGGTCGATGCTGTGCACAAACGGGGTGCTGCCGCGCCGCGACAGCCGGCCAAAGGTGGGCTTGAGCCCCCACACGCCGCACAGCGACGACGGCACACGGATCGAGCCATTGGTGTCCGACCCCAGCGCCAGCGGCACCTGCCCCGCCGCCACCGCCGCCCCGGAACCACCGGACGAGCCACCGGCGCTGCAGCGCAAATCATGCGGGTTGTGGCAGGCGCCGTCGTGGCTGTTCTCGGTGGTGAAGCCGTAGGCGTATTCGTCCATGTTCAGCGCGCCAACCAGCACCGCGCCGGCATCGCGCAGGCGCTGCACCAGCACCGCGTCGGCGGTGGCACGCGGGTGGCTGCGGTTGATTTTGGAACCGGCACGGGTGGTCACCCCCGCAATGTCGAACAGGTTCTTCACCGCATACGGCACACCGGCCAGCGGTGGCAGGAGCTCGCCCCGCTGGCGGCGGGCATCGACCGCGTCGGCCTCGGCGCGGGCGCGGGCAAAGGTGCGGTCGGTGAAGGCGTTGACGCGGCCGTCGGTGGCCTCGATGCGGGCGAGGCACACGTCGAGCCACTCGCGCGCGCCCACGCGACCCTGCGCCAATGCATCCACCATGTCGATTGCTACAGTATTCATAGCTGATTCGCAAGATTCCACTGAGGCTTGAAGGCCAAAGGGCAATAAATTTCGGCCAATTCGTCGTGCGGGGCCAGTTCTACCTCCTGCAATAAGGCCGCCAGGGCCGCCGTGCGTTGCAGGTGGACAGCCACCCGCGCCGCACGGGCGTCGTCCATGGGCACCCCCAGCGCGGCGGCGCTGGCTTGGACGTAGGCCAGGGCTTGCGCTTCGTCCATGGCTCAGCGCCGCACTTCGCGCTGGAAAATCTCCAGGCTCAGCTTTTTGGTGGCAATGAAGCTCGGGTCCGACAGCGTGGCCACGGTGCGCGGACGCGGGTCTTCGTAACGCAGAATTTCCGCCACGCGGGTGGGGCGTTTGGTCAGCAGCAGCACCTGGTCGGCCAGGTACACGGCTTCTTCCAGATCGTGCGAGACCAGCAGCATGGTGGTGCCGGTCTGCATGAAGACCTCCTGCAGCTTCTCGCGGATGAACAGCGTCATCTCGAAATCGAGCGCCGAGAACGGTTCGTCAAGAAACAGCACCTCGGGGCCGGGTGCCAGCGCGCGCATGATGGACGCGGTTTGCTGCTGCCCGCCCGAGAGTTCATACGGGTAGCGGTTCAAATCGAACTTTACGTCGAACGAGGCCACCAGTTCGGCCATGCGGCGGTCGACCTCGGCCTTGCTGCGGCCTTCCAGCTTGAGCGGGTAGGCGATGTTGTCGATGGTGCGCATCCACGGGAACATCGCTTCGCGGTAGTTCTGGAACACGTAGCCGATCTTGGTGTCTTTCAGGCTCTTGCCGTCGAACAGGATCTCGCCGGCGTCGATGGGGATCAGCCCGGCGATCATGTTGATCAGCGTGCTTTTGCCGCAGCCGTTGGGCCCGAAGACCGAGACGATCTTGCCCTTGGGAATATCAAGGTCGAAGTTCTCGTACAGCGGCCAGCCGGCAAAGTACTTGGTCATGCCGCGGATGGTGATGTGCGTGCCCTCCGGGCCGGGCTTGAAGACGGGCGCCGGTACGTCGGCGTAGACGGGGCCATTGACGACGGTGTTCATCTTCCACTCCAGTGCACGATGCGGCGCTCGGCCACCAAAAACAAAATATTGAGCGCATAGCCCAGCGCCCCCGCCGCCAGGATGGCCGCGTACATGGTCTTGACGTTGAGCACCTGCTGCGCGTCGATGATGCGGTGGCCCAGGCCGTTGTCGGAGCCGATGAACATCTCGGCCACGATGACGATCACCAGCGCCATCGACACCGCCGAGCGCAGGCCGACAAAGCTGGGCTGCAGGCTTTCCCAGATCAGCACGTCCTTGAAGATTTGCCAGCGCGAGGCGCCCATCACTTTGGCCGCCATGACCCGCTGCTTGCGCGCATTGATGACGCCGTAAGCGCTGTTGAAGACGACGATCAGGAACGCGCCAAAGGCCGCAATCGCCACCTTGTTGATGTCGGACACGCCGAAGATCAGCAGGAACAGCGGAATGAGCGCCGAGCTGGGCGTGGAGCGGAAAAAGTCGATCAAAAACTCCACGCTGCGGTAGGCCTTCTCGTTGCTGCCCAGCAGCACGCCGAGTGGCACGCCGATGACGGCGGCAATCAAAAACGCCTGCACCGTGCGCCAGACCGTGACAACAAAGTCCAGCAACAGCGGGCCACCCAGCAGGCCGGTGACCAGCGTGGCGATGGTGTCGGACGGTGCGGGCAGCAGGATGGCCTTGATCCAGCCGGCGCGCACCACGATGTCCCAGATGACGAACAGCACCAAAGGGCCGACAAAGGGCAGGAAACGCCCCCACGGGAACTTCTTCGGCGGCGACGGTGCCGGGTTGCTGGCGCTCCAGGGGGCAGCGCTGCCGGGCTCGGAAATGGGGGTGTCGGCCATGGCATCAGCCCTTGTAGAGCAGGTTCTCGACGACGAGCTTCTTGCTGAACACGCCCTTGTCGGTGAACAAGTCAAAAAACTTCTGGAAGGCCGCCACATCGGCCGGCTTGAACTCGTTGTAGAGCATGTACGACGCCAGAGGCACCTCGGCGGTGAGCGCGCCGTCAATCGCGGTGTAGCCCTTCAGGTACTGCCGCGCCTCGTCGGGCTTGCTGCGCACCAGCGCAATGCCTTTGGCGTAAGCGGCGATGTACTTCTTGGTCTCGGCCGGGTACTTGGTGATGAACTCGGTGGTCAGTGCGGCCGAACCGCCATGCCAGGGCGCCAGCGGGTCGCCGAGGATGTACTTGGCAATCACGCCGGCTTCCAGCAGGCGCGTGGTGCCGTTCAACCGGCCTACGGTGCCGGTGGGCTCCAGCGTGTACACCGCATCCACCTGGCCCGCCGCGAGCGAGGCCACGTGCTGGCCAATCGGCAGTTCGACCACGGTGAAGCCGGTGGCACCGGCACGCTCCAGCACCTCGATGGCCAACGTCTTGTTCTGGATGCCGGGACCGGACGCGATGCGTTTGCCCTTGAGTTCGGCAATGCTCTTGACGGTGCTGTCCTTGGGCACCAGGAACTCGTCGAGCACGTACTTGGCGTTGCTCGGGTTGGTGGCGATGATCTTGTACAGGCCGGGCGAGGCGATCTCGCCCACGCCAAGGTTGCCCGAGCCAGTGCCGTTGGCGCTGCCGTCGGAGCGGCCCGACAGCATGGCCTCCATCACCTGCTGCGCGCCGGCGAACTTGAGCGGCTCGACGTTCAGGCCTTCTTCCTTGAAATAGCCTTTTTCCAGTGCGGCGTAGAACGGCAAACCGGCGGCAATCGGCCAGTAGCCGATGCGGATCTTCGGGCCACTCTGGCCACGCACAACGGCGGGCGCGCCGAGCGTGCCCACCACCACCGCCGCCGCAGTGGCCAGCACCTGGCGGCGACGCAGGGCATTCGGTGGGGCAATGGAACGGGGTGGGTCAACAGGGCGCATGGCGTTCTCCAGGTTGCGGGTTCAGGGATGGTGAAGGGAATGGGGGCGTCGGGTCAGGTCTGGCCCGGCTGCAGTGACGCGGTGTAGCGGCGCCAGCCGCCGAAATGCGAGATGTCCTGCGCACCGTCCAGCGCGGCGGGCTCGCACAGGAAACCTTGAACCGCGCTGCCATCGGCCAGCGTCAGCGTGCCAATGCCCAGCGGCGACGGGATGAGCGCCACAAAGCTGCCGTAGTGGGCCAGCGGCATGTCCCACACCTCCAGCGCAATGCGTTCACCCAGGTTGGCCGCCACGCGCAGCAGCCCCGGTTTGGGCGGCACGGTGCCAGGCAGCGCGTAGAGCCGGTAATGGGGCGCGGTTTCGGTGCTGGCCACCAGCGTGGCGCCGCGTTCGGTGAGCTGGCCATTGAGCGGCATGCCCGACAGGTGGGCCCCCACCACCGCCACACGCACCGTGGGCGCCGGTGCGATGCCGGGAATCGCCACCGGTGCGGGCAAGGGTGTGTCCAACGCGCCCTGCAGCAAACCGGTGGCGTGGTGGTAACGCTGGCCCAGGTCGGCCAGCGGCCAGTCGCACCCGGCCGGGGCAATCAGCGTGATGCCGAATGGCAGGCCGTCGGGCCGCAGGCTGCTGGGCACCGAGATGGCAGCGTAGTCGAGCAGGTTGACGAAGTTGGTGTACGCGCCCAGGTTGCGGTTCAGCGCCACCGGGTCGGCCTGCATCTGGGCGATGGTGTAGTGGGTGGGCGCGGTGGGCACCAGCAGCACGTCAATGGCTTGCCACATCGCCGCGGCCTGCTGGCCATGGGCGCGCAGCTGGACCTGTGCATCGCACCAGTCGGCGGCGCTGTACTGCCGGCCTTGCGCCAGGATGCTGCGCACTGGCTCCACCACCTCGGCCTCGTGGGCATCGAAGAACGGGCGCACGGCGGCGTAACGCTCGGCCACCAGCGCGCTGTCGTACAGCAGCGCGGCGGCCTGTTGCAAGGGGCTGAAGTCAATGCGCACCGGCACACCGCCCAACGCCTGCAACCGAGCCACCGCGTCGGCAAACGCGGCTTCGGCCTGGGCATCGCCAAAAAATGCCAATACGTCGGGCACACCAAAGCGGAAGCCCGGCCCCCAGGGCTGGCGCTGCATGGGCAGCGTGCGGTTGAAGGGGTCCAGCGGGTCGCGTGCCATGGCGGCTGCCAGCACCTGTGCGGCCACGCCCACGCTGCGCGCGAAGATGGACACACAGTCCACACTCTGCGCCGCCGGCACCACCCCGCGCGCGCTGATGAGCCCGCGCGACGGCTTGATGCCCACAATGTTGTTCAGCCCGGCCGGCACCCGGCCAGAACCGGCGGTGTCGGTGCCCAGCGCAAAGTCCACCTGGCCGGTGGCCACCACATGGGCCGAGCCGGAACTGGAGCCCCCCGAGACGTAGGCCGGGTCAAAGGCGTTGGGCACGGCGCCGTAAGGCGAGCGGGTGCCGTTCAGGCCACAGGCGAACTGGTCCAGGTTGGTCTTGCCGACCAGCGATGCACCATGGCCGAGCAGTTGCTGCACCACGGCGGCATGGGCCGGCGGGGTGTAGGCAAACGCGGCGCAGGCTGCCGTGGTGGGCCAGCCCGCCACGTCGATGTTGTCCTTGACGGCAAAGCGCAGCCCTTGCAACACACCCGAGCCACTGCCTGGCAGACCCTGCGCCGGCAACGTGATCCAGGCTGGGGACGTTCGCGATGACGGGCCACCCGCAGGGGGCAAGCAAGACTCGGCAGCGGTTGTTGCGATGTGCACCATGTTGAAGCATCCACTCTTGTATACAAGAAGAGATGCAAGCAGTGTGCCAAGTCCACATCGGGCGCCGCTGGCGCGGGCCCGTCACCACCGTCTTCCCGTCAGCGTTCTTCGGTCTCCCAGGTGCGGACGGGCCGGTGACCGGGGCGCCGCCAGTCGGGCGGCATCACCAGGTGCTTGAGCCGTTGGCCCAGCGGGCCGGGCGAGCACACGTCGCGCAGCAGGTCCACCATCTCGTGCACGTTCAGCACCAGAAAATTGTGCGAGCGGATCTGCTGGGTGATGCCGTAGTCCACGCGGGCTTTTTCTTCGGCGTAGGTGCCAAACCATCGGTCGAAAATGATGAGCACACCGCCGTAGTTCTTGTCGATGTACTCCGGGTTGCGGCCATGGTGCACACGGTGGTTGGACGGGGTGTCGAACACGTACTCGTACCAGCGGGGAAAGCGCCCTACGGACTCGGTGTGCACGAAGTACTGGTAGGCCAGGTCCACCGCCAGGCAGAACATCACCACCGCCGGCGGCACACCCAGCCAGACCAGTGGCACGTAGAAGATGAAGGTGCCCACCAGCGCGTTCAGCACGCTCTGCCGCATGGCGGTGGTGAAGTTCATCGTCTCGCCGCTGTGGTGGGGCACGTGGGCCGTCCAGAACCAGCGCACCCGGTGGGAGGTGCGGTGAAAGCCGTAGTAGCAGAGCTCGGTGGCGATGAAGATGGGCAGGATGGTCCAGCCGTTGACCGGGATGTCGAACAGCCGGTGCTGGTATACCCAGGCGTAGATGCCCCCGGTGAGCAGCAGCCACATCACCGCCTCCACCACCTGGTAGCTGGCCCCCAGCGACAGGTTGGCCACGATCTCTTTCCAGTGGAACTTGTGGACCCGGCCGCGGCGCCGCTCCACCACGAACTCGGCCATGAAGGCCAGCAGGAACAGCGGGCTCATGCCGATCAGGAACACCTGCTTCCAGTCCACGTCCTCGCCAAAGAGGTTGTGGAGCAGCGGCATCAGCGGTTGCAACAGTTCTGTCATGGCAGTGTCTCCTTCAGCAGGCGCCGGCCTGGCGCCGGTACAGCGCCACCGACAACACGGCGATGGTGGTTTCCAGCACCAGCAACGCCTGCACAAAGCCGTTGGGCAGGCCGTCGAGCGCCACTCCCACCAACCGGCCGGCGGCCAGGCCACCCAGCATGAGCGCCTGGGCCAGCAAGACCGGGCGCGTGAGGGCGGCCCAGCGGGCACCGGCCATCAGAAAGAGGCCAATGCCGACCTGCATGCCACCATAGGTGGCCCGCAATTCGTTCAATGCGCTCACGGTGTTGACATTGAGTTCCAGCGGCGCCATGGCGCGCAGTGGGTCAACGAACGTGTTGGCGCCGATCAGCACAAACGCGGCCCCACACGACCACAAAAAAACCTGGGTGAATCGGAACATGCCAGCCTCCTCCATGTGTTGACAGCAGGCACCGATCTTCGCCGCCCACACGGTGCGCCGTCTTGACGGTGCCCGCCAATTTTTGACATAGTCTGCCAAATGCCCGCCAACAACGCCACTGCCAGCACCTATGTGGCCGCGTCGCTCACCGGCCTGCTCACCGCCTTTCTGGACCACCGCAGGTTGGCCCTGCCCGTGTTGCGGGCAGAACTCGCCCGGCTGGCCCAAGGCCCGCGCATGCCGATCACCACCTGGTGGGCTCTGCTGGACACGTTGCAGCAAGCGCTGCCAGACGAACACGCGCTGGGCTTGCAGGTCGGTGCCTGCGTGCAACCCCACCATGTGGGTGTGCTGGGCTACCTGGCCCTGTACAGCGAGACACTGGGCCAGGCCTTGTTGCGCTTCACCCGCTACCAGCCCTTGCTGCACAACCTGGTGCCGTCGCACATGGGCCCGCAGGGCGACGCCCTGGTGATCCGCTGGGGCACCGAAGACCACCCTTCCACCACCCTGTCAGACGACGTGCTGGTGGCGGGCTTGATGGTGTCTGTGCGCCAGCTCACGGGCCGCCATGACCTGCAGGCACTGCGCATCGACAGCCCACGCACCGCCCCGGCCGACACCACCCCCTACGCGCGGTTTCACGGCTGCCCGGTGCACTTTGGCAGCCCGGTGGCGGCGGTGTACCTGCCCTTGTCGGTGATGCACCTGCCGGTCAACACCCAGGACCCCCACCTCACCGGCCTGCTGGAACAACAGGCCCAGGCCTTGCTGCAGGCCCTGCCCTCGCGCGACGCACTGCTGTCCCAACTGCAGCGCCAGATCGTTGCGGTGCTGCAGGACGGCCAGCCTGATGCCGCCGTGGTCGCGGCACGCATGGGGTTGTCAGAGCGCGCCCTGTACCGCGCCTTGCAGCAGCGTGGCCTGCGCTACAAGCAGGTGCTGAACCTGCTGCGCCACGGGCTCGCCAAAGACTACCTGCGCGACCCACAACTCTCGCTCCCGGAAATCGCCTGCATGCTGGGCTATGCAGAGCAAAGTGTGTTTTCCCGTGCCTTCCGCCAGTGGGAAGGCGAATCCCCGCTGCGCTGGCGCCGCCGTGCGCCCGCCGCTGGGCAGTGAACGGCCAGTGCCCGTTAAACTGCCCGAAACCATTCACCCCATGCCCTTCACCACTTTCGGCCACGCGGCCGGCCTGTCCCCCGCCCTGGTGCGTGCGGCCGTTGACCTCGGCTTCCAGGCCCCCCCCCCCATCCAGACCGACGCCATTCCCGCCGTGTTGCGCGGCGCCGACGTGCTCGGCTCGGCGCAAACCGGCTCCGGCAAGACCGGGGCTTTCGCCCTGCCGCTGCTGGAACTGCTGCAGCGCAGCCCATCGCCCCGGCCCCGCCGCACCCGTGCGCTGGTGCTCGTGCCCACGCGCGAACTGGCGGCCCAGGTGGGTGAGGTGCTGCGCAGCCTGGCCCAGCACCTGCCGCAGCCCCTGAAGATTGCGGTGGTGTTTGGCGGTGTGTCGGTCAACCCGCAGATGCTGGCTTTGCGCGGCGGCGCCGACGTGGTGGTCGCCACGCCCGGCCGGCTGTTGGACCTGGTGGACCACAACGCGCTGCAGCTCGGCCATGTGGACCTGCTGGTGCTGGACGAAGCCGACCGCCTGCTCGACCTCGGCTTTGCCAACGAACTGGCCCGGGTGCTGGCGCTGCTGCCCCCACGCCGGCAAACGCTGATGTTCTCGGCCACCTTTCCGCCCGAAGTGGAAACCCTGGCCAACACCCTGCTGCGCGACCCGGTGCGGGTGCATGTGCCGGCCACACCGGGCAATGAACCGGTGATCGTGCAACGCGCAATCCAGGTCGATGCAGCGCGGCGCACGCAGCTGCTGCGCCATCTGGTGAAGGAAAACGGCTGGCAGCGCGTGCTGGTGTTTGTGGCCACCAAGTACGCCGCCGGCGTGGTGGCCGAAAAACTCTACAAGGCCGGCGTGTTTGCCACGCCCTTCCACGGCGAACTGAGCCAGGGCGCGCGCCAGCAGGTGCTGGACGAGTTCAAGGACGAACGCTGGGAGGTGGTGGTCACCACCGACCTGGCCTCACGCGGCATCGACATCGCGCAGCTGCCGGTGGTGGTGAACTACGACCTGCCGCGCTCGGCGGTGGACCATGTGCACCGCATTGGCCGGACCGGGCGGGCGGGCGAAAGCGGGTTGGCGATCAGCTTCGTCACCGCCGCCAGCGAAGCACATTTCAAGCTGATTGAAAAGCGCCAGGGCCTGAGCCTGCCGCGTGAGCAGATTGCCGGTTTCGAGCCCACCGAGGTGGCACCGCCACCCGCGCCCGGCAATGGCGGCATCAAGGGCCGACGGCCGAGCAAGAAAGACAAGTTGCGCGCGGAAGCGGCGCGCAACGCGTAACGCTCAGGCTGCGTCGGCGTTCCCGGGCGTGGCGTCGGCCTCGCCCACAGGCCGGGCCTTGCGGTGGCCGTGCTTGGCCAGAATCTCCACATAGAACTGTTCGCCCGCTGTCAGGGCCACGCCGTCCATCAGGCCAGTGAGGGCGCCCAGGTGCACAACTTCGGCCGTCGCTTCGGTCACGCCGAACTTGCAGTCAAAGTCCCAGAAGTCCACACCGGCCGGCAGGGCGCGCCGGCGCTCGCGTTTGACGTACTTGCGCACCTCGTGTTTCACCGCTTCGAGCACGCGGTCGCGGTGTTTGCCTTCGGTCTGCAGTTGGAATGTTTTTTTCATGGGGTCCTTCCGTGGTGGGTTGCCCTGGGAGGGACGTGTGCGGGAGCGTGATGATACGCGGGCGCTCAGGGGGAGATCTCGTACACCGCGTCGCCGAGGTGGCGGTGCGGGCCAAAGGTGGCCGTGATGGCGGCCAGTTCAGCCGCCTGCCATTGGCTGAAAATGGCCTGCTCGGCGTCGGTCAAGGCGTCCGGGTCGGGCGCATCGCCGTAGGTGGCGACGATGCGCAGGTAGGCGCTGTAGACCGGCCAGACCAGTGCCGCATCGCCCAGCGTGGTGTCGAGTGCGCGGCGAAAACACCGCTCGGCCGCTTGGCGGCCCGCGTCGGCAGGGCGGTCGGAGGCGCCATCGGCGTCGTACAGGGTCAGTTGGTAGGGCAAGGTCACGGCACATTATTGACCGCGCCGTGCCGGTGCAGCGCCAGTACCGGGGCGAAAGCCCGCTATGCTCCGCCGCATGCACACCGCCCTCCCCACCCCCGGCAAGGAAGAGATTGCCCTGCTGCCACAGTTTGACCGGCTGGGCCTGGACCGGATTGAACTGGTCACCACCGCCGCCGCGGCCGAGCGCGCCCTGAGCGAACTGCACCGTGCCAGCGCGTGGGGGTTTGACACCGAGTCCAAGCCCACCTTCTTGAAAAATGAAGCGTCTGATGGGCCGCATGTGGTGCAGCTCGCCACGCTGGAGAAAGCCTGGGTGTTCCAACTGCACGACGCCGACTGCCGCAGCCTGGTGGCGGCGATGCTGGCGCGGCCCGGTGTTCACAAGGCGGGCTTTGGCCTGGGCGACGACAAGAAACGCATCACCGCCAAGTTGGGTGTCACGCCCGAGGACGTGCTGGACCTGAACACGGTGTTCCGCCAGCGCGGCTACCGCAAGGACATGGGGGTGAAAGGCGCGGTGGCGGTGCTGTTCAACCAGCGCTTCATCAAGTCGCGCAAGGCCACCACCTCCAACTGGGCCAACCCGCGGCTGACGGAAGCACAGCTGGTGTACGCCGCCAACGACGCCTGGGCCGCGCTGCGCGTGTACCACGCGCTCGGGCTGGCCTGAACTGACGTTGGCTAAGGCCTTCGCAGCAGGTCGAAGTTGAGCAGCCGGGTGGCGATGAAGGTTTCCGCCAGGAAACACAGCAGCGCCAACAGGAAACACCCCACCCCCAGCAGAAAGCCCGTCACCGCCAGCCGGTCGATCTGGAAGGCGGTGGTCTCGCCCAGGAACAACACGATGATGGTCAGGCCAATCAGGAAGGCGCACGAGGTGAGCAGCGCGATGCAGCCGTTCACTAGGCGCCCGCGCAGCCGCAGCTCGGCCAGCTCGCGGTAGGCACGGGCCAGCAGCGCCTCGTCCACCGAGTGGCGGGCGCTGTCTTCCACCAGCCGGGCGCGGTCGATGATGCGGGCCAGCCGGCCCACGGCGGCGGCGATCATGCCGGAGACGGCGGTGAGCAGGAACACCGGTGCCACCGCCAGCTGGATGCCGTGGGTGATGGTGCTGGTGTCGATCGGCAAGGCCATGGGCGGATTATCGCGGCGCGCCGCCGTCAGGGGCTGACGAGCGCGTCGTAGTAGTGGAAGGCGTGGCAGCTGGCGGCCCAGTGCGCGTTGGTGTGCTGGCGCAGGCCAACACCCACCACACGCCGGCCTGCCGCCTTGAGCTTCTGCGCCAGCGGCAGGAAGTCGCTGTCCCCGCCGACCACCACCACCGTGCCGATGTGGTCAAAGCGGCCAACATCGTCCACCGCGTCCAGACACAGCCGGATGTCGGCCCCGTTCTTGGCGGCACTGCCGGGCGGGAACAGCTGCACCAGGTCCACCGCGTGGTGCAGCAGCACGTCGCGGTAGCGGCCAAAGAACTGCCAGTTGCAGTAGGCGCGGTGAATCGCCAGCGGGCCGAGCGCGGTGGCCAGTGCGACCACCGCCGCCACGTCCACCAGCGGCTCCTGCACCTTGAAGCGGTTGTCCTGCTGGCTGTAGGCACCCGGCTGCCGTGCCTCGCACAGGCCGGCGTGCAGGTGTTCAAAGTCCCAGTAGAGCGCCACCGAAGGCGTGACAGAAACCATGTTCAGCCGTGCCCGTGCGACAAGGCGCTGACCGCCGTGACCAGCGCAATGCCCAGTCCCAGCCAGCCAATCTGCGCGGCGGTTTCACGGGCACTGAGGCGCTTTTGCAGCTGGGGAATCAGGTCGGCCAGTGCCACGTACACAAAGCTGCTGGACGCCACCACCAGAAAGTACGGCAGGTAGTCCTGCAGGTAGGCCACCAGCCAGTAGCCGGTGAGCCCGCCCAGCACGGTGATGGTGCCCGCGAGCGACACCTTGACCAGGGCGGCACGCTGGGTGCGGGAGCTTTGCCGCAGCACCACCAGGTCGCCCATGTGGTGCGGCACCTCGTGCGCCAGCACCGCCAGCGCAGCCACCACCCCCAGTCGCATGTCGGCCATGAAGGCCGACGCGATCAGGATGCCGTCGCCAAAGGCGTGCACGCTGTCACCCGTCAGCACCGCCCAGCCGCCTGCGGTGCCCTGCGGTGCGTGGTGGTGGCCATGCCCGTGGTCGTGCGCATGGCCATGCTCGTGCCCGTGGTGGTACAGCTCGGCCTTGTCGAGCAGGAAGAAAAACACCAACCCGACCAGCAGCACGATGAACAGGTCGCGCGCGTCGGCGTGGGAGTTGAAGGCCTCGGGCAGCAGGTGCATGAAGGCGGTGGCCAGCAAGGCGCCTGCGGCCAGGCTGAGCATGTGCTGGGTGTAGCGGGCCAACAGGCCAAACCCCAGCAGTGCCGCCAGCCAGACGCTGCCGATGCCCGCCAGCAGCGTGGCGAAGATGATTGCTACCAAAGTCATAGCTAACTATACAGTCTCAACTAGGGCTCAAAGCCGAAAACGTTTCAAAAACAGCAAAAAGCCGCCGACAGGTGCCCTGTGGCGGCTCGTGAGGGGCTCAGAACCGGGTGTCAGGCCACGCCGTTCTTTTTGAACCAGGCCAGTGCACGCTGCCAACCGTCTTCGGCCGCGTCCTTGCGGTAACTGGGCCGGTAGTCGGCATGGAAAGCGTGCGGCGCGCCGGGGTAGACCACGAACTCCGAGCGCTTCGCGGCGGCACTGCCGGTGGCCAGCGCATCTTTCATCTCGTTCACCGTGGTCAGTGGGATGCCGCTGTCGGCGCTGCCGTACAGGCCCAGCACCGGGCCGTGCAGGGTCTTGGTCACGTTGACAGGGTGAGACGGGGTGTTGGCACTGGCTTGGCCCACCAGCCGGCCGTACCAGGCCACGCCGGCCTTGACCTGCGGGTTGTGCGCTGCGTACAGCCAGGTGATGCGGCCGCCCCAGCAAAAGCCGGTGATGCCCACCTTTTTGCTGCCGCCATTGGCTTGCGCCCACTCGACGGTGGCGTCCAGGTCGGCCATGACCTGCGCATCGGGCACCTTGGATACGAGTTCGGCGATCAGTTTGCCGACCTCGGTGTACTGGCGCGGGTCGCCCTGGCGGGCGAACATTTCAGGCGCTACCGCGAGGTACCCGGCTTTGGCCAGGCGGCGGCAGGTGTCGGCGATGTACTCGTGCACACCAAAGATTTCCTGCACCAGCAGCACCACCGGCAGGTTGGTCTTGCCGGCCGGTGCCGCGCGATAGGCCGGCACCTTGAAGCCCGCCGAGTTGATGGTGACCTCGCCCGCCGTGAGGCCGTCGACCGGGGTCTGGATGGCCGTCTGCGCCATGATGGGCATGGCGGTGGCGGCGTAGCCCACGCCCAGCGCGGCTTTCAGCGCGGTGCGCCGGTTGGGCTGGTCCTGGCCGGGCAACAGGGAATCAAAATCGGCTTGCAGGTCGTCACGCAACATGGGGGTCTCCTGGGTTGTTTCGAAGAAGTTTAGACTCGTTTGCTTCACGGTGTATTTCAAGGAGATTCCATGCCCACCATCCGCGTCGAAATGATCGAAGGCCGCACGCCCGAGCAAAAAAAGGCCCTCGCCCAGGCCCTGACCCAGGCGGTGGTGGCCACCCTGGGCAGCAAACCCGAAGCGGTGGATGTGCTGATGTTCGACGTGCCGCGTGGCGACTGGGCCACCGGCGGCGTGTTGTGGTCGGAGAAGACCTAGTACCGCCCTGCGCCCCAACCCGGCCACCACGATGGCGCTCGGCACGCAGCGGCTGAGGCCCGAGGCGTCGCGCTTCAGTGGGCCTTGTCCCACAGCGCGTTCAATGCGCTTTGTCCCAATTCGGCCCCACACCCACTTCGGCCAACAGCGGTACCTTCAGGTCGGCCACGCCGGCCATCAGGCGCGGGATTTCCCTGCGCACCCAGTCCACCTCGGCCTCGGGCACCTCGAACACCAGTTCGTCGTGCACCTGCATGATCATCTTCGTGCCACGCTTCTCCGCATCCAGCACGTCCTGCACGGTGTTCATGCTGAGCTTGATGAGGTCGGCCGCCGTGCCCTGCATCGGCGCGTTGATGGCGGCGCGCTCGGCGCCCGCGCGGCGCGGGCCGTTGGGTGAGTTGATCTCTGGCAAATACAGCCGACGGCCGAACACGGTTTCGACATAGCCCTTGCTCTTGGCGCTGAGCTTGGTGTCGTCCATGTACTGCTTCACACCGGGGTAGCGCTGGAAATAGCGCTCGATGTAGTTCTTGGCCGCCGTGTTGTCGATGCCCAGGTTGCGCGCCAGGCCAAAGGCACTCATGCCGTAAATCAGCCCGAAGTTGATGACCTTGGCATAACGCCGCTGCTCGCTGCTCACCTGGTCTGGTGGCACGCCAAACACTTCGGCCGCCGTGGCGCGGTGCACGTCCATGCCGTCGGTGAAGGCGCGCAGCAGGGCTTCGTCGCCGCTGATGTGGGCCATGATGCGCAGCTCGATCTGCGAGTAGTCGGCGCTGGCAATCACCGAGCCGGTAGGCGCCACGAAGGCCTCGCGCACGCGCCGGCCTTCGGCGGTGCGGATGGGGATGTTCTGCAGGTTGGGGTCGTTGCTGCTGAGGCGCCCGGTCACCGCCACCGCTTGCGCGTAGTGGGTGTGCACCCGGCCCGTGCGCGGGTGTGCCAACTGGGCCAGTTTGTCGGTGTAGGTGCCTTTGAGTTTGGACAGGCCCCGATGCTCCAGAATCTTGGCCGGCAGCGGGTAGTCTTCGGCCAGTTTTTCCAGCACCTCTTCGTCGGTGCTGGGTGCACCGGTTGCGGTTTTTTTCACCACCGGCAGGCCGAGCTTGGTGAAGAAGATCTCCCCGATCTGCTTCGGGCTGCCAAGGTTGAAGGGCTGGCCGGCCAGATCGTGTGCTTCCTGCTCCAGCTGCATGATGCGCTGGCCAAGCTGGTGGCTTTGCGTGGCCAGCGTGGGTGCGTCGATCAGCACGCCATTGCGCTCGATGCGGTACAGCGTTTCGCTCGACGTGATTTCCAGCTCGTAGATGGCGCGCAGTTTGTCGTCGGCCTGCAGCTGCGGCCACAGCACGCGGTGCACGTCCAGCGTCTGGTCGGAGTCTTCGCATGAGTATTCGGCGGCTTTGGCAATGTCCACCTGGTTGAACGAAATCTGGTGCGCGCCCTTGCCACACAGGTCTTCGTACTGGATGCCCTTGCGGCCCAGATGCCGCTCGGCCAGGCTGCTTAAACCGTGCGGCTTGTGCACCTCGAGCACATAGCTTTGCAGCATGGTGTCGTGCACATAGCCCTGCACCTCGATGCCGTGGTTGGCGAACACGTGGCGGTCGTACTTGACGTGCTGGCCGAGCTTGTGTTTGCTGGCGTCTTCCAGCCAGGGCTTGAGCTGCGCCAGCACCGCGTCGATCGGCAGTTGGTCGGGCGCATCGGCATAGCGGTGGGTGAGCGGGATGTAGGCCGCCTCGCCGGGTGTCACGCTGAAGCTCAGGCCCACAATCTCGGCGCGCATCTCGTCCAACGAGGTGGTTTCGGTGTCCAGCGCCACCAACTCGGCGGCCTGAATTTTCTCGAACCAGGCGTTGAAGGCCTCCCAGGTCAGGAGGGTGTCGTACTTCAGGGTGCTGACCGGCGACGGCTCGGTGGGCGTGGAAAACAGATCGTCGGCCGCCGGGGGTGCCGCAGCCTCGGTCACGCTTTTCACCAAGCCCTTGAAACCGAACTGCTCGTAGAAGGTTTTCAGCGCAGCGCTGTCTTCCGTGCCAGTGGTGAGGGCATCGAGCGACGGTAGGCCAGCCACATGGTCGGCCAGATCGCAGTCTGTCTTGATGCTGAGCAGTTCACGCCCCTTGGGCAGCCAGTCCAGCGCCTTGCGCAGGTTGTCGCCGGCGGCGCCCTTGATGTCGGCCGCGTGCGCCACCACGCCGTCGAGCGAACCGTATTCCAGCAGCCATTTCACGGCGGTCTTGGGGCCCACTTTCTCCACGCCGGGCACGTTGTCCACCGCGTCGCCCACCAGCGTCTGGTAGTCCACCATCAGGCGGGGCGGCACGCCGAACTCGGCCTCCACACCGGCCAGGTCGCGCCGCTTGCCGTTCATGGTGTCGATCACTGTGATGTGCTCGTCCACCAGCTGGCTCAAATCCTTGTCGCCGCTGGAAATGGTGACGTGCACGCCCTGCTTGGCCGCAGTTTGCGCCAGCGTGCCGATCACGTCGTCGGCCTCCACGCCGGGCACGTCGAGCACCTGCCAGCCCATCAGCCTCACCACCTCGTGGATGGGCGGAATCTGGCTGCGCAGATCGTCCGGCATGGGCGAGCGGTTGGCCTTGTAGTCGGGGTAGAGCGCGTCGCGGAAGGTCGGGCCTTTGGCGTCAAAGACGCAGGCGGCATAGTCGGCCGGCACGTCCTTGCGCAGCTTCTGCAACATGTTGACCATGCCGCGAATCGCCCCGGTGGCCGGGCTCTGCGGGTCGCCAGGCTTGGCCCGCAGGTCGGGCATCGCGTGGAAGGCGCGGTACAGGTAGCTGGAGCCGTCAACAAGCAACAGGGTGCGCGGCGCAACGGGATCGGTCATTTTTCAGGCTTGCTTTCAGGTTGGTGGCAGTTTAAGGCAGCCCTTGGCAGCCAGAGGTCAGGGGCAGGGTTCTACAATCCCACCACCATGCGCCCAACCCTCCTCCTGTGCCTGATTTTTGCCTGCGGCCCGCTGCAGGCCCAGACTTCAAGCCAAAACACGCCCAAGCCAGCATCGAACCTGGCAGAACCGCTCTCAAAAACAGAGCAGGGTGGGCCGCGCGTCGAGCGCATTCGGGTGGAAGACGCGGGCGCCCGCGTGGACGAGGTGCGCTACGGCGGCGTGACGCAGAGCATCACCGTGCAGCCGGCCGCCAATGTGCCCGGCTACGAGGTGCTGCCCAACAACACCGCCCAGTCCAAGCCGGGCAACAGCGCGGACACCGGTTCTGGCCAGGGCCCCCGGGTCTGGAAGTTCTTCAATTTCTGAGCCGGCAACGGCACGCGTTCCATGGCGGTTTACACCGAAGTCTCGTTTGACGAAGCAGCCTCGTTTTTCCAGCAACTCGGGCTGGGGCAACTCCACAGCCTGGAAGGCTGTGCCGGCGGCATTGAGAACACCAACTACTTTGCCAGCACCGATCAGGGCGACTGGGTGCTGACGCTGTTCGAGCGCCTGCGCTACGAGCAATTGCCCTTTTACCTGCAGCTGATGAAGCACCTGGCCCAGCGTGGCGTGCCGGTGCCCGACCCGCAGCCAGACGCCGGGCAGCCCGCCCAGATCCTGCACCGCCTCAAGGGCAAGCCCGCTGCGGTGGTGAACCGTTTGCGCGGCAAAAGCCAACTGGCCCCCAACGCCCAACACTGCCGCGCCATGGGCGAGTTGCTGGCCCGCATGCACCTGGAAGCGCGCGACTTTGACGGCAGCCAACCCAACCTGCGCGGCCTGGCCTGGTGGAACGACACCGTGCCGGTGGTGCTGCCGCACCTGGACGCACCGCAGGCCGAGCTGCTGCGCGCCGAGCTGGCCTTCCAGAACCACACCGCAGCCATGCCCGCCTGTGCCGCCCTGCCCCGTGGCCCGGTGCACGCCGACCTGTTCCGCGACAACGCCATGTTCGACGGCGACGAACTCACCGGTGTGTTCGACTTCTATTTCGCCGGCGTCGACAGCTGGTTGTTCGACCTGGCCGTGTGCCTGAACGACTGGTGCATCGACCTCGCCACCGGCCGCCACGACGCCGCCCGCGCCAGCGCCTTCATGGCCGCCTACAGCGCGGTGCGCCCGCTGACCACGGCCGAACGCACGCTGCTGCCCGCCATGCTGCGCGCCGGCGCGCTGCGGTTCTGGATTTCGCGCCTCTGGGACTGGCACCTGCCCCGCGAAGCCAGCATGCTCAAGCCCCACGACCCGACGCATTTCGAGCGCGTGCTGCGTGACCGCGTGGCCCACCCGGTGTCGGTGGCCTCTTTGCTGGCCATGCCGGCAGAGGCCGCCATGGCCCAGCCATGAAGCTCAACATCGTCCCGGCACGCACCGGCGTGACCTGGGTCCGGCTCGGCATCCGGACCTTCTTCAAACAGCCGCTGGCGATGTCGGCGCTGTTTTTCACCTTCGTCATCTTCATGTCGTTTGCCAGCCTGCTGCCCTTCGTGGGCAGCGTGTTGGTGCTGGCCCTGTTGCCGGCCATCACGCTGGGGTTGATGGCCGCCACGCTGGAAGCCACCAACGGCAAATTCCCCATGCCCACCGTGCTGCTGAGCGCCTTTCGCGCCGGCCGCCAGCGGCTGCGGGCGATGCTGGTGCTGGGCGCGCTGTACGCGGCGGGCTTCCTGCTCATCGTCGGCCTGACGGTGCTGGTGGACGGCGGCGACTTTGCCAAGCTCTACCTGCTGGGCGGCAAGATCACCGACGAGGTGGCGCAACAGCCCCGCTTCCAGCTGGCGATGTGGGTGGCACTGGCGCTGTACGCGCCGCTGTCCATGCTGTTCTGGCACGCGCCGGCGCTGGTGCACTGGCATGGCGTGGCACCGGTGCAGAGCCTGTTCTACAGCGGCGTGGCCTGCCTGCGCAATTTCTGGGCGCTCACCGTGTACGGCCTGGTGTGGCTGGCGGTGTTCATGGGGGTGGGCGTGGTGCTCAGCGTGGTGCTGTTGCTGATTGGCATGCCCGAAAGCGCGCCCGCAGTGATGCTGCCAACGGCGTTGACGCTGGCGTCGATGTTCTTCACCTCGCTCTACTTCACCTTCCGCGACAGCTTTGTGGCAGACGAGCCACCGGCCGCCGCACCCGCTGACCTGCCCTGAGCGCAGGTGGCGCTCAACGCGCCTTGGCTTTGTACGCCGCCAGCGCTTTCGAGAGGTCGGCGTACTCTTCGCAGGTCTTGTTGCCGCAGATTTTCTCCAGCTCGGCCAGGTGTTTTTCTGCCTCGGCCGGGCGCTTGTCCATCAGGTACGCCTCGCCGATGTACTCGTGCGCGCCCTTGTGGTTGGGGTTGAGTTTCAGCGCCATGCCGTAGTGCTCGAACGCCTTGGGCAAATCCGGCGTGGCCTGCTTGCGGTAGCTGTAGGCCAGCAGGTTGTGGGCGTCGGCGTTCTTCGGGTCGTCGACCAAGGCCACCTTGAGTTCGCCCTGCGCGTCTTTCCATTTGTTGGCCTTGATCGCGGTGCGGGCGTTGGCCATGCGTTCGGCCACCGAGGGTTCGCCTGCGGCACTGGCGGTGTCGTTGGCATTGGCCAACAGGCAGGCAGCCAGCAGGGACAAGGCGATGAGGGGTTTCAACATGGGCAACTCCAAACAAAAAATCAAACCGGGGTGAGCTTGGCGACCGACAAGGCCAGCCACTTCACACCGTGGCGGGGGAAATTCACCTGGGCCCGGGCGTCGTTGCCCGAACCTTCCAGCGAGACGACGGTGCCTTCGCCAAACTTGGTGTGGAACACCTGCATGCCCGAACGCAGGCCGTGGGAGGGTGCGGTTTTCTGCTGCGGCACCGGTGGGCTGGCAAATGTCTCGCTTTTAGAGCCAAATCCGCCTGAAGCCTTAGTGTAGTTTGGTCGGTATGCTCCTGATTGTGCAGCAGACCCAAACCCAGAACCAAAACCGGCGTTCTTCGGTGTGATCCATTTCAGCGCGGCTTCGGGCAGTTCTTCAAAGAAGCGGCTCTTCAGGTTGTAGCGCGTCTGCCCGTGCAGCATGCGGGTTTGCGACAGGCTCAGGTAGAGCCGCTGGCGCGCGCGGGTGATGGCCACGTACATCAGCCGGCGCTCTTCTTCGAGGCCGTCAAAGTCGTTCATCGCGTTCTCGTGCGGGAACAGGCCTTCTTCCATGCCGGTGATGAACACGCCGTCGAACTCCAGCCCCTTGGAGGCGTGCACCGTCATCAGCTGCACCGCGTCCTGCCCGGCCTGGGCCTGGTTGTCGCCCGACTCCAGCGCGGCGTGGGTGAGGAAAGCGGCGAGTGGGCTCAGCGTTTCGCCGGTTTCTGCGTCGGGCAGCAGGTACTCGGCGCTCGGCTCGTTCAGCACGGGGCGGTTCGGGTCCAGCCCCTGGCTCACCGGGCTTTGTGCCAGTTCGTCCACGGGCAGCGCCACCGCGTCGCGGCCAAAACCTTCCTGCGTCACAAAGCTCTCGGCGGCATTGACGAGTTCTTCCAGGTTTTCAATTCGGTCAGCGCCTTCGCGCTCGGTTTTGTAGTGCTCGATCAACCCACTGTGGTCCAGCACCAGCTCGATGATCTCGCGCAGGCTCATGCCCTGGGTCTGCTCGCGCAGCACGTCGATCTTGGCGACAAACGCGCCGATGTTCGCCCCCGCCTTGCCGGTGACGCTGCGCACCGCGTCGTTGAGCGAGACGTTCGTTGCCCGCGCCGCGTCTTGCAGCTGTTCGATGCTGCGGGCGCCAATGCCGCGCGGCGGGAAGTTCACCACCCGCAGAAAACTGGTGTCGTCGGCCGGGTTCTCCAGCAGACGCAAGTAAGCCAGCGCGTGTTTGATCTCGGCGCGCTCGAAGAAACGCAGGCCGCCGTACACGCGGTAGGGCACGCTGGCGTTGAACAGCGCGGTCTCGATCACCCGGCTTTGGGCGTTGCTGCGGTAGAGCACCGCGATCTCCTTGCGCTCAAAACCATCGCGCACCAGCTGGCGCATTTCATCCACCATCCACTGCGCTTCGGCAAAGTCGCTGGTGGCTTCCATGACGCGCACCGGTTCGCCGGGGCCCTGGTCGGTGCGCAGGTTCTTGCCCAGGCGCTTGCGGTTGTGGCTGATCAGCGCGTTGGCCGAGTCGAGGATGTTGCTGTGGCTGCGGTAGTTCTGCTCCAGCTTGATCTGGTGCTGCACATTGAACTCGCGCACAAAATCGGCCATGTTGCCCACCCGCGCACCGCGAAAGGCGTAGATACTCTGGTCGTCGTCGCCCACCGCCAGCACCGCACCGCCCTGGTGGACCGCACCGTCCGGGTCGTGCCCGGCCAGCACCTTGATCCAGGCGTACTGCAGCTTGTTGGTGTCCTGGAACTCGTCAATCAGGATGTGGCGAAAGCGCCGCTGGTAGTGTTCACGCACCGGGGCGTTGTCGCGCAACACCTCGTAGCTGCGCAGCATCAGCTCGCCAAAGTCCACCACGCCTTCACGCTGGCACTGGTCTTCGTACAGCTGGTAAATCTCCACCAGCTTGCGGGTGTCGTCGTCGCGCACCGTGACCATGCCGGGGCGCTGGCCTTCTTCCTTGCACCCAGCGATGAAGTACAGGGTTTTCTTGGCCGGGTAACGCTCGTCGTCAATGCCAAACTGCTTCATCAGCCGCTTGATGGCGCTCAGCTGGTCTTGCGTGTCCAGAATCTGGAAGCTCTGCGGCAGGTTGGCGGCCTTGTAATGCGCCCGCAGGAAGCGGTTGCACAGGCCGTGGAAGGTGCCAATCCACATGCCGCGCACGTTCACCGGCAACATCGCACCAAGGCGCGTCATCATCTCCTTGGCGGCCTTGTTGGTGAAGGTCACCGCCAGCACGCCGCCCGGTGAAATCTGCCCGGTTTGCATCAGCCAGGCGATGCGGGTGGTCAGCACCCGGGTTTTGCCAGAACCGGCACCGGCCAGAATCAGCGCGTGCGTGGCCGGCAAGGTGACGGCAGCGCGCTGTTCGGTATTGAGGCTCTGCAAGAGTGCGGAATCGTGGGCGACTTCTGGGAATTCTGGGAACATGGAGGCCATTGTAGGAAGCCGCCGGAAACACCGTGAAACACCCACCGTCTCCACACCACCGCCCAAGGCTGCTGGTCACCCTGCTGCTGGGCTTGAGCGCGGCCGCGGGCGTGTGGGCCCAGCCGTCGGTCTGCGCCAGCGACGGCCAGCCGGTGCCGGTGGCGCTGCTGGAACGTTTCATCAGCGCCGACTGCGCCACGTGCTGGCAAGACAGTGCCACGCCCGTGGCCTTGCCACGGCAGATGGCAATCGACTGGATCGTCCCCGGCGCACAAGGCGAAGATGCCCCGCTGTCGGCTGCCGCCACCCGCGACGCCCTGACCCGACTGGCGGCCACGGCCCACACCGCGCCCACCGGCAGCGCCCACACCGTCACCCCCGTGCTGTCCGGCCAGCCGCGCGGCACGCTGCGGGTGGCCCATGGCCTGCCACTCAACGGCTATGTGGGGGCGTCGATCCGTTTCCAGGCGGCCAGGGCGGCCAAGCCGCCCACCGGGCCGTTGACCGCGTGGCTGCTGTTGGCGGAAACCATTCCGGTGGGCACCGAAGGCACGCCGGTGCCCCGCCACCTGGCGCGCAACCTGTTCATGGCTGAGTGGGGCAGCGCCGCACGCTGGCAGGCATCGCCGGTGATGGGCATCCCGGAAGGCACCGACCCCACCCGCCTGAAGATGCTGGGCTGGGTGCAGGACGCCGAAGGCCAGGTGCTGGCAGCAGCAGCGTCGCGCTGCACGCCGTGAGCTAAGCCAGCAGCCGGTAACCCACCGCCGTTTCGGTGAGCAAGTGCCGTGGCTGGGCCGGGTCGGCTTCGAGCTTTTGCCGCAGGTGGCCCATGTAGATGCGCAGGTAGTGGCTTTGCCCCGCGTGCGACGGGCCCCAGACTTCGCGCAACAGCTGTCGGTGCGTCAGCACCCGGCCCGCATTGGCCACCAACACCAACAGCAACCGGTACTCGGTGGGCGTGAGGTGCACCTCGGCGCCGCTGCGGCGCACCACACGGGCCAGCCGGTCCACCTCGACCTCGCCGAAGCGGAACACAGGCTCGTCATCTTGACCCGCATCGCCTGCTGCCGCGCGCGGCCGGCGCAGGTTGGCGCGCACGCGGGCCAGCAGCTCGCCCACGCCAAAAGGCTTGGTCAGGTAGTCGTCGGCGCCGGCGTCAAGGGCGGCGATCTTGTCGGCCTCGTCCACCCGGGCTGACAGCACGATGATGGGCACCGCCGACCAGCCGCGCACGTCGCGAATCACATCCACCCCATCCCCGTCGGGCAGGCCGAGGTCCAGCACCAGCAGGTCGGGCTTGCGCGTGCCGGCCTCGGTCAGGCCGCGCTGCGCGGTGTCGGCCTCGTGCACCTGCCAGCCTTCGGCTTCCAGCGCACCGCGCACAAAGCGGCGGATCTGGGGTTCGTCTTCGATCACAACGGCGACGGGGGCTGACATGGTTTATTCGGCAGCCAATGGTGGCGGTTTGCGGGGCAGGCTGAAGCTGAATTCTGCGCCACCACCGGGTGCGTTGGTAGCACTGATGTGGCCGCGGTGCGCGTCCACCACCGCCTTGCAGATCGCCAGACCGAGCCCCACGCCGGGTGTGGCCGATTCGGCCTGGCCACGGGTGAACTTGTCGAACAGTTCATGCGCCCGGCCCTTGAGTGCTGCCGGCAGGCCCGGCCCGTGGTCGCGCACGCTGACCACCAGCGCGTCGGCGGTGACCCGGGCGCCCACGGTGATGGGTGGCTGCGCGTACTTGGCGGCGTTTTCCAGCAGGTTCACCAGCACCCGTTCGATGAGCGCGGCGTCAAACTCGACCAAGGGCAAGTCGGCCGGCACATCGGTCAGCACCGGCTGACCACGCAGCGCCGGCCCCGCCGCACGGATGGCCGTGCCCACCACCTCCTCGACCGATTGCCAGTCCATCCGCAGGTTGACCGTGCCGCTTTGCAGTCGGGCCATCTCCAGCAGGTTGTTGACCAGGGCGCTGAGTTCGCGCGCCTGCGCTTCAATCGCCTGCGCGGCACGGGCTTGTGGCGCGGCCAAAGGCGGCTGCGACTGGCGCAGCGACTCGGCCAGGCCGATCAGCGCGGTCAGCGGGGTGCGCACGTCGTGCGAAATGGCAGCCAACAGCGCGTTGCGCAGCCGTTCGGAGGCCATGTCCACCACCGCCTGCTGCGCAATCTCCACGTAGTGCACCCGCTCCAGCGCAATGGCGATTTGCCGCGCCAGTGTGTCGAGCTGCTGCACCTGCTCTGGAATCAGCAGCCAGCGCGGCTGGTCCGGTTGCAGCGCGAGCACACCGCGCAGCCGCATGGGCGCCTTCAGCGGCACGTAGTGCCAAGGCTGGGCCGCCAGCGTGTTGGTGGCCAGGCCAGCGGGCTGGGCATTGCGGAATGCCCAGTCCGCCACGCTGGCGTCAAAGCCGGGGGGCGCGCTGGACACCGGCGCCAGCTGGTCGTTCGCGTCGGTGGTCAGCACCCGCGCCTGGCCGCCAAAATTCCGCCGCACCGCCGCCTCGCCCAGCTCGGCCACCTGCGACGCCAGCAGCGCGCCCGACAGGTCACGTGCCAGTTCAAACAACGACTGTGCGCGGCGCTCGCGGCTGGCGGCAATGCGCGCCTGAAAACGCAGGCCCGCCGTCAACTGGCCGGTGAGCAGGCCCACGCCGAGCATGACCACAAAGGTCACGATGTACTGCACGTCGCTCACCGCGAACGACAGGCGGGGCGCGACAAAAAAGAAGTCAAACGCGGCGACGTTCAAGAAGGCCGTCAGCGCTGCCGGCCCACGCCCGAGCTTCACCGCCACCAACACCACCCCCAGCAGAAACAGCAGCACGATGTTGGCCAGGTCGAACACGTCCAGCAGCGGTGTGGCGGCCAACGTGATGGCCACACTGCTGGCCACCGCCCAGGCGTAGCGCCGCCAGGCCCGGGGGCCGTCGTTGTCGTCTTCGGCCTGGTGGGTGCGGTGCACCACGCTGGCGAGCCGGCGGGCGCTGTCGACACGGCTGGTTTCCACAATGTCCAGGCCGGGCGCCAGCCTGGCCAGCTGGCGTGTCATGGTCGGCAGCAAACCGCCCAGTCGACGGGCTTGTGGCCGGCCAACCACCAACGTGGCGCAGTTCAATTCCTGCGCATGGGCCACCAGCGCGGTGGCAGCGTCATTGCCCGTCAGCACCGCCGTGGTGGCACCGAGTTGTTCGGCCAGCGCGATCACTGCCAGGATGCGGTCGCGCTGCGTCGCGGCCAGCCGCTGCAGACGCGGCGTTTCCACATAAGCGGCAAACCAGCGCACATTGAGCTGGCCGGCCAGCCGGGCGGCGGTGCGCACCGTCTGTTCGGCCCCTGGGTGCGGGCCCACGCCAACCAGGATTGCGCCCGAGGTGTTCCACACCGGCGCCTGTGCTGAACCGCTGCCGCTGTGCTCAACGCGCCAGCTGCGCACGTCGTCTTCCACATGCTCGGCGGTGCGGCGCAGCGCCATCTCGCGCAGCGCAATCAGGTTGCCCTTGCGAAAGAAGTTTTGCGCAGCACGCTCCGCCTGCTGCGGCAGATACACCTTGCCCGCCTGCAGCCGGGCGACCAGTTCGTCGGGCGTGACGTCCACCAGGATGATTTCATCGGCGTCGTCGAGTACCGTGTCGGGCACGGTTTCGTGCACGCGGATGCCGGTGATTGCGCCCACCGTGCCGTTCAGGCTTTCAAGGTGCTGCACGTTGAGGGCGGACCAGACGTCGATGCCCGCCTCCAACAGTTCCTGCACGTCCTGCCAGCGCTTGGGGTGACGCGAGCCTTCCACGTTGGTGTGGGCCAACTCATCGACCAGCAGCACGGCAGGCCGGCGCGCGAGCGCTGCGTCGATGTCAAATTCTTTCAGTGTGTGCCCACGGTAGGGCAGCTCGCGCAGCGGCAACTGCGGCAAGCCGACCAGCAACGCGGCGGTTTCACTGCGGCCATGGGTTTCCACCACCCCCACCAGCACACCACGCCCGGCCTGGTGCTCGCGTTGCGCGGCGCTGAGCATGGCGTAGGTTTTGCCCACACCCGCGTTGGCACCGAAGTAGATGCGCAACCGGCCGCGCCGGGCACACGTTGCCAGTTGCTGGATTTTTTCCAGCAACTGGTCAGGATCTGGTCGCGCAAGCTCCATGGGGCAAGGTTACTTGATCGCGTCCAGCGCCAGGTTCAGTGCCAGCACATTCACGCGCGCCTCACCCAAAACTCCCAGCCACGGCGGCTCGGTCTGCTGCCCAACCAAGGCCTGCACTTGTTCGGCGGAGAGGCCACGCGCACGGGCCACGCGGGCCACCTGGTAATTGGCAGCGGCCAGGCTGATGTGCGGGTCCAGCCCACTGGCGGAGGCGGTGACGAGGTCCACCGGCACCGGCGCGGTGTTGCCGGGGTCGGCCCGGCGCAGCGCGGCAATGCGGGCCTTCACGGCCTCTGTCAGCGCCGGGTTCAGCGGCCCCAGGTTGGCGCCACCCGATGCGCTGGCGTTGTAGGGCATGGGGGCAGTGGCCGAGGGGCGGCCCCAAAAATACGTTGGCTCTGAAAAGTTCTGACCAATCAGTTCCGAGCCCACCGGTTTGCCGCCACGCAGCACCAGACTGCCCGCCGCCTGCGCCGGGAACAGCGCCTGTGCGGCACCTGTCACCAGCAGCGGGTAGGCCACGCCGGTGGCCAGACTCAGCACGAAGAAAAGCACCAGTGCAGGGCGAAAAAAGGTGTTCATGTTTTTTCCTTAAACGAGGTGCACGGCCACCAGCAGCAGGTCGATCACCTTGATACCGATGAAGGGAACGACCAGGCCGCCCAGGCCGTAGACCAACAGGTTGCGGCGGAGCAATGCAGCGGCGCCAACGGCGCGGTATGCCACCCCCTTGAGCGCGAGCGGAATCAGCACGACGATGACCAGCGCGTTGAAGACCACCGCCGACAAAATGGCCGACGACGGGCTGGCGAGCGCCATCACGTTGAGCGCGCCGAGCTGCGGGTAGGTGGTGACAAAGATCGCCGGGATGATGGCGAAGTACTTGGCCACGTCGTTGGCAATCGAGAAGGTGGTCAGCGCGCCGCGTGTCATCAGCAGGGCCTTCCCGGTCTCGACAATCTCCAGCAGCTTGGTCGGGTTCGAGTCAAGGTCCACCATGTTGCCGGCCTCTTTGGCAGCCTGGGTGCCGCTGTTCATGGCCACCGCCACGTCGGCCTGCGCCAGCGCGGGGGCGTCGTTGGTGCCGTCGCCGGTCATGGCGACCAAGCGGCCTTCAGCCTGGTAACTGCGAATCAACTTGAGTTTGTCTTCCGGCGTGGCCTCGGCCAGAAAGTCGTCCACCCCGGCCTCGGCCGCGATGGCCGCGGCAGTGAGCTTGTTGTCACCGGTGACCATCACCGTCTTGATGCCCATCTGACGCAGCTCGGCAAAACGCTCCTTGATACCGGACTTGACGATATCTTTCAATTCAACAATGCCCACAACCGTGCTGCCATCGGCGACTGCCAGCGGCGTGCTGCCCCGGCGTGAGACCTCGTCAGCGGCACGCAGCACTTCAGCAGGCAAGCGGCCACCTTGTGCCTCAACGTACTGGCGAATCGCATCCACCGCGCCTTTTCGCAGGGCACGCACTGCGCCCTCGGGCTGCTTGGCATCGATGCCGCTCATGCGTGTTTGTGCGGTGAATGGCACTTCGGTGGTGTCACCGATCATGGGCTGTGCAAAACCCAACTTCTGCGCCAGCGTGACGATGCTGCGGCCCTCGGGTGTCTCATCGGCCAGCGAGGCCTGCATCGCGCAGGCACCCAGTGCGGCCGGGGTGGTGCCTGGTGCCGGGAAAAAGGCCGCCGCCTGGCGGTTGCCGTGGGTGATGGTGCCAGTCTTGTCGAGCAGCAGCACGTCCACGTCGCCCGCGGCTTCCACCGCACGGCCCGAGGTGGCGACCACGTTGGCCTGCATCATGCGGCTCATGCCGGCCACGCCCACCGCCGACATCAGGCCGCCAATGGTGGTGGGGATCAGGCAGACCAACAAAGCCACCAGCGCGGTGAGGCTGACCACCGTGCCGGCCTGCGTGGCTTCCACACTGAAGATGGAGAACGGCAACAGCGTCACAGTGACGACCAGGAACACGATGGTCAACGCCACCAGCAGAATGGTCAGCGCAATTTCGTTCGGCGTCTTCTGGCGCTTGGCGCCTTCGACCATGCCGATCATGCGGTCGAGAAATGACTCGCCAGGGTTGACACCGATGCGCACCACCAGCCAGTCGGACAGAACACGGGTGCCGCCAGTGACCGACGAAAAATCACCACCCGACTCGCGCACCACCGGGGCCGACTCGCCGGTGATGGCGCTCTCGTCCACCGAAGCCACGCCCTCAATCACCTCGCCGTCGAGCGGCACCATGTCGCCTGCCTCTACCAGCGCCACGTCGCCCTTGCGCAGATTTTCTGCCTGCTCGGGCAACCAAGTGCTGCCATGGAAGCTGCCGCCCACCGAAGCGGCGTATTTCTTCGCCCAGGTGCTCTTCTTCAATCCCCGCAGCGATGCCGCCTGCGCCTTGCTGCGCCCCTCGGCC
The DNA here is from genome assembly GCA_017848435.1 of Burkholderiaceae bacterium. Lineage (GTDB taxonomy): Bacteria > Pseudomonadota > Gammaproteobacteria > Burkholderiales > Burkholderiaceae_C > PCRC01. Next base: position 174,642 of record JAFEHU010000021.1, on the reverse strand, counting down.
AGCGCTTCGGCGAAATTCGCAAACAGCACGGTGAACCACAGCCATGCGGCGATGGCGGCGGTGAACCCGGCGCCGGGCTCTTGCAGCGCCGACACCGCCATCAGCGTGGTGGCGATGCTGCCGATGTAGACCACAAACATCACCGGGTTGCGCAATTGCACACGCGGGTTGAGCTTGGCAAAAGCGCTGGTGAACGCGGGCTTGACCAGGGCCGAATCCATCAGCGCGAGTTTTTTTGAATTGTTCATGTTGTTCTCTTTGCTCATTGGCCGGGCCACAGCATCAGGTGCTCCACCACCGGGCCCAGCGCCAGCGCCGGCACGTAGTTCAGCAGGCCCACCAGCAGCACCGTGCCCATCAACAGCACCACAAACAGCGGGCCGTGGGTCGGCATGGTGCCGGCGGTGACTGGCAGGCGTTTTTTGGCGGCCAGCGCGCCGGCCATCGCCAGCACCGGCACGATCACGCCGAAGCGGCCCAGCCACATGGCCACGCCCAGCAGCGCGTTGTAGAACGGCGTGTTGGCCGACAGGCCGGCAAAGGCGCTGCCGTTGTTGTTGCCGGCCGAACTCAGCGCGTACAGAATCTCCGAGAAACCGTGCGCCCCCGGGTTGGTTATGCCGGCCTTGCCCGCACCCGCCAGCACCGCCACCGCCGTGCCCGCCAGCACCACGATCGGCGTGACCAGAATGACGATGGAGGCCAGCTTCATCTCATGAGCCTCGATTTTTTTGCCCAGGTATTCGGGCGTGCGGCCAATCATCAGCCCGGCCATGAACACCGCCAGGATGGCGAACACCAGCATGCCGTAGAGGCCGCTGCCCACGCCGCCAAACACCACCTCGCCGAGTTGCATCAGCACCAGCGGCACCAGGCCACCCAGCGGCGTGAACGAGTCGTGCATCGCGTTCACCGCACCACACGACGCGGCGGTTGTAATCACCGCAAACAGGCTGGAAGCAGCAATGCCAAAGCGCACCTCCTTGCCTTCCATGTTGCCGCCAGCCTGGGATGCGCTGGCCATCTGGTCTACGCCCAGGGGGGGCCACAGCGGGTTGCCAGCCTGCTCTGCCGGAACGATGGCCACCACCGCCAAAACAAAGAGCACCGTCATCGCGGCCAACACCGCCCAGCCCTGGCGTGCATCGCCCACACCCCGGCCGAAGGCAAAACACAGCGCGGCGGGAATCAGAAAGATCGCCAACATTTGGGCGAAGTTGGTCAGCGCGTTGGGGTTCTCGTAGGGGTGGGCCGAGTTGGCATTGAAGAAGCCGCCGCCGTTGGTGCCGATCATCTTGATGGCCTCTTGCGACGCCACTGGGCCCATGGCCAGCGTCTGGCTGCTGCCTTCCAGCGTGGCAACGTCCTTGTACGCGTCAAAGTTCTGGACCACGCCCTGCCCCGCCAGAAACAACGCCATCACCAACGACAGCGGCAACAGCAGCCACAGGGTGATGCGCGTGACGTCCACCCAGAAGTTGCCGATCGTGCGGGTGGAGCGCGCCGCAAAGCCGCGGATCAGCGCAAACACCACCGCAATGCCGGTGGCCGCCGACAGGAAGTTCTGCACTGCCAGCGCCAGCATCTGCGTGAGGTAAGCCATGGTGGACTCGCCCGCATAGCCTTGCCAGTTGGTGTTGGAGACGAAGCTGATGGCGGTGTTGAAAGCCGAGTCGGCGCTGGTGGCCGCCAGGCCTTGCGGGTTGAGTGGCAGCCACACCTGCAGGCGCTGCAGCATATACACCACCAACACACCCAACACACTGAACGCCAGCAGTGCCAGCGTGTACTCTTTCCAGTGCATGGGCTGGTCTGGCGAGGTGCCGGCCAGCCGGTACAGAGGCGCTTCGGTTCGGCGCATCCAGCCTGGCAATTCACCCGAGCTCAATCGGGCCAGCCAGATGCCGAGCGGCCACGCGGCGGCCAACAAAACACCCAGGTAGAGGGCCAACAGGCCCCAGGCAGAGGAAGTCATCAAAACTCCTCCGCGCAGACCAGCGCATAGACCAGGTAGGCCAGCAACAGCAGCGCACACAACCCGCCAAAGCCGTACAGCACCTCAAGCCGGATCATGGCCGGCCCCCTTGTGCGGGCGCGAGTTTCTCGAACCCCAACACCAGCAACACCGTCACGCCCCACAGGAGCGCAATGCCAGCCAAATAAACCAAGTCCATGTCAGATTCCCTCCACCAATGCGGTGAGGGAAGTCTGGTTTCAAGCGCCTAAAAACGGGGACAAGACACGCTGGCTGCGCATAAAAAAAGCGTAAAGGCTACGCGGCTGTCTCGGCCAGCAAAGACAGCGCCAGCGCATGCAGGCGGTGTGTGGGCTGGGCCAGCGCCGCCACCACGCTGAAGTGGTTCAACCCCGGCAGCGCTTCGCACACGGGCACACGCCGTGCGCCCCAGGCGGCGCGCATCAGGCCGTTGTGGCGGATGAACTCGGCGCTTTCGTCGGCGCCCACCACGGTGGCCAGTTGCCCGTGTGCGGGCCGGGGCAGCCAGGCCGGGCTGGCCTTTTTCACCTGGGCGGGCGTCAGGCGCAAATCGGCTTTCAGGAAGGGGATCCGGCGCACCACGTCGAGGTCGTAGAGGCCCGAAATACTGAGCGCGTTTTTCACCACGCGCTTGGGCAGGTCGGGTGCGACGGCGGGCCAGGCACAGGCCAGCAGCATGGTGGCCAGGTGGCCGCCAGCGGAATGGCCCACCACCGTGATGCGTTTCGGGTCGCCACCGTGCTGCGCCACGTGGCGCCAGGTCCAAGCCAGTGCGCGCACCATTTGCAGGGTGATGTCGGGCACCGTCACCGCAGGGCACAGCGCGTAGTTGGGCAGCACCACGCATGCACCGGCCTGGGTGAACGCGGGGGCGATGAAAGAATGGTCGGCCTTGTCGAGCGAACGCCACCAGCCGCCGTGGATGAAGACCAGCACAGGGGCTTCAGGCCGCGAGGCGGGGAAGATGTCGAGCGTTTCGTTCGGGCCGTTGCCGTAGGGCAGGTCCAACTCGCAAAGCTGCTGCTGGCGGGCCACGGCCGAATCGCGCGCCCAGGCGGCGAAATGCGCGGCATGTTCCGGCACCCGCACGCGGTTGTTGTACATCCGGTCGAGCCAGGCGCCGTTGGATTGCGTCATGCGTGTGTGGTGGAGTTGTGGCGGCAACATACCATGGAGCCTGTGAGGCCGCCAGGCCGTCAAAGCGCCCTCCACAGGGCCTGAGGCCCTGGTTTTCAGATGATTTTGGCCGCCAGCCTCAGTAAAACCTCGCAGTTCTGCTATCAATTCAGGAGTATTCATGGCATCTAACCCACCCACCGCCGCCCCATTGCGTGTGGCCGTTCTGGGCATTGGCTTCATGGGCCTGCCCATGGCGCGTCGCCTGTGCGAAGCCGGGCATGCGGTGCAGGTCTGGAACCGCACGCGCGACAAGGCCGAACGAGTCGCCGCCTTTGGTGCCACGGTGCACGCCAGTGCGGCCAGTGCTGCGGGTGCGGCCGACATCGTGGTCAGCCTGCTGGAAAACGGCGCGGTGGTGGAAGACGTGCTGTTCAACCAGGGCACAGCCGCCGCCTGCCGGCCCGGCACGCTGGTGGTGGACATGGCGTCCATCCGCCCCGCCGAGGCACGCGACCACGCGGCACGGTTGCGCTCGTTGGGTGTGGCGCATCTGGACGCGCCGGTGTCGGGCGGCACCGTGGGCGCCGAGGCGGGCACGCTGGCCATCATGGCGGGCGGTGAGGCGGCTGACTTCGCACGGGCGCTGCCAGTCTTTGCCGCGCTCGGCCGCGCCACCCACGTGGGGCCGCATGGCACCGGGCAGTTGGCCAAGCTCGCCAACCAGATGATCGTGGGCATCACCATCGGCGCGGTGGCCGAGGCGCTGCTGCTGTGCGAGAAAGGCGGGGCCGACATGGCCCGGGTGAAAGACGCGATCACCGGTGGTTTTGCCGACAGCCGCATTCTGCAGGTACACGGCCAGCGCATGGTGGACCGCGACTTTGCCGCCCGTGCCCGCATGACGGTACAGCTCAAAGACCTGAACAACGCGCTTGGCACCGCGTCAGAGCTGGGCTTTGACGCGCCCATCACCCAGCTCTTTGCCCAACTCTATGGCGACGGCATTGCCCACGGCTTTGCCGACCTGGACCACGCCGGCCTGTTCGCCGAACTGGCGCGGCGCAACGGCATGGCCTGAGCATCTTCAGCGGGCCGCCACCGCCACCGGCACCGACAACTTGGTGGACCGGCCGGCCGAGTCGGTGGCCGTCACCGCCAGGGTGTAGTTGCCCAGCACGGGCGAGGGCCAGGCCACGTTCAGGGCCACGCCCCCCGTCACCGCCAACGGCGTGAACCCCATCCCCACGGGTACCCCGGTGATGGCGATGTTCAACCCCAAACCGGCTGGGCTGGTGAAGGTGATTTTCCCGCTCAAAGGCTGTCCCACTTTGCCAGTCAGGCTGGTGGATTGGACCACTGGGGTCAACGAAGCCACTGGCTTGGTCGCGATCACCAGTTTGTAGGTGCCCTGCCCGCTCAAACCGGTTTTGCTGTCCTTGGTGGTCACCGTCACCGAATACGTGCCAGCCACGGGTGCTGCCCACGACACCAGGCCGGTGCTGGCCACCGTCAAGCCCGCGGGCGCGCCGGTGAGGGTGTAGGTCACCGGGTTGGGTGCGCTCACCGTCACCTGGAAGCTGAGCGCCGTGCCCGCAGTCCCGTTGACCGTGGTGCCGGTCACGACCGGTGCCACCACCGCGGGGGCGATGGTGACGGTGTAGACTCCCTGGCCGGTCAACCCGGTTTTGCTGTCTTTGGCCGTCACGGTGACCGCGTAGGTGCCCGCCACCGGGCTGGGCCAGGCCACGTCGCCGGTGGTGTTGATGGTGAGGCCACTGGGGGCGCCGCTCAGGGTGTAGGTGACCGGGTTGACCGAGGTCACCGCCACCTTGAACGCCAAGGGTGTGCCCACCTTGCCCGCCACGGCGCCCGAGCCCACGGCAGGCGGAGCGACCGGCGCGGCCAGCCCGGTGAGTGCGCTCAACAAGCCACCGACGTTGGGCGTGCCCCAACCGGTGACCGGGTCGTAACCGAGTTGCGCGGTGCAGCCCACACAGCTGCCGTTGGTGCCGGTGGTGATGTCCTTCATCGCCAGCGCGTAGTTGCCCGGCACACCGCCAACCTGACCGTACAGGGCGGTGTGCGGCTGCCCCAGCAGCGTCTTGGCCGCGCGCAGGCGCTGCGCATTGGCCACCGCCATCAGACCCGCCCACTGGGGGGTGGACAAGCTGGTGCCGCCGGCGCTGATCCAGTTCGGGGTGCTGGCACCTGGCGGGATCACGGCGACGAACTGGCCGGTGTTGGGGTCGGCGTTGAAGGCCACGTCCGCCACGGTGCGGCGCGCCAGCACCAGGCTGGGCACCAACCCGGTCTGGTAACTCGGTGCGGCGGTGAACTGGCTGGTGCCACCACCGGTGTTGCTCCAGGCGGTCTCAGACCGCGCGCCGCTGCCACTGTAGGTGAGCGAGGTGCCGCTCACCGCCACCACCTTGGGCGACACCGCCGGCCAGGACACGCCCGCGCCAGAGTCGCCGGTGGCGGCGAGGTAGGTCATGTTGGTGCCAGAAAACGTGGTCTCAAACGACGTGGTCCAGCTGCCTTCCGTGGCGCCAAAGCTCATGGACACCACCCCGGGGCCCATCCTGTTGGCCAGCTGCACCGCCGCCGACAGGCTGTTGACCGACGCGTCGGGCGCCTCGATCAACACCAACCGCGCCATGGGCGCGGTGGCGTGGGCCCACTGCACATCCAGGGCGATTTCGGTGGCCCAGCCAGCGTCGAAGACCGGCGCGGTGCTGGTCATACCGCCAGCGGTGGTGCTGTAAACCACCGACAACGTACAACCGGTGGTGGGTGCCGCGGCCAGCGGCAAGACCGCGCCCGTGGCGATGGTTTGTACCGTGCAGCCGGGCAGGCCGAACTTCTGGTTGAAGGCCGTCAACTCCGCGACCACATTCGGGTTGTGGTTGGCGTTGACGATGTAAATGGTCTGGCCAGCCCCCAGTTGGGCCGCTTGGTCGGCCGTCAGCGCGGTGCCCGCTGCGGGCAAGGCCGGTAGCCCATAGGCCGCGCGGATCTGCGCCGGCGTGTAGGTCACCACGGCGGTGGTGGTGGCCAGGGGCGAGGCCGTGCCACCGGTGCCCTGGGGCCGCTCGCGGGTGACCTGCTGGATTTTCTCCACAGTGAGTTCTCGCGAATCCACATCGGCCAATTCCACCGGGATGGACTGCTTGCGGATGGTGCGGCGGGCCGAGGCGCTGCTGTCCGCCACGTCGGCGTCGTCGGGCGGAGCCAACAGCACCGGGGCGGCGTGGAAGGCGGGCGTCACAACCACGTCTTCGGGCAGCGCCGGGAACCCGGCCACCGCGTAATCCACACTGGCGTTGTCCACGGCCAACGCCGTGGCGGTCTCGGTGGGCGAACTGGCGTCGGCAACGGTGTTGCCACCGCCACCGCCACCGCAGGCCGCCAAGCCGGCCAAAGTGGCACCGAGCAAACCGGCCCAAAGGGCCTGGGAAGGGACGAAGCGCGGGGAAAGGGGCGTTGTGCGACGGGCCAAGGCGGTACTCCAAAAAAGAAGACCGAGGGCCGCCCACACACCGGCCCGCACAGCAGGCCGTTGGCAACCCCGCTACCGTGGCACTGGCGTGCTGTAGGCCGGAGGCTTTGCGTCCCCGCCTTTCGGCGGGTTTGCCCTCGTGAAACCGGTGGCACACCGCGCGTCACACCGACACGCAGCCCGCCACCTCATTTCCTTATCGGCGGCTGGCCGCAAGACCTGAGGGAACACAACGCAATCTGTTCATGCCAGAAACGACCACGGCCTTGCAGAGCAAGGCCGTGGTCAGGGATTGGGCGAACGCGCTGGCGCAGCCAGCGCTTGCCAGGTCAACGCCGTTCGAATTTGGGCTTGGCCGGGCGGCGAGGCAGGTCACCACGGGGAGTGAACACCTTGCCCGCTGGAGCGGGGCGCGGACCGGACGGTCGGGCGAAGTCACCGCGGCGGTCGGCGAACTCGGCGCCACGTGGCGCGCCACCGTCGGGGCGGCCGGCAAAACGGTCGCCACCGAAACGGTCACCGGCAAAAGGCGCGCGGTCGCCACGGTGGCCACCAAAGCCGCCACCGCCGAAACCGCCGCGCGGGGCACCGCCACCAGGGCCAAATTTGCGGTCGCGTGGGCCGTAATCGCGCTGGCCGCCACGGCCACCGCCAAAGTCACCACGGCCACCACCCCCTTGCGGGGCGCGTTGCTGTGGCTCCATGCCGGACACGGTCTCGGCCTTGAACGGCTGGCGGGTGTAGGCCTCGATGTCGAAAATCTTGCGGCGGTCGCGCATTTCGGCAAACGTGACGGCCAGGCCGTCGCGGCCGGCACGGCCGGTGCGGCCAATGCGGTGGGTGTAGTCCTCGGCCTTCATCGGCAGGCCGAAGTTGAAGACGTGGGTGATGGTGGGCACGTCAATGCCACGGGCAGCCACGTCGGTGGCCACCAAAAACTGCACCTGGCCGTTGCGCAGCGCCATCAGGCGGCGGTTGCGCAGGCCCTGGTTCAGGGCACCGTGCAGCGCCACCGCGTCAAAGCCCTCTTGCTGCAGGTCATTGGCCAGGCCGTCGCACTCGATCTGGGTGCTGGCAAAAATGATCGCCTGGTTGATGGTGGTGTCGCGCAGCCAGTGGTCGAGCAGCTTGCGTTTGTGCTGGGCGTTGTCGGCCCAGAACAGCACCTGCTTGATGTTGGCGTGCTTTTCCGTCGGCGAGTCGATCTGCACACGCTGGGGTTCGCGCATCACGCGGGCGGCCAACTGCTGGATGCGCGGCGCGAAGGTCGCGCTGAACATCATGGTCTGGCGGCGCTGGATGGTGAGCTGGTTGACTTCGGCCAGGTCGTCGGCAAAACCGAGGTCGAGCATGCGGTCGGCTTCGTCCACCACGAGGAACTGCACCTGGTCGAGCTTCAACTGCATCGAGCGCTGCAGGTCGAGCAAACGGCCGGGTGTGGCGACCACGAGGTCGGCGTTTTGCAGCTTGGCGATCTGCAACTGGTAGGGCATGCCGCCGACCACATTGGCAATCCGCAGGCCGCGGCAATGGCGCACCAGGTCAATCGCGTCGTTGGCCACCTGCTGGGCCAGTTCGCGCGTCGGGCACAGCACCAGGGCGCCGGGGGTGGCGGCCTTGAAATTGCGCGAGGAGGTCGGGTCTTTGCGTTTGGCGCGCTTGGGCGGGGCTTCGCCCTTGGCGATGGCGTCGGCGCAAGCGGCCTCGAAGTCTGCTTTTTCCTTGGCTTCGGCGGCGGCCTGCTGGCTCAGCAGGGTGTGCAGCACGGGCAGCAGGAAGGCGGCGGTCTTGCCGCTGCCGGTCTGGCTCGAGACCATCAGGTCGCTGAAGCCGGCGGCTTTGCCGTCGGCGCTTTCCAGCGCCATGGCGCGGGGAATGCACTGCAGCTGCACCGTGGTGGGTTCGGTGTAGCCGAGGTCGGCCACGGCTTGCAGCAGCTCGGGCGCCAGGCCCAATTTCACGAAACCGTTGGGCTCGGTGGGCAGCGCCACGTCCAGCGTCAATTCGGTGGAAGAAGAATCGGCAAGCGACAGGTCGCCTGTCACGTCAAAAGTGTCAGTCATAGGTTTCTCACACGACGGCCCAGTACACCGGAAGATTCCGGAGCAGCCGATGCCTCGTCAATGGTTAAAAAACATCAACCATCAAACGAAGCTAACGCGGCGTGGGCCGCGCAGTGACTCTTCTGCGAGAGTCAAATGTGTGAAGGGAGATGCACAAATGTGCTTGTTTTGAGCACAGCCGCAGATTATGGCACGGATTCGGGTTTTTACCAATCACCCCATTTTCAGGAAGTGTTCGCGGTAGTGCACCAGTTCGTCGATCGACTCGTGCACATCGGCCAGCGCGGTGTGGCTTTGCTGCTTCTTGAAGGCACTGGCCACCTCGGGCCGCCAGCGTTTGGCCAGTTCCTTCAGGGTGCTCACGTCCAGGTTGCGGTAGTGGAAAAACGCCTCCAGCCTGGGCATGTACTTCACCAAGAAACGGCGGTCCTGGCCAATCGAGTTGCCGCACATCGGCGTGGTGTTTTTCGGCACATAGGCCGCCAGGAAGGCCAGCAACTGCGCCTCGGCCGCGGCCTCGTCGAGGGTGGACGCACGCACCTTGTCGATCAGGCCGCTTTTGCCATGGGTGCCCTTGTTCCAGGCGTCCATCTGGTCGAGCTGGGCGTTGGTCTGGTGGATCACCAGCACCGGCCCTTCGACGCGTGGGCTCAGGTGCGGACCGGTCACGACAACCGCAATTTCGATCAGGCGTTCTTTTTCCGGGTCGAGGCCGGTCATTTCGCAGTCAAGCCAAACCAGGTTGTGTTCGGATTTGGTCAGTGGGGTGATGGCATCGGTCATGGCCGGAATTGTCGCTGATGGCTATGGCAACGCTGAACAAGTCCCCGCCATGCACGGCGCGGACTCATTCAACGTTGCCTTAAACTCGCCCCACATGCAAGACACCCTGCCCGCCCCCCTCTTGATGGCCAGCCTGTTCGCGGCTGCGGTCACCATCAGCCTGCTGACCCGCCTGTGGCTCGCCAGCCGACAGATGCGCCATGTGGCACGTCACCGCAACGCCGTGCCTGCTGCGTTCGCCGGCACCGTGGGCCTCGCGGCCCACCAGAAAGCCGCCGCCTACACCCTCGCCAAGTCCCGCTTGGGCCTGCTGGAAATGGCCTTTGGCACCGCCGTGCTGCTGGGCTGGACGCTGCTGGGTGGCCTGGGGGCATTGAACCAGGCCGTGCTCGCGGTGCTGGGGCCGGACACGGCACCACTGGTCTCACAGCTGGTGCTGCTGGCCGCGTTCGCCCTCGTGGGTGGCCTGCTGGATTTGCCTTTCACGCTGTACCGAACCTTTGTGCTGGAGGCCCGCTTCGGCTTCAACAAAACCACACCGGCACTCTGGCTGGCCGACCTGGTCAAGTCGGTGGTGGTTGGCGGTTTGGTGGGCCTGCCCATCGCCGCGCTGGTGCTGTGGCTGATGGGGTCCGCTGGCGGTGCCTGGTGGCTGTGGGCATGGGCGGCCTGGATGGGTTTCAACCTGCTGCTGCTGTGGCTCTACCCCACCTTCATTGCCCCGTTGTTCAACCAGTTCAAACCGCTGGACGACGAGACCCTTCGCACCCGCGTGACCGCACTCATGCAGCGCTGCGGCTTCACCGCCAAGGGCCTGTTCGTGATGGATGGCAGCCGCCGCAGCGCCCACGCCAACGCCTACTTCACCGGCTTTGGCGCTGCCAAGCGGGTGGTGTTTTACGACACCTTGCTGGCCAAACTCTCCCCTGGCGAGGTGGACGCGGTGCTGGCCCATGAGCTGGGCCACTTCAAGCACAAACACGTTGTCAAACGCATCGCTGGCATGTTCGCCATGAGCCTGCTGGGCTTCGCGCTGCTGGGCTGGCTCTCCACCCAGGCCTGGTTTTACGCCGGGCTAGGCGTGAACCCCAACCTGAACGACACACCCAACGACGCGCTGGCGCTGTTGTTGTTCATGCTGGCCATCCCGGTGTTCAGTTTCTTCGTCTCGCCGCTGTGGGCACAGCTGTCGCGCCAGCACGAGTTTGAAGCCGACGCCTACGCCGTCAGCCAGACCAGCGGACACGACCTGTCTACCGCACTGTTGAAACTTTACGAAGACAACGCGTCCACCTTGACGCCCGACCCGCTGTTCGTGAAGTTCTACTACTCACACCCACCCGCTTCCGAGCGGCTGGCGCGCATGACCGGTCAAGCACTGCCCGCATGAGTTCTGCACTCACCACCCGGAACTGGGCCACACAGACGCGCCGCGCCCTGAGCGCCACAGAAGTCGTCACCCGCCTGGCGGCCCTGGACGGCTGGCACCTGACCGGTGACGGCGCGGCGGTGGCAATTGAAAAACGCTTCTCTTTTGCCAACTACTTCGAGACACTGGCGTTCGTGAACGCGGTGGCCTTCATCGCCCACCGCCACGACCACCACCCCGAGTTGCAGGTGCACTACAACCGCTGCGTGGTGCGCTTCAACACCCACGACGTGGCGGGCATTTCCAGCACCGACTTCGACTGCGCGGCCCAGGTTGATGCACTGTTGGCCTGAGGCACGCCCATGAGCGCACACAAGCTCCAACCGGGGCTGCAACCAGGACGTGTGGTGGCCAGCTATGGCCGCCACTTTCTGGTCGAGAACGCTGCCGGCGAACGCCTGATCTGCCACCCGCGGGGCAAAAAAAGCCAGGCGGTGGTGGGCGACCAGGTGCTCTGGCAAGCCAGCGAAGACGAAGGCACGATCGAACGCCTGGAGCCGCGCCGCAACCTGTTTTACCGGCAGGACGAAATCCGCACCAAGTCGTTTGCGGCCAACCTCGACCAGGTGCTGGTGCTGATCGCGGCCGAGCCGGAGTTTTCTGAAAGCCAGCTCTCACGCGCGTTGATCGCGGCCGAAGCAGAACGCATCACCCCACTGATCGCGCTGAACAAAAGTGACCTGGGCGAACCGTTTGACCGTGCCTGGCAGCGGCTGGCCCCCTACCGGCAGATGGGCTACACCGTGTTGCCGCTGGCGCTGGAGCCCGCCACGGCCAGTGGCGTGGCACGCACCGACGTGAACGCCGCGTTGCAGACCGCGCTGGCGGGCAAAACCACGCTGGTGCTGGGCCCTTCGGGCGCTGGCAAGAGCACCCTGATCAACCGACTGGTACCGGGCGCGCAGGTGCTGACCAACGAAATTTCGCAGGCCTTGAATTCGGGCAAACACACCACCACCCGCACCACCTGGTACTGGGTCGATGCCGCGCGCAGCACGGCGCTGATCGATTCACCGGGGTTTCAGGAGTTCGGGCTGCACCACATCGAGCCGATGCAACTGGCCGGTTGCATGCCCGACTTCAAGGCGCACGCGGGCAACTGCCGCTTCTACAACTGCACCCACCGCCAGGAACCCGACTGCGCAGTGACCGCCCATGTGGGCAGCGCCGCAGGCGTTGGCCGCATCAGCGAATCGCGCTACCGGATATACAACGAGTTGTTTGCCGAGCTGTCGCAGACCCGCTACTGAGCCTGCGGAGCAGCGTCAACCGATCAAGCGGGCCAGGGTGAGCAGGGCCAGCAGCACCATCCACATCACCACCGTGCGCCAGACCAGGCCGACCACGCTGCGCAGGTGGCCCGGCTCGGGCTCGCGGCCCGGTGTGGACTCGGTGTCGCCAGCACCCGGTGCGGTGCCAGTGGCCAGTGCGGTGCGCAAGGCCTCCCCGCCAAGGCGCACATTCACGGCGCCCGAGGTGGCCGCCAGGATCACGCCATCGTTGTCGTTGGGAAACTGCTGGGCATGGTTGCGCCAGCCATCGATCGCGTCCTCAAAGCTGCCAACCACCGCAAAACCCACGGCCGTGATGCGTGCGGGCAACCAGTCGATCACCAGCCAGGCCTTGGCGGCCGCTTCGTGCAGCGCGGCGCTGACCGGCATGTGTTGCGCCAGGCTCTTGTATTTCCAGTAACGACCGACAAACTCGCTCATGCGGAACAACACCGCACCGGCCGGCCCCAAGCCCAGGACCGCCAGCAGCACGTACCAGGCGATCACGCCAAACACATGGCGGTGCGCGGCCAGCACCGAGTATTCGATCACGTGCCGCACGATCTCGCGGCGCGGCAGTTCGCTCGCGTCCACCTGCTGCCAGCGCGCCAGCAAGTTGCGTGCGCCGTCTTCGTTGCCTTCGTCCAGCGCATCGCGGATGTCGGTGAAATAGTGGCTGAACTGGCGAAATCCCAGGCAGGCGTACAGCACCGCCACGCTCCACAGCAGCGCCGCGACATAGCCCAGTGTCCAGACCAGCGCCAGGTGGATGCCAGCAGCCACCACCGTGGGCACGCCCACCGCCAACGCCCAGGCGACCCAGCCATGGGGCGCATCGCCAGTGTCAATGTTGCGGCTGACCGCCATGCTCCAGCCGCGCAACGTGCTGTGGATCGGGTTGCCCGGGGCCAGTGGCCTGACCTGCTCAATCAGCAGTGCAAACAGTATTGCCAGAAAACTCATGGGGCCGATGATAGCGGGCCGGCGCCGGCCCGCCGACAGAGTTCAGGCACTCAGCAGCCGGTAGAGGTTGCGCAGCATGCCAGCGGTGGCCCCCCAGATGAAGCGCTCCTGCACGCCGTCCTGGTAGGGCATGGAGAACCATTCGCGCTGGTGGCCACCCCAGTCCACCACGTGGCGGCGGTGGTTGGCCGGGTCCATCAGGAAGGCCAGCGGTACCTCAAAAACATCGGCCACCTCATTCGGGTCGGGCCGCAAACGGTGCTCGGGCGCCACCAGTGCCACCACTGGCGTGACAATGAAAGCGCTGCCGGTGGTGTAGACCGGCAACTGACCTATCACCTGCACCAGACGGTGGTCCAGCCCGACCTCTTCGTGCGCCTCGCGCAGCGCGGTGGCGGTGGCGTCGGCATCGCCCGGGTCGGCTTTGCCGCCAGGGAATGCGATTTGACCGGAGTGGTTGTTCAGGTGCGTGGCGCGCTCGGTCAACAGCACCGTGGGTTGGTCGCGGCAGGGGCCGCGCAGCACCAGCGGCACCAGCACAGCCGCATGGGCCGGTGAACGTTCGGTGAAGCTTTTTTCAGACAACACCTCGGGTTGCCAGTCGGGCGGGTTCTGGAAGCGCGCGCGCAAGGCGTCGGGCACCAACTGCTCGAACGCCACGGCCGGCCAGTGGGCGTCGGTCCCCAGCACCGGGACCTGGCGCGGGTCAAAGTTCGGCGGTCTGGAAGGTGGTGGCAGGGTCATGGGGAGGCGTTGAGCGGCCAGAATGGGCAAAAAAAAGCCGCCACAACTGCGTTGTAGCGGCTTTTGCCAGGGCTGGGGCAGATCAGGCTGCGGCCACCGATGCCTTGGGCGCGCGGGCGGTGAGCTTTTCCTTGATGCGCGCCGACTTGCCGCTGCGGTCACGCAGGTAGTACAGCTTGGCGCGGCGGACGTCACCGCGGCGCTTGACTTCAATGCTGGCGATCAGCGGGCTGTAGGTCTGGAAGGTGCGCTCGACGCCTTCGCCGTTGGAGATCTTGCGGACAATGAAGCCGCTGTTCAGACCACGGTTGCGCTTGGCAATCACGACGCCTTCGTAGGCCTGAACGCGCTTGCGCGTGCCTTCGACCACACTGACGTTCACAATGACGGTATCGCCAGGGGCGAAGTCGGGAATCTTTTTGCCCAGCTTGGCAATTTCTTCTTGCTCAAGAGTTTCGATCAGGTTCATGGTTTCCTCGTGCGATCTTGTCCGCGCTACACAAAAGGCCAGTCTGCGGTATGACAAGTCACAGCAGTCCGGCGGCCGGCCAGAGGATCGAAAAGCCCATGATTATAACAAGCTGTTGTCGACTTTGATGCCGGTTTGTGCCAGACCGGTCAAAAATGACTCTTCCTGGGCGCTGAGGCGACCGGCCGCGCGGGCCGCCGCAATCAGGTCGGGCCGGTGCGTGGCGGTCAGGCTGAGCCGTTGCTGGCGCCGCCAGCTTTCGATCTGTGCATGGTGGCCCGACATCAGCACGTCGGGCACACGCACGTCGTCGCCGGGCGGGCCCCAGCTGTCGGGCCGGGTGTAATGCGGGCAATCCAGCAAGCCGTCGAGCGCAGGGTTGAAGCTGTCCAGCTGGTGGCTGTCCTGGTCGTTGAGCACACCGGGCTGCAGCCGCGCCACCGCGTCCAGCAAGGCCATCGCGGCGATTTCACCGCCGGAGAGCACGAAATCGCCCAGGCTGACCTGCACATCGATGTACCGATCAATGAAACGCTGGTCGATGCCTTCGTAGCGCCCGCAGACCAGCACCGCACCCGCACTGGCGGACCACGCCACCACGCCAGCGTGGTCGAGCCGGCGACCGATCGGGGAGAACAGCACCGCCGGGGCGGCATCGGCACGCTCGGCGCGCACCGTGCGCAGGCACTGCGCCAGAGGCTCGGCCATCATCACCATGCCGGGCCCACCACCAAAAGGCCGGTCGTCCACACGACGGTAGTTGCCGTCGGCAAAATCGCGCAGGTTCCACAGCCGCACATCCACCTGGCCCGTGCTGTAGGCGCGCCGCGTCACGCCACTCGTCAGGAAGGGCGCGAACAGTTCGGGAAACAGCGTGATGACATCAAAGCGCATGGCGTGATGCTAATGCGGGGCTGGCAAGGCGCCAAACCGCCTAGTAGTCGGGCTGCCAGTCGACGGTAATGCGCCGGCCCGGCAGGTCCACCGCGTCCACATAGGCAGAGACGAACGGGATCATCCTTTCCACCGTTTTTCCGTCTTCTTGCGCGGCCAGCACCAGCACGGTTTGTGGTCCGGTGGCCAACAGGTCTTGTACCTCGCCGAGTGCAACGCCTTCGCGGTTGACGACCGCCAGGCCGATCAGGTCAACCCAGTAGTACTCGTCCAGCGCGGCGGTGGGAAAGCTGGTGCGAGGCAGAAAAATGCGGGCGCCACGCAAGGCATCGGCAGCGGTGCGGTCGTCCACACCGTGGGCAGAAGCCACGAGGGAACCGGAATGTTCTTTGGATTCGCGAATGCGCAGCAGCAACGTGCCGGCAAAGGTTTTGGCGCCGCGTTCGGTGGGCTGCAGGTACCAGCGCTTGGCCGAGTACAAGGCTTCCGGGTCGGCGCTGTGGGCGATGACTTTGAACCAGCCCTTGATGCCCCAGCCGTCCGCGATGCGGCCGACTTCGACCGCATCGGCCGGCAGTTCTGCGGCGTCAAGACCGGTGAGGGGTGGTGTCATGGGAGAGACGGGTCAGCCTTGGAACGGCCCGCAAGGCCGTGCTGACGCGACACCTGCCACAGCCAGAGCGGCCGGGGCAGGCGAATCACTTGTTCAGGCGGCAGCCGGGGCTTTGGCGGCTTGCTGGATCAGACGTTCCACTGTGGGCGAGGCTTGTGCGCCAACGCTTTTCCAGTAGGTCAGGCGGTCCTGGGCAATGCGGATGCTTTCTTCGCTGCCTTTGGCGATCGGGTTGTAGAAACCGATGCGTTCGATGAAGCGGCCATCACGGCGGACGCGCTTGTCGGCCACGACGATGTTGAAGAACGGACGGGCTTTGGCGCCGCCGCGGGAGAGTCGAATGACGACCATGGTGATTCCTTGGGTGGTGGGGTGCATCTGGTCGGACACATTCCCCGAAAGTTTTGCCAGCGTTGAGACACGCGACATGGCCACCCGGCCAGCGACACGCAGCAAAGCCTTGGATTATAGCCCGAAGCGCCCATCTTTCTACGGGGCCATGTGGACCGACGCACCAGAATGGCTGAATAATCGGGCCATGAAAAATAAAACCATGGCGGCGTGGCTGGCTTTCGTCGGCGGCGCATTGGGCCTGCACCGCTTTTACCTGCATGGCTTCACCGACAAACTGGGCTGGCTGCTGCCGATCCCGGCGGCGCTGGGGCTGTATGGCCTGCGGCGGGTGCAAATGAACGGGCTGGACGACCACCTGAGTTGGGTGCTGATCCCCTGCCTGGGCTTCACCGCCGCCGCCTGCGCGTTGCAGGCGATTGTGTTCGGCCTGATGACGCCCGAGAAATGGAATGCGCGCTACAACCCGGCGGCCGCCGACACCAGCCCCGCCGGCCAGACCAACTGGCTGACGATTGGCGCCATCGTGCTGTCGCTGCTGTTTGGTGCGGTGACGCTGATGTCCAGCGTGGCCTTCAGCTTCCAGCGCTACTTTGAGTACCAGATCGAAGAAGCGCGGAAGATGTCGCAGTGAGCGACGGCGGGGCTCACACCCCGTAGCGGTCTTTGGCCCGGCGGGCAAACTCGTTGGTGTAGGTGCGGGCCAGTTCAACCTTGTCGGCTCGCAGCGTGGGGTCGCAGCGCGTCAGCACCCGCAGGGCGGTGTCTGGGCCTTCCGAAGGGATCAGGCCGTCCAGTGCAATCGCCTCGCGGGCCTTGATGAAAGAAGCGAGGTAGAGTGCGCGGTCGCCGAGAAAATGGCTTTCGGGCACGGTTTTGAGCAGGTCGGCGTGTCCGGCCGAGCGCAACCAACGCAAGGCCAGCACCACGCCGTTTGCCAGGGACTGGCATACCAGCGGGTTTTTGGCCACGAACTCCTGCGGCGCGAGCAAACAGGCTGCGGGCATGGGCCCGCCAAAAACGGCCAGCGAACCCTGCAGCGTGCGGGTGTCGGAGATGATGCGCAATTCGCCCTGCTGCTCCAGCTGCGTCATCACCGGGTCCATGTTGCTGATCGCGTCAATTTGCCCGGAGCGGACCGAGGCCAGCGCGCCGGCCGACGTGCCCACGCCAATGAAACTGACTTCGTCAGGCGACAGGCCAGCACGCCCCAGCATCATGCTGACCGCCATGTTGGTGGCGGCACCAGGGGCCGACACACCTATTTTCTTGCCACGCAGATCAACCATGCCCTGGTAGTTGGGCAGGTTGCGGGTGGAAACGCCAATGGCGATTTGCGGCGTCCGGCCCTGCAGCACAAACGCCTGCAAAGACTGGCCCCGCAGCTGCTGAGAAATCGTTTGTTCGTAGGCACCACTGACCACATCGGCGGTGCCGGTGGCCATGGCCTGCAGCGCACGCGACGCGCCCGTGCAGTCCATGATGTCCACGTCCAACCCCTCGGCACGGAAGTAACCGCGCTGCTCGGCCACCGTCAGGGGCAGGTGGTAGATGGAGGCCTTGCCCGCTACGGCGATGGTGACGCGTGTTCTCTCCGGCCGGGCCTGCAAGGCCAGTGCCGGGAACGCGAGGCTGGCGCTGCCGAGCACGGCAACAGAAAAGCCTCTCCGGTTCAACATGCGCCCACTTTCGTCATGGCAAGCAGCTTAGTGGACCCGCCGCGCTGTCGCATCCGGAACATCCCGTGCGGGTTTTCACCGAAGCGGTGTATCAGCTTGAAACAGCAGGGCTCAGCGGCGGTCCACCAGCGCGTGGGCAATGGTGCCGAGGTCAACGTACTCCAGCTCGCTGCCAACCGGCACGCCGCGCGCCAGGCGGGTGACGCGCAGGCCACGCGCCTTCAGCGCCTCGCTGATGACGTGGGCAGTGGCCTCGCCTTCGGCGGTGAAGTTGGTGGCAAGAATCACCTCTTGCACCACGCCGTTGGTGGCGCGGGCCAGCAGCTGGTGCAGGCCGATGTCGCGCGGGCCGAGGCCATCGAGCGGGCTGAGCCGCCCCATCAGCACGAAGTACAGGCCCTTGTAGGCCAGCGTGCGTTCAATCGCCGACTGGTCGGCGGGGGTCTCGATCACGCACAGCTTGCTCGGGTCGCGGCTGCTATCGAGACAGGTCTGGCAGATGTCGGCCTCGGTGAAGGTGTGGCACTGGGTGCAGTGCTTCACCTGGCTAACGGCCTGCTGCAGCGCACGGGACAACAGCTGCGCGCCTTCGCGGTCGCGCTGCAGCAGGTGAAACGCCATGCGCGAGGCCGATTTTTCACCCACGCCGGGCAGCTTGCGCAGCGCCTGAATCAGGGTCTGGAGCGCGCTGGAATCAGCCAAAGTGGCGTGCTCAGAACGGGAACTTCATGCCACCGGGCAGGCCCGGCATGCCGGCGGTGAGCTTGCCCATTTTTTCCTGCTCGGTATCGCTGGCCTTGCGCACGGCGGCGTTGAAGGCGGCGGCCACCAGGTCTTCCAGCATGTCCTTGTCGTCGGCCAGCAGGCTGGGGTCGATGGTGATGCGTTTGACGTCGTGTTTGCAGGTCATGGTGACCTTGACCAGGCCGGCGCCAGACTCGCCGGTGACTTCCAGCAGCGCCAGTTCGTCCTGCGCTTTCTTGATGTTGTCCTGCATCGCCTGCGCCTGTTTCATCAGGCCGGAGAGTTGTCCCTTGTTGAACATGGTGGTTTCCTTTTGTTGAACTTTAAGCGGTGGGTTTGATGCTGCCGGGCACGATGCGGCCGCCAAAGTCGCGCAGCATGGCTTGCACGAAGGGGTCGTTCTCGATCGTCTCCACGGCGGCCTGCTGGCGCGCTGCCTGCGCCGCGTGGTTGCGGCGCGCCGGGGTGTCTTGCACCGGGCCCAGCACGGTGGTGAGGGTGACGCCGTGGCCCGCACCCTGCAGCGCTGCCTGCAGGCGTTCGCGCAGCGGGGTCTGGTTCAGGGATTCGCGCTCGATGCGCAGCGTCCATTCGGCGGTGTCGCGTTCCACCAGCTCGGCCTGCAGTGCCAACTCGCGCACCATGGCGGTCACGGCCTCGCTGGCGATGAGCTGTTGCACCACCTCGTGCCAGAACGCGCCGTGTGGGCCGGGCTGGAACGGTTGGCTGGTGCGCTGCTCGGTGCGGGCGCCTGGCTCGGGTTGCACGCGCACCGGAATCGCTACTATTTTTGTAGCTTCATCGCTAGATTTTACTGAGGCTTGAGGCCGATTTGACTCTAAATTGGTGCTGGCAACCGGTTTGGCGGCCTCTGGAACGGGTTCCGGGCGCCTGGGCGGCACCACCACGGCCGCCGGTGGCGTTTCAGCCGGCGTCAGTGTTTTTTTTTCAGCCGGTGCGGCGCCCGCGGTGCGAACCGGCCGTGGCGCGCCCGCAGGCTTGAACGCCAGCAAGCGCAGCAACACCATGGTCAGTGCGGCGTACTCGTCGGGCGCCAGGCCCAGTTCGGCCAGGCCGTGCAGGCACAGGCTGTAGAGCAACTGGGTTTCGTCGGGCGGCAGCAGGCTGGCCAGGCGGGCGATGTCGGCGGCGTCCGGGTCGGTGCTGTCCGCATCGGCGGGCGCGCCCACGGCCTGCAGCACCGCCATGCGCTGCAGCACGCGGGCCATTTCTTCGAGGGTGGAGGCGGCGCTCAGGCCGCTCAGACGCAGGGCGTCGCTGGTGTCGACCACGGCCTTGCCGTCTCCTTGGGCCAGGGCCTCGATCAGGCTGAACACATGGCCGCTGTCCACCGTGCCCAGCATCTGGCGCACGCCGTCTTCGCGCAGCGCGCCGCTGCCAAAGGCAATCGCCTGGTCGGTCAGCGAAAGCGCGTCGCGCATCGAACCGCGGGCGGCGCGGGCCAGCAGGCGCAGCGCACCGGGTTCGGCCGGCACCGACTCGGCCTGCAGCACGGTGCCGAGGTGTTCCAGCACGGTTTCGGGCGCCATGGGCCGCAGGTTGAACTGCAGGCAGCGCGACAGCACCGTGGGCGGCACTTTCTGGGGGTCGGTGGTGGCAAGCACGAACTTGAGGTATTCGGGCGGCTCTTCCAGCGTCTTCAGCATCGCGTTGAACGCGGTGTTGGACAGCATGTGCACTTCGTCGATCATGAAGACCTTGAAGCGGCCCTGCACCGGTTTGTAGACCGCCTGCTCCAGCAGCGAGGAAATTTCGTCCACGCCCCGGTTGGAGGCGGCGTCCAGCTCGGTGTAGTCGACAAAGCGGCCACTGTCGATGTCGGTACAGGCGCGGCAAACACCGCAGGGCTCGGCGGTGATGCCGCCCTGCCCGTCCACCCCCTGGCAATTCAGCGACTTGGCCAGGATACGCGAGACCGTGGTCTTGCCCACCCCCCGGGTGCCGGTGAACAGGTAGGCATGGTGCAGCCGCTGCTGCGTCAGCGCGTTGGACAGCGCCTGCACCACATGGCCCTGCCCCACCATTTCGGAAAAATTCCGCGGGCGGTATTTGCGGGCCAGCACAAGGTAAGACATGCGCGGATTCTACGGGCCACGCAGGGCCGGCCTCGTGCGGTGTGGTGTGGTCAGGCCGCAGCGGTGGACTGCAGCAACGGGTAGTCGGTGTAGCCGGGGTGGCTGCCGCCGTACAGCGTGGCCGCCTGCAGCGGGTTGAGCGGCGCGTCCAGCAGAAAGCGGGTCACCAGGTCGGGGTTGGCGATGAAGGGCTTGCCAAACGCCACCAGGTCGGCACGGCCTTCGGCCAGGGCGGCGCTGGCGCGGGCTTTGTCGTAGCCGTTGTTGGCCATGTAGAGGCCGCCGAACAGCTGTTTGATGGCGGCGTAGTCAAACGGTGCGGCAGGCGCGCCGCTCATGTCGCCTTCAATCACGTGCAGGTAGGCCAGCTTGCGCGGGGCCAGCTGCTCGGCCACATGGTTGAACAAGGCCTGGGGCTGGCTGTCGCTGATATCGTTGAACGCGTTTTGCGGCGAGATGCGCACGCCCACCCGGCTGGCACCGGCCACCGTGGTCACCGCGTCCACCACCGCCAGCAGGAAGCGGCTGCGGTTTTCGAAGCTGCCACCGTACTGGTCGGTGCGGTGGTTGGTTTTGTCGCGCAGGAACTGGTCGATCAAATAGCCGTTGGCGGCGTGCACTTCCACGCCGTCAAAACCGGCTTCCAGCGCGTTGCGGGTGGCCTGTGCGTAAGCGGCCACGATGCTTGGGATCTCGTCGGTGTCCAGCGCGCGGGGCTTGGACAGCGGGACAAAACCGTCGCGCGTGTAGGTCTTGCCTTCGGCCTGAATCGCCGAGGGCGCCACCGGCGCGGCGGCGTGCGGCTGGAACGAGGTGTGCGAAATACGGCCCACGTGCCACAGCTGCAGGAAGATGCGGCCGCCGTTGGCATGCACCGCATCCGTCACGGCCTTCCAGCCGGCGGTCTGCTCGTCGCTGTGGATGCCGGGGGTGGTGATGTAGCCCTGGCCTTCGGGCGTGACCTGGGTTGCCTCGGCAATGATCAGGCCGGCGCTGGCGCGCTGGGCGTAGTACAGCGCGTTCAGCGCATGCGGCACGTTGCCGTCACCGGCGCGGCTGCGCGTCAACGGCGCCATCACGATGCGGTTGTTCAGGGTGATGGAGCCGAGTTGCAGCGGACTGAAAAGGGTGGTCGGCATGGGAGAGTGTCCTGTTCTAAAACAAAGGGCGTGGGGCATCTCTCCCCACATCAGGTTCAGATGCTAGGGCGAACCGCTATCTCCCCTGCCCCTGTGGGTGAACCGGGTTTTGCTGTAGGGACCGGTCTGGCACCGCTTACAATCGGTGATGACGGGCCTTCCCGCATGGTAAAGCGGCCAACCGGGTCAGGTGGGGAACCAAGCAGCCCTAACTGTGGAGTCAGTGCCGGGGTCAAGGCTCGTCAACTTCTTCTTGCACCATGGCGTTGCCGTGGCCGCCACCTATCAGGCAATGTCGATTACGATGTTTGCCATGGCCATTTTTACCCATACCCCATGACCAGCGCCACCTTGCCGTCGGTGCTGGTGGTGGAAGACGACGACCACATTGCCCATTTGCTCACGTTCATGCTGGAGCGTGGGCAGTACCGCGTGCACCAGGCGCGTGACGGCCGGGCCGCCAAGCAGTTCATTGAAACCGAAAGTGCGCCCAGCGTCGTGCTGCTGGACGTGATGCTGCCCTACATCGACGGTTTTGAGCTGGTGCGCCTGCTGCGGGCCCAGCCCGGCTGGCAGAAGGTGCCCGTCATCATGCTGACGGCCAAGACGCAGGAGCAGGACATCGTGCGTGCGCTCGACGCCGGCGCCAACGACTACATCGTCAAACCGTTCCAGCCCAACGAGCTGCTGGCCCGGTTGCGGCGTTTGACACAGGTGACCCCATGACCTCTTTCACCCCCTTCAGAACCACCCTCTGGCTGCTCCCCCTGCTGGGCGTGCTGCCACTGCACGCCCAGACCACCGACCGCGCCACCTCTGTCGAGGTCAGCCACGAGCGCAACCACCTCAACAACGGCAGCCCGGACTGGAAAGAAACCGGCCTGCGCCTCAGCCACAGCCTGGGCAAATACCGGCAGGTGGATGTGGGCGTGGTGGAGACGCGCCGCTTTGGCCTGAAAGACACCCAGGTCTCTGCTGGCTACACGCTGCCGCTGGCCCCGCAGTGGGTGGTGGGCCTGGAGGGCAACTACAGCAACACCCACCGCGTGCTGGCCAAACACGGCGTCGGGCTGACCAGCCAGTACGAGTTCGCGCCCGCCTGGCTGGCCCACCTGGGCCTGAAACACACCCGCTACGACGCAACCACGGTGAACCAGGCGAGCGTCGGGCTGGAACACTACTTCTCGTCGTTCAGCTGGCTGGTGTCGTTCAGCCCGGTGCGCGCTTCGGGCACCTCGGCCTACAGTGGCTCGGTGCGCGGCAACTACTATTACGGCGACCGCAACTCGGTCGGCCTGATTGCCGCCGTGGGCGAAGAGGCCACACCGGTCGGTGGCAACAACGTGGTGATCGCCGACATCAAGTCCATCGCGCTGGTGGGCCGGCACTGGGTGAGCCCGCAGTGGGCAGTGAACTACGCACTGGGCAGCACATCACAAGGCAGCTTCTACACCCGCAATGGTGCGCGACTTGGTGCCCAGTACACCTTCTGACACGCTGCTCGAGCTCGCGTTCTGGGCCGGGGTTGTCAGCATACTGTTAACACTGCTGATGGCACTGTCCATCATGGTGCTGCGCTACCGGCTGCGCCGGGCCGAGCGGCGTGAGGCCTATTTTCTGGCGGTCTGGCGCCCGGCGCTGCTGGAAGTGCTGGCCGGCGGTTCTGTGCGTGCCCTGCCCACGCTGGCCAGGGTCGACCAAATGTCTTTTCTCAAATACTGGACCTACCTGCAGGAGTCGTTGCGTGGCAGTGCCAGCCAGACACTGAACCAGGTGGGCTTTGCGCTGAAAGTGCCGCAATTCGCGCAGCAGTGGCTGGCCAGCGGGCGACGGTCCGAACGGCTGCTGGCCATCCTCGCGCTCGGCCACCTGCGCGACAAAAGCGCCTGGGACGCGCTGTTTGCGCAGGCCGTCAGCGACGACAGCCTGGTGTCGCTGCAGGCCGCCCGCGCACTGCTGCAAATTGACCCGGTGCGCGGTGTGCAGCACCTGATGCCGCTGCTCATCAAGCGGCACGACTGGGACATCAACCGCCTGGCGGTGATGCTGGCGGCTTCCCGCAGCGAACTCGAAGGCCTGCTGTCGCGCAAGATCACCCGGGTAGACCCCGCCAACATGGGCCGGCTGATGCGGCTGGCCGAGGCGCTCAAGCTCAACCTGCCCGCCGAGGTGTTGGCCTACCTGGTGGATGGGGCGCGGCCGGTGGACATTCTGGTGGCTGGCCTGCGGCTGGTGAACAACGCTGAACTGCTGCCGCAGGTGCGTGGCTTTGCCAAACACACCCACTGGACCATCCGCGTGCAGGCCGTGAAATGCCTGGGCCGCATTGGCGAACCCACCGACGTGCCCTTGCTGGCCGAGGCGCTGCAGGACCGCGAATGGTGGGTGCGCTACCGCGCCGCGCAGGCACTGGCCGGCCTGCCCTTTGTCACCGCTGACGAGATGGCGGCCCTGCGCCAGAACAGCCCGGACCGCTACGCGCAGGACATCCTGGGCCAGGTGTTTGCAGAACGGGTGGGTGCATGAGCGAACACATCCTGGTCGACTTCCTGACCTGGTTCATCCTGTGCTATTTCGTGGCGCTGAACGGCGGCTACCTGCTCTTGAACCTGGTGTCCATCGTGGCGCTGCACCGCAACACCCAGGAGCGGCTGCTGAACGACCTGCCGCAGGTGTTTTCGGGCCTGGAGCCGGCCATCAGCATCCTGGTGCCCGCCTACAACGAAGAGACCACCATTGCGCCGGCCATCCGCTCGATGCTGCAGCTGTCGTATTCGGAATTCGAGATCATCGTTGTCAACGACGGCTCCAAAGACGGCACGCTGGAGGTGCTGAAAAAAGAATTCGGCCTGCTACCTTTCCCCGAAGCCTACCGGGTGCAGCTGGCCACCCAACCCATCCGCGGCATTTACCGCTCCACCCGCCACCCCAACCTGCGCGTCATCGACAAGGACAACGGCGGCAAGGCCGATTCGCTCAATGCCGGCATCAACGCCGCCCGTTTCCCGCTGTTCTGCGGGGTGGATGCCGACTCGATCCTGCAGCGCGACAGCCTGCAGCGCGTGGCCAAGCCCTTCCTGAGCGACCCGCTGATCGTGGCCACTGGCGGCACCATCCGCGTGGCGAATGGCTGTGACATCAGCGACGGGTTTCTCACCCGCGTGGGCCTCCCACGCAATGGCTGGGCGCTGTTCCAGGTGGTGGAGTATTTGCGCGCCTTTTTGTTTGGCCGGCTCGGCTGGTCCAGCATGCAGGCGATGCTCATCATCTCGGGCGCGTTCGGGCTGTTCAAGACGGCGGTGGTGATCCAGGTCGGTGGCTACCGCACCAACACGATTGGCGAAGACATGGAACTGGTGGTCCGCATGCACCACCACCTGCGCAACGCGGGCATCGCCTACAAGGTTGAATTCGTGCCCGACCCGGTCTGCTGGACCGAGGTGCCCGAAGACCACAAGACGTTGAAGAACCAGCGCGTGCGCTGGCAGCGCGGCCTGTCGGAAAGCCTGTCCAGCCACTGGGGCCTGATGTTCAACCGCCGTGGCGGGCCACCGGGCTGGTTGGCCTTCCCATTCATGGTGGCGTTTGAATGGCTGGGGCCGGTGGTGGAACTGGGGGGCTACCTGTTCATGGCCTTTGCCTTTTGGTGGGGCTGGATTTCATGGGAGGCCTTCGCCATCTTCCTGTTCCTGGCGATTGGGCTGGGCATCCTGCTGTCGGCCTCGGGCCTGCTGCTGGAAGAAATGTCCTTCCACATCTACCCCAAGGCCAAGCACCTGGCGGTGCTGGCGCTGTTTGTGGTGCTGGAGAACTTTGGCTACCGCCAGCTCAGCGCCTGGTGGCGGTTGATTGGCCTGTGGCGCTGGATTTTCCAGCGCGAAGGCACCTGGGGCACGATGAAACGCAAAGGCGTCTCCAAGCCGGGCGCCTGAAGGCGTCCAACCGGGAGACGCCCATGGGTACTCAGACGCGGGGCTCGCCCTGTCCGTTGACGGTCACCGTGTCGCCCGGCGGCGTAGTGGTCTGGATGCGGTACTCCTGGCCACGGAAGACGTAGGTCACGTCCCAGTAGTCGGGCCGCTGCTGCTGGTTGGGCACGGCGGCGCAACGCTGAACACTTTGGGTGGCAGCTGGCTGGCCGCTCGCGTCGCGGCCAATCCCGGCACCAACCACACCGCCTGCCACCGCACCACCCACGGTGGCAAAGTCCTTGCCACGGCCGCCCCCGACCTGGTGGCCCAGGATGCCGCCAATCAGCGCGCCCGCCAGTGCGGCGGGCACATTGGCCTGCGATTGCGACACCTGCTCGCGTTCCACCCAGCAGCGCTGCTCTGGCGTGCCCACCACCGCGCGCACCGAAGTCACGCTCGCCTGGTAGAGGTTTTCGTTGTCGCGGCGGCGGTAGTTGTAGCCATTGCCCGCCGACCGGTCCGGCCGGGCTTCTTCCACCCGCACGTTGCTGACCACCGTCCTGAGCGAAACGACGCGGTCACTCACACCCACATTGGCCAGCGAAGGGTAGCGGCCGGGACGCAGCACGACGCAACGGCCATCAAACCGCACATCGTCACACACCTCCCAGGGTGTGCCAACCACCAGCATGGACGCGGCGCGCCCATTGAAGCCATTGCGCGGGACATTCAGCACCGGCTGCTGGGTGGTGAATGACCGGCCCTGAAAACCTTCGCGCTCGAACACAGTGATCTGCGCGGTGCCTGGCAACGGCGCGTAGCGGTTGTCGGCGACGCGGACGTTGCTGTTGATGGCGCGCACCGACGACACGCGGTCGTTCAGGCCCATTGCCTCCAGCGAAGCATAGCGGCCAGGGCGCAGCACCACGCAGCGGCCACGGAAGCGCACGTCGTCACACACCTCCCAGCGGTCGCGCGTCACCTCCACCGACGACGCGCGGTCGTTGAAACCCAAGCGATCAAAGTCCGCGATCTGGCGCTGGGTGTTGAACGAGCGGCCCTGAAATCCATCGCGTTCATAGAACGTCACCTCCGCCATGGCCTGCACTGCCAGCATGGCACCGACCGCCACCACCCCTGTTTTCAAAAGCCTGTTCATGACTGTCTCCCGTGAAAGCGCAGGGATGGCCTGGCAACTGCCAAGTCTTATGACCACGCTGGAGGGCCAGTGTGTGCCTGGGCAGAGGGGTCGGTAAGGGGACAGCACGCCCCTTGGGTGTAGTGCCTGTCCTACGCCGCCTCGTTGCTGGCGACCGGCAAATCGACCTGGAAGGTGGTGCCCTGACCGAGGGTACTGGCAAAGCCAATCTGCCCACCATGGGCCTCGACGATGCTCTTGCAGATGCTCAGGCCCAGACCGGTGCCACCCTTTTGCCGGCGGTCCGAGGCGTCAGCCTGGGCGAAGCGTTCGAACACGCGGCTGCGAAATTCGTCTGGAATGCCGATGCCATGGTCGCGCACCGACAGCCGCACCCCCGTGGCGTGGGACTCGATCCGCACCTGCACCGTGGCGCCGCCCGTGGGCGAGAACTTGGCAGCGTTGGACAGCAGGTTCACCACCACCTGGACCAGGCGGTCGGCGTCGGCACGCACCAATGTGGGCGGGGCACCCGGAGGGTCTTCTTCCAGCAGCAGGCGCACCCCGTACTGGTCGGCAAAGGCCTGGGTCGCGGCCACGGCCTGTGCCACCAGCGGGCGCAGCGGCAACACGCGGAAGTGGTACTGCATGCTCTGCGACTCGATCTTCTCCACGTCCAGCACGTCGTTGATGAGCCGGATCAGCCGCTCGGTGCTGCTGTGCGACATCTCGATCAGCGGCTTCACGTCGGCCGGCAACTCGCCCGCCATGCCCGACACCAGCAGGCTGAGCGAACCGTAGATGCCGGTGAGCGGCGTGCGCAGTTCGTGCGACACGGTGGAAATGAACTCGCTCTTCATCCGCTCGACCGCCTTGCGCTCGGAGATGTCGTATAAAAACGCGCTGAAGAACTTGAGCTTGTCGGTGTTCACCAGCGCTATGCTCATCTCCACCGGCAGCTCTTCACCACGGGCGGTGAGCACCAGCCGTTCCATGCGCTGGTTGATGAAACCAGCCTGCTCGGTGGCCAGGAAGTTGTGGAAAGCGTCTTGCCAGCCCTTGACGAAGCGCGCCGGGATCAGCGTGTCGAACAGCGAGTGGCCCATGACCTCACCGCGCTGCCAGCCGAGCAGTTTTTCCGACTGCGAATTCCAGCCCGAGATCTGCCCCTGGAAGTTCATGGCCACGAACGCGCCCTGGGCCGACTCAACGATCGCGCGCACCCGGTATTCGTTCTCGCGCACGGTGGCCATGGCTTTCAGCAACTCGGTGGTGCGCTGGCCGACGCGTTTCTCCAGCGTGGCGTTGAGCTGCTTCAGGTCGTTTTCTTTCTGCTGCAGGCTGCCCAGCAAAGAACTGAGCGAACTGCTCAGCGCCGCCACCTCGGCGTACACCGCCTCGCCAGGGTCGATCGCCACCGTTTCGCCGGTTTCGATGCGCTGGGCCTCGTCGGCCAGCACCAGCAGCGGGCGGGTGATGGCACGGGCTGCCACCAGCGCCAGAAAGGAAAACAGGGCCGCAATCGCCACGCCGCCCAGCAGCACCTGCTGGCGCAGCGCCTTGACCGGTGCGTAGGCTTCGTCCAGGTCTTGCAGCACCAGGATGCGCCAGCCCAGACCGGGGTAAGCCATGTGGCCGCGGCTGGCGCTGTAGCCCACCAGGTACTCGCGGCCGTCGGGCCAGGTGGCCACGCCAAAGTCGCTGCGGCCCTCTGCGGACGCGGTGTTGTGCACCGGTGCCACCTGGCCTTCAAACGGTTTGGGGCCGAGCAGCACCTTGCCATCGGCGCCGACGATCACCACCTGCACCTGCCGCTCACGCGCCACCGGCGCGACGATGGACTGTGCGATGTCGGTGGCCCATTGCCAGGCGATGTGGGCGCCCAGCACGCCGGCCACCGCGCCGCTGGCGTCGCGGTAGGGAAAAGCCACATCGACAAAACGTTTGGGGTCGTTGGTCGGGTTGGGCAGCAGCTTGGCGAGCAGTTTGGCCTCGTGCACGTCGCCCACATACACACCCTTGTTGGCGTTGATGAACCAGGGGCGGGCCGACACGTCAACCCCTTCCAGCAGGCCCTGTGTGGCGGCCTTCACCTGGCCCTGGGTGTCGGTCAGGCCGATCCAGGCGTAGTAGGGGTAGGTTTGCTGCAACGTGTTCAGGGTCTGCCGGGTTTGCTGCAGGCGCTCGGGCCCGCCGTCCAGCCCGGTGCGCTGGCTGATGAGCTGCACCTCGCGGTAGCGCTCGAACATCGAGCGGTCCAGGTGGTTGGTGGTCTGGGCCGCCAGCTCGGCCAGGTTGGTGCCGATCTCGGACTTGACCTGCCGGCTCACAGTGGTGTCGATGGCCAGCGTGAGCAGCATCGTCAGCAGCATCGACAGCAGAAAGAAGGCCAGCGCCAGCGACGACCCGAGGTCGAGCTTGAACGTGGGCCAGCGCAGCGTCATGGTGCCATTGTGGCGGGTTGAGAGAGGTGGTTCAACACGCCTTGCGCGGCCAACACGCCACTGGCAAAACAGGCGGTGAGCAGGTAGCCGCCGGTGGGCGCCTCCCAGTCCAGCATCTCCCCGGCGCAGAACACGCCGGGCAGGGCCTGCAGCATCCCTTGTGGGGTCATGGCCTCAAACGGCACACCGCCGGCGGTGCTGATGGCCTCGTCCACCGGCCGGGCGGCAGACAGCGTCAGCGGCGCGGCCTTGATGGCCGCTGCCAGCCGTTCGGGCTGCTGCAGCGCGTCTTTGTCCAGCACCTCGTGCAGCAGCGCCATCTTGATGCCGTCCAGCCCCAGCCGGCTCTTGAGGTGGCTGGACAGCGAGCGCGAGCCGCGCGGGTGGGCCACGTCGGCCAGCACCTTGTCGGCCGGTTTGTCGGGCAGCAAATCCAGCGTGAACCGGGCCTGCCCACTGCGGGCGATCTCGTCGCGCAGCACGGCCGAGGCGGCATAGACCAGGCTGCCTTCCACGCCGGTGGCCGTGGCCACAAACTCGCCCTTGCGCTGGAAGCGCTGGCCCCGGCTGTCGGTGCAACTGAGCGCGACCGACTTGAACGGCTGGCCGGCAAAGCGGCTGCTGAAGTGGTCGCTCCAGCCGCCCGCCACGTCAAAGCCGCAGTTGGCGGGCACCAGCGGTGCCACCGCCACGCCGCGTGCGGCCAGCCAGGGCACCCAGGCGCCGTCGGAGCCGAGCCTTGACCAGCTGGCGCCGCCGAGGGCCAGCACCAGCGCGCGGGCCTGCACACGCACCGGCCCGTTGGGCGCGGTGAACTGGCAGGCGCCGGTGGCGTCCCAGCCGGTCCAGCGGTGGCGCATGTGGAAACGCACACCGGCCTCGCGCAGGCGGTGCAGCCAGGCACGCAACAAGGGCGCGGCTTTCATGTCGGTCGGGAACACACGGCCCGAGGTGCCCACGAAAGTGCTGACACCCAGACCCTGCGCCCAGTCGCGCAGCGCCTGGGCACCAAAGGCCTGCAGCAGCGGCGCGAGCACGGCCTGCCGGGCGCCGTAGCGCTGCACGAACAACTCGGACGGCTCGGAGTGGGTCAGGTTCAGCCCGCCCTTGCCGGCCAGCAGAAACTTGCGGCCGGCAGACGGCATCGCGTCGTACACATCGACCTGCACACCGGCGCGCGACAGCACCTCGGCCGCCATCAGCCCGGCCGGGCCGGCACCGACGATCACCACGCCGGTCATGACGCCACCACCACACGACCGTCGCCGGTGAGGAACGCGGCGTGCACGGGTGCACCGGGGTAAGCCGAGCGCATCGCGCTGAGGTAGCGCTGCATCTGGGCCAGCAGGCCCGGCTGCCGTTCGGGCTGGGGGGCGCTTTTGTAGTCCAGCACCCACCAGGCGCCGGTGTCGCGGCGACGCACCAGCCGGTCCAGCCGGAGCGACTGGCCCTGGTGGTTGAGTTCCACCTCGTTGCCCTGCCAGTCCACCACCTCGGCCTGCCAGGCCCAGGCGCCTTCGCCGGTGTGGATGCGTTGGGCCAGCACCGCCGCCTGTTGCGCCTGCGCCGGGCTGAGCGAAAACTCGCGCGCCACCGACAGCAGTTGCGCCGCGCCCACCGCCCCCGCAGCGGGCAGGCCCCACTCCAGCAGGCGGTGCATGGCCTGGCCGAGGCGCGCCGAGGGGTCGGCGTCCGGCGGTGTATTTACTATGTTTTTAATAGCTGAATCGCTAGATTTCACTATAGCTTGAGGCAGATTTGGCATTAAAAATGGTGTGAAAGGGGTGTCTGGGCCATTGTGCAGGCCTTCAGGGGCGCTTGGGGCAGGCAGTGCCTCGCAAACACCTTCGTTGGCTTCGGCCCACGCGCCGAGGCGCTGCCACCAACTCTGCGGGGCTGCGCGGTAGGGCTG
Organism: Burkholderiaceae bacterium; assembly: GCA_017848435.1. Classification (GTDB taxonomy): domain Bacteria; phylum Pseudomonadota; class Gammaproteobacteria; order Burkholderiales; family Burkholderiaceae_C; genus PCRC01. The sequence goes on along the minus strand of JAFEHU010000021.1, from coordinate 143,385 downwards.
TACCGACGACAGCACCAGCGTGCTGCGGGGGCGCGTCATGGCCACGTAGAGGGTGTTGAGTTCTTCGCGCTGGCGGGCCGCCTGCTCGGCCTGCAGCGCCGCCGCGTTGCACAACGGGGGGTGTTTTTCGCTGGCGAGGAAGGTGAAGCGCTCGGGCGCTTCGGCCTCGCCCGGCCAGTCCACCAGCACGCCCATGGTGTCGGCGGCGGCGGGCGGTGTGTCGGTGTCGAGCACCACCACCACCGGGGCCTCCAGCCCTTTGGCACCGTGCACGGTGAGCAGGCGCACCGCGTTGGCGCTGGCCAGGGCCGGGGCCTTCACGCCGCCCGCCTTGAGCGCCCGCACCAGCGCGTAGGGCGTGAGGAAACGCCCGCCGTCGGTCTGCAGCGCGGCGGCCAGCAAGGCGCTCAGGTTGGCCAGCACGCTGGTGCGCAGTGCGGCAGGCGTGGCGGCGGCGTAGCGGGCGAACACGTCGCCGTCGTGGCAAATGGCGTCCAGCGCGTCGTGCGGCGGCAAGGTGTCCACCCAGGCTTTCCAGCGGATGAGCGTGGCGCCGATGTCGCGCAGCGCAGCGCCTTCGCCGGGGGCGCCAGGGTCTTGCAACGGCCCTTCTTGCAACAACGCCAGCCAGCCGGCGCGGCGCCCCTCGGCACGCGCCTGGCGCTGGCGCAGTGCCAGCTGCACCAGCCCCGCGTCGCTGACGCCAAACAGCGGCGACTTGAGGGCTTGCGCCAGCGACAGGTCGTGGGTGGGCGACACCAGCACGTCCAGCAGCGCCACCAGGTCCTGCACCTCGGGCGCGTCGGCGAGGTCGTTTTTCTCGGGCTGCTGCGTGGGGATGTGCAGCGCGCGCAGCGCGTCGCGCAGCACACCCAATGGCTCGCGCTTGCGCGACAGCACCATGATGTCTTTGGGCGGGTGGCCCGCGGCCAGTTCGGCCGCAATGAAGTGCGCGACCTGGCGGCATTCGCGGGTGCGCAGGGTCTCTTCGGGCAGCTCGCGCGGGGTGGTGAGGCTGTTGCGCCACCAGGGTGTCTCGCCGTCCTCAGAAGGGTGTTCGTCTTCGGGCAGGTCGCGCCCGATCTGCGGCAGGCGGGCCACACGCCCCGCGGCCGGTGATTCGCTGGTGTGGGCGCGAAAGCCGGTGTACTCGCCAGCGTCTTGCGCCGCACCCATCACGCCGTTGACCAGCGCCATCACCTGGCGCGCATTGCGGTGGGTGTGGTCGCAGCTCAGCAGGTCGCCCGCCAGGCCTTCGCGCACAAAGGCCTGCGCGGCAACAAAGACCTGTGGCTCGGCGCGGCGGAAGCGGTAGATGCTTTGCTTGGGGTCGCCCACGATGAACACGCTGAGCCCGCCCCCTGCCCCTGTGTAGCCCGACAGCCACGACTTCAGCGCCTGCCACTGCAGCGGGTTGGTGTCCTGGAACTCGTCGATCAGCAGGTGCTTGACCCGCGCGTCCAGCCGCTCCTGCACCCAGCCGCTGAGCACCTCGTTGCGCAGCATGAACAGCGCAGCGCTCTCCAGGTCGTTCATGTCGACCCAGCCGCGTTCGCGTTTGAGCTGGGCAAACTCGGCAATCAGCCGCCGTGCCAGGCGCGCCATGCGCTGCTGGTGCTGCCACGCGGTGTGCTGGTCCCCTGCGGCGGCCAGGCGCAGGGCCACCTCTTGTGCCGCGCGCACCGTGTCAATGTCGGCCAGTTTGTCGCTGAACTTGCGTGGCTCGCCTTTTTGGGTCAGCAACGCGGCCAGCATGGCACCGGCGTCGTGGCCGGTCAGGGCCTGTTCCAGTTCGCGGCCTTTTTCGGCAAAGGTGCGTGCGCTGGCGCGGCCCAGGGCGCGGGCGGCGGCCCACAGCAGCGTGCGGGGGCCGGTGCTGTCGTCGCCTGCCAGCATGTCGTTGGGGTGGTCGTGCCCGGAAAACTCGGTGAATACGGTGCCAAAGGGCGCCACCGACGCGTCGACCACGCCTTCCGCATCGGCCAGTGCAAATTCCACCCGCTTGGCCAGCGCGGCGAGCAGCGCCTTCTGCGTCTGGAAGCGGCCGTGGGTGGCCACGGCGGCGAGGTAGTCGGCCCGCGCGGCGCTGTCTTGTGCCACGGCGGTGTAGAAACGCGGCCACACGGCCTGTACCGCCTCGGTGTCGTCTTCCAGCAGCTGGTAATGCGTTGGCAAACCCAACTCGCCTAGCACCGCCAGCGGCGCGCTGCGCAACAGCGCGGTAAACCAGCTGTGGAAGGTGCGCACCTGCACCGGGCGGCCGGCCGCGAGCACCGTTTGGTACAGCTGTGACAGCGGCGCCACAAGGCTGTGCGTTGCCTCCGGGGCAATGCCCCTGGTATTAAGCTCGTTCAGCAGCACCTCGGGCGTGGCATGGGCAAACTGTTCCAGCCATTCGTGCAGCCGCTGGCGCATCTCACCAGCGGCCTTCTTGGTGAAGGTGATGGCCAGAATTTCGTGCGGCTGCGCGCCTTCCAGCAGCGCACGCAGGATGCGCGACACCAGCATCCAGGTTTTGCCAGCGCCAGCACACGCCTCCACCGCCACGCTGCGGCGCGGGTCGCAGGCGATGGCGTAGAACGCCGCACGGTCGATGCGTTCGCCGTTGTGTTCGTAGGCCAGTGGCGCCGTGTTCATGACCAAAAATCCTTGCGGCACAGGCCGCGGGCGGCGCAGTAATCACAGGCGCTGCCTTCGCCAAGGGCTGGCAGCGGTGCGCTGCGGGCAATGGCCGCGATGTCCGCCACGATGCCTTCCACCAAGACGGTGCGCGCAGGCACCACGTCTGGCTGCTCCACGAGGTCGGTGCTGCGGTCACCCACGTTGACGTACGCGGCACGCAGCGTGTCGTCTGCCAGCAGCGCCGCATAAAACAGCAGCTGCGTGTCTTCGGTCGGCACCCTGACGCGGTCCCGCGTCTTCTGCAGGGCCTCGGTCTTGTAGTCCATCACCAAGGTCATGCCGTCTTGCTGGTCCACGCGGTCAAGCCGGCCCACCAGGGTGACGCCGGGCAGCGGCAAACTGGCCGGTGTCTCGGCACTCAGAAAACGCGCACCGCTGGCCTCGTGCTGGGCCAGCCAGCCGAGATAGGCGTCGCGCACGCCGGGCCAGCTGGCGGCAAAAGGCAGGAACTCGCCTTCGGCCAGCGCCATGGCCTGCGTCTGGGCGTCGGCCAGGGTGTTGATGCGCAACACGCGTGCGTCACCGGGGGGCAAGGGGTCGGCCGCCTGGGCCGTGTGGAAGTCGCGCAGCACCGCGTGCAGCCAGGTGCCGAAGTCGCGCTTGCCCAGCTCTGTCGCCAGTTCTTCCGCCTCCTGCAGCCCGAGTTGCCGCAACGCAAAGAAGCGGTACGGGCAACGCCGCAGGTCTTCGTAGGCACTGGCCGACAGCCGGTCCACGGGCAAGGCCTGCCCGGTGGGCAGCGGCGGCCGCACCGGTTGCGGGGTGATGGACCTCAGCACACGCGGGTCGCTGCCCATCGCCGAACCCGTTGGGTGCAGCTGCAGTTGCTGCACCAAAGGGCTGGGCACCAGCGGCTCGCCCGACGCATCGGCCTGCCGCCACAACACGTCCACGAACGGCAAGGCCAGCACCTGTTGCCAGGCGGCGCGTTGGGCAGCAGCCAGGCCCTCGCGCGACGGCAGGCCCAGACCGGCGCGCTGCGCACGCGTCCAGCTGCCGGGGGGTTCGGGCGACGCGGGCAGGTTGGCCTCGTCACAGCCAGGCACCACCACGGCGGCGAAGGGCTGCGCCAGCATCTGCGGCAGCGGCATGACCACCACCTGCGCCTGGTCGGGGGGGGCGGGTTTGAAGCTGGCGGCTTCCAGCACGTCGGTGACCCACGCGGTGAACTCGGCCAGGCCCATGCGGCGCGCGGCCTGCGGCAAGACGGCCCAGTCGGCGTCGGCCCCGTCGGCCAGCCGCAGCGCGGCCACCACCGCGTCGCCGGCGGTGTCGCCTGCCAGCAGCGGCCACTGGCCACTGGCCACCAGCAGTTCCCGCAGGGCCTGCAACCACGCCAGCCAGGGCCGGGCAGGCTGCAGGCTGCGGCGCCATTCATGGACTTGCTGCCACAACGCCGCCTGCTCGGGTACATCACCCGTGCCGGGCAAGGTGGCAGGCCAGGCTGCCGCCCCGCTGGCACGCAGCGCGGCCTCCAATGCCGAAACCTGTGCCACATCCAGGGCCGGCGCGTTCTTGAGCCAGTCGAGCACGGTGTCGCTGCTGGCGTGCCAGGCACAGGCGCGCAGCGCGGCCATCAGGTGCGCCGCAGCGCGGGTGGTGGAGAGCTTCCAGCCGGTTTCGTCGCGCAGGGCCACGCCCCGCACCCCCAGCATGGCGCGGATGCGGCGGGTCAGCGCGCGGTCGGTGGCGGCGAGCGCCACCGGCACACGGCCGGCGTTGATGTGGCGCAGCACGCAGGCGGCGGCGCGCTCGGCCTCGTCTTCGGGACTGTCGGTCGGGTGCAGCGCCAGTTGGCCGGTGGTCACGGCGTCGTTGGCCAGCGGCAGCGACACCGCGTTGTCGCCCCAACGCGCCTTGAGGGCCTCGACCAAGGGCTCGGCCTGCAGGCCGTCGAGCACCACCAAGCAGTCGGTCTGTTGCAGCACCGCGTCCTGGAACAGCAGGTCGGTGGCATAGGCCGAGGCCACCACCCATTCCAGCGCGGTGCGGGCCAACGCCGCTTCAAGTGCCAGCACCGGCGAATCCAACCCGCTGGACACCAGCACGCGGGCCTGCACCGCCCAGTCGGCGCGCCGGCTGGGCGCCTGGGCTGCCGCCAACCCGGCCAGCTGCAGCGCGGTGTCAACCAGGCTGCCAGCCAGCAACTCCCGCTGCGCCGCCAAACCGGCTCGCGCCAGCAGGGCCTGGGCGGTGATCAGGTCACGGCCCCGGTCAAAAGCCAGGTCGTCCGGCCCCGGCACAAAGCCACCGAGGTTGCGCGTCCAGTTCAATGTGGTTTCGCAACGGGGGGCAAAACCAGCGGGCGACAACCGCGCCCAAGCCTGTTTCGCGACCGGTATCAGTTGCATATAGGGCAGCAGCACCACGCTTCTGGCGGGGTGGGCGGCACGGGCGGTGAGCACAGCGGCCACCTGCGCCATGCGAGCTTCCACCACGCTGGCCTGATGCGCTGACGCTATCGCTTCCATAGCGTTCACAGCGCTTGCCATGACCTGTGTGGGGGCTTGGTTTCTGTCACAATTCCCTTACTTTAGCTGTACCGCCAACCGAATCCTGAGGAACCCCCATGGCCAGCGACCTGATCAAACACATTTCCGACGCCAGCTTTGACGCCGACGTCCTGCAGTCCACCACCCCCGTGCTGGTTGACTACTGGGCTGAGTGGTGCGGCCCCTGCAAAATGATCGCGCCGATTCTGGACGAGGTGTCTGCCGCCTACGAAGGCAAGCTACAAATCGCCAAGATGAACGTCGATGAAAACCGCGACATCCCGGCCAAGTTCGGCATCCGCGGCATCCCAACGCTGATGGTCTTCAAGGGCGGCCAGCTCGCTGCCACCAAGGTCGGCGCCATGAGCAAATCGCAACTCACCGCGTTCATCGACCAGCAACTGGCCTGACGCGCCCCCCGCCCGCTGGAGCCACCGCGCTCCGGCGGCGCTTCTTTTCCTGTCATAATCTTCCCAGTTCACTGCATCGCCAGCGCGAGGCAGTTCGAGTTCCCCGGTTTGTGAGGCACCTTCTGGCCTCTCTCGAAACCTCCCCCCGTTTTCCGTAGACACACCCCAAAGGGGTCATTCCATGCACTTAAACGAACTCAAGGCACTGCACGTGTCTGAAGTCCTCAAGCAGGCCGAAGCCCTTGAGATCGAAAACACCGGCCGCATGCGCAAGCAGGAACTGATGTTCGCCATCATCAAGAAGCGCGCCCGTGCCGGTGAGCAGGTGTTTGCCGATGGCGTGCTGGAAATCCTGCCCGACGGCTTCGGCTTCCTGCGCAGCCCAGACACCAGCTACACCGCCAGCACCGACGACATCTACATCAGCCCGAGCCAGGTGCGCCGCTTCAACCTGCACACCGGCGACATGATCGAAGGCGAAGTGCGCACACCGAAAGACGGCGAGCGCTACTTTGCACTCACCAAGCTCGACGCCGTCAACGGTGGCCCCCCAGAGCAGAACAAACACAAGGTCATGTTCGAGAACCTGACCCCGCTGTTCCCCAAGGAACAGATGAAGCTGGAACGCGACATCAAGGGCGACGAGAACATCACCGGCCGCATCATCGACATCATTGCCCCCATCGGCAAAGGCCAGCGCGCCCTGCTGGTCGCCCCGCCCAAGAGCGGCAAGACGGTGATGATGCAGCACATGGCCCACGCCATCGCCGCCAACTACCCCGACATCCACATGATGGTGCTGCTGGTGGACGAGCGGCCCGAAGAAGTGACCGAGATGCAGCGCTCGGTCAAGGGTGAGGTGATCGCCTCCACCTTTGACGAACCCGCCGCCCGCCACGTCCATGTGGCCGAAATGGTGATCGAGCGCGCCAAGCGGCTGGTTGAACTGAAAAAAGACGTGGTGATCCTGCTTGATTCGATCACCCGCCTGGCACGCGCCTACAACAACGTCGTGCCGTCTTCTGGCAAGGTGCTGACCGGTGGCGTGGACTCCAACGCACTGCAACGCCCCAAGCGTTTCCTCGGCGCTGCGCGCAACGTTGAAGAAGGTGGCTCGCTGACCATCATCGCCACCGCGCTGATCGACACCGGCAGCCGCATGGACGAAGTGATCTTTGAAGAGTTCAAGGGCACCGGTAACAGCGAAATCCACCTCGACCGCCGCCTGTACGAAAAGCGCGTGTTCCCGTCGATCCAGCTCAACCGCAGCGGCACCCGCCGTGAAGAACTGCTGTTGGCCCCTGAAATTTTGCAGAAGACCCGCATCTTGCGCCAGTTCATGTACAACATGGACGAGATCGAGTCGATGGAACTGATGCTGAAGAACATGAAAGCCACCAAAAGCAACGTCGACTTTTTCGACATGATGCGCAGAGGCGGCTGAGCTATAATCTAAGGCTTTTCTGCGGAAAGTAGGCCAGACTGGCTGGCCCGGCTACCGCACCTGACCAGGAAAACCCCATGAAAGACGGCATTCACCCCAACTACCGCGAAGTTTGCTTTTTGGACCTGTCCAACAACTTCAAGTTCGTCACCCGCTCGTGCGTCAACGCCAAGGAAATGATCACCTTGGAAGACGGTCGCGAATTGCCGCTGTACAAGCTGGACACCTCCAGCGAGTCGCACCCCTTCTACACCGGCACACAGAAGTCGGTGGACAACATGGGTGGCCGCGTTGAGAAGTTCCGCAACCGCTTCGGCAAGACCACCGCCAAGTAAGCCCCGTTTTAGGTATAAAGGGCAGCCCGGGTTTCCGAGCTGCCCTTTTCTTTTGGCGACCCGAAACCGACCCCACGCCAGCTTTATTTCTGTGAACCAGCCCACGCCCGCCATCGTTGCCCAACACGCCGTGCGCCGGCTGCCCCGACTGGCCCTGTTCCTGCTGTGTCTGGCCTACATCGTGCCGGGCTTTGTCGGTCGGCAGCCCTGGAAAAGCGCCGACATGACGTCGTTTGGCTACATGGCCAACATCGCGTCCGGTCTCACCGGCTGGCTCACCCCCGAAGTGGCGGGCCAGGGCCCTGCCCACGACGCCTTGCTGCCCTACTGGCTGGGGGCGCTCTTCATCCAGGGGCTGCCCTGGCTGGACCCGGCACTCGCCAGCCGACTGCCTTTTGTGCTGCTGCTGGCGCTCACGCTGACCGCCACCTGGTACGGCGTCTACCACCTGGCCCGCAGCCCGCAGGCCCAGCCGGTGGCCTTTGCCTTTGGTGGTGAAGCCCATCCAGCCGATTACGCACGTGCCATGGCCGACGGTGGCCTCCTGGCGCTGATTGCCTGTCTTGGGCTGGCCCAGCTTTCGCACGAAACGACCCCGGCCTTGGCGCAGTTGGCCAGCGTGGCGCTGGTGTTTTATTCGGTGGCCGCCTTGCCCGTGCGCCAGGCGAGGCCGGTGGTCGGGTTGCACCTGGGCCTGGCCGGCCTGGCCCTGAGCGGTGCGCCCACGTTGGCCGCCTTGCTGGGCACAGGCTGCCTTGCGCTCTGTGCCAGCTCACCGCGCAGTGCCGATCAGGACGACCGACGGCGCCACAGTGTGCTGGCGCTGGCGAGCGCCACGCTGCTTAGCGCGGCATTGGCCACCGCATTCGACCTGTGGCGCTGGCGCATCGCATTGCCCGGGCTGTCGCTGGACCACTGGCCTGAGTGGCGCAGCCTCGGCCGCCTGCTGCTCTGGTTCACCTGGCCCGCCTGGCCACTGGCGCTGTGGACGCTGTGGCGCTGGCGTTACATGCTGCGCAGCCGCCATGTGGCACTGCCGCTGTGGTTTGCGGCGCTGGGCATCACCGTCACCCTCACCACACCGTCGGCTGACCGCTCGCTGCTGCTGGCCTTGCCGGCACTGGCCACGCTGGCGGCTTTCTCCCTGCCCACCCTGCGGCGCAGCATGTCGGCTTTGATCGACTGGTTCACGCTGCTGTTTTTCACCGCTTCTGCCATCACCATCTGGGTGGTCTGGATCGCAATGCAGACCGGCTTTCCGGCCAAGCCGGCAGCCAACGTGGCCAAGCTGGCACCCGACTTTGTGCCCAGCTTTTCCTGGCTCGCCTTCGTGGTGGCTTTGCTGGCCACCCTGGCCTGGGCCTGGCTGGTCACCTGGCGCGTCGGCCGCCACCGCACCGCGCTGTGGAAAAGCCTGGTGTTGCCCGCTGGCGGCGCGGTGCTGGGCTGGCTGCTGCTGATGACGCTGTGGCTGCCCGCACTGGACTTTGCCCGCAGCTACACCGTACTGGCACAGCGTGTGGCGGTGCATGTGCGCGCCGACCAGTGTGTCGAGATGTACGGTCTGTCGCAAGGCCATGCAGCGGCCCTGAAATACCACGGTGGTCTGACCATGCTGCCCGTTTCGTCTGCCCACACTTGCCCCTGGCTGCTGGTGGACACAGCCGACCAGGCCACCCTGCCTGAGGCCACCGACATGGTGCAGTGGAACCTGCAGGCGGTGCTGCGGCGTCCCTCTGACCGCACCGACGACGTGTTGCTCTACCGCCGGCTGGCGCCCTGATGGGCCACCCCGCCTTGCCCACGAGCGACCTGCGCGCCATCGCGCGGCACAGTGCCAGCGTGCTGGTGGGGCAGCTGGCGGTGATGGCCTTTGGCGTGACCGACACGCTGATTGCCGGCCGCTATTCCGACACCGCGTTGGCAGCGCTCTCGGTCGGTACCGCCATCTACGTCAGCGTGTTCGTCTCGCTCATTGGCGTGATGCAGGCCACTCTCCCCGTCTGGGCCGAGCTGCGGGGCGCCCAGCGCCATCGCGAGATTGGCGCCTCGGTGCGCCAGTCGCTTTACCTCTGTGCCATGGCGGTGGCGGTTGGCATGGGGGTGCTGCTGTGGGCCCAGCCCCTGCTGCACTGGACCGAAGTGCCCGCCGCATTGCAGGCCGAGGTGCTGGCCTACCTGCATATCCTGGCCTTTGCGCTGGCGCCATCGCTGTTGTTCCGGCTCTATGCCAATCTGAACCAGTCCATGGGCCGCCCGTTGCTGGTGACCTGGCTGCAGATCGGCTCGCTGACGCTCAAGGTGCCGCTGTCGCTGTGGCTGGCGTTTGGCGGCCTGGGCTTGGAGGCGCGGGGGCTGGCAGGCTGTGCCTGGGCCACGCTGATCGTCAACTACACCATGCTGGTGGTGGCGGTGTGGATGCTGCGGACGCGCCTGCTGTACGCACCGCTGGTGCTGTTTGCCCGGATGGCCCGCCCGGACTGGCAGCACATTGGCCGGCTGGCGCGGCTGGGTGTGCCCGGCGGGCTGGCGGTGCTGGTGGAGGTGACGTCTTTCACCCTGATGGCCTTGTTCATTGCGCGCCAGGGCGCCACCGCGTCGGCCAGCCACCAGATTGCCGCCAACCTCGCCACGGTGCTTTACATGGTGCCGCTGTCGTTGGGCATTGCCACCAGCGCCCGGGTCAGCTACCGCCTGGGCGCTGCACAACCGGGGCAGGCACGCCAGGCAGTGTGGGCGGGCTACAAGCTGGCCGGCGGGGCGGCGCTCGCGCTGTCGGCCACGCTGCTGCTGGCCAGCGAGGTCCTTCCAAGGCTCTACAGCGGCAATGCGGCGGTGGTGGTCAGTGCGGCGGTGTTGCTGAAGTGGGTCGCGCTGTACCACCTGATGGACACGCTGCAGGCGCTCAGCGTCTTTGTGCTGCGCTGCTACCGCGTCACGCTGTTGCCACTGGCCATCTACAGCGTGCTGCTGTGGGGTGTTGGTCTGGCGGGTGGCTACTGGCTGGCCTACGAAGGCATGGCCGGCCGGATACCCGCCTGGCAATCACCACAGGCGTTCTGGGTCACCAGCGTGGTGGCGCTGACCTGTGTGGCGGTGTTGTTCGTTGGGTTGGTGTGGCACACCACCCGCCCGCGCGCCTGAGCGGTTCAGCCGCGCTGCTGCAAGCGGCTGTCGGTCTGCAACACGCGGGGACTGGTGTCGCCCAACAACCGGACGCGGTTGGCGGGCAACTCCATCGCAAAAGTCGACCCCTTGCCAACAGTGCTCTGGATGCGCAATTCGCCGCCATGGCGCTGCACCACGTGCTTGACAATCGCCAGCCCCAGACCAGTGCCCCCGGTCTCGCGCGAACGGCTGCGGTCCACCCGGTAGAAACGCTCGGTCAAACGCGGAATGTGTTCTGACGCGATGCCGGCCCCGCAGTCCTGCACCGAAAATTCGTAACGCCCGCTGGGCAAAGCCTGCCAGCGCACCGACACCGGCCGGCCAGCCGGCGTGTAGCGGATGGCGTTGTTCAGCAGGTTGGACATCGCGCTCAGCAGCTCGGCGTGGATGCCAGCCACTTCGCAGTCGGGGCCCATGTCAAAGTGCAATGGGTGGGGCGGGTCGGCCAGCAGCACCGACAGCGCACGGGCGTCGGCTTCGCACTGCGCCAGCAGGCGGGGCATGCGCACCCACTCGTGTGCGCCGGGCAGCGGACTGCCTTCGAGACGCGACAGCGTCAGCAGGTCGCTCACCAGGCTTTGCATGCGGTGCGACTGCGTGGCCATCAGGGTCAGGTAGCGGTGGCGCTCGTCGTCGTCCAGAGGCAGGTTTTGCAGGGTTTCCACAAAACCGGCGAGCACAGTCAGCGGGGTACGGATTTCGTGTGACACGTTGGCCACAAAGTCACGCCGCATCGCGTCGGCCTGCTCCACCGCGGTGACATCGCGCGACAGCAGCAGGCGGCGCCCGGTGCCGTAAGCATGCAGGTGGACCGACAACCGCACCGGCCGCGACGGCGAATGCTGGCTGCCCGGCATCACCACGTCGTGCGCTTGCTGGGGGTTGGCATAGTAGGCGGCAAACACCGGGTCACGCACCAGGTTGCCAATGTGCTGCATCAGGTCGCGTTCAACGTCGAACCCGAAGTGCGCAGCGGCGGTCTGGTTGCACCACTCGATGTGGCCCTGGTTGTCGAGCAGCACCACGCCGTTGGGCGACTCGTGGATCGCCTCCAGAAAATCATCCAGCCGGCTTTGCACCTCCTGGGTTTGCTGGTCGCGCAGACGCACCAGCCGACGGGTGCGGTTGGCGACCTCGTCCCACAGCCCACCGATCTTCGGGGTGCTTGCCACGTCGCCCTTGCGGAGCCAGCGCAACACGCGCAGGCCACGCACCAGGTCCAGCCCGACCCACAACACGCTGGCAAAAACCACACTGACCAAGGCGCCGAGTGCCTCTGCATACAGCCATCCCCCAACGCCGCCCAGCAGCAGGCACAGGATAAAACTGCAAAAACGCCAAATCATGGAACCGGGGCTGCCCCTCAGGCCTGGATGCTGACTTGCGGCTGGGAGGTGACGCGGTAGCCGGCGCCACGCACGGTTTCCAGCATCGCGGCAGCGCCACCAAGTGCTTCGCGCAGGCGTTTCACATGCACGTCCACCGTGCGCTCTTCAATGAAGACATGGTCGCCCCAGACCTTGTCGAGCAGCTGTGAACGGCTGTGCACACGCTCCGAATGCTTCATCAGAAAATGCAGCAGCTTGAACTCGGTCGGGCCAACCTTCAAGGGCAAGCCCTGGAAGGTGACGCGGTAGGTGGCGGCGTCCAGCACCAGTTCGCCGATGGTCACGCTGTCGGTCACCTGCTCGGGCGCGCGGCGGCGCAGCACCGCACGGATGCGGGCCAGCAGCTCCTGGGTGGAGAAGGGCTTGGTGATGTAGTCGTCGGCACCGGCGTCGAGGCCCGCGATCTTGTCGGGCTCGTCGCTGCGGGCGGTCAGCATCAGGATCGGGATGGCCTTGGTGCGGCCGTCGGCGCGCCACTTGCGCGCCAGCGACACACCGCTCTGGCCCGGCAGCATCCAGTCGAGCAGGATCACGTCGGGCAGTACCGCGTCGAGCTCACGTTGCGCCGACGTGCCGTCTTCGGCCCAGATTGGCTGGAAGCCGTTGTGGCGCAGGTTGACCGCGATCAACTCGGCAATCGCCGGCTCGTCTTCGACAATGAGAACACGGGGTTGGTACTTCATCGCACTGCAGATTCGATATTTTCCATGGATGTGTGGCGCACGTCCTCGCCCTTCACGATGTAGATGATGAACTCGGCGATGTTCTTCGCATGGTCACCGATCCGCTCAATGGCCTTGGCCAGGAACAGCAAGTCCAGGCTAGGCGAGATGGTACGCGGGTCTTCCATCATGTAGGTGATGAGTTTGCGCACAAAACCGTCAAACTCCTTGTCGATCAGGTCGTCGTCTTTCAGGATGGTGACCGCCGCCTTGACGTCCAGACGCGCAAATGCGTCCAGCGCCTTGCGCAGCAGACCAGAGGCCAGGTCCGCCGCAACGCGCAGGTCGGAGCTGGGCAATGAGCGGGCCGAACCACTGTTGATGATGGACCGGACCATGCGGGCAATCTTCTCGGCCTCGTCACCGACCCGTTCCAGGTTGGCGGTGGTCTTGGAGATCGCAATCAACAAACGCAGGTCGCGCGCAGTGGGCTGGCGCCGCGCGATGATGGACGACAACTCCTTGTCGATCTCGACCTCCATCGCGTTGACGCGGTGTTCCATGTCGGTGACCTGCTGAGCGGTTTCCGCGCTGAACTGAGAGAGCGCGTAAATCGCCTGGCGAATCTGGGATTCCACCAGGCCGCCCAACTCCATCACACGGGCCGAGACGCCGTTGAGTTCGGCGTCAAACTGGGTCGAAAGGTGCTTGTCAGACATAGGTTGCTTTCGTCGGTAAGGGTCAATCAGCCAAACCGGCCGGTGATGTAGTCTTCAGTTTCCTTGCGGGTCGGCTTGAAGAACATCTGTTCGGTGGCGCCAAACTCGACCAGGTCACCCAGGTACATGTAGGCGGTGTAGTCGCTGCAGCGGGCGGCCTGCTGCATGTTGTGGGTGACGATCACCACGGTGTAGTCGTTTTTCAGTTCGGCGATCAGCTCTTCGATCTTCGCGGTGGAGATCGGGTCCAGCGCGGAGCAGGGTTCGTCCAGCAGCAACACTTCGGGCTTGATGGCAATGCCACGGGCAATGCACAGCCGCTGTTGCTGGCCACCCGACAGGCTGGCGCCGTTCTGGTTCAGCTTGTCTTTCACCTCGGTCCAGAGCGCGGCTTTGCGCAGTGCCCATTCGACACGGTCGTCCATGTCGGTGGCGTTGAGGTTCTCGAACAGCTTCACGCCAAAGGCCACGTTGTCGTAGATCGACATCGGGAACGGCGTGGGTTTCTGGAACACCATGCCGACCTTGGCGCGGATCAGCGCCACGTCCTTTTTGGAGGTCAGCAGGTTCTCGCCGTCCAGCAGGATTTCACCCTGGGCACGTTGCTCGGGGTAGAGCTCGTACATGCGGTTGAAAATCCGCAGCAGCGTGGACTTGCCACAGCCCGAAGGGCCAATGAAGGCGGTGACCTTCTTCTCGGGGATCTCGAGGTTGATGCCCTTGAGGGCGTGGAACTTGCCGTAATAGAAGTCCAGGTTCTTCACAGAAATCTTGGACTGGCTTTTGTGGGTGGTGAGGGTGTCCATGGTCGGCCTTGTGTACGTTCGTGCGATGGAATCTGCGTTTGAATGGGGTTGCCGGGCTCAGCCCTTGTTGCGCGTCAGGACGCGCGCCAGGATGTTCAGGCCCAGCACAGCCAGCGTGATGATGAACACACCCGCCCAGGCCAGCTTCTGCCAGTTTTCATAGGGGCTCAGCGCGAACTTGAAGATGGTCACCGGCAGGCTGGCCATTGGCTCGCTGAGGTTGGAGGTCCAGAACTGGTTGCTCAAAGCGGTGAACAGCAGCGGCGCGGTCTCGCCGGCGATGCGGGCCACGGCCAGCAAAATACCGGTCAACACACCCGCCCGTGCGGCCTTCAGGGTGATGCTCAGAATCACCTTCCACTTGGGCGTGCCGAGTGCATAGGCCGCTTCGCGCAGGCCCGACGGCACCAGCAGCAGCATGTTCTCGGTGGTGCGGATCACGATCGGGATCACCAGCAGCGCCAGCGCCAGCACGCCAGCCCAACCCGAAAACGAGTTGAAGCGCGCCACGATCACCGCGTAAATGAACAGGCCGATCACGATGGACGGTGCCGACAGCAGGATGTCGTTCACAAAGCGGGTGGCCGAGGCCAGCCAGCTGTGCTGGTCGTATTCCACCAGGTAAATGCCGGCCATGATGCCGACGGGTGTGCCGACAAACGTGGCCAGGCCCACCATCAGGATGGAGCCATAAATCGCGTTGGCCAGGCCGCCCACTTCGTTCGGCGGTGGGGTCATTTGTGTCAGCGTGGCCCAGTTGAGCCCACCAATGCCCAGCACAATGGTTTCAAACAGAATCCAGAACAGCCAGACTAGGCCGAAGGCCATGGCGGCCAGCGACAACACCAGCGCAATCTGGTTGGTCAGCTTGCGCCGGCTGTACATCGCCTGGCGCTGCGCTTCAACGGCGGCGTTCATGTCTTCTTCCCTTCGTTTTTCTTGAGTTGGGACAGCATGATCTTGGACAGCATCAGCACCACAAAGGTGATGAAAAACAGCACCAGACCGAGGTAGATCAGCGACGCCTGGTGCAGGCCTTCGCCGGCTTCGGCAAATTCGTTGGCCAGGGCTGAGGTGATGCTGTTGGCCGCCTGGAACAGGCTCAGCGAATCGAGCTGGTTGAAGTTGCCAATGACGAAGGTCACCGCCATGGTTTCACCCAGGGCCCGGCCAAGGCCCAGCATGATGCCGCCAATGACACCGGTCTTGGTGTACGGCAGCACCACCTTGGAGACCACCTCCCAGGTGGTGGAGCCAAGGCCGTAGGCGGACTCTTTCAGCAGCGTGGGGGTGACTTCAAACACGTCGCGCATCACCGAGGCGATGAACGGAATCACCATGATGGCGAGGATGATGCCGGCCGACAAAATGCCGATGCCCACTGGCGGGCCGGTGAACAGCGTGCCGACATAGGGCACACCGCTGAACAGCGCCTGTGCGGGCTTTTGAACGTAGTCGGCCAGGATCGGGCCAAACACCAGCAAACCCCACATGCCGTACACAATGGAGGGCACGGCCGCGAGCAGTTCGATGGCGGTGCCGAGCGGTTGCTTCAGCCAGGCGGGCGAGAGTTCGGTCAGGAACAGCGCAATGCCAAAACTCACCGGCACCGCAATCACCAGCGCGATGACCGATGTCATCACCGTGCCGTAGATCATCACCAGACCGCCGTACTCGTTTTTCACCGGGTCCCAGACGGTGGAGGTCAGGAAGCCCAGGCCAAACTTCTCGATGGCGGGCCAGGCGCTGATGACCAGCGAGACCATGATGGCGATCAGCAAGCCCAGGGTCAACAGGACGGCGCCCTTGGCGCCCCAGGCAAACAGCTTGTCAACCAGCGGCCCGGTTCGGGTGGTTCGGGTCGGGGGGGGCGTGCTCATGGCGCGTTCGGAAGCCTTCTCCGAAGGCCCCATGGAAGTGTCGTTGGGTGAAAGTGTAGTGGACACCGTGCACGCCTTTCTTCTTGTGTCAGTCGCTGCGGGGCAGGTGTTTTTTACTTGTACGCCACGGCTTTGCCAGACGCGTCCTTGATCTCGCCCCAGGATTTTTCGATCACGGCTTTCACGCTCGGCGGCATGGGTACGTAGTCGAGGCCATCGGCGGTGGCATCGCCATTTTTGTAGGCCCAGTCAAAGAACTTGAGTGACGCGGTGGCCTGCTCTGGCTTGTCCTGCAGCTTTTGCATCAGGATGAAGGTGGCGCCGGTGATGGGCCACGCGTCTTTGCCGGGCTGTTCGGTCAGGATCTGGTAGAAGCTCTTGGCCCATTCGGCACCGGCGGCAGCGGCCTTGAAGGCGGAGTCGTCGGGCGAGACGAAGTTGCCGTCCTTGTTCTTCATCTGCGCAAACGTCAGCTTGTTCTGCTTCACGTAGGCGTACTCCAGGTAGCCAATCGAGTTGGGCAGGCGGCTGACGAACGCGGCCACGCCTTCGTTGCCTTTGCCACCCGCGCCAGCGGGCCAGTTGACAGCGGTGCCCTCACCCACTTTGCTCTTCCACTCGGCGTTCACCTTGCTCAGGTAGTTGGTGAAGATGAAGGTGGTGCCCGAACCGTCGGCGCGGCGTACCGGGGCGATGTCAGCGGCAGGCAGTGGCAACGAAGGGTTGAGCGCCTTGATCGCGGCATCGTCCCACTTGGTGATCTTGCCGAGGTAAATGTCGCCCAGCACCTGGCCGTTCAGCTTGAGCTGGCCGGGGGCTATGCCCTTGATGTTGACCACCGGCACCACACCACCGACCACGGTGGGGAACTGCATCAGGCCCTTCTTGGCCAGTTCGTCGTCTTTCAGCGGGGCGTCAGAGGCGCCGAAATCCACGGTTTTCGCTTCAATCTGCTTCAGGCCAGCGCCCGAACCCACCGACTGGTAGTTCACCTTCACGCCGGTGGCCTTGTTGTAGTCGGACGCCCACTTGGAGTACAGGGGGGCGGGAAAGCTGGCACCGGCGCCGGTCACGTTTTGGGCCAGGGCAACAGGCGCGGCCACCAACAAGGCGGCACCGACAAAACCCAGCGCTGGCAGTTGGAAGGAAATTTTCATGGCGAAACCTTTGCGGTTGTTGAACGATGCTCTGACTGTAAAAACCGTATGTGACAACCACATGACATTTTTCAGACAAGCTGACAGGCGGTTGACCACACGCACGACCCGCTTTCCCTCTGGCACCGGGCCAAACCGGCGGTTGATGCACAACACAGGTGCACAGGGTGGCGTCATGGCATGGTCATAAAAATGTCACCAAGCCGCTCTAACCTCGCACCAACCCAACTTGGAGACGCCATGATCAACCGCCGAATTGCCCTCAATGCCAGCCTGGCCATTGCCCTGACCGCCGCCCTCGCCGGCTGCGCCACCCAACCCGCCCCGGTCACCGTGGCCGAGACGATTGCCGCTACGCCGTCGCTCAGCACGCTGAACGACCTGGTTGGCAAGGCCGGCCTGACCGACACGCTCAAATCCGCTGGCCCCTTCACCGTGTTCGCCCCGAGCAACGAGGCCTTCAAAGGCCTGAGCACCAAAACCATGGACGAGCTGGCCACCGACCCGGCCAAACTCAAGGCCGTGCTGACCTACCACGTGCTGCCCGTCAAGGTCACCGCCGCAGGAGCCACCTCCAGCAAGGTCAAGACCGTCAACGGCGCCGAAGTCGCCATTGCCAAGGCCGGCAGCTTTGTGACGGTGGAAGAATCGCTGGTCGAGAAGGCCGACCTGCTGGCCAGCAACGGCGTGGTCCATGTGGTGGACCGCGTCATGTTGCCCCCGGTCAAGCGCTGAGCGGCTGCCGCGCCGCCCGGCAAGGCTTCCGGGCGGTGTTTTTAAGAAAAATCGGCCTCGAGCCTCAGTAAAACCTCGCGGTTAAGCTACAAAAATCATAGTAATACAGGTCGAAGCCCGCCCCGCAGGCGGCACCCAGGCTGGCCACAGTGCGCTGACGGCAGTGCTATGCTGGCCAGTCACTTTCACACGCACATGCACAACGGAACCCGCCTCGCGGCTGTGGACCTCGGGTCCAACAGCTTTCGTCTTGAGATTGGCCAACTCGACCACGGTCAAATCCACCGAACCGAATACCTCAAGGAAACCGTGCGCCAGGGCAACGGCCTGGACGCGGCACGCAACCTCACGCCCGAAGCCATGCAGCGCGGCTGGGATTGCCTGGCCCGCTTCGGCGAGCGGCTGGCCGGCTTTGAGCCGACGCAGGTGCGTGCGGTGGCCACCCAGACCCTGCGTGAAGCGCGCAACCGCGACACTTTTCTGAGCCGCGCCAAAGAGGTGCTGGGTTTCCCGATCGACGTGATTTCCGGCCACGAAGAAGCCCGGCTGATCTACCAGGGCGTGGCCCACCTGTTGCCGCAGTCCGACGAACGCCGGCTGGTGATCGACATCGGTGGCCGGTCCACCGAAATGATCCTCGGCCAGGCCCACGAGGCCAGGGTCATGGCCTCGTACCGGGTCGGCAGCGTGGCCTGGTCGATGAAATACTTCCCCGAGGGCCAGTGGACCACCGCCGCCTTTGAAACCGCCGAAATCGCCGCCAAGGCGGTGCTCGACGAAGCCCTGAACGCCTACCAGCGCGACACCTGGGACGTGGCCTATGGCGCCTCCGGCACGGTGGGCGCGGTGGGCGAAGTGCTCGCTGCCGCCGGCTGGTCGCCCGGCCGGATCGACCGCGCCGGGCTGGACTGGCTGTTGGAATGCCTGCTCAAGGCCCAGAGCGCCGACCGCCTGCGGCTCGACGGCATGCGCGACGACCGCAAGGCGGTGATTGGCGGCGGCATCAGCGTGCTGCTGGCGGTGTTCGATTTGCTGGAGATCGACCAGCTGCAGGTGGCCGACGGTGCCCTGCGCCACGGCGTGCTGTACGACCTGCTGGACCGCGATGCACCGCAAACCGACGTGCGTTCCGCCTCGGTGCAGGCCCTGGCCAGCAAGTTCCGGGTGGACGAAGCACAGGCCGGCCGCGTCGCCAGCGTGGCGCGGCATTTTCTGCACCCCCTGCTGGAAGGTGCGGCGGCATCACCGGTCGACGTGCAACGCACCGCCCGCAAGCTGTGCTGGGCCGCGCAGCTGCACGAGATCGGCATGCAGATCTCGCACAGCGACTACCACAAGCACGGCACCTACATCCTCGACCACGCCGACGTGGGCGGTTTTGCGGTGTCTGAACTGCACCGGCTGGCGCTCCTGGTGCTGGGCCACCGCGGCAAGCTGCGCAAGCTCGAAGCCGACTTCACCGACCCGCTGTTCGTGCTGCAACTGCTGGCGCTGCGGGTGGCCGTGATTCTGTGCCACGCCCGGCGCAACCCGGCACTCGACAGCCTGGCGGTGGAATGCCACCCCGGCCAGCAGCTGGTGCGCCTGACCTGCGACCGCACCTGGGCGCTGGCCTACCCGCAGTCCAGCCATTTGCTGCGCGAAGAGGTGGTGGCCTGGCAGAAGACCCCCTGGCAGTTCGCGTTCTGCCAACGGGACTGACACACCGGGTTTCTTGACGGGTTGAAATGAAACGGTATAAACTGTTTATACCGTTTCATCCCACCAAGAAAGAAATCCATGGCAACTGCAAAAACCCCCGCAACAACGCCCGCCTCCGCCAGCGACGCGGTGACAGCCGCCCCGGCAACCACCCCACCAGCCAAAACGGCCAAGGCCACCAAACCCGCCAAGGCCAAGGTGGTGAAGCCTGCCAAGCCCGTCAAGCCCGCCAAACCTGCGGCGGTGGCCAAGCCCAAGGCACCTGTCGCCAAGAAGCCGGTGGCCAAAGCGGTGGCCCCCAAGGCGGTGGCACCGAAAGTTGCCAAGCCGAAAAAGCCCAAGCTGGTGCGTGACAGCTTCACCATCCCCAAGGCCGAGTACCTGGTGCTGGACGATCTGAAGCAACGCGCCAACAAGCTGGCCCTGCCCGCGAAGAAGAGCGAGTTGCTGCGCGCCGGCATCAAGGCCCTGGCCGCGATGGACGACGCCGCGTTGACCACCGCACTGGGCAATGTGCCCGCCATCAAGACCGGCCGCCCCAAGAACGACTGACGTTCTCCGCTGTGACCGCCCTGGGCGGCTACAGCATGTCGGGCGTTTGCACCGTGACCACCACGGTCTGCGCATGCCCGTCGCGCTCGCGGTGGCGCAGCCACCACAGCGCGCCTTTTTTCACCGCGCATTCGGTCTCGGGCAGGCGCAGCAGCTGCGCCAGCGTCTGGCCCAGCATGGGCTGGTGGCCCACCACCAGCATCGGCACCCGGCTGCTGGGCCACTGCACCAGCTCCAGCAACTGGGCCGGTGTGCCGTCAGGCCGCAGCTCGTCGCGCAGCTTGAATTTGCGGCCCAGCGCCAGCGCGGTCTGTTCGGTCCGCCGCGCGGGGCTGACCAGCACGCGGGTGCCTTCGGCCAACTGGCGGTCGAGCCAGGCGGCCATGCGGGCGGCCTGCTTTTCACCCCGTGGGGTGAGCGAGCGTTCCAGGTCGTTGTCGCCTTCGGCCCACTCCACCGCTTCGGCGTGACGCCACAGAATCAGGTCCATTGTTCAGCCCTTTCGCTGGCCCTTGCGGGCGTCGTAACGGGCCATCAGTGCGCCCTGGGCGCTGGCTCCGTGCGGTTGTGTGGTGCGCTGGTAGCGGCCATCGGCTTGCAGGTCCCATGCGTCGGCGCGGTCGTGCAGGTAGGGCACCAGGCATTCGTCGATCACGCGTTGGCGCAGCACCGGGTCGGTCACCGGCCAGGCGAGTTCGATGCGGCGCATCAGGTTGCGGTTCATCCAGTCGGCGCTCGACAGGTAGAGGCTTTCCACCGTGCCCGCGCAGAAATAGAACACCCGTGAATGCTCCAGAAAGCGGCCAATCACCGAGCGCACACGGATGTTGTCGGTCACGCCGGGCACACCCGCGGGCAGCATGCAGGCGCCACGCACGATCAGGTCAATCTGCGCGCCCTGCTGGCCAGCACGCACCAGCGCCAGCATCACCGCCTCGTCGGTCAGCGCGTTCATTTTGGCAACGATGCGGGCCGGTTGGCCCTGTGCGGCGGCAGCGCCCACCGCGTCAATCGACTCGATGAACTTGCGCTGCAACTGGAACGGCGCCACCCACAGGCGCTGCAACTTGGGCAAACGGCTCTGGCTGGCGAGGTGCAGGAACACGCTGTCCATGTCGGCGGTGAGCAGCGGGTCGGCGGTGAGGTAGCTCAGGTCGGTGTAGAGCCGGGCGGTGCGGGGGTTGTAGTTGCCGGTGGACAGGTGGGCGTAGCGCCGCAGGTGCCGGCCTTCACGCCGGGTGATGAGCAGCATCTTGGCGTGGGTCTTCAGCCCCACCACGCCGTACAACACCTGGGCGCCGATGGACTCCAGCATCTCGGCCCAGTTGATGTTGGCCTCTTCGTCAAAGCGCGCCTTCAGCTCCACCACCACGGTGACTTCCTTGCCCTTGCGCACGGCTTCGCGCAGCAGGCCCATCAACTCCGAGTCGGCGCCGGTGCGGTAGATGGTCTGCTTGATGGCCAGCACGTGGGGGTCGTTCACCGCCTCGCGCAGGAAGGCGAGCACCGCGTCGAAACGCTCGAAGGGCTGGTGGACCAGCGCGTCGCCGGCCTTGAGCTGCTCAAAGAACGGTTGGCCCTGGCGGATTTGTTTGGGCCAGCTGGCCTGGTATGGCGGGAACAGCAGCTTGGGCTGGTTGACGAGGTCGATCAGCTGCGACAGGCGGGCCAGGTTCACCGGGCCATGCACCCGGTACAGCGCGCCCTCGGGCAGGTTGAACTCCTTGAGCAAATAGCCCGCCAGGAACTCCGAGCAACCGGCCGACACCTCCAGCCGCACGGCCTGGCCGTAGTGGCGCATGACCAGGCCTTCGCGCAGCGCGGTGCGCAGGTTTTGCACGTCGTCTTCGTCCACCGCCAGATCAGAATGGCGGGTGACGCGGAACTGCGAGAACTGGCCGACTTCGCGGCCAGGGAACAAATCCACCAGGTGGGCGCGGATCACGCTGGACAGCGACACCAGCACCGTGTGTTTGCCCGACACCTTGGCCGGCAGCCGTATCAAACGGGGCAGTACCCGTGGCACCTTGACGATGGCGATTTCGTTCTCACGGCCAAAGGCATCGCTGCCACCGAGCCGGGCTATGAAGTTGAGCGACTTGTTGGCCACCTGCGGGAAGGGGTGGGCCGGGTCCAGGCTGACCGGGATCAGCAGTGGGCGGACCTCGCGTTCAAAGTACTCACGGACCCAGCGGCGCTGCGCCGCATTGCGCTCACCGTGCGACAGGATCTTGATGCCGTTGCGGGCAAAGGTGGGCAGCAGGTCGTCGTTGTAGAGCGCGTACTGCTGTGCCACCAGCGCGTGGGTGGCCGCAGCCATGGCTTGGAAGCTGACGCTGCTGTAGCTGCCTTTGTCGTCCTGGCCCTGGGCGGCAATCAGGTGGGGTGCGGCGCGCACCTCAAAGAATTCGTCGAGGTTGGAGGACACGATGCACAGGTAGCGCAGGCGTTCCAGCAGCGGCACGTCGGGACGGTGCGCCCAGTCGAGCACACGTTCGTTGAAGGCCAGGATGCTGTGGTCGCGGTCCAGCAGGGTGACGGCGGCACGTGGGGGCGATGCGGTGGTGGGCAGTGGCATCGGAGTCAAAAAGAGCGTTTGTTACATGCTATGAAGTTTTGATGACAAGCGTGTGACAAGACCCCAAGACCCGCTAAACCGCCACCCCCGCGGCCCGGCCCGCCGGGGCCACATGGGCCGCCGCCTGCTGGCGGTATTCCAGCGACGACGGGTCGGCCTGCCAATGAATCAGTTCCAGCCGGCCGTCGAAGTGCTCTACCAGCGCGGTGCGGCTCTCGACCCAGTCGCCGTCGTTGCAGTAGAGCGTGCCGTCGATGGTGCGCATCTCGGCGCGGTGGATGTGGCCGCAGACCACACCGTGGTGGCCCAGTTTGCGCGCCTCGTGCGCCACCGCCACTTCAAAGTCCATGACGTAGTTCAGCGCCAGCTTGACCTTATGTTTCAGGTAAGCCGAGAGCGACCAGTAGGGCAGGCCCAGCCGCGCGCGCAGGCTGTTGAGGTGGCGGTTCATGCGCAGCGTGAACTCGTACAGGTTGTCGCCCAGGTAGGCCAGCCACTTGGCGCACTGGATCACGCCGTCGAAGTAATCCCCGTGCACCACCCACAGGCGGCGGCCGTCGGCGGTGGTGTGCACCGTCTCCTGCACCACCTCGATGCCGCCAAAGCTGTGGCCAATGAAGCCGCGTGCAAACTCGTCGTGGTTGCCGGGCACGTAGACGATCTGGCAGCCCTTGCGCGCGCGGCGCAGCAGCTTTTGCACCACGTCGTTGTGCAGTTGCGGCCAGTACCATTTGCGGCGCAGTTGCCAGCCGTCGATGATGTCGCCCACCAGGTAGAGGTAGTCGCTCGGGTGGGTTTTCAGGAAGTCGAGCAAGGCCGCGGCCTGGCAACCGGGCGTGCCGAGGTGCAGGTCGGAGATGAAGATGGTTCGGTAGCGCTGGCCTTCGCCTTCGCTGTCATGGGCGCCATCGTTGTCGGTGTCGGCGCTGCCGTCGCTGGGCAGCAGCTTGGACCAGACGGCGCCACGCCCGTCTGCCAGAGGGTTGGCGCTGTCGAATGCGGTCCGCATCAGGCCCCCAGAAAATGCTTTCGGTAGCGCAGCGGCAGATCGGCAATCCGCATCAGCATCGGCAGGTCGGCGGAGTTGAAGTCGGGGTCCCAGGCCGGGGGGCCAAGCACCTTAGCACCGAGCCGCAGGTAGCCCTTGATGAGGGCCGGCGGCTCCACTGGCAAGCTGCCGTCGAGCCGCTCCACCGGCAGTGGCAGCCGGGGCATCACGTGGTATTCGATCGGCGCCAGGTGGGTCTGGCGCACCTGGTGCCAGATGCTGGCGGCCGCGTCACCGCTGACCACGCCGTTGTGCAGCATCGGGATGCTGGCACAGCCAATCATGGTGTCCAGTTGGTTGCGCACCATGAAGCCGGCCAGCGCGCCCCACAGCGCCATGATCACGCCGCCGTGGCGGTGGTCGGGGTGGACGCAGCTGCGGCCCAGCTCGACCATGCGCGAGCGCAGGCCGCGCAGGCGGGTCAAATCGAACTCGGTGTCGCTGTAGGTGCTGCCAATGCGCTTGGCCTGGGCCGGGGTCAGCACGCGGTAGGTGCCCACCACCTCTTGCGTGGCCTCGTCGCGCACCAGTAGGTGTTCGCAGAAGTCGTCGAACAGGTCCACGTCGTGGCCGGGCAGCGGCGTGTTGAGCCGTGCGCCCATCTCACCCGCGAAAATGCGGTACCTCAGACGCTGGGCTTGCCGGACTTCATCGTGGTGTTGCGCCCACGAAACCTGAATACCGCCGCGCCCGCCCGGTACGACTGCTTGAACGCCAGAATGGTCAGGCCGGTGAAGTGACCCCCTTGGCAGCGCGTGGGCTGCCGGTGACAGGGGGAAGGTGGGGTTCGGCAATTCTTTCATCTTCTTCTCCTTCAACAGGAACGGCGTTGTGCTTTTGGTGCCTCCATGGTGGCCGCCGGAGATGACCGAGCTGTGGCAGTTGTGTGGCAATTGCATGACGGTGCAACGCACATGCGGCTTTATTCCGCTATTGAATAAATAGCAAACAAACTAGATTTCACTGAGGCCAAAGGCCGATTTGGCTTGAAAACAGCCCCCAAACAGGCGCTGGGGGCTCGGCCAAGCCCTCTGCCGCCCTAAATGCGGTGCTGGTTGACGCGTTGCGACAACGCGGCCGCGCTTTCCTTGCGCTCGCTGTAGCGGTCCACCAGGTGGGGCGACACGTCGCGGGTCAGCAGCGTGAACTTGACGAGTTCTTCTGCCACGTCCACCACCCGGTCGTAGTAGGCCGAGGGCTTCATGCGGCCCGCTTCGTCAAACTCCAGAAACGCCTTGGCCACCGACGACTGGTTGGGGATGGTCAGCATGCGCATCCAGCGGCCCAGCACCCGCATCTGGTTCACCGCGTTGAACGACTGCGAGCCACCCGACACCTGCATCAGCGCCAGCGTCTTGCCCTGCGTGGGCCGCACCGCGCCATCGCTCAGCGGAATCCAGTCGATCTGCGCCTTCAGGATGCCGGTCATCGTGCCGTGGCGCTCTGGCGAACACCAGACCATGCCCTCGCTCCAGGCGGCGAGTTGCCGCAGTTCCTGGACCCTGGGGTGGGACTCGGGCGCGCCGTCGGGCAAGGGCAGGTCGCGCGGGTCAAAGGTGCGGGTCTCGGCCCCCAGCGCCTGCAGCAGCCGGGCCGCTTCTTCCGCCAGCAAACGGCTGTAGGAACGCTCGCGCAGCGAGCCGTACAGCAGCAGGATGCGCGGCGGGTGGCGCGACGGCGTGGCCGGGAACAGCGCGTCGGGCGAGGGTGGGTGAAAAAGCGCAGTGTCCACATTGGGCAGGTCGGCGGCAGTTGGGTGTGTCACAGGATGTTCACATTTCATTTCAATGCTTCAAATATAATTGAAATATGGAAACATCAACCGCACCCGACATCACCGAGTCAGCAGCCATCAAGGCACTGCAGGCCCTGGCTCAGAGCCAGCGGCTGCGCGCCTTCCGTGCCCTGGTGGCCGCTGGCCCGGCCGGCCTGACGCCCGGCGCGATGGCAGACAGCCTGGCGGTGGCACCCAGCGGTTTGTCTTTCCATCTCAAAGAGCTGGCCCACGCCGGGCTGGTGGACAGCGAACCGCGCGGCCGCCACCTGATCTACCGCGCCCGCTTCGGCCAGATGAACGCCCTGCTCGCGTACCTGACCGAACACTGCTGCCAGGGCCAGCCGTGCGAGCTGACCACCGCCGTGTGCACCGACTGCTGACCCAACCACGAGAACACCATGAACGACGCCCCCATCAACGTCCTTTTCCTCTGCACGCACAATTCGGCCCGCAGCATCCTCGCCGAAGCCACGCTGAACCACATCGGGCGTGGCCGCTTCAAGGCCTATTCGGCGGGCAGCAGCCCGCGTGAGAACCAGCAACCCAACCCCATGGCGCTGCAGGTGCTGGCCCATGCCGGCATCGCCACCACCGGCTTGTCCAGCAAAAACTGGGACGTGTTCGCTGCACCCGACGCGCCCCCCATGCACCTCGTCATCACGGTGTGTGACAACGCCGCTGGCGAAGCCTGCCCCTACTGGCCTGGCCAGCCCGCCACCGCCCATTGGGGCTACCCCGACCCGTCGGAAGCACCGGGCACCGATGCCCAGCGCCTCGAGGCCTTTCGCCAGACGCTGCATGCCGTCCGCCGCCGGCTGGAACTGCTGGTGAACCTGCCATTGGCCAGCGTCGACAAACTGATGCTGCAAAAGCAGGCGCGCGACCTCGCCCAGTCATGAGCGCCACACGCCCCGCCCCACTCCGGCAGCAACTGCTGGCCGAGCTGGTGGGCACCGCCGCCCTGCTCTGCGCGGTGGTGGGCTCCGGCCTCATGGCCGAAGCACTGAGCGGCGGCAACACCGGCCTCGCGTTGCTGGCCAATACGCTGGCGACGGTGTTTGCGCTGTACGTGCTGATCGAAACACTGGGCCCGGTCAGTGGTGCGCACTTCAACCCGGTGGTGACCCTTGTTTTGTGGTCAAAACAGCCGCAAGCCTCAGAAAAACCGCACACAACAGCGCTGCTTTTCATAGCGTGCCAGTTGCTCGGCGCGGTGCTGGGCGCGTGGCTGGCGCACGCGATGTTTGATCAGCCGCTCTGGCAGCTGAGCCAGAAGCTGCGCGGCGGCTGGGATGCGGCAGGCCAGTTTCAAGGGGTGGGCCAGTGGCTGGCCGAAGGGGTGGCCACCGCTGGGCTGGTCTTCACCATCCTGCGGGCGCCGCCCGGCAAGGCATCGGCGCTGGTGGCCTGCTACATCGGTGCGGCCTACTGGTTCACCGCCAGCACCTCGTTTGCCAACCCGGCCGCGGTGCTGGGCCGCATGCTGAGCGACAGCTTTGCCGGCATTGCCCCGGCCAGTGCGCCGGGGTTTGTGGTGGCGCAGCTGCTGGGTGGCTGGCTCGGACTGCGCCTGAGCGGCTGCTTTCGGCCGACCTAAAAGCGCGTGCCGAGCGACACCCGCACCTGGTCCTTGGCGGTGAAGTTGACCTGCGGGTCGTAGGCGACTTTCACGAAATAACTCGGCCAGTCGTACCCCACCGACAGGCCCATGCGCTGCTGCGAACCGCCCACCGGCTCCCAGCCACTGATGGCCGAAATGCCGAACTTGAGCGACTGGTTGCCCGCCAGCGCGGTGCCGTACACCAGGTGCACGGTGCGCTGGCCCAGCTCGGTGCTGCCCTGGCGCACCCACTGCAGCGAGAGCGACTGCTGGCTCGACCACAGGTAGCTGGCGGTCACCAGCGAGGTCTCGCCGCTGTCAGGGACAAAGCCCAGGCCGTTGCGTACCGGCTGCCGCCGCGTGCCCACCGCCAGCCGCCATGTCTCGCCCTTGCCCAGCCACAGGCCGGCACCCGAAATGCTGCCGTTGTTGCTGCTGAACAGCGAAGGTTTGACGCGCACCGAGCCGAGCCGCAGGCGCGGCTCCCGGGCATTCGCCGTCAGATCCGGCTGCACCCAACCCGCAGGCCAGCCGCCCAGCGCCACCGGGCGGCCGAGCTGGTACAGGTCGGCGCTGTCGAGGCGGGTGCGCTCGGCCAACGTGTCACCCGCCGCCCAGGCCATGGGCGCGAGCACCGCAACCGCCACGGCGGCGGGCACCTTGAAAGCTGTTGTGGATGTGCGCATGGGAACCTCTCTGGAAGATGGTTCCTTTGTACGCCTGCGCGGCGGCGGTGGTCAACCGATGTGCCGGCCTTTGCGAGTGGTTTTCACACGATTGCGGGAAAACTGCTCAACCCGCCCGCACCACCTCGGCCAGCCGTTCGGCACAGCGGTTGGCCTGCGCCAGATCGTTGGCCTCCACCATCACCCGCAGCAGCGGTTCGGTGCCACTGGGGCGGATCAGCACCCGCCCGGTGTTGCCCAGTTCGGCTTCCACCGCGCGCAAGGCGTCGTCGAGCCGGGGGTTGGCTTGCCAGGTCTGGCCGGGCCTCAGCTTGACATTGACCAGCACCTGCGGGAACAGCGTGATGCCATTCAACAGCTGGGCCATGCTTTTGCCGCTGTGCACACAGGCCTGCAGCACCTGCAACGCGCTAATGAGCCCGTCGCCGGTGGTGTGTTTGTCGAGCGCCAGCAGGTGGCCGGAACCTTCGCCCCCCAGCAACCAGCCCTTCGCCTCCAGCGCTTCCAGCACGTAGCGGTCACCGACCTTGGCGCGGACAAAGTCCACGCCCTGCTGTTTCAGCGCCAGTTCCACCGCCATGTTGGTCATCAGGGTGCCCACTGCGCCCGGCACCTTGTCGCCGCGCGCCAGCCGTTCGCAGACCATCAGGTACAGCACCTCGTCGCCATTGAACAAGCGGCCGTGGGCATCCACCAGCTGCAGCCGGTCGGCGTCGCCGTCGAGGGCGATGCCGTAGTCGGCGTGGTTGGCCTTGACGGCGCGGATCAGCGCCTCGGGGTGGGTGGCACCGACGTCGCGGTTGATGTTGAGGCCGTCGGGCGCGCAGCCAATGGCAATGACTTCGGCGCCCAGTTCGTGGAACACCTTGGGCGCCACCTGGTAGGCCGCGCCGTGCGCGGCATCGACCACGATCGTCATGCCCTTGAGGGTGAGGTCGTGCGCGAAGGTGGATTTACAGAACTCGATGTAGCGGCCCGCCGCGTCGTCCAGCCGGCGCGCCTTGCCCAGCGCGGCCGAGTCGGCCCAGACCGGGGGCTCTTCCAGCGCGGCCTCCACCGCCAGCTCCCACGCGTCGGGCAGCTTGGTGCCCTGGGCGCTGAAAAACTTGATGCCGTTGTCGGCAAAAGCGTTGTGGCTGGCGCTGATGACCACGCCCAGGCTGGCACGCTGCGCGCGGGTGAGGTAGGCCACGCCGGGCGTGGGCAAGGGGCCGAGCAGGACCACGTCCACACCGGCCGAGTTGAAGCCGGATTCCAGCGCGCTTTCCAGCATGTAGCCGGAAATGCGGGTGTCCTTGCCGATCAGCACCGTGGGGCGGTCTTCGGTGCGTTTCAGCACCCGGCCCACGGCATGGGCCAGGCGCAGCACAAAGTCGGGCGTGATCGGGGGCTGGCCCACAGTGCCGCGGATGCCGTCGGTGCCAAAGTACTTGCGCGTCATGCGGGGTCTCCGTGTTGTTCTTGGTTGGCTTTATAGCGCAGGGCTGCTGGCCTGTAACGCCTGCAGCACCTGCAGCGCCAGCGCCGTCTCGCGCACATCGTGCACCCGCACAATGCGCGCACCGCGTTCCACCGCCAGCACGGCAGCCACCACGCTGGGCAGCAGCCGCTCGGCCACGTCCAGCCCGGTCACGGCACCGAGCGACGACTTGCGCGACCAGCCGGCCAGTACCGCGCAGCCGGTGGCCAGCAACGCCTGCTGCTGCGCCAGCAGATGAAAGTTTTGCGCCACGGTTTTGCCAAAGCCGATGCCAGGGTCCACCGTGATCCGCTCGCGCGCCACACCGCGCAGCTGCAGGGCTTGCACACGGCGGGTGAGAAAGGCCAGCACCTGCGGCACCACGTCGCCCGCCATCGGCTCGGCCTGCATGGTCTGCGGCTCGCGGTGCATGTGCATCAGGCACACACCGCAGGCCGGGTGGCCAGCCACCACCGCTTCGGCGCCAGGTTGGCGCAGCGCCCAGATGTCGTTGACGATGTCGGCCCCCAGGTCGAGCGCGGCCTGCATCACGGCCGGTTTGTAGGTGTCCACCGAAATCGGCACCCCCAGCGTGACCGCGGCCTTCAGCACCGGCAGCAACCGGGCCAGTTCGTCGTCCAGCGGCAGCGCCGCCGCGCCGGGCCGGGTGGATTCGGCACCCAGGTCCAGGATGTGCGCACCGTCGCGCAGCAGGGATTCGCAGCGGCGCAGCGCGTCGGCCGGGGCCAAGGCGTGCCCGCCGTCCGAAAACGAATCGGGCGTCAGGTTGACGATGCCCATGATGCGGGGCTGCGCCAGATCAATCTGGAAGCGGGTGGTTTGCCAGAACATGGTGTGGGGCCACAAGGAAAACGGGGCCCAAGGCCCCGTTTCAGCATTGTTCTTTGCCGCCGCGCCGGGCCGCCCCAAGCAAGGCAGCCCCCCCTCGGGGGGCTGCGCAGTGCGCGCAGCGACAAGCGTGGGGGCTAAAAGTTAAGCGGCAGAGGGTGCCGGGTCGGTGGCCACGGCGCCGCCGCTGCCACCACCACCGGACGCGGGCGGGATGCGTGGCGTCCAGTCTTTGGGCGGGCGTGGTTCGCGGCCAGCCATGATGTCGTCGAGCTGGTCAGAGTCGATGGTTTCCCATTCGAGCAAGGCCTTGGCCATGGCGTGCATCTTGTCGGCGTTGTCTTCGATCAATTTCCGGGCCAGTGCGTACTGCTCGTCGATGATGCGGCGCACCTCACCGTCGATCTTCTGCATCGTCTGCTCGCTCATGTTGGTGGTCTTGGTGACCGAGCGGCCGAGGAATACTTCGCCTTCGTTGTCGGCATAGACCATCGGGCCGAGCGCTTCGCTCATGCCGTAACGCATCACCATGTCGCGGGCGATCTGGGAGGCACGTTCGAAGTCGTTGCTGGCACCGGTGGTCATTTGTTTCATGAACACCTCTTCGGCAATGCGGCCACCGAACAGCATGCTGATCTGGTTCAGCATGAACTCGCTGTCGTAGCTGTAGCGGTCTTGCGCCGGCAGGCTCATGGTCACACCCAGCGCACGGCCGCGCGGGATAATGGTGACCTTGTGCACCGGGTCGCACTTGGGCAGCAGTTTGCCAATGAGCGCATGGCCGGACTCGTGGTAGGCCGTGTTGCGGCGCTCTTCCTCGGGCATGACCATGCTCTTGCGTTCCGGGCCCATCAGGATCTTGTCCTTGGCCTTCTCGAAGTCCTGCATCTCCACCACGCGGGCGCTGCGGCGGGCGGCCATCAATGCGGCTTCGTTGCAGAGGTTGGCCAAGTCGGCGCCGCTCATGCCGGGCGTGCCGCGGGCGATGACGCCGGGGTTCACGTCCTGGCCCACCGGCACCTTGCGCATGTGCACGTTGAGGATTTGCTCGCGGCCGCGGATGTCGGGCAGCGTCACATACACCTGGCGGTCGAAACGGCCGGGGCGCAGCAGGGCGGCGTCCAAAATGTCCGGCCGGTTGGTGGCTGCGACGACGATGACGCCGAGGTTGGTCTCGAAGCCGTCCATCTCGACCAGCATCTGGTTCAAGGTCTGCTCGCGTTCGTCGTTGCCGCCGCCCAGGCCAGCGCCACGCTGGCGACCGACCGCGTCGATTTCGTCAATGAAGATGATGCAAGGCGCGTTTTTCTTCGCGTTCTCGAACATGTCGCGCACGCGGGCCGCGCCCACGCCGACGAACATTTCCACAAAGTCAGAGCCGGAAATGCTGAAAAACGGCACCTTGGCTTCGCCGGCAATGCTCTTGGCCAGCAGCGTCTTGCCGGTGCCCGGAGGGCCCACCAGCAACAGGCCACGGGGAATGCGGCCACCGAGCTTCTGGAAGCGTTGCGGGTCTTTCAGGAAGTCAACGACTTCCTTCACTTCTTCCTTGGCTTCGTCGCAGCCGGCGACGTCGGCAAAGGTCACCTGGTTGGTGTTTTCGTCCAGCATCCGGGCTTTGCTCTTGCCGAAGCTGAATGCCCCGCCCTTGCCACCGCCCTGCATTTGCCGCATGAAATAGATCCAGACGCCGATCAACAGCAGCATCGGGCCCCAGCTGACCAGCAGCGTGGTGAGCAACGACCCTTCTTCGCGCTGCTTGACGTCGAACTTCACGCCGTTGGCGATCAGGTCGCCGACCAGGCCACGGTCGAGGTAGGTGGCGTTGGTGCGCACCCGGCGGTCGTCGTTGGTGACGGCTTCGATCTCGGTGCCGCCCTGGCCTTCCTTGATGGTGGCCGCCTTGATGCGGTTGTTGCGGACCTCTTCCAGGAACTCGGAATAGCCCACGTAGCCGGCACCGGCACCGCCCCGGGCGTCAAACTGCTTGAAGACGGTGAAGAGCACGAAGGCAATCACCAGCCAGATCGCAATTTTAGAAAACCACTGATTGTTCAAACGAGGCTCCAGTGAAGGGGACTAGGGACAGATGGCACCATTTTAGGCGTTTCAAGCCCCGAGACTGCTGTTGTAACGCAGTTCAGCCATGGGCACAGCAAGGGTTTGCGGGCGATTCACCCAACTTATCCCCGCATGCGGCGAATTTGTAAGCAATTGCCGCAAGGCGCGGCGGTGGTCAGGTTTTGCGCCCCATGCCGACCAGAAAGGTCTCGGACGACTTGTCGCGCGAGGCCTTGGGCTTGATGGGCTTGACGGTGCGGAACGACGCCTTGAACAGCTTGACCAGCTCGTTGTAGCCACTGCCGTGGAACACCTTGACCACCAGCGCCCCTTCGGGCTTCATGTGGGTCTGGGTGAATTCCAGCGCCAGTTCCACCAGGTGCGCCACCCGCGACGCGTCGGCCGACTCGATGCCCGACAGGTTGGGCGCCATGTCGGACACCACCACGTCGGCCAGCCGGCCCTGCAGCACCTCGGTCAGGCGCGCCAGCATCTCGGGTTCGCGGAAGTCGCCCTGCAGGAACTGCACCCCCTCCACCGGCGCCATCGGCAGCAGGTCGAGTGCCACGATGGTGCCATTGAGCTCGCCGATGGCCGCACCGGACGGCGACATCTTGCGCCGCAGGTACTGGCTCCAGGCGCCCGGCGCCGAACCCAGGTCCACCACCAGATGGCCAGGTTTGACCAGGCCCAGCGTCTCGTCAATTTCCTTCAGCTTGTAGGCGGCGCGTGCGCGGTAGCCCTCGCGTGTGGCGAGCTTGACGTAAGGGTCGTTGACGTGGTCGTTCAGCCACGCCTTGTTGACTTTTTTGCTCTGCGTTTTTACTTTCATGGTGTCCTGTCTGTGCGGGGATAATACCGACATGCCCCAAATCCAACTGACCCCTGCCCAACGCAAGGTCCACCGCGCCGAAGCCCACCACCTTGACCCGGTGGTGATGATCGGCAACGACGGCCTGACCCCGGCGGTCAAAAAAGAAGCCGATGCCGCGCTCAATGCCCACGGCCTGATCAAAATCCGCGTGCTCGGCGACGACCGCGCGGCCCGCGAATTGACCTACCAGACGCTGGCCAACGACCTGAATGCAGCACCGATCCAGCACATCGGCAAGCTGCTGGTGTTGTGGCGGCCCAAGCCGCCCAAGGCCGAAAGCGCGCCCGACGAGGACCGCATGCCCGGCCCACGCGAGTTCAAGGTACTGAAATACAGCACCCGCGGCGGCCAACGGCCGGAAGTCAAAACCCTGCGGGTGCTGGGCAACCAGCGGCTGACCGCTGGCGGGCAGGTGAAACGCGCCAAGCCCAAACAAACCTCGGTGAAAAAGCGCAGCCAGACCTGAGGGGTCTGGCCCGGAGGGTTGGCCTCAGCGCCGGCGTGCGGCCACTTGCCAGAGCACCACACCGGCGCACAGCCACTGCAGCAAATACATGCTGCTGCCCACCGCGTGCCACAGCTTGAGGTTCTCCCGCGCGACGATGCGCGGCGACACGGCAAATTCGGCCAGCAACGCGAGCAGCAGGCCTGCCACTATAAAAACAAGAGCACTCCGGCCAGATTCCACTAAGGCTGACGAGCGATTTGACCTTGAAAACAGCAAAAACAGCATGCCGCAGGCCACGGTGACCCAGGTTTGGGCGTGGAAAAGCTTCGCGGCCATCTGGCCCGCGATGGCCGGCGTGGGCAGGTGGGCAAACAGCAGCGGCACCACCAGAAAACCAATCACCGTCAGGCTGCCCCACCACAGGGCCGCCACAAACACCGGCAAACGCGCCACCATGGGCCGGCTCAGATGTAGCTGACCGAGACGATCTCGAAGCGCTTCACGCCACCTGGCGCGTGCACCTCAGCGGTGTCGCCTTCGGACTTGCCAATCAGCGCGCGGGCGATGGGGCTGGCGATGTTGATCAAACCCAGCTTCAAATCGGCCTCGTCTTCGCCCACGATCTGGTAGGTGACCGCGTCGCCACTGTCTTCGTCTTCCAGCTTCACGGTGGAGCCAAACACCACCTTGCCCTCGCCGTCCACCGACGACGGGTCAATGATCAGCGCGGCCGAGAGCTTGCCCTCGATCTCCTGGATGCGGCCTTCGATGAACCCCTGGCGGTCTTTGGCGGCCTCGTACTCGGCGTTTTCGCTCAGGTCGCCCTGGGCGCGGGCGTCGGAAATCGCGTTGATGACCCAGGGCCGGTCAACCGTCTTGAGCCGGTGCAGTTCGGCCTTGAGTTTCTCCGAACCGCGCAGGGTGATGGGAATGGTGGTCACGTGGCTTACTCCAAAAACGAAACCGCCGAAAATGGCCTCACACGGCGGTGTGGCGGCCATACGGCGGTCGGTGAAACAGGGATGTCAGACGAGCGTGCGTCCGGTCAACCGGCTCAGGATGGCGAGCGGGCTTGCGTCTGGATTGTATTGCCTTGCGGCACTCAGGTGCAGCGTCTGCTCCAGCATGAACTGGCCCGACATCACCGCGTGCGGCGTCTGGTCAGAAAAACACACCCAGACCGACCCAGCGGCGAAGGGCACGGTTTCCTGGGGCGCGTTCTGCTGGTAGTCGGCGTCGGATTTCATGCCATCGTGCAGCTGCAGCATCAGGTGGTCGTACTCGCTGCGCAACGACTTGGTCACCCGCAACGCCTGCAGCAGCCGCGCCTGCCAGCGCACGTAAGGCTTGGCACGGGGCAAGAAACGCCGTGCCACTGCTTCGAGCGGCTCGCCCACGCGCCACACCCGGGCCAGGCCGTCGGGGTTGACGTTGGTGAACACCCGCAAGATGCGCTCGCCGTAGTTGGGGCGCGACGGGAAGGCGTCCACATGCAGGCGCTTGTCGTCGGCGCGCCAGGACTGCACCCGCGTCTCGACCTGCGCCGGGCGGTAGCTGGTGGGCGCCAGACGCAGCGCCGGCGTGTAGTGCGGCAACAGGCTGTGCACCAGCTGCTCGGCCTGGCGTCGAAAACGCCCGACCATGGCCGCCACGGCGGCCTGCACCGCCGCGTCGCCCGCCACGCCCTTGAGGTGTCCCTGCGCGTCGAGGCTGATGTTGCGCACATCGGGCGAGAGCAACGCTGGCGTCAGCAAGGCACGCTCCTGGGGCTGCAGCGCAAACGCCAGCTTGGGGAAATAGAGCACCTGGCCCGCCTCCAGTGCGCTGATCCACGCCGGCTGCGGCGTGGCCGCCTGCCAGTCGGCGAGGTCGAGCGTCAGGAGTTGTGTGCCCATGCCGGTGTGCGGTGGCTCAGCCCCGCAGCTGGGCGTGCATGTCCTGCACCGAAATCACGTCGAGGTTGTCCATGTACTTCATGCCTTCCACGGCCGCCTCAGCACCAGCAATCGTGGTGTAGGTCGTCACACGAGCCAGCAGCGCCGAGGTGCGGATGGCGCGCGAATCGGCAATCGCGTTGCGACGCTCTTCCACGGTGTTGATGACCAGCGCAATGTCGTTGTTCTTGATCATGTCCACGATGTGCGGCCGGCCTTCGGCCACCTTGTTCACCACCGTGCAGGGAATGCCCGCCGCCTGGATGGCGGCGGTAGTGCCCTTGGTGGCGACAATCTCGAACTGCATCGCGTGCAGGGCACGGGCAACTTCCACCGCCCGCTGCTTGTCGCTGTTCTTCACCGTGAGGAAGACCTTGCCGGAACGCGGCAGCTTGGTACCGGCGCCGATTTGCGACTTGACGAAGGCTTCGCCAAAGGTCCTGCCCACGCCCATCACCTCGCCGGTGGATTTCATCTCGGGGCCGAGGATGGTGTCCACGCCCGGGAACTTGACGAACGGGAACACCGCTTCCTTGACGCTGAAGTACGGCGGCGTCACCTCCTTGGTGATGCCCTGCGACGCCAGCGACTGGCCGGCCATGCAGCGCGCCGCAACTTTGGCGAGCTGTACGCCAGTGGCCTTGCTCACATACGGCACAGTGCGCGACGCACGGGGGTTCACTTCGAGCACAAAGATCACGTCTTGGCCGCCGGTGTTCTGAATGGCGAACTGCACGTTCATCAGGCCGACCACGTTCAGCGCACCGGCCATCGCGGCCGACTGGCGCTTGAGTTCGTCCACCGTGGCTTTGGACAGCGAATACGGTGGCAGCGAGCAGGCGGAGTCGCCGCTGTGCACGCCCGCCTGTTCGATGTGCTCCATCACGCCGCCAATGAAGGTGGCGCCGGTGGCGTCGCGGATGCAGTCCACGTCGCACTCGATGGCGTCGTTCAGGAAACGGTCCAACAGCACCGGCGAGTCGTGGCTGACCTTGACGGCTTCGCGCATGTAGCGTTCCAGGTCACGCTGCTCGTGCACGATCTCCATCGCGCGGCCGCCGAGCACGTAGCTCGGGCGCACCACCAGCGGGTAGCCCAGCAGCGCGGCTTTTTCCAGCGCTTCGGGTTCGGTGCGGGCGGTGGCGTTCGGGGGCTGGCGCAAGCCGAGTTCGTGCAGCAGTTTCTGGAACCGCTCACGGTCTTCGGCCGCGTCGATCATGTCGGGGCTGGTGCCGATGATGGGCACGCCATTGGCTTCGAGGTCGAGCGCGAGCTTCAACGGCGTCTGGCCGCCGTACTGCACGATCACGCCCAGTGGCTTTTCCTTGTCCACAATTTCCAGCACGTCTTCCAGCGTCAGCGGCTCGAAGTACAGGCGGTCGGAGGTGTCGTAGTCGGTGGAGACGGTTTCCGGGTTGCAGTTGACCATGATGGTCTCGTAGCCGTCTTCGCGCATGGCGAGTGCGGCGTGGACGCAGCAGTAATCGAACTCGATGCCCTGGCCGATGCGGTTCGGCCCACCGCCCAGCACCATGATCTTCTTGTTGCTGGTGGGTTCGGCCTCGCACTCGCCGTCGCCATGGCCTTCGTACGTCGAGTACATGTAGGCGGTGTTGGTGGCGAACTCGGCGGCACAGGTGTCCACCCGCTTGTAGACCGGGCGCACACCGAGGGCACGGCGTTTTTCGCGGATGGCGGTGTCGGTGGTTTTCAACTGGCGCGCCAGCCGGCGGTCAGAAAAACCCTTCTGCTTCAACGTGCGCAGCGTGGGGCCATCCAGCGCGTCCAGCGTGGTGGTTTCCAGTTCGAGTTCGATCTTGACGATCTCTTCGATCTGCACCAGAAACCACGGGTCGATCTTGGTCAGCGCAAACACCTCGTCCACGCTCAACCCCTGGGCAAACGCGTCGCCGACGTACCAGATGCGCTCGGGACCGGGCTCGCCCAGCTCTTTTTCCAGCACTTCGCGGTCTTGCGTTTTTTCGTTCAGGCCATCGACACCGACTTCGAGGCCACGCAGCGCCTTCTGGAAACTTTCCTGGAAGGTGCGGCCCATGGCCATGACTTCACCGACCGATTTCATCTGCGTCGTCAGCCGGGAATCGGCAGCCGGGAATTTCTCGAACGCGAAACGCGGGATCTTGGTCACCACGTAGTCGATGCTGGGCTCGAAGCTCGCGGGCGTCGCGCCGCCGGTGATCTCGTTGCGCAACTCGTCCAGCGTGTAGCCCACCGCCAGCTTGGCCGCGACCTTGGCGATCGGAAAACCGGTGGCCTTGGAGGCCAGTGCCGACGAACGCGACACGCGCGGGTTCATCTCGATCACGACCATGCGGCCGTCTTTCGGGTTGATGGAGAACTGCACGTTCGAGCCGCCAGTGTCCACGCCGATTTCGCGCAGCACCGCCAGGCTGGCGTTGCGCAGAATTTGGTATTCCTTGTCGGTCAGCGTCTGCGCCGGGGCCACGGTGATGGAGTCGCCGGTGTGCACGCCCATCGGGTCCAGGTTCTCGATCGAGCAGACGATGATGCAGTTGTCCGCCTTGTCGCGCACCACCTCCATCTCGTACTCTTTCCAGCCCAGCAGCGACTCTTCGATCAGCAGTTCGCTGGTCGGCGAGGCTTCGATGCCGCGCTTGCAGATGGTCTCGAATTCTTCCGGGTTGTAGGCAATGCCGCCGCCGGTGCCACCGAGCGTGAAGCTGGGGCGGATCACCGTCGGAAAGCCCAGGTTCTTCTGGACCGCCCAGGCCTCCTCCATGCTGTGCGCGATGCCGGAGCGGGCAGAACCGAGACCGATCTTGGTCATCGCGTCCTTGAACTTCAGCCGGTCTTCGGCCTTGTCAATCGCTTCGGGCGTGGCGCCAATCAGTTCCACCGGCTTGCCGGTGGCGGCGCCGGTGTACTTGTCCAATACGCCGTGGTGCCAGAGGTCCAAGGCGCAGTTCAGCGCGGTCTGGCCCCCCATGGTCGGCAGGATCGCGTCGGGCTGTTCCTTGGCGATGATTTTTTCAACCGTCTGCCAGGTGATGGGTTCGATGTAGGTGACGTCGGCCGTGGCCGGGTCGGTCATGATCGTCGCGGGGTTGCTGTTGATCAGGATGACCTTGTACCCCTCTTCGCGCAGCGCCTTGCAGGCCTGCACGCCGGAGTAGTCGAACTCGCAGGCCTGCCCGATGATGATCGGGCCGGCGCCGATGATGAGGATGCTTTTGAGGTCTGTGCGCTTGGGCATGTTATTTCGCCTCCATCAAGCCGATGAAGCGATCAAAAAGGTAGCTGATGTCGTGTGGCCCCGGAGACGCCTCGGGGTGCCCCTGAAAGCAAAACGCCGGCTTGTCGGTGCGGGCCAGGCCCTGCAGCGTGTTGTCGAACAGGCTGATGTGGGTGGCGCGCAGGTTGGCGGGCAGGGTTTTTTCGTCCACCGCGAAGCCGTGGTTCTGGCTGGTGATGCTCACGCGGCCGTTGTCGAGGTCTTTCACCGGGTGGTTGGCGCCGTGGTGGCCGAACTTCATCTTGAAGGTTTTGGCGCCACTGGCCAACGCCATGATCTGGTGGCCGAGGCAGATGCCGAAGGTCGGGATACCGGTCTCGATCAGCTCGCGGGCGGCGGCCACCGCGTAGTCGCACGGCTCCGGGTCACCGGGGCCGTTGGACAGGAACACACCGTCCGGCTTCAGGGCCAGCACGTCTTTGGCCGGGGTTTGCGCGGGCACCACCGTCACGTTGCAACCGCGTTCGGCCAGCATGCGCAGGATGTTTT
Source organism: Burkholderiaceae bacterium (assembly GCA_017848435.1). GTDB lineage: Bacteria > Pseudomonadota > Gammaproteobacteria > Burkholderiales > Burkholderiaceae_C > PCRC01. Next base: position 104,177 of record JAFEHU010000021.1, on the reverse strand, counting down.
TCTTCACGCCGAAGTCGTAGGCCACCACGTGGAAACGTGGCGCGCTTTGGGTGCCGTAGCCCGGCTTGCCATCCACATTCACCAGCTGCCATTCGGTTTGCGTCCAGCCGTAGGGCTGGGCCACGCTGACCACCTTGGCCAGGTCGAGCCCGGCCATGCTGGGTGCGCCCTGGGCCGCGGCCACGGCACGGTCAATCGCCGCCTGGTCGGCTGGCGCACCGGCAGCCAGGCCAACGATGCAACCGTTTTGCGCACCTTTGGTGCGCAAAAGCCGCGTCAGCTGGCGGGTGTCGATGTTGGCGATCGCCACCGTGTTCTCGCGCACCAGGTACTGCGACAAGGTCATGGACGCGCGGAAGTTGGACGCAATCCGCGGCAGGTCTTTGATGATCAGGCCAGCGGCGTGGACTTTCTCGGCTTCGACGTCTTCCGAGTTGACCCCGTAATTGCCGATGTGCGGGTACGTCAGGGTGACGAGCTGCTGGCAGTAGCTGGGGTCGGTCAGGATTTCCTGGTAGCCGGTCATGGCGGTGTTGAACACCACCTCGCCGACAGTGGCGCCAGTGGCGCCAATCGAGTTGCCGATAAAGACTGTGCCGTCTGCCAGCGCCAGGATGGCGAGCGGGTTGGTTCCCTGTAGAGACAAAAGCACTGGGTTCTCCGGTTTGTGCGGGTACGCCCAAGCGTGCGCAAGAGACGGGCTCCTGGACTTGCTTTTGTGAGGGAGTGAAGCTTGGCTGCGCTGAGCGTACGGGGATGCGTGGTAGCCTCAGATTATAGCTGAGGGCAGCTCTCGGGCATGGCGTTTAGAGGCCTCACCCGGTGGCGCTGGCGTGCAGGCAGATCGCCGCTGCAGCCGCCACGTTGAGCGACTCTTCCCCGCCCGGCTGAGCGATGCGCACAAAGTGGCTGGCGCGCGCTTCCAGCGCCTCAGACACACCCTGCCCCTCGTGGCCAAACACCCAGGCACAGGGCTGGGGCAGGCGCTGCTGGTGCAGCCATTCGCCGCGGTGCGAGCTGGTCACCACCAGCGGCAACTGCAGACCCGCCAGCGCTTCCGGCGCCAGCCCTTCGACCAACTGCAGGCCGAAATGTGCCCCCATGCCGGCCCGCAGCACCTTGGGCGACCACAGCGCGGCCGAGCCCTTGAGCGCCAGCACCTGGCGAAAACCAAACGCCGCCGCGCTGCGCAGCACCGAGCCAACGTTGCCAGCGTCCTGCAGCCGGTCCAGCACCACGCTGGCGAGGCCGGGCTGCAGTTCGGCCGTCAGGGTGGGCAGCGGCAACACAAAACCCATTGGCGCTGGCGATTCCAGGCCACTGATGTCGGCCAGCAGGCGGTCGGGAATTACTACAATTTTTGTAGCTACACCCCTATATTTCACTGAGGCCTGAGGCCAAAAAGACTCCGAAAACACCGCCACAGCCGGTGTTTGGCCTTTTTCGAGCGCCGCACGGCACAAATGGTCGCCTTCGAGCCAAACGCGGCCGAGTTTGCGGTAGGCCGTGCTGTCCTGCGCGAGCAGCCGCAATTCCTTGACCAGCGGGTTGTCGCGCGAGCTGATCAGCAGCGGGTTGGGCAGGTCACTCATGCCAGTGGCTCCAAGGCATCGCCCGCCTGGCGCACCGGCGCAAACGAGCGGCGGTGCTGCGGGCAGGCGCCATGCGCTTGCAAGGCCGCGAGGTGCACCGCCGTACCGTAGCCCTTGTGGCTGGCAAAACCGTACTGCGGGAACTGCGTGTCCAGCTCGGCACACCAGCGGTCGCGGTGCACCTTGGCCAGGATGGACGCGGCGGAAATCGCCGGCACGGTGGCGTCGCCGCGCACGATGGCTTCGGCCAACACGTCCAGCACCGGCAGGCGGTTGCCGTCCACCAGCACCTTGGTCGGCTTCAGCCGCAGGCCGAGCACCGCACGGCGCATCGCCAGCAGGGTGGCCTGCAGGATGTTGAGCCGGTCGATCTCTTCCACGCTGGCTTCGGCGATCGAGCAGCACAGCGCCTTGGCGCGGATTTCGTCGTACAGCCGCTCGCGGCGCAACGGCGTGAGTTTTTTGGAATCGGCCAGGCCGGCAATCGGATTCAGGTCGTCCAGGATCACCGCGGCGGCCACCACTGGCCCGGCCAGCGGGCCCCGGCCGGCTTCGTCCACACCGGCCACCAGGCCCAGCGCGTCCCAGGCCAGACTGGCCTGCTCGGCCTTCAGGAAACGGCGCGCGCGCATACCGCCTCCAGGGCTTCAGTGGCCAGGCGACCGGTGTCGCGCCGCAGTTCGTGGTGCAGCGCGGTGAAGCGCTGGTGCAGGGCGGCGGTTTTTTGCTGCCCTGCGGGGCTGTCGTCAAGCCAGGCCAAAGTGGCCTCGGCCAGCGCAGCCGGGCTCGCCGCGTCCTGGATCAGTTCGGGCACCACGCTGTCATTGCAGAGGATGTTCGGCAGGCCCACCCAGGGCTGCAGTTGCTTGCGCCGCATCAGCCAAAGGGACAGCGGGTTCATCGCATAGGCAATCACCATCGGCCGCTTGAACAGCGCCGCCTCCAGCGTGGCGGTGCCGCTGGCAATCAGCGTCACGTCGCAGGCGGCCAGCGCGGTGTGGGACTGGCCAGCCAGCAACAGCACATCGGGCGCATCACCCGCCACAGACAGGCCGCTGGCCAGTGCCACCGCTTCCACCGCCGCCCGCTGTGCCGGCACACACGGCACCACAAAGCGGATGCCGGGGCGGGCCTTTTTCATCAGCACAGCAGCGTCAAAAAAACGCGGAGCGATGTACTGGATTTCCGACCCCCGGCTGCCGGGCAGCAGCGCCACCACTGGCCCGTGTTCGGCCAGGCCCAGCGCACGTCGGGCAGCGGCCTGGTCAGGCTCCAGCGGGATCACGTTGGCCAGCGGGTGGCCCACATAGCTGGCCGAAATACCGTGCTGCGCCAGCAATGCTGGCTCGAACGGAAAAATGCACAGCACATGGTCCACGCTGCGCTTGATTTTCTCCACCCGCTCCGGCCGCCAGGCCCAGATGGACGGGCAAACGAAGTGCACCGTGCGGATGCCCGCAGCCCGCAGGTCGGCCTCCAGGTCGAGGTTGAAGTCGGGTGCGTCGACGCCGATGAACACGTCGGGCCGCTCGCGCAACAAACGCGCCTTGAGCTGGTTGCGGATGCGCAAAATGCCCAGGTAATGGCGCAACACTTCCACATAGCCGCGCACCGCGAGCCGTTCGCTCGGCCACCAGGCGTCAAACCCGCGCTGGGCCATGTGGGGGCCACCAATGCCGTTGGCGGTGGATTCAGGCCACTTGGCACGGACACCGTCCAGCAGCAGGCCCGCGAGCAAATCGCCCGACGTTTCCCCGGCGACCAGACTCAGGCGGGGCGCTTGCACCACGCGAACCGCCCTAGCGAACGATGCCGCGCTGCGCCGACGTCTGCGCCAGGAAGGCCAGCATCATCTGCACGTCGGGCTCGGCTTCGGGGGTGTCGGCGGTCAAAGCGGCGATCTGCCCTTGCGCCTGCTCCAGCGTCAACTCACTGCGGTACAGCAGCTTGTGCATGGCTTTCACCGCGCTGATGCGGGCGGGTGAAAAACCACGCCGGCGCAGGCCTTCAAAGTTCATCGAACGGGCCTTGGCCGGCTGGCCTTGGCACATGACGAAGGGCGGCAAGTCGGCCACCAGCACCGAGCTGATGGCGGTGAAGCAGTGCGCCCCAATCCGCACAAACTGGTGCACCCCGGTGAAGCCGCCCAGAATGGCCCAGTCGCCCACACGCACATGGCCCGCCAGCTGGGTGCTGTTGGCAATGATGGTGTGGTTACCGACCACGCAGTCGTGCGCCAGGTGCACGTAGGCCATGATCCAGTTGTCATCACCGAGCTGGGTGTAGCCCAGGTCACCGGGCGAGCCGATGTTGAAGGTGCAGAACTCGCGGATGGTGTTGCGGTCACCCACACGCAGTTCGCAGGGTTCGCCCGCGTACTTTTTGTCTTGCGGCACAGCGCCCAGCGAGTTGAACTGGAAGATGCGGTTGTCGCGGCCAATCGTCGTGTGGCCCTCGATCACGCAGTGCGCACCCACGGTGGTGCCCGCGCCAATGCGCACATGCGGGCCGATCACGGTGAACGGGCCGACACTGACCGTGCTGTCCAGCGCGGCGCGCGGGTCGACCACCGCCGTGGAATGGATCAAACTCATCGCAGCCACCCGCTCAGGCCACCTTGCGCATGGTGCACATCAGCTCGGCCTCGGCCGCCAGATCGCTGCCAACCCAGGCACGGGCCTTGAACTTGTAGATGCCGGCCTTGGCACGGCCCAGTTCCACGTCGAGGATCAGCTGGTCGCCCGGCTCCACCGGGCGCTTGAAGCGCGCGCCGTCGATGCCTGCAAAGTAGTAAATCGTTTTTTCGTCCAGCGTGATGTCCAGCGTGGCGAACGACAGCAGCGCGGCGGCCTGCGCCAGCGCCTCCAGGATCAGCACACCCGGCATCACCGGCCGGTGCGGGAAATGGCCCACAAAAAATGGTTCGTTGACCGACACGTTCTTCAGCGCCTTGATGCGCACGCCCTTCTCCACTTCCAGCACCCGGTCCACCAACAGAATGGGGTAGCGGTGCGGCAGCTTCTGCAGAATTTGGTAAATGTCCATCATGGTTGTTGTTCTTTCTTGGGCGGAGAGGGGTCGCGTGGCGGTGGCTCGCGCGCTTCAAGCGCCTTGATGCGCTCGCGCAGGCGGTGAATTTGCTTCAGTGTGGCCGCAGTTTTTTCCCACCGCGCATTTTCGTCGATGGGGAAGACCCCGGTGTACAAACCTGGCTCAGAGATCGACCGTGTGACCACCGTGCCAACCGAAATGCTCACATGGTCGGCCAGTGTCAGGTGGCCCAGCACCATGGCCGCGCCACCAATCGTGCAGTGTGCACCAATGGTCGCACTGCCCGCCACGCCCACACAACCGGCCATCGCAGTGTGGTCACCAATGCGCACGTTGTGGCCAATCTGGATCAGGTTGTCGAGCTTCACACCGTTGCCAATCACCGTGTCTTGCAGGGCGCCCCGGTCGATGCAGGTGTTGGCGCCAATTTCCACGTCGTTGCCAATGCGCACCGCACCGAGCTGTTCGATCTTTTCCCACGTGCCGGCATTGGGCGCAAAGCCGAAACCGTCGGCACCGATCACCACACCAGGGTGCAGCAGGCAGCGTTCGCCAATCTGACAGTCCTCGCCCACCGTGACGCGCGATTTGAGCACCGTGCCCGCGCCAATGTGGGCACCACGTTCGACCACACACAAGGGGCCAATGGCCGCGCTGGGGTCCACCACCGCGTCGGCATCCACCACCGCACTTGGGTGAATGCGCGGGCCAGGGGCAGGCGTTTGCTGGCGTTTCCAGAGCTGGGTCACGCGGGCGAAATACAGGTAGGGCTGGTCCACCACAATGGCGCTGCCGCGGACCAATGCGGCTTCGCGCATCACAGGCGCGACGATCACACAGGCGGCGCTGGAGGCCGCCAGTTGCGCCTGGTATTTGGGGTGGCTCAGGAAAGCAAGTTGGCCCGCATCGGCCGACTCCAGGGGCGCCAGGCCCGTGATCAGAACGTCCGGATCACCGTGCAGTTCACCACCCAGTGTCTCAACAACCGTGCCTAGACGCAAAGCCACACACAATTTGCCAAGATGCTGTTACTTGCCACCGGCATTCAGCGTCTTGAGCACCTTTTCAGTGATGTCGTGCTTGGGGTTGATGTAGACGGCTTCCTGCAGGATCACGTCGTACTTCTCGGCCTCGGCCACCTGCTTGACGATCTTGTTGGCACGCTCCAGCACCTGCTGCAGCTCTTCGTTTTTACGGGCGTTCAGGTCTTCCTGGAATTCGCGGCGCTTGCGGGCGAACTCGCGGTCCTGGTCGATCAACTGCTTCTGGCGCGTGGCGCGCTGGCTCTCGGACAACGTGGGTGCTTCGCGCTCGAACTTGTCCGACAACGTCTTGAGGGTGTTGCCACCGTCGACCAACTCTTTCTCGCGGCGGGAAAACTCCTGCTCCAGCTTGCTCTGGGCCGCCTTGGCGGCATTGGCCTCGCGGAAAATGCGGTCGGTGTTGACAAAGCCGACACGGAATTCTTGGGCTTGGACGGCGCCACATGCCAGCACCACACCCAGTGCCAAACCGAACAGCGGTGAGAGGGATAAAGACTTCATTAGAACGAGGTTCCGATTTGGAATTGCAATTTCTGAATTCTATCGCCCGGCTCCTTTTTGACCGGATTGGCAATGGCGATGCGCAACGGGCCGACAGGCGAGATCCAGCTCAGACCGAAACCGACCGAGGTGCGCAGCGTGTCCAGGCGGATGGGATCGTCCTGGCCAAAGGCATTGCCCGCGTCGAAAAAGCTGAACAACCGCAGCGTGCGGTCATTGCCGGCGCCTGGGAACGGCGCACTGAGTTCGGCATTCAAGGTGATTTTCTTGGAGCCACCGATGAACGAGCCGGTGATGTCGCGGGGGCCCAGCGTGCCCTGCTCAAAGCCGCGCACCGAACCCAGTCCACCGCTGTAGAAGTTCTTGAAGATCGGGAAGGGATTGCCCCCCAGACCCTTGCCGTAACCCAATTCGCCATTCAAGGCAACGGTGAACTGCCGGTTGATCGGGATGTACTGCTGGATCTGGTAATTGCCACGCACATACTGCACGTCGCCAGCCACACCAAAGTCCGCATTGGCGCGCTGGAATCGGCCACGGGTGGGTACCAGGGCGCTGTCGCGGCTGTCACGGGCGAAACCAATGGTCAACGGCAGCGATTGGCTGGTAAAGCCAAACTGGTTGGCGTAGGCCAGGTAAGACGCTGGGATGTTGGTGCCCGGTTTGATGGTGGTCTGTTCCAGGCCTGCGCCAAAGAACACCGTGTCGGACTCGCTGAATGGCACGCCAAAGCGGACCCCCCCACCGGTGGTAATGAGTTGGTAGTCGCCGCCCTGGTCGTTGAATGGCCGGGTGGCCCGGTAATACACGTCGTAGGTGCGGGAAATGCCGTCGGCGGTGAAATACGGGTCGGTGGTGCTGACCACCAACTGCCGGTTGAACTTGCTGGTGTTCAACTCGAGGCCCAGGTAGTTGCCGGAACCGAAGATGTTCTCCTGCTTGACGCTGAAGGTCAGCGAAAGCTTTTCGGCACTGGAGAAGCCAGCACCCACCAGCAGGTTACCAGTGGGTTTTTCGGCCACCACCACGTTCAGGTCAACTTGGTCGGCGGTGCCGGGAACTTCCACCGTTTCGACGTTGACGTCCTTGAAAAACCCAAGGCGGTCGACCCGGTCTCGGGACAGTTTGATCTTGTCGCCGTCGTACCAGGACGACTCGAACTGGCGGAACTCGCGCCGGATCACTTCGTCACGGGTGCGGCTGTTGCCACCAATGCTGATGCGGCGCACGTAGGCGCGGCGGGCGGGTTCGGCCTGCAGAACAAACGCCACACGGTTGTTGACACGGTCGATCTCGGGCTTGGCCTCGACACGCGCAAACGCGTAGCCGAAAGTACCGAAATAGTCTGTGAAGCCTTTGGTGGTGCTGGCCACGAGGTCGGCGTTGTAGGCTTCGCCTGGTTTGATGGTGACCAGCGTCTTGAACTCTTCTTCCTTGCCAAGGTAGTTGCCTTCAAGCTTCACGCCAGAGACCACGAAGCGCTCGCCTTCGGTCACATTCAGCGTGATGGAAATGCTTTGCTTGTCGGGTGAAATGGCAACCTGGGTGGAGTCGACGCGGAACTCCAGGTAGCCGCGGGCCAGGTAATACGACTTCAGCGTTTCCAGGTCGGCATTGAGCTTGGCACGGGAATAGCGGTCGCTCTTGGTGTAGAAGCTCAGCCAGCCCCCGGTGTCGAGGTCGAACAGGCCGCGCAGCGTGGATTCGCTGAAGGCCTTGTTGCCAGCGATGCGGATGTCCTTGATCTTGGCAACGTCGCCTTCGGTCACGTTGAACGACACGTTGACCCGATTGCGCTCGATCGGCGTCACCGTGATCACCACCTCCACGCCATACAGGCTGCGGTTGATGTACTGCCGCTTGAGCTCCTGCTCGGCGCGGTCGGCCAGGGCCTTGTCAAACGGGCGGCCTTCGGTGAGGCCAATGTCGCGCATGGCCGCCTGGAGGGCGTCTTTCTCGAACTCCTTGGTGCCCACAAACTCGACGTCCGCCACGGTGGGCCGCTCTTCCACGATCACCACCAGCACATCACCGTTGACTTCCAGCCGCACGTCTTTGAAGAGGCCCAGGGCGAACAGCGCACGGATCGCGGCCGAGCCCTTGTCGTCGCTGTAGTTGTCGCCCACCCGGAAAGGCAGGGACGCGAAGATGGTGCCGGGCTCAATGCGCTGCAGGCCTTCGACCTGGATGTCGCGCAAAGTGAAGGGGCCTACCGCCCATGCCGGATGGGCTGCAACCAGCAGGGCAGCAACGGTCGACAGCGTCTTGGCCTTGAAGCGAATGATTTGATTTTTCATGAAAAACGCCTTGCGGCAGGTCTAACCTAGCAGTCGGGTGACATCGTTGAACAGGGCAATGGACATCATGACGAGCAGGATCGCGACACCGCCGCGCTGCAGGCGTTCCATCCACGCAGTGGAGATGCTGCGCCCGGTCACGCCCTCCCAAAGATAATACATCAGGTGTCCTCCGTCGAGGACGGGCAAAGGCAACAGGTTCAACACACCAAGGCTGACGCTGATCAGCGCCAGAAACACCAGGTATTGCGTCAGACCCAGGCTGGCCGATTTGCCTGCGTAGTCGGCAATCGTGATCGGCCCCGTCAGGTTCTTCAGTGACGCTTCGCCCACCACCATCTTGCCAAGCATCCTGAGCGTCAGGGCCGACACCTCCCAGGTCCGCACCGCGCCACGCCAGAGGCCCTCGAAGAAACCGTAACGCACCGTCACAAATTCAGGCGGCCCGCCGATGTAGGCGCCAATCCGGGCCACTGGCTGGCCGTTTTCCAGGCGCAGTTCAGGCAACACCTCCAGCCGCAGGGCCGCGCCGTTGCGCTCCATCTGCCAACTGCGGGCCACCGGCTGGCCCGCACGCACGGAGTCGCGGATCAGCTCGCGCAGTTGCTGGCCGTCCACCACCGGCGTGTCGCCCACCGCCATGACCACATCACCCTTGCGCAAACCAGCGCGCTCAGCAGCGCTGCCGGCCATCACATCGCCCACCACCGGGCGCGTCCACGGCCCCACAATGCCGATCTTGCGGAACAGCTGGGCGTCGGCATCGCGGGCGCTGACGCGGCTCAGTTCCAGCGTCACTTCGCGGGTGCGGTGGCGTCCGGGCTGGTCGATCAGCACCGTGAGGTCACGGCCGTCGAGTGCGCCGCGCGTCATCAGCCAACGCAGCTCTTCAAACGAACGCACCGGAGCCAGTGCCTCGCCATCAAGCCGCGCCTGCAGCACCTTCTCACCGCCTTGCAAACCAGCGGCCTGCGCCAGCGAACCCGGCACCGGGCTGGCCAGCTGCGCCTGCGGGTGTTCCACACCCATCCAGTTGACAGCGGTGTAGAGCAGCACCGCCAGCAGCAGGTTGGCCACTGGGCCCGCCACCACGATGGCGGCGCGCGAACGCAGGGGCTGGGTGTTGAAGGCCAGGTGGCGCTCCTCCTCTGGCACCGGCGCCTCGCGCTCGTCGAGCATCTTCACGTAGCCGCCGAGCGGAAAAACGCCAAGCACAAACTCGGTTGAACTGCCCTTGGGCTGCCAGCGCAGCAGGGGCTTGCCAAAACCCACCGAGAAACGCAGTACCTTCACGCCGCAGGCCACCGCCACCCGGTAGTGGCCGTATTCGTGGATGGCAATCAACAGGCCCAAGGCCACAATGAACGCAACCAATGTCAACATGTCTGTCTCCCCGGTGGCCTATGGCTGGCCGTGCTGTCGCACAAATTGTTCTGCGGTGCTGCGGGCCTCGGCATCGAGCGCCAGCAAATCTGCCAGCGTGGCCGGTGCGTGGGTCACGACACCGGCCAGTGTCGCCTGGTTCACCGCGTGGATCTGGTCAAACCGGATGCGCCGGCCCAGAAAGGCCTGAACACCCACCTCGTTCGCGGCGTTCAGCACCGCGCAGCTTCCGGGCGCCCCGTTCAGAGTGTCCCATGCCAGCTGCAGGCCAGGAAAACGTTCGCGGTGGCCGTTGCTGTCCAGCGACTCGAATGTCATGGCAGGCATGCGGGTGAAGTCCAGCGCAGCGGCACCGCTGGTCACGCGGTCTGGCCAGGCCAGTCCATAGGCAATCGGGCCACGCATGTCGGGCGTGCCGAGTTGGGCCACCACCGAGGTGTCGCGGTACTGCACCATCGAGTGAACAATGCTCTGCGGGTGGATCACGACCTCGATCTGTTCTGGCCGCATGCCGAACAGGTGGTGCGCCTCGATCACCTCCAACGCCTTGTTCATCATCGTGGCTGAATCTACGGAAATCTTGGCACCCATCACCCAGTTGGGATGGGCACAGGCCTGCTCTGGCGTCACCTCACGCAGGCTGGCAGGTTCCCGGGCACGGAACGGCCCGCCTGACGCGGTGAGGATGATTTTCTCCACCCGCGCCGCCCAGCAAGCCGGGTCTTCGGGCAGCGACTGGAAGATCGCCGAGTGCTCGCTGTCGATGGGCAACAAGCGGGCACCACCTTCGCGCACCGCGGCCATGAACACCTCGCCACCGACCACCAGCGCCTCTTTGTTGGCCAGCAGCAGCCGCTTGCCGGCCCGGGCTGCCGCCAGGCATGGCCCGAGACCGGCAGCGCCGACGATGGCGGCCATCACGGCATCAACCTTGGCGTGCGACGCTATTACTTCAAGAGCATCACCGCCAGACAATACCTGGGTCGAGAGCCCATTTGCCTTGATTTTCTCAGCCAACTGCTGGCTGTGTGGCGGGCTCGCCATCACGGCATAGGTGGGCTTGAACTGCGCGCACTGGGCCAGCAGTGCATCCACCTGGGTCGCAGCACTCAGGGCAAACACCGAAAACCGCTCCGGGTGGCGGACCACCACATCGAGCGTGTTCTTGCCGATGGAGCCAGTGGAGCCCAGCACCGTGATGTGTTGGAGGAGGGTCATCGCGTCAATGTGTGGCCAGCATCATCACCAGCGGCAAAACGGGCAACAGCGCATCGACGCGGTCCAGCACACCCCCATGGCCGGGCAACAAGCCGCTGCTGTCCTTCGCGCCCGCACTGCGCTTGACCAGGGATTCCACCAGATCACCGACCACACTCATCGCCGCAAGAAAGATGGCCCCCAGTGCCAGCAGCCACAGCCCCTGCGCTGCCAACCGGCTGTACAGGCTGGGCACCTGCAATTGCCAATGCTGGTCAATCCAGCACCACAAACCGGCCAACAGCACCACACCGAGCATGCCGCCCCAGACCCCTTCCCAGCTTTTGCCGGGGCTGATGCTGGCAGCCAGCTTGCTGCGGCTGAACCGGCCACCCAGCGCACGGCCGGCAAAGTAGGCGGCGATGTCTGCCACCCACACCAACACCAACCCGGACAACAGGAAATTCACGCCGATGAAGCGCGCCTGGGCCATGGCCAGCCAGGCAAAACACAGCACCAGCACACCACCGGCCAGGCGCAGGCCCAGTGGCAAACGTCCCCAGCCACCCACACCGGCACGCAGCAAGGCCGCACTGCCCAGCACCCAGGCCGCCCCCACCACCAGCCACAGCGTGCGCGAAGGCGCCCACAGCCAGCCCAGCGCCCATGCGGCGAGACACAACAGCAGGCAGGTGACCGCCAACAGCACCGACACCGACTGGCGACAGCCATTGAGTCGGCCCCACTCCCAGCCGGCGGCGGTGATGAAAACCAAGGCCAGTGCGCAGAAAGGTTCAGGGGCGGGATAAAACAGCGCCGGCAGCAGCACCGCCAGCAACAGCACCGCCGTGATGACACGGGTTTTCAGCATCAGGCGGCCCGCTGGACCTGTGCGGTGGTCAAACCAAAACGGCGCTCGCGCTGGCTGTAGGCCAGCAGCGCCCGGTCGAGTTCGGCCTCGTCGAATTCGGGCCAGAGCTTGTCGCTGAAATAGAGCTCGGCATAGGCCGCTTGCCAGAGCAGGAAGTTGCTCAGGCGCTGCTCTCCCCCAGTGCGGACGATCAGGTCGGGGTCGGGCACATGGCCGAGCGCCATGGCCTGCGTCAGCGCGGTCTCGGTCAAAGGTTCACCGCGCGCCGCCAGTTGGGCGGCCGCCTGTGTGATGTCCCAGCGGCCACCGTAGTTGAAGCAGACATTGAGCACCAGCCGGTGGTTGTCTGCGGTGGCCTGCTCGGCTTCCACCAGGCCGTTGCGCAGCCGTGGTGACAATGGGCTCAGATCCCCCACAAAATGGATGCGCACACCATTGCGCTGCAGCGCCGCAACCTCACTGGCCAGCGCGCTGGCCATCAGGCCCATCAGGCCAGACACCTCGTCCGCAGGCCGGTTCCAGTTCTCCGATGAGAAAGCAAACACGGTCAGAACCGCAATGCCCCGGTCGGTACACGCCTGCACACAACGGCGCAGCGACTCCACGCCCTGGCGGTGCCCAGCCACACGCGGTAGGAACCGGTTGGTCGCCCAACGCCCGTTGCCGTCCATGACGATGGCGATGTGCGCGGGCTTCATGGCGGGCAGTCTGGCAACCAGTGGCATCAAACGGCCATGATGTCTTGTTCCTTACCGGCCACCAGTTTGTCGATTTCCAGAATGGTGCGGTCGGTGATCTTCTGCACGTCGTCGTGGCTGCGACGCTCGTCGTCCTCGGACGCCAGCTTGTCCTTGACCAGCTTCTTGGTCGCCTCGTTTGCGTCACGGCGCAGGTTGCGCACCACCACTTTGGCGCTCTCGCCTTCGGCGCGGACCAGCTTGGTGAGTTCCTTGCGGCGCTCTTCCGACATCAACGGCAGCGGCACGCGGAGCAGGTCGCCTTGCGACGACGGGTTCAGACCCAGATCACTCTCGCGGATGGCTTTTTCAATCTTCGCACCCATGCCCTTTTCCCAGGGCTGGACGCTGATGGTGCGGGAATCGAGCAGGCCCACGTTGGCCACTTGGCTGATCGGCACCATCGAGCCGTAGTAGTCCACGTGAACCGTATCAAGCAGTGCCGGATTGGCACGGCCAGTGCGGATCTTGGTCAGGTTGACCTTGAAAGCTTCCACCGACTGGTGCATGCGGGCTTCTGCGTTCTTTTTGATGTCTTCAATCGTCATGGCGAACTCCAGTGAGGTCGGGTCAGCAGGCCGGGCCTGCTGACTGGGGACTTAAACGTGGACCAATGTGCCTTCGTCCTCGCCCATCACAACCCGCTTCAGCGCGCCGTGCTTGAAGATCGAGAACACCTTGATCGGCAGCTTCTGGTCGCGGCACAGCGCAAATGCGGTCGCGTCCATGATGCCGAGGTTGCCGGCCATGGCCTTGTCAAAGGTGAGTGCGCTGTAGCGGGTGGCGGTCGGGTCGAGCTTGGGGTCGGCGGTGTAGACACCATCGACCTTGGTCGCCTTGAGCACCACCTCGGCACCAATCTCGGCGCCGCGCAGCGCGGCAGCGGTGTCGGTGGTGAAAAACGGGTTGCCGGTGCCGGCGGCAAAGACCACCACCTTGCCTTCTTCCAGATACTGCAGCGCCTTGGGCCGGATGTAGGGTTCCACCACCTGTTCGATGGCAATCGCCGACATCACACGCGCAATCAGGCCGGCCTTGTTCATGGTGTCGGCCAGCGCCAGCGCGTTCATCACGGTGGCCAGCATGCCCATGTAGTCGGCGGTGGCACGGTCCATCCCGACCGAGCCACCGGCCACACCACGGAAGATGTTGCCGCCGCCGATGACCACCGCCACCTCGACACCCAGCCGGGTCACCTCGGCGATCTCGTCGACCATGCGCACAATGGTGGCGTGGTTGATGCCGAAGGCGTCGTCGCCCATCAGCGCTTCGCCGGACAGCTTGAGCAAGATGCGCTTGTGGACTGGGCGGTCAGAAGGCATGTTGGCAGGCTCCATAAATTGCGCGTAGTTTAGCGCCTGCGGCCAGGCCCAGACGGGGCCCGGCACAGGTCAAAGTCAGGCTGCGCCCTTGGCAGCGGCGACCTGTGCGGCCACTTCGGCAGCAAAGTCGTCCACCTTCTTCTCGATGCCTTCACCCACCACGTACAACGTGAACGACTTGATCGTCGTGCCGGCGGCCTTGAGCATCTGCTCCACGGTCTGCTTGTCGTTCTTGACGAAGGACTGGTTGTACAGCGACACCTCTTTCAGGTACTTCTGCACACCGCCTTCAACACGCTTGGCCACGATCTCGTCGGACTGAACCGGCTTGCCTTCGGCAATCGCCTTGGCCTTGTCTTCCTCGGCCTTGGCCACCGCCACCGAACGCTCACGCGCCACCAGTTCGGCAGGCACTTCGGCGCTGGAGAGCGACACGGGCTTCATCGCGGCCACGTGCATGGCCACGTCCTTGGCGGCCACGTCGTCACCTTCGTACTCGACCAGCACGCCAATGCGGGTGCCGTGCAGGTAGGCGGCCAGCTTGTTGCCGGAAGCGTAGCGTTTGAAGCGGCGGAAGCTCATGTTCTCGCCGATCTTGCCAATCAGGCCCTTGCGCACGTCTTCCAGCGTCGGGCCGAAGCCGTCCTGGCTGTAAGACAGTGCGCCCAAGGCCGCAATGTCGGCCGGGTTGTGTTGGGCCACCAGCTCAGCCGCCGCCTTGGTCAAGGCCAGGAAGCTGTCGTTCTTGGTGACGAAATCGGTTTCGCAATTGACTTCAATCAGCGCGCCGACCGTGCCTTCAATGGCGCTGGCGACCACGCCTTCGGCGGTCACACGGCCAGCGGCTTTGCCGGCCTTGCTTCCGAGCTTGACGCGCAACAGCTCTTCGGCCTTGTCCATGTCGCCATTGGCTTCGGTCAGGGCCCGTTTGCATTCCATCATCGGGGCGTCGGTTTTGGCGCGCAGTTCAGCCACCATGCTTGCAGTGATTGCCATGTCGTTTCTCCAGATTCGGGGTTGTCAGTTCAATTCGGTTGAAAAAAAGGGGCTACACGAGCCCCTTTTTGGTACGGGTCGCGGTTCAGCTTGCAGCTTCTTCGACTTCAACAAATTCGTCGTCGGTGGCGGCCACGGCCTTGACCAGGTCTTGCGCAGAGTTGTTCCGGCCTTCGATGATCGCGTCGGCGATCTCGCGGGCATACAGGGCCACAGCCTTGGCGGAGTCGTCGTTGCCAGGGATCACGTAGTCGATGCCGATCGGGGAGTGGTTGGTGTCCACCACGCCAATCAACGGGATGCCGAGCTTGCGCGCCTCAGCAATGGCGATCTTGTGGTAGCCCACGTCGATCACGAAAATGGCGTCCGGCAGGGCGCTCATGTCCTGAATGCCGCCGATGTCTTTTTCCAGCTTCTCGATTTCGCGGCTGAACATCAGCTGCTCTTTCTTGCTGAGCGTGTCCAGACCGGCTTCCTGCTGGACCTTGAGTTCCTTCAGGCGCTTGATCGAGGTCTTGACCGTCTTGAAGTTGGTCAGCATGCCGCCCAGCCAGCGCTGGTCAACGTAGGGCACGCCAGCGCGCTGCGCTTCGGTAGCGACGATTTCACGGGCCTGGCGCTTGGTGCCGACCATCAGGATGGTGCCGCGGTTGGCGGACAGCTGGCGAACGAACTTCGTTGCCTCCTGGAACATCGGCAGCGATTTTTCCAGGTTGATGATATGGATCTTGTTGCGGTGACCGAAGATGAACGGGGCCATCTTGGGGTTCCAGAAGCGCGTCTGGTGGCCAAAGTGCACACCGGCTTCCAGCATTTGACGCATGGTCGTTGCCATAAATTACTCCAAAGGTTGGGTCTAAAATCCAGTCCGCCTTGCCACACTGCCGACTGAACAACCAAAGAAGTTCAGACACAACGGGCAATACCTTGTAGGACTGGTTTGCGATTTACCGCGCCAAAAGCGATCATCCGCCTTCTGCACAGCCATTCGATTATAGCACCGCATGCCATCTTCCACGGCCAAGACCTCCCCTGCCCCAGCCACCGGCCCGTTGGCCGATCTGGTGGCCGTGCGCGGGCAGCTGCGCACCGGGCAAGCCGGCCGGTCCGAGGTGCTTGAGCGTTGCATGGCAACCGCCCAAAACAGCGCCTGCGAGCACGTGTTTCTGCACACCCAGTTCGACGAGGCCCGCGCCGCGTCCGCCGCAGCCAACCCCACGTCACCGCTCGCCGGCCTGCCCGTTTCCGTAAAAGACCTGTTCGACACGCAGGGCTGGCCCACCCGGGCCGCCTCGCGGGTGCTGGCTGGCGCACGGCCCGCCGCACACGACGCCGTTGCGGTGGCCCGTCTGCGCGCCGCCGGTGGCGCGGTGCTGGGCCGCACCAACATGGTCGAGTTCGCCTACGCTGGCGTCGGCCTCAACCCGCACTTCGGCACCCCGGTCAACGTGGCGGACGCGGTCACACCGCGCATTCCGGGTGGCTCGTCGTCGGGAGCGGCGGTGTCGGTCGCGACCGGGGCGGTGTTTGTGGGCTTGGGGTCGGACACCGGTGGCTCGATCCGCATTCCAGCGGCCCTCAACGGCATTGTTGGCTTCAAGCCCACCGCCCGGCTGGTGCCGACCGACGGCGCGCTGCCGCTCTCCACCACGCTCGACACCGTGTGTGCCATGACCCGCTCGGTGCGCGACGCCATCGTCGCCTACGAGGTGTTGTCGGCCACCGACGTGCTGCGCACCCACCGCCCCCTCTCCAGCTACCGCGTGGCGTGGACTGCCCACACCCTGCTGGATGGCGCCGACAGCACCGTGGCCCGTGCCTTTGAACGCAGCCTGACCCTGCTGCGCGCAGCCGGCGCGACGGTGGAAGAAATTGACCTGCCAGAGCTGGCCGACATCGCCCATTTACAGGCCGGCGGCGGGCTGACAGCCGCTGAAAGCTACGCCTGGCACCGCCCGCTGATCGCAGAACACGGGGCCCTGTACGACCCACGGGTGGTCAGCCGCATCCTGCGCGGCGCCAACATCAGCGCGGCCGACTACATCGACCTGCTGCTGGCACGCAAAATCTGGGTGGCCCGCATGACCGAGCGGCTGGCCGGATTTGACGCCGTGGTGTCCCCCACGGTGCCGGTGGTCGCACCGCCGCTGGCCAGTGTGCAGCACGACGATGCCGAGTATTTCCGCCTGAACGCCCTGCTGCTGCGCAACACCACTGTGGTCAACCTGCTGGACGGCTGCGCCATCTCGCTGCCCTGCCACCAGCCCGGCGAGCTGCCTGTGGGCCTGATGCTGTGGCACGGCGCCCTGAAAGACGATGCGGTGCTGAACCTCGCACTGGCGGTGGAAGCCACGCTGCAGACCCGCCGCTGAGCCCGCAACTGGCCCCAGAATAGCGGCCTGATGACACCAAGGTTTCCATGAGAATTGCCGTTGTTGGCGCTGGCGTCGTTGGCGTGAGCACCGCCTACGAACTGGCCTGTGACGGCCACGAAGTGGTGGTCTACGACCGCCGCAGCGCCGTGGCCGAAGAAGCCAGCTTTGCCTGCGGCAGCCTGCTCGGGCCCGGTTACGTCGAACCGGCGCTGGCACCGATTGGCATGGGCCTGCGGCTGTCTGCCCACGAAATGGCGTGGCTCTGGCAACGGCGCAAGATGCCGACGGGCCAGTCCGCCTCTGCGCATGCCCGGCTGCTCCCATTGGCCTTGTACAGCCGCAGCCGGCGGGAAACACTCACCCAGGCGCTGTCGCTCTCGTTCGACCAGCGTGAAGGGTTGATGCTGTTGTTCCGCACCGCACAAGACGAAGCCCTGGCGCAGCCGCACCTGCAGGCCCTGCGCGACGCCGGGGTGGTCGCCAAGCCCCTGTCGCCCACCTTGGCCCGCAAGCTGGAACTCGCCCTCAACACCGACACCCCCCTGCACAGCGCCGCTTACCTGCAGGAAGACGGCGCGGGCAACTGCCGTCAGTTCGCGCTGCTGCTGAAAAGCGCCGCGCACACCAAAGGGGTGCGCTTCCAGATGGGCACCACCGTCCAAGCGTTGCAACGCCACGCGCCAACGGTACTGAGGTTGGCCAACGACCCCACCCCCCACCAGTACGACGCGGTGGTGGTGTGCACTGGCGCTGCGGCAGTGCCGCTGCTCAAGCCACTGGGTTTGCGGCTGCCGCTGGTGGCGGTGCACGGCTGCTCCATCAGCGCCCAAATCCGCGAGCCGCTGAACGCCCCACACAGCGCGGTGCTGGACATGCGCCACCGCGTCAGCATCGCCCGCATCGGCCACCGCGTGCGGGTGGCTGGCGGGGCCGACATGGGCATGGGCCACCACACCGCCCGCAGTGCCGCCCTGCAAACCCTCTACCGGGTGCTGCACGACTGGTTCCCAGGCGCCGCCCGCATTGGCAGCGATGTGCAGGAATGGCACGCCGAACAGGCCACGGTGCTCGACGGTCTGCCCCTGCTGGGGGCCAGCGGCGTACCGGGCGTCTGGCTCAACCTCGGGCATGGCGCCAGCGGCTGGGCCCTCGCCAGCGGCACCGCCCGGGTGCTGGCCGACTGTGTCCTGCAACGGCCACCCGCCATTGACCTGGCCGGCATGGGCACAGACCGCACACACACACCAGCATGACCATTCGATTCACCCCCGGCATGGCGTGGCCGGTCCACGGCATTGCCCGCACCCGCGCCCTTGAGCAGCAAGCCCAGGCCCTGCTGCCACCCCACGCCCTGATGCAACGCGCCGGGCTGGCCATTGCCCGGCTGGCGATGGCGCTCGCCCCCCACGCCCGCGCAGGCTGGGTAGCCTGTGGCCCCGGAAACAACGGTGGTGACGGCCTGGAAGCCGCGGCGCACCTGCAGGCCTGGGGCTGGGACGTGACCGTCACCCACCTGCCGCCCACACAGGCCCTGCAGACCGACGCGGCCGCCGCGCTGCAACGTGCGCAGCAGGCGGGCGTGCGCTTTGCCGCCCATGCACCGCCCGGCCTCACCCCCCAAGACCTGGCCATCGACGCCCTGCTGGGCATTGGTGCGAGGCCCATGGCACCCGGCCCGCTGGCAGATTGCCTTGCGGCGCTCTCACGCTGCGCCGCGCCCGTGCTGGCCGTGGATGTGCCTTCGGGCCTGAATGCCGACAACGGCCAGCTTGCTATGTTTTCAGGAGCTAACCAGCTAGATTCCACTAAGGCTGGCGCACGATTTCATGCAGAAAACACGCTCACACTGCTCACCGTGAAGCCTGGACTGCTCCTGGGCGAGGGTCGGGACGCCTGCGGCACGCTGTGGTTCGACGACCTCGGTGTCGCTTTGAGCGCCCACCCCGCCGATGCGCGGTTGACCCGCCCAGCACAGCCGGTGGCGCACCCCCACGCGGCCCACAAAGGCACGCGGGGCGACGTGGCGGTGCTTGGCGGCGCGCCCGGCATGGCCGGTGCCGCCTTGCTGGCCGCCACCGCCGCGCTGCACGCCGGCGCAGGCCGGGTGTTTGTGGCCCTGCTGGACGGCCAAGGCCCCACGGTGGACCCGCAGCAACCCGAGTTGATGTTCCGTTCGCCCGGCGCGCTGGACTGGCAGCGCAGCACGCTGGTCTGCGGTTGTGGTGGCGGGGAAATGGTGCGCGCGCTGCTGCCCCGTGCACTCGCCACACCCGCCGCGCTGGTGCTGGACGCCGACGCGCTGAACGCCATGGCCACCGACACCGCACTGCGCCAGTTGTTGCTGGCCCGGGGCGCACGCCAACGCACCACGGTGCTGACGCCCCACCCACTGGAAGCCGCACGCCTTTTGGGGTGCAGCACCGCCCAGGTGCAAAGCGACCGGCTGGCGGCGGCACAGGCACTGGCCGCTGGGTTGAACTGCGTGGTGGTGCTCAAAGGCTCGGGCACCGTGGTCGCCGCACCCGGCCAGGTGCCACTGCTCAACCCCACAGGCAACGGCCGCCTGGGCACCGCCGGCAGCGGCGACGTGCTGGCCGGCTGGCTGGGCGCACGGCTGGCACAGCTTGGCCCCATAGTCAACACAGCGCAGGCACAGCAGTGCGCGGCCGAGGTGGTGTTCCACCACGGTCAGTTGGCCGACCAGTGGCCAGCCGACCAGGCGCTGACGGCGCAGGCACTGGCCCGCGCCATCACCACCTGACCGCTCAACGGCGCGGCTTGCGCCCTTTTTTCTTGCTGGCAGCGCCAGCGGCCAGCTTGACCGCCGCCTTCAGCGCCTGGATCGGCGATTTGCTTGGGCCTGCGGCGGCCTTGGCCGCCCGTTTGGGCGCACGCCCCGACGGCTTGCCCGAATCGTCCAGCGGTGGCAAAACGCCTTTGTCCTTCATCGCCCGGCCGAGCAGCTCTTCGCCCTCGCGCACCAGGCGGAAGTCGATCTTGCGGCCGTCCAGGTCCACCCGGCTGACCTGGATGCGCACGCGGGTGCCAATCGCGTAGCGGATACCGGTGCGTTCGCCGCGCAGCTCCTGCCGCGCCTCGTCGAACTTGAAGTACTCGCCACCCAGTTCGGTGATGTGCACCAGCCCTTCCACATACAGCGCGTCCAGCGTGACAAAGATGCCGAAGCTGGTGGCCGAACTCACCACGCCACCAAACTCCTCGCCCAGGTGTTCGCGCATGTACTTGCACTTGAGCCAGGCCTCCACGTCGCGGCTGGCTTCGTCGGCACGGCGTTCGTTGGCACTGCAGTGCAGGCCAGCGGCCTCCCAGGCCAACTGCTCGGCCGTCAGCTTCTTCACCGGCTTCTGGGAAGGGTTCTTCACCTTCTGGCTCAACAGGCGCTTGCCCAGCTTGGCGTGCGCTTCGCCGGGTGTTGGCAGCGCCGGCAGCTGGTACTTGATCTTCGCCAGCGTGGCCTTGATGACCCGGTGCACCAGCAGGTCGGGGTAACGGCGGATCGGGCTGGTGAAGTGGGTGTAGGCCTCATAGGCCAGCCCGAAGTGGCCGCTGTTGATCGGCGTGTAGATCGCCTGCTGCATGGAGCGTAGCAGCATGGTGTGGATCTGCTGCGCGTCGGGCCGCTCCTTGGTCGCCTCGGCGATTTTCTGGAACTCGCCCGGCGCCGGGTCGTCGCTGATGGTCAGGCCCACGCCCATGGCTTTCAGGTAACCGCGCAGAATGTCTTTTTTCTCCGGCGTCGGGCCTTCGTGCACCCGGAACAGGCCGGGGTGTTTGCTCTGCGCAATGAAGTCGGCGCTGCAGACGTTGGCCGCCAGCATCGCCTCTTCAATCACACGGTGCGCCACGTTGCGGGTGCGCGGCACGATCTTCTCGATGCGGCCGTTGTCGTCGCAAACAATTTGCGTCTCGGTGGTCTCGAAGTCCACCGCGCCCCGCACCGCGCGCGCCTTCAACAGCGCCTGGTAGACGTCGTGCAGGTTCAGCAGTTGCGGCACCAGCGTCTTGCGCTTGGCGGCTTCCGGGCCACGGGTGTTGGCCAGGATGGCAGCCACCTCGGTGTAGGTGAAGCGCGCGTGGCTGAACATCACCGCCGGGTAGAACTGGTAGGCATGCACCTCGCCAGTGGCGGTGACCAGCATGTCGCACACCATGCACAGCCGCTCCACCTCGGGGTTGAGCGAGCACAGGCCGTTGGAGAGCTTCTCTGGCAGCATGGGAATGACGCGGCGCGGGAAGTACACGCTGGTGGCACGGTCGTAGGCGTCCACGTCAATGGCGCTGCCGGTCTCCACATAGTGGCTCACATCGGCAATCGCCACCAGCAAACGCCAGCCGGTGAAAGCCGACTTGCCGCGTCCGGTCTTCACCGGTTCGCAGTAGACCGCGTCGTCAAAGTCACGCGCGTCTTCGCCGTCGATGGTGACCAGCGGCACGTCGGTCAGGTCGATGCGGTGCTTCTTGTCTTGTGGCCGCACCTTGTCCGGCAGCGTGCGTGCCAGCGCAATGCAGGCTTCGGAGAACTCGTGTGGCACCGCGTACTTGCGCACCGCGATCTCGATCTCCATGCCGGGATCGTCCACCTCGCCCAGCACCTCCTTCACACGGCCGACCGGCTGGCCAAACAGGCTGGGGGGTTCGGTGAGCTCGATCACCACCACCTGGCCCGGCTTGGCCGAGCCGGTGCCGGTCTTGGGCACCAGGATGTCTTGCCCGTAGCGTTTGTCTTCCGGGGCCACCAGCCAGACACCGCTTTCCTGCAGCAGCCGGCCAATGATGGCGTGCGGTGGCCGCTCGGTGATTTCCACCACGCGGCCCTCCGGTCGGCCACGCCGGTCCTGCCGCACGATGCGGGCCTTGACCCGGTCTTTGTGCAGCACCGCGCGCATTTCATTGGGGGGCAAATAGATGTCGGCTTCACCGTCATCGCGCACCACAAAACCGTGGCCATCGCGGTGGCCTTGAACGGTTCCATCAAATTCATCCAGCAATCCGCTGGTAGGGCTCATAGTTTTGATACAATTCTCTCTTTCCTGAAATGCCCAGGTGGCGGAATTGGTAGACGCACTAGTTTCAGGTACTAGCGAGTAACTTCGTGGGGGTTCGAGTCCCTTCCTGGGCACCATCTTAAGGCAGTCATTTATACGATTGACTGGTTGGGTTGTTGATAAAAAGCCGCTGTGATCCAGCGGCTTTTTTCTTGTGTGGCGCAGTTCCGGTTGTCAGACCGGCACCGCCACCAGATCATGGCCTTGCACGCCCACAATGCGGGCGCGGGTGAATTCACCGGCCTTCAGCGTCTTGCTGGCCTTCTCGGGTGGCAGCAGTTTCACTGTGCCATCGATCTCTGGCGCATCGGCATAGCTGCGGCCCACGCCGCCTTTGCGGCCCATGCCGGGTGCCGAATCCACCAGCACCTGCATGTTGGCGCCAATGCGGCGCTGCAGTTTGGCCACCGACACCGCCTCGGCCACCGCCATGAAACGCGCCCGCCGCTCTTCACGCAACTCGGCTGGCAGCATGCCGGGAATGGCGTTGGCCAAAGCCCCTTCCACCGGGCTGTAGGCAAAACAGCCCGCGCGGTCGATCTCGGCTTCGCGCAAAAAGGCCAGCAGGTCCTCGAATTCGGCCTCGGTCTCACCGGGAAAACCGGCAATGAAGGTGCTGCGGATCACGATCTCGGGGCACACCTCGCGCCAGCGGGCGATGCGCTCCAGGTTCTTTTCACCGCTGGCCGGCCGCTTCATGCGGCGCAGCACATCGGGGTGGCTGTGCTGGAATGGCACGTCGAGGTAAGGCAAGACCTTGCCGGTGGCCATCAAGGGAATCACCTCGTCCACGCTCGGGTAGGGATAGACGTAATGCAAGCGGACCCAGGCGCCATAGGGCTCGGCCATCTCGCCCAGCGTCTGCACCAGTTCCAGCATGCGGGTCTTGACCGGCTTGCCGTCCCAGAAGCCGGTGCGGTACTTCACATCCACCCCATAGGCCGACGTGTCCTGGCTGATCACCAGCAGTTCTTTAACGCCGCCTTCGAACAGTGCACGCGCGTCGTTGAGCACCTCACCAATCGGACGGCTGACCAGATCGCCACGCATCGACGGGATGATGCAGAAGGTGCAGCGGTGGTTGCAGCCCTCGCTGATCTTCAGGTAGGCGTAGTGGCGCGGCGTGAGCTTGATGCCCGCCACGCCAAAACTGTTGGGCACCAGGTCGATGAAGGGGTCGTGCGGCTTGGGCAGGTTGGCGTGCACCGCGTCCATCACCTCCTGCGTGGCGTGTGGTCCGGTGACCGCCAGCACGCTGGGGTGCATCTGGCGCACCAGGTTGCCACCACCATCGCCGGCCTTGGCCCCCAAACACCCGGTGACGATCACCTTGCCGTTCTCGGCCAATGCTTCGCCAATCGTGTCCAGGCTTTCCCGGACGGCGTCGTCAATGAAGCCACAGGTGTTGACGATCACCAGGTCGGCCCCCTCCAGGGTCTTGGAGGTCTGGTACCCCTCGGCGCTGAGTTGCGTGAGGATCAGTTCGGAGTCGGTCAGCGCCTTGGGGCAACCGAGGCTGACAAAGCCCACACGCGGGGCTGTTGGACTGGCAGGGGCGCGGGCTGGGGAAATGGTTTCGCTCATCCCGCTATTGTCCCCGCAATCGGCGCGGCACCGGGGCCGTTGTGAATGACCTCAACGCTTCAGGCCAAACGCACCGAACATCTGCTCGGCCTGCTTCTGCATCTGCTCCTGCATCTGCACGAAGAGCCCTTTGGACTGCTCGGCGTAGCTGCCCATCATGCCCTGCATCGCCGGCGACTTCATGCTCAGGAACTGGGCCCACATCTCGGGTGTGAGGCCCTTGGACTGTTCGGTCAATTTCGTCTGCATGTCCATCAGCGCCTGAACGTTGTTTTCCAGGTAAGGGCCCATGAAGCTCTGCATCGCGTGGCCATAGAAACGGATGATGTTGGCCAGCACCGCCTCGGTGAACATCGGCGCGCCGCCGGCCTCTTCTTCCAGAATGATCTGCAGCAGGATGCTGCGCGTCAGGTCTTCACCGGTCTTGGCGTCGCGCACCACAAACAGTTCGCTCGCCATGACCAGCCGCTTGACCTCGGCCAGCGTGATGTAGGACGAGGTGTTGGTGTCGTACAGCCGGCGGTTCGGGTACTTCTTGATGACGCGCTGGGCGCCTTGGGCAGCGTCTGCCGGTTTATCTGCCACGGGCGGGCCTCCACAGGGTTAACAAAACTGACATATTGCAGTGCAACACATTCTAGGAGGGCCGCCAGAAGACCCGCTAAGGATTACCCTGAGCCTGGAAGCCGGTGCGTCGTGTGGGAGAAAAAATTGAAAGCGCGGTGGCTTTCAAGAAGATGCCTGACGGGCATCAGACAAATACCAATAACGTGGTGTTATTGGTAGGCGCGATTGGACTCGAACCAACGACCCCCACCATGTCAAGGTGGTGCTCTAACCAGCTGAGCTACGCGCCTAAATCAATTCAGCCTCAAATTATAACAGCAGACGAGCCGTTGTTTTGCCTCAACGTCGGCGGGTGGAGCGGACATTGGCCACGCCGTTGACTTGCGCCATCACATGGCGCAGGCGGCCGGCATCGGCCACCTCGACGGTGAAGGTCATCCATGCCGTGCCTTTGACGGTCTGGGTCTGCACGCCAATGACGTTCATTTTCTCGCGTGCGAACACCTCGGAGATGTCGCGCAGCAGGCCTTGCCGGTCGGCGGCTTCAACGGTCACGTCCACCGGGTAGACGGCCGCATCGGTGGCACCTTTGGGGCGGCCCCACTCGACCTCGATCACGCGCTCGCCGTTGCGGGCGACCATTTCACGGAAGTTGCTGCAGTCGGCGCGGTGCACGCTGACGCCTTTGCCACGGGTGACAAAGCCCAGAATCTCGTCGGGCGGCGCGGGCTTGCAGCACTTGGCGAGCTGGGTCATCAGCGAGTCGATGCCCACCACCAGCACACCGCCTTTGCTGGACGCGCTGGCGGCCTTGTCGCCCTGGCGGAATTTTTTCAGCAGCAGGAATTCGTCTTGCGGCAGCACCGGTTCGGCGGGCTTGAACAGCGCCTCGATGCTGCGCAGCGAGAACTCGTCCTTGCCCACCACGTGGAACAGGTCGTCGGCCGATTTGAAGCCGAGTTGCGAGGCCAGGTCTTCCAGTTTGATGGCGGTCTTGCCTTCGCGCTGCAACAGTTTTTCCACCGCCTCGCGGCCCCGGGCGGTGGTCTCGTGCTGCTGCTGCAGGTTGAACCAGGCGCGCACCTTGGCCCGCGCCCGGTGGCTGACCAGAAAGCCCAGCTCGGCGTTGAGCCAGTCGCGCGACGGCCCGCCCTCTTTCACCGTGCTGACCTCGACCGTCTGGCCGTTCTGCAGCGGCGTGTTGAGCGGCACCATCGCGCCGTCCACCCGTGCGCCACGGCAGCGGTGGCCCAGGCTGGTGTGCACGCTGTAGGCAAAGTCCACCGGCGTGGCACCCTGCGGGAGTTCGACGATGGCGGCGTTGGGCGTCAGCACATAGATGCGGTCGTCAAACAGGCCCTGGTGGCCGTCGCTGCCTGACAGGTCGCGCTCCCAGGCCAGCAGCTGGCGCAGCACCGCGATCTTGGCGTCGTACTCGCCGCTGGCGGAGACACCGCTGTAGCCTTTGCTGCCGGCTTCCTTGTAGGCCCAGTGCGCGGCAACACCGTGTTCGGCATGGTCGTGCATGGCCTGGGTGCGGATCTGCACCTCGATCGGCTGACCCTGCGCGTTGCGCACCACGGTGTGCAGCGACTGGTAGCCGTTGGCCTTGGGCCGGGCGATGTAGTCGTCGAACTCGTTGGCCACGGGGGACAGCTGCGCGTGCACCCAGCTCAGCGCGGCATAACAGTCGGCCACCGTGGGCACCACCACCCGGAGCGCACGGATGTCGTGCACCTGGCCAAAACCCAGCGACTTGCCGCGCATCTTGCGGACGATGCTGTAGATGTGTTTGGGCCGCCCCTGCACCGAAGCCAGCACCCCCTGCTGGCGCAGTTGCGTCTCAAGCTGCTGGCGCAGTTGCTCGACATAGGCCTCGCGCTCGACGCGTTTTTCGTCCAGCAGCCGGGCGACTTCGCGGTAGGTGTCGGGCTCCAGGAAACGGAAGGCCAGGTCTTCCATCTCCCACTTGATCTGCCAGATGCCGAGCCGGTTGGCCAGCGGCGCAAACACCTGCAGCGACTCGCGGGCCAGGCTGGGCGGCACCGGCAGCTTTGTTGCGGCGTAGTGGCGCAGCGTCTGCAGCCGCGAGGCCAGGCGCAGCAGCACCACCCGCAGGTCGCGCGAGAACGCGAGCAGCATCTTGCGCACGTTCTCGGTTTGCGCGGCGGCGCTCTGCGCCATGGGCACCGCCGTGGCGCTCCCGCTGGCGCTGGCCTGGGTCAGGCGCGCCTGGCGCTGCACCCGCACCAGCTGGGTGGTTTCCACCGCCAGCGCGGCGTAGTTGGGGCCAAAGGCCTTGGTGATGACGTCTTGTGGCCGGTTCAGGTGCTCGCAGGCATAGACCAGGTAGCTGGCCGCCTGCATCGCCTCGGAGCCGCCAATGTCGGCCACGATGCGGGCCACAGCGTCGGCATGGGCGAGCGTGTTTTCACCAGTGTCCAGCGTCTCGCTGGCGATCAGCGGTTCGGCAAAGGCACGCGCGCGGGCTTTGGCGTCGGCCTCGACTGGCAGGCTGGCGCTGGTGGCGGCAATCAGCTCCGGCAGCGGCGAGGCCAAGCCTGCCCCGGCCCCTGCACCCAAGATGGCGGGCTCGCTCTTCATGTGCGCGCTGCCTTCACGTCACGGAAACAGGAAGTCCTTGACCACCTGCACTTGGTCATCGGCCACCAGCGTGGGCGCGTGCCCGACGCCGGCAAACTCCACCAGCCGCGCCTTGGGGCCACGCTGCGCCATGGCGCGTGCGGTCTCGGGCGAGAGCAGGTCGGACTGCGCGCCGCGCAACAGCAGCGTGTCGGCGCTGATGTGGTCGTACAGCGCCCACAGCGCCGCTTCGCCTTGCGCAACCGACTCGGCCGTGACGTGGCGGAAGGCCTCGCCAATGGCCGGGTCGTAGTGCAGTGTGACGCCGCCGTCCCTGGGTTTGACCATGGGCGTGGACAGTGCCAGCCACTGTGCGGGGGTGTGCGGGCCAAAGCCTTGCGAAATGGCCCACAGCGCGTCGGCCGCCTGCTGCAGGGTGGCGAACTGGCCGGTCTTGCCGATGTAGGTGCCAATGCGCTGCAGGGCCTGCAGCTGCAGCACCGGGCCCACGTCGTTCAACACCAGTTTGCGCACGGGCACGGGCAAGGGCAAGCCGGGCGTGCCACACACCGCCATGCCAATCAGCCCGCCCATGCTGGTGCCAACCCAGTCCAGCGTGCCTGGCTGCAGGTGCGCGAGCACGGCCAGCATGTCGCCGGCGTAGGTGGGCACCTGGTAGGCGGCGGGGTCTTTCAGCCAGTCGCTCTGGCCGCGGCCGGCCACATCGACCGACACCACGCGGGCGTGGGTGCTCAGCGCACGGGCCAGGGTGTCAAAGTCACGGCCCTGGCGCGACAGGCCATGCACACACACCACCACGTGCGGGTGGTGCGGCAGGCCGGTGGCGTTCCACTCCCAGTAGGCCATGCGGTGGCCGCCGTGGGCGTCGGGGCAGGTGATGTGGTGCAGGCGGGGTTCGGTCATGTTCTGGTGCAGTGCACAAAAGAGCGCCAAGCGCTGGATAATGGCTCAATGCCCGGGTCTTTGTCGACCGCATCCACATCGTAATTCATCTGGAGAATCCCCATGACTGCACGCTCGCTTCAAGGCAAAACCGCCCTCGTCACCGGCTCCACCAGCGGCATTGGCCTCGGCATTGCGCTGAGCCTGGCCCGCCAGGGTGCCAACATCGTGCTGAACGGCTTTGGCGACGTTGAGGGCCCGAAGGCCGAGGTGGCGGCGCACGGCGTGAAAGTGCTGTACCACGGCGCCGACATGAGCAAGCCGGCCGAGATCGAAGACCTGATGAAACAGGCCGCTGCCACTTTTGGTCGGGTGGACATCCTGGTCAACAACGCCGGCATCCAGCACGTGGCCAACGTGGAAAGCTTCCCGGTCGAGAAGTGGGACGCCATCATCGCCATCAACCTCACCAGCGCCTTCCACACCACCCGCCTGGCCATGCCGGCCATGAAGGCGGCGAACTGGGGCCGCATCATCAACGTGGCGTCGGCCCATGGGCTGGTGGCGTCGGCGCAGAAGTCGGCCTATGTGGCGTCCAAACACGGCATCGTGGGCTTCACCAAGTCGGTGGCGCTGGAAACCGCCACCACCGGCGTGACGTCCAACGCCATCTGCCCCGGCTGGGTGCTGACGCCGCTGGTGCAAAAGCAAGTGGACGCACGCGCCGCCGCCAATGGCCAGACCAACGAGGAGGCCAAGAACGAGTTGCTGGGCGAGAAGCAGCCCTCGCTGCAGTTCACCACGCCCGAGGAACTGGGCGAACTCGCCGTGTTCCTGTGCTCGCCGGCGGGCAACAACGTGCGGGGCGTGGCCTGGCAGGTGGATGGCGGCTGGACGGCGCAGTGAGCCCCGCATCAATTGCTATTTAATTCATAGCTAAATCGCAAGATTTCACTGAGGCTTGAGGCACTTTTTGCTTAAAAAATGCCCCTGGATGGCTCTGTGAGCGCCTCCGGTGCCCTCCAGGGGCTCTATGCAGACGACACGCTGCTGGTGTTCGACAAACCCGCCGGCCTGCTGTCGGTGCCA
Organism: Burkholderiaceae bacterium; assembly: GCA_017848435.1. GTDB lineage: Bacteria > Pseudomonadota > Gammaproteobacteria > Burkholderiales > Burkholderiaceae_C > PCRC01. The sequence continues at coordinate 75,020 of JAFEHU010000021.1, read as the reverse complement.
GGCCGTGGCCCCGACAAGCAGGACTGCCTCGCCAGCCGGGTGCAGGCCGTTTACGCCGACGCCCTGGTGGTGCACCGCCTCGACATGGCCACCTCGGGCCTGCTGCTGATGGCACGTGGGGCCAGCGCCCAGCGCGCACTGAGCGCGGCGTTTGCAGAACGGGCGGTCACCAAACGCTACATGGCGGTGGTGGACGGCACGCCACCGGCCTCTGAACAAACCGATGGTGGCTGGCAAACCATCGACCTGCCGATTGCGGTGGACTGGCCCCGCCGCCCGCTGCGGGTGGTTGCCGCCAGTGGCCAGCCGAGCACGACGCGCTGGCGCGCACTGCCCGGCACCGACGCACGCTGGCCCCACTGCACCCGGCTCGAACTCGCCCCCGTCACTGGCCGCACCCACCAGCTGCGGCTGCACCTGGCCGCCATCGGCCACCCCATCCTGGGCGATGCGCTTTACGCCAACCCCACGCAGCAGGCGCGTGCCCCGCGGCTGCTGCTGCATGCCAGCGAACTGGCGCTGACCCACCCTGTCTCGGGGCAGGCACTGCACTTCAGCTGCCCGGCCCCCTTCTGAAACGCGGCATCGGCGACAATTCGGTGTTGGCCGGCGCACCCGAAACGCTGGAACATTCAATTCAAACAGGAGTCTCCCATGAGTCGTGAAGTCGTTGTCGTCAGCGGTGTGCGCACCGCCATCGGTACCTTTGGTGGCAGCCTGAAAGACATTCCCCCCACCGAGCTGGGCGCACTGGTGGTGCGCGAGTCGCTGGCCCGCGCCGGTGTGTCGGGCGACGACGTCGGCCACGTCGCGTTTGGCCATGTGGTCAACACCGAGCCGAAAGACATGTACCTGTCGCGCGTGGCGGCCATCAACGGTGGCTGTGCCCAGAGCACCCCGGCCTACAACGTCAACCGCCTGTGCGGTTCCGGCCTGCAGGCCATCATCAACGCCAGCCAGTCCATTTTGCTGGGTGACGCCGACATCGCCATCGGCGCTGGTGCCGAGAACATGAGCCGCGCCCCGTTTGCCAGCCTCAACATGCGCTGGGGTGCGCGCATGGGCGACACCAAGATGACCGACATGATGATCGGCGCGCTGCACGACCCCTTCCACACCATCCACATGGGCGTGACCGCCGAAAACATCGCCGGCAAATGGGGCATCACCCGCGACGACCAGGACGCACTGGCACTGGAGAGCCACCTGCGTGCCGAGCGCGCCACCGCCGCCGGCCACTTCAAGAGCCAGATCGTTCCGGTCACCCTGAAAAGCAAAAAAGGGGACGTGGCCTACGTGACCGACGAGCATGTGCGCGTGGGCGCCAAGGCCGAAGACTTCGCCAAGCTCAAGCCAGTGTTCGCCAAAGAAAACGGCACCGTGACCGCCGGCAATGCCTCCGGCATCAACGACGCCGCCGCCGCCGTGGTGCTGATGGAAGCCGCCACCGCCAAGGCCCGTGGCCTCAAGCCACTGGCCCGCCTGGTGGCCTACGCGCACGCCGGTGTGGACCCGAAGTACATGGGCATTGGCCCGGTGCCCGCCACCCAGAAAGCGCTGGAAAAAGCCGGCCTGAAGGTCTCCGACCTTGACGTGATCGAGGCCAACGAGGCCTTTGCCGCGCAGGCCTGCGCCGTGACCCGCGACCTCGGCCTGGACCCGGCCAAGGTGAACCCCAACGGCTCGGGCATCTCGCTGGGCCACCCGATTGGCGCCACCGGCGCCATCATCACCGTGAAGGCGCTGTACGAGCTGGAGCGCATCCAGGGCCGCTACGCGCTGGTGACCATGTGCATCGGCGGCGGCCAAGGCATCGCGGCGATTTTCGAACGCATGTAAACAACCGCTTCGCCCCATGCAAAACGCCCGCAATTGCGGGCGTTTTCATTGGTTAAAAAGACAGCTCAGCGGTCGTGGCCCCGGCCATGTTTGTCGTGCTTGTCATGTTTGTCGTGCTTGCGGTCGCGGTGGTCGTTGTGACCACGCCGGTCACCATCCCACCAGCGGTTGTTGGGGTCGGCCCGCACAAAGTACACCGGGCGGCCGCAGGCGTTGTAGCGTCCACAGTGCTTGCCCCAATTTTTGGCGTGGCCGGGTGGCACGTACAGGTACAGCGGCTCGGCCACGTAGGCCGGGCCACGGGTGATGACCACCGGCTGACGGTACAGCACCGGTGGCGGCGGGTTGTTGCCGATCTGGATCTGGCCATAGACACCGGGTGCAAAAACACCTCCCACGGTGGCGTTGACGTAGGCATCGGCCGCCTGGGCCGGGCTGGACGACAGCGCAAAAACGGTGGCCAGCGCCGCGAAGGCAGCCCACCAGCGGCGAATGGAAAACAGCGTGTTGTTCATTTTTAACTCCTCTGTGCGTTGTGCACAGCCTGTATTAACGCGCGAACCATGGCCACAGTCGGCACAGGCTGCAACTATTTTGTAACCAATGTCTGCTCGCCCTGGAAATCGCCCCGGCGGTAGGTCAGCACCAGCGTGTCACGGTAACCCCCCTCGCCCACCGGCTGGATCGGGGTGGACTCGTGGATCACGCGCGCGTCGTCCAGCAGCAGCACCGACCAGGGCTCGCTCAGCGTGAAGCGCTGGCCGTTCGGGCCGTCGGCCTCGAACACGCGGGTTTCACCGCCCTTCACCCGCACCCGGTCGATCAGGAACACGGCCACGAAATCCACGCCATCCCGGTGGGCGCCTTCGGGCGTGGGCCGGCCAATGCCGTCGGTGGTGTCGATGCGGAACTGGTGCGCCTCGACATGCCAGGCGCAGGCCGTGGCCACCGCCCCGTCAAACACCGCGGCCAGGGCCTGCAGCAGCTGGTGCCACACCGGGCTGTTGACGGTCGCCGGGTGCATCGGCTCGAACCAGCGCGACATGCCGCCATGCAACGCGTTGTATTCCACCGGTTGCCAGTGGGCACGGTGGGGCACTGGCTGCACCGCGTTGGCCGTGACCACCGCACAGGCATGCCGGCGGCGCCGGTAGCGCCCACCGTCTTTCAGGTGGGCGTCGGGGGGCAGGTCATGCCAGTCGCTGCGCAGCACGTCCAGCGCGGGCAGCGGGCAGGCGGTGAGGGCCGCCACACCGGCCGCGTCGAGCACGGCGTAGCCTCGCCCGTGCAGTGCGGGCAAGACCTGGTCTGGCAGGTTGAACAGAGGGGGCAGCGCGGCCATGGACATGCGCCAAGCTTAACCGCCGGGGCCAGGCCGTGCGGCAGACAGCCCGCCCAAAGCCGGGCTCACGGACCGACTTTGACGTCCTTCCAGAACGCGACGCGGCCACGGATTTCTTCGGCCTGGGGTTTCGGGTCGGCGTAGTACCAGGCGGCGTCGGTGTTCATCTCGCCGTTGACGATCAGCGAGTAGTAACTGGCCTGGCCTTTCCAGGCGCAGGTGGTCTTGTGGTTGCTGAAGCTCACGAACTCGCGGTTGAGGGCGCTTTCGGGGAAGTAGTGGTTGCCTTCGACCACCACGGTGTCGTCGCTTTCGGCGATCACGGCGCCGTTCCAGGTTGCTTTCATCGGGTGCTCCGGATGTTCAATGTGAAGGGGATTGCAGCCAGTGCAGGCTGAACAAATGGTCTGGGTCGGTCCAGACCGGGCCAGGGGTGAAGCCAGCCTGCCGCGCCAGTGCGCGCAGGCTGTCCACGGTGAATTTGTACGAGTTCTCGGTGTGCAGGGTTTCGCCTGCCGCAAACTCGAAGGTCTGGCCCGCCAGCGTGACCGACTGCCGACTCAGGCTCATCAGGTGCATCTCGATGCGGTGCAGGGGCGCATTGTAGAAAGCACTGTGGGCAAACTGGTTCGGGTCGAACCGGGCGCCGAGTTCGCGGTTGGCACGAGCCAACAGATTGAGGTTGAAAGCGGCGGTGACACCGGCCGCGTCGTTGTAGGCCGCGTGCAGCACGGCGGGCGACTTGATCAGGTCCACGCCCAGCAACAACCCACCCCCCTGCAGCTTGTCGGCGGCCATGCGCAGAAAGTCCAGCGCCTGGGCCGGGCTGAAGTTGCCCAGCGTGGAGCCCGGAAAGAAACCCACCCGCCGCCCACCCTGGCGCCGCAACGGCGGCAGCTGGAAAGCCCGGGTGTAGTCGGCCACCAGCGGGGTGGTGTGCAGGCGCGGGTAGTCGCGCTGCAGCGTCCGGGCGGCAGAGAACAGGTGCTCGCCGGAAATGTCGATTGGCACGTAGGCGACGGGCTGGTCGAGCGCGTCCAGCAACAGGCGCACCTTCTGCAGCGAGCCCGCGCCGAACTCGACGATCTCGGCGTGTGGGCCAATGCATTCGGCCATCTCTGGCACATGGCGGCGCAGGATGCCCAGCTCGGTGCGCGTGGGGTAGTACTCGGGCAGGTCGCAGATCGCGTCGAACAGCGCAGAGCCTGCCGCGTCGTAGAAGTACTTGGGTGAAATGGTGCGGGGTCGCTGGCCGAGCGCGGCCAGCAGGTCGTGTTCAAAACCGCTGCGCGGGGCAAGCGGTTGGCTGCCCAGCGCACCATCGGCCCGCACGGCTGCGACGGTGGTGTTCAGCACGGGGCGTCCTTGGCCAGCCGCAGGCCAGAAAACTGCCAGCGCGCGGCCGGTGGAAAGAAGTTGCGGTAGCTGGGCCGGGTGTGGCCCGCCGGGGTGGCCTGGCTGCCACCGCGCAGCACCAGCTGGCCGACCATGAATTTGCCGTTGTACTCGCCCACTGCGCCAGGGTTGGGCCGGAAACCGGGGTAAGGGTCGTAGGACGAGCGCGTCCATTGCCACACGGTACCGGTCGCTTGCGCCAGGCCTGGCAGGCTGGCGGCGGTCTCCCACTCGAACTCGGTCGGCAGGCGCGCACCGGCGGTGTCGGGTTGGGTGGCCGCCCATTCGGCAAAAGCGGCGGCCTCGTAAAAACTGATCTGGCTGACGGGCGCAGACGGCTGCAGCGGCTGAACACCGGACAAGCCAAACACCTGCCAACCCGGCGCCGCAACACCGGGGCGGGCCAGCAGGCGCGGGTCGTCACCGCGCAGCCAGTACAGCGGCGCCTGCCAGCCGCCGGCCTGCACCGCAGCCCAGCCGTCGGCCAGCCAGAATTCGGGGCGCTGGTAGCCACCGGCGGCCATGAACTGTGCGTACTCGCCACAGGTCACCAGCCGGTGGGCCACTTCACACGGCGACAACAGCACGGTGTGGCGGGGCGCCTCGTTGTCAAAGGCAAAACCACCGCCGGCATGGCCAACCTGGGTGGTGCCACCGGGCACTGGCAACCAGCGCACCGGCTCGGCGGGCGCGGCAGCCGGCGCGGCTGCGGCCGCCTGGTAGGCGGGCAGCAAAGGGTTGCACCACAGCGCGTGCAGGATGTCGGTCAGCAGCAGTTCCTGGTGCTGCTGTTCGTGGTGCAGGCCCAGGGTGACCAGGGGCGCGAGGGTGTCCAGGTCGGCGTCGCTGCAGCACTGCAGCAGGTGGGCCATGGCCGCGTCCACATGCTGGCGGTAAGCCAACACGTCGGCCACCGAGGGCCGTGTCAACAGGCCACGCTGGTGGCGTGGGTGGCGGGTGCCCAACGCTTCGTAGTAGGAGTTGAACAGGTAGAAGAACCGTGGGTCAAAGGGGGTATAGCCCGGCACCCTGGGCTGCAGGATGAAGGCTTCAAAAAACCAGCTGGTGTGGGCCAGGTGCCATTTGGTGGGGCTGGCGTCGGGCATTGACTGGACACACTGGTCCTCTGCCGACAACGGGGCCGACAGCGCCAAGCTGTGGGCGCGCACCTCGGCGAAGCGGTGCAACAAGCCCATGTGGCGCGGCGCGGCGCGCAGTTCGGCGTCAGACAACAGCGGTGGGGGGGAAAGAACAGACACGCGGCAAGGTTCTCCAGAGTCGGGTAGGGCATGCTGGCGCGTTGCGCTAGCAGCGATTCAGTGGGTCGCTTGGCCAGTCGAATTTATTACAACACAGCACTGCCGTTTGTGCACCGGCTTGTCGCGTGCGCTACCGGTGGCCGGCGGCGGGCTGGCTACCATGCGTTTTTGCAGCCGCCCGCGGTGGTACGCCGGGCGCCACACCTTTGCGGAGACACCATGACCACCTCAGCCACCAACCACCAGATCCGACTGGCCGCGCGCCCCGTGGGCCTGCCCACCGACGCCAACTGGCAACACACCACCGAAGCGGTGGCACAGCCTGACGACGGTGGCGTGCTGGTGAAAACGCTGGCGCTCTCGCTCGACCCGGCGATGCGCGGCTGGATGAACGAGGGCAAGAGCTACATCCCGCCGGTGGGCCTGGGCGAGGTGATGCGGGCCGGTGGTGTGGGGGTGGTGATCGCCTCGAAACACCCGAAGTTTGCGGTCGGTGACCACGTGTCCGCCGGGTTGGGCGTGCAGGAGTACCTGCTGATCCCGGCCGACCAGATTCGCCGCAGCGGCCTGGTGAAAATCGACCTGGCGCTGGGCAGCCTGACCCAGTGGCTGAACGTGCTGGGCATGCCCGGCATGACCGGCTACTTTGGCCTGATGGACGTGGGCCAGCCGCAGCCCGGTGAAACACTGGTGGTGTCGGGTGCGTCCGGCGCGGTGGGCCAAACGGTGGGGCAGATGGCCAAGATCAAGGGCTGCCGGGTGGTGGGCATTGCCGGTGGCCAGGCCAAGTGCGACTGGGTGGTCAACACACTGGGGTTTGACGCCTGCATCGACTACAAAAACGGCAGCGTGAAAGACGGGCTGAAGCAGCACTGCCCCAAGGGCGTGGACATCTACTTCGACAACGTTGGCGGCGAGATTCTTGACGCGGTGCTGGCACGCATCAACCGCAAGGCACGCATCGTCATTTGCGGCGCCATCAGCCAGTACAACGCCACCACCGCCGTGCAAGGCCCGAAGAACTACCTCAGCCTGCTGGTGAACCGCGCGCGGATGGAAGGCATTGTGGTGTTTGACTACGCCGACCGCTACCACCTTGCGGTGGCAGAAATGGCCGGCTACCTGAAAGACGGCCGCATGAAAAGCCGCGAAGACGTGGTTAACGGCCTGACCAACTTCCCGAAAGCCCTGACCCAGTTGTTCACCGGGGAGAACTTCGGCAAGCTGGTGCTCAAGGTCGCAGACCACTGAGGCCACCTGGCCGCAGGTCAGGCCGGGCGCAGCACGTTGCCGTCCACCACCACACGGGCGCCGGTGGTGGCGGCCGTGCTTTGTTCAATCGTGCGGACCGAGCCGTCGTTCATGCGCACTCGCACCTGGTAGGTGGTTGTCTTGCGGGTGTTTTTCTCAATGGCATTGCCGGCGTAACCGCCGCCCACCGCACCGGCCACCGTGGCAACGGTGCGGCCTGTGCCGCCACCGACCTGGTTGCCCAGCAAACCGCCGACCAAACCACCGGCCACAGCACCAAGGCCGCTGGTGGGCGCTGCGTGCTGCACTGGTGTCACCGACTCAATGGTGCCGCAGTTGCCACACACCACAGGGCGGTCTGCTTGCGCCACCGGACGGGCATTGGCCACCGGCGTGCGTGCAATGGCGACCGGTGGCTTGACCACCGCTTTGCCGTCTTGCTTGCTTTCGATCACCTCACTGTCTTGCGCCGCCAGCCGGGCGTCGGACTGGGCTTCCAGGCGGCCAGCCACCAGGAAGGCGGCCAGCGCCAGCACCGTGACCGTCAGCACCGCGATGACGGGAATCAGTGCCTTGCTGCCGCGCACGCGCTCGGCCAGGCCCGGCTCTGCGCCGGGCTGTGTGTAGGGGGTGTTGTTGGGGTTCATGGCTCTCTCCTTGTGTAACTGTTGCCAGTGTGGAGTGCGCGGGCCCCGTGGTCTGTAGGACAGCAGGCACTGGGCCTGCCGGTGTCTGCCGCAAACCGCGCGTCAGACCGCGCCGGTGGGGTGGGTCGGGTCCACCCAGAGCACGGTTTCGGGCTGTTCTGCAGGCGCAATGTCGAGATTGACCGCCACCGCCTCGCCGTCGCTGCGGCACAGCACACACTGCAGCGGCTCGGTGGGGCTGGCGTTGATTTCCTGGTGCGGCACGTAGGGCGGCACGTAAATGAAATCGCCCGGCCCGGCTTCGGCGGTGAACTGGAGCTGGTCGCCCCAGCGCATCCGCGCATGGCCGCTGATGACGTAGATGACGCTTTCCAGGTGCCCGTGGTGGTGGGCACCCGTTTTGGCGTTGGCATGGATGGTGACTGTGCCGGCCCACAGCTTCTCGGCCCCAACGCGGGCAAAGTTGATCGCCGCCTTGCGGTCCATGCCCGGCGTTTGGGCGGTGTTGCTGTCGAGCTGGTTGCCGGGTACGACGCGCACGCCGTTGTGTTTCCACGGTTCGTCGTGGGGGTGGCTGTGGGAATGGTCGTGCGAATGGCTCATCTCGGGGCTCCGTGAATCAAACGGTGTCAGTTGGTCAAGGCAGCGTACACCAGGTTGCGGAACAGTTGCCGGTACTCGTCGCGCTGGTTGGGCGCCTGCACCATCAGCATGGCCCACAGGTCTTGGGCCGGGTCCAGAAAGAAGGTGGTGCCAGCAATGCCGCTCCAATGCGCCATCCCCACCGAACCGGGCCCGGCCGAGATGCCGGTGGCCGTGCGCACCGCAAAGCCCAGGCCGAAGCCAAAACCCGGCGCCAGCAGCGTGCCGTTGACCGGGATGTTGCCCAGGTGGTCGGCCAGCATCAGGGCCACCGTGTGCGGGCTGAGCAACCGCGCGCCGTCCAGTTCGCCCTTGTTCAACAGGCATTGCAGAAAGCTCGCGTAGTCGGCCGCGGTGGAGACCAGCCCGCCGCCGCCCCCTTCCATGGCGGCGGCGCGCCGCACGTCGATCACTTGCATGGGCACACCGCCATCGGGGTCGTGGGCAAAGGGTTCGGCAATGCGGTGGTGCTGGGCCGCGGGCACGGCAAACGCGGTCTCGGTCATGCCCAGCGGGGTGAAGATGTCTTGGTGGAGCAGCGCGCCCAGCGTCTGGCCGCTGACGACCTCCACCAGCCGCCCCAGCACGTCGGTGGCGCGGCTGTATTCCCACACCGTGCCGGGCTCAAACTGCAGCGGCAGGCGGGCCAGTTCCTGGGAGAACTCGGCGTTGCTGCGCGAGCGTGCACCGATGCGGCGCTGCGCGTACTGCTGCTGCACCCGGCTGTTGCCCAGAAATTCGTAGGTGAAGCCTGCGGTGTGGCGCAGCAAATCCTGCACTGTGGCCAGCCGCTGTGCGGGGCGCAGCTGCAGGCCAGTACCGTCTGTGGCCACCTGCATATGGGCGTATTCGGGCAGGTACTTGGCCACCGGGTCGCCCAGCAGCAACTGGCCGCGCTCCATCAGCACCAGCGTGGCCACCGACACCACCGGCTTGGTCATGGAGTAGATGCGGAACAGGCTGTTGTGGGCCATCGGCGTGCCGGTGACCGGGTCTTGCACACCCAGCGCGCGAACACCGCGGTTTGGCCGTGGCGCGCCACCACCATCACCGCGCCGGGCAGGCGCTGGCGGTCGATCTCGGCCTGAAACACCTGCCGCAAACGGGCCAAGCGCTGCGGACACAAGCCCAGCGCAGCGGGGTCAGCGGTCTGCATCAGTCTTGTGCGGCTTCGCGGTGGCGCTTGCGGGCCAGTGCGGCGCCCTTGGCCAATGCATCGAGCTTTTTCAGGGCGATATCGCGGTCCATCGGCGCCAGGCCGCAGTTGGTGCACGGGAACAAGCGGTGCTTGGACACGTACTTCAAGGCCAGGCCAATCGTGTCGGCCACCTGTTCAGGCGTTTCAATGACGTCGCTGGCCACGTCGATCACGCCGACCATCACGTCTTTTCCCTCCAGCAGCTTCATCAAATGTGGCGGCACATGCGAGTGGTAACACTCCAGGCTGACCTGCTGGATGCTGCTCTTGGCAAGCGCCGGAAAGATCTGTTCGTACTGCCGCCACTCGTCGCCCAGCGTGTTTTTCCAGTCCACATTGGCCTTGATGCCGTAGCCGTAGCAGATGTGCACGGCGGTGGTGCAGGTGAGTCCCTGCGCCGCGCGCTCCAGCGCCTTCACACCCCAATCGGCTGCGTCTTTCATGTAGACGTTGAACGCCGGCTCGTCAAACTGGACGATGTCCACGCCGTCGGCCTGCAGCGCCAGCGCTTCCTGGTTCAGCAGCTCGGCAAAGGCGAAGGCCATCTTGATCTTGTCGCCGTAGAAACGGTCGGCCACGGTGTCCACAATCGTCATGGGGCCAGGCAGCGTGAACTTGAGTTTGTGGCGGGTGTGGGCACGCGCCAGCTGCGCCTCGAACGCATGCACACGGCCCTTGAGCTTGAGCGCAGACACCACCTGCGGCACCATCGCGTCGTAGCGGTTGTCGCGGATGCCCATCTTGACCTTGTGCTCAAAGTCAATGCCGTCCACCTGCTCCAGAAAGCCATGCACGAAATGCTGGCGCGACTGCTCGCCGTCACCAATGATGTCCAGCCCCGCGTCTTCCTGCGCCTTGATCCACAGCAGCGTGGCGTCGGCCTTGGCCTGCCGCAAAGCGTCGCCTTCGGCCTTCCATTGCGGCCACAGTTTGTGGGTTTCGGACAACCAGGCGGGTTTGGGCAAGCTGCCAGCGATGGCGGTTTCGAACATGGTCTGTCTCCTGTTGTTTGCAAACCATTCTGGCAGCTTTGAGGGGATGGGGGAATGGGGCTTTCGACCCAAAACCGAAGTCCCGCAGCGTTGGTGGAGGACCGATTTGCAGCGGTTGCTGACATTCGGTCGTTGGAAATGAAGGTCAGCAATTTGATGATTGCAGTCGGGCGCTGATCAGCCACTGGGGGGTGATGTCGGTCGAACCCGGTATTTCGAAACGCTGCGGTTCAGACTTTTGAAAAATCTCACGATTCCAAAGCTCGTAGTTTCAAGAAACTTAGGTTTTGAGTGTGCCTGCCGATAACTGATCTGATGGCCACATCTTCGCATTTGTCACCGACCGAAGAAGGCAAGGCGACCCACCCGGACCGCATCGACATCAAGAGATGGATGCGCTTGACCGCATGGACGTTCATGGTTTCTTTGCTCATCGCGGGCATGATTGGTTGGCCTCTGATCCGGAATTTCGAAACAGGACGGCTAAACGTCATTGCAGCGCAGCAACAAGGCCACCTCATGGCCGCCAAAAGCCTGTTCGAACGTGAAATTACTGAATGCTTCGGCGATTTGAAGGTGTTGGCTGGCTCGCCGTCACTGCACCTGTTTCTGGACACGCCCACGCCAGCCCGGCTTGAACGAGTCCAGCAGCTCTTCCTCAGCTCGGCCGAAGGCTACAGACGGTATGACCAGATTCGCTTTCTTGACACAGAAGGCAAAGAAACGGTTCGCGTCAATTTCAACCAAGGCAAGCCCTCGGTGGTCCCCTCTTGGGCGCTTCAAAGCAAGGCAGACCGTTCCTATTTCAAACAAGCCATTTCGTTGCCGAATGGGGGGGTTTACATATCTGGCATCACCCCAAACATCGAACTTGGGATCGTGGAGATACCGCTCAAGCCGATGATTCGTGTCGCCACGCCAGTTTTCACATCGTCTGGCGCCAAGGCAGGGGTGTTGGTCCTGAACTTCTTGGCCGAACGTCTCCAGCAAGGCCTGTCGAAAGTCATCATGGATGACGCCATGTCGGTACCCATGGTGCTCAACGAAACGGGCTATTGGGTCAGCCACCCCGACTCCAGCAAAATATTCAATGATTTACTCGCTCCCCCATCGGTTCAGCGCTTCTCAGACCAATACCCAGCCGAGTGGGCGGTCATGCTGAACAAATCTGAGGGGCAAATAACAACGGTCAACGGCCTGTTCTTCTACACGTTGATTGATCCACGCCAACTCGTGGCCATCATGCATGCCGACAACACCAGCCATGCAGAAGGTATACCCACCATCAGAAGCGACGAGGCCATGTACCTGACGTTTCATGTGCCCTCGAAAACGCTGGCGGTGGATGCGGTGCTTTCCAAGCCTTGGCATTGGTCAATGGTTGGTTTGTTGACTCTTCTTTTGTTCGTCATGTCTCTTGGAGGCACTTTCATGGTGGTCTTCAGGGAAGCGCAGATGGCCACGGCCCAAAGGTTTTCTCAACTCATGGCCAAAGTCGCACAAGTGGACGAATTGACCGGCATTGCCAACCGACGCCATTTCCGTGATTTGGCTCAACGCGAGTTGAACAGGGTCGCGCGAGTGCATGAGCCCCTAATGGCGCTGATGCTTGACATCGATTTTTTCAAGCGAATCAATGACCAGCACGGGCACAAAGCGGGTGACGACGTGCTGAGGACTTTCAGCCGAGTCTGTGAAGCACAGCTGCGAAAGACCGATGTTTTCGGGCGTTTGGGCGGTGAGGAGTTCGCGGTGCTGATGCCCAACACCGCGTTGGGTACCGCGGCCGTGGTGGCTGAACGACTGCGAAGCGCTGTGCAATCCATGAAAGTCACCGCCGACGGCGGCGCTGAGATCTCGTTGACCGTGTCTATCGGTATGGCCCCTTTCAAATTCGACAAAGACAGCCTCGACGAGTTGCTGATCAGGGCGGATGCGGCGCTCTACCAGGCCAAAGTCCAGGGCCGCAATCGGGTACTGGCGCATACCGAGCTGGTTGCCATTCCTCATGGCCGTCTTTCCGCATGATCGTCAGCCAAGACGGATTCCAGATGCCATTGACAACCGCTTTGGACTCGTCGAACACATCGACAGAAGGGTCGATCTGCAATGACGATATGCCCACCTCTCAAGACCGCTTAACGCCTGTGAGCGGCCAACAACCATGATCGCCGACCTGAGGCATGGCCTGTTGGAGCTGCTGGACTCCAAAAAAAGCGGTCGCAGCACGCTTGTGAACCGTGCTCTGCCATTGCGGGTTTGGCTGCTGCTTTTGTCCCTGGTGGCCATGTTGCCCGTCATGCTGTTTGCGGGATACACGATTTTTGAACTGCAGAGCAATGGTCGTGAGGAACTGTTGGCTAGACTGCAAAGCCGCACGAACGATGCAGCCCGCACCATCGACCAAGCGATTCGGAAGCACATTGCCATCTTGAACACACTGACCGATAACCCAAGCTTCGAAGCGGGTGATTTCGAAAAGGTTTACGAGCAGGCGAGGCGTGCCGTTCAGTCTCAACCCTCCATTCGCGCCATCACACTGGTTAACACGACAGACCGAATCATGTGGGCCACTGCGGTTCCTTACGGCAGCCCTCCAATGCAGACCTACGATCTGCCCTCTTTGCACAAGGCGTTCAAAACTGGATCGCCGACTCTGTCCCGGGCATTCTTTGGCCCCTTCAATGGGATTCCTGTGTTTTTGGTATCGGTTCCGGTGACTAAAAATGGCAGTGTGCAGTACGTCATACGTGCCGCTGTACGGATCGATTCGCTGGAAAATCATTTGGCTGACTTACACCTGCCTGAGGGATGGGTGGCTGGTATCGCTGAAGAAGGTGGTCGCTTGATTGCACGGTCACGACTCAGCCAGCAGTTCATGGACAAGCCAGCCTCGCCCGAGTTCATTGCCGCCATCCACCGACATGATGTTGCGCCGTTTAAGAGCACGACAGTGGATGGCGTGATTGGAAGGTCGGTAATAGCCCCGGTGCTCGATGGCAACTGGTACCTGGGCATCGGTGTTTCTGACCAACTGCTGTTGGCTCCACTCAGGGCCGTGATGACCGAGCTGGTAGTGTTGGGCGTGGTTTGGCTGATACTGGGTCTGGCTTTGGCCAGGTGGCTGTCCATACACCTCAGCAACCAAGCGAAGAAGCTGGTGGACGCTATCTATTTGCCGACGATCTCGGTCAATCCACCGACGCTTTCTGTTACCGAGTTCAATCTATTGTTGTCCGAATCGCTGGCCACGCGCAAGGCGATGCTCGATATCCAAACGGAGTTGGAATCTGCCAGGTCCGAGCGGGACGAAACTTTTTTGATGTATGAGCAAGCTCCCTGTGGCTACCATTCCCTCGATGCGTCAGGCCGCGTGGTGCGCATGAATCAGACAGAGTTGACCTGGCTGGGTTACGGCCTGGAGGATGTTGTGGGCCGCCACATCACAGACTTCATGACGGCTACCGGAAAAGCCAGGTTTGAAGCCAATTTCCCTAAATTCCTCGCAGATGGTGAACTCAGCAATCTCCCGTTGGAATTCGTCAAAAAAGACGGGGCGACGTTAAGCGTTCTCGTAAACGCCATCTCGGTCCGCGACGATGCTGGTAACTATGTGATGAGCCGCAGCACACTGGTTCCTTTTTTCAACTCAGCTCGAGAGTCGAGCGTCAGATAACTGGGGAAGCTGTCACAAGTGGCTCAAAATTGACCGACTGCAATCAGCCTTTGCCGGACATTACAGCCGGCCGATGTCGGTCCTCCCGCTGCCGCCTAGACGGCCGTTGACCGCGCCGCCCACCACTCCTCCGGCAACAAGCCCCTGTACTTTTCCTCCTGATACCGCTGGTCCACCAGCACCAACACCCCGGTGTCGGTCTCGGTCCGAATCACTCGGCCCGCCGCCTGGATCACCTTCTGGATACCCGGGTACACATAGGTGAAGTCATAGCCCTTGGCGAACAACGCCTCCAGCCGTTCACAGATGGCCTGTGTGACTTTGTCGTGCTGTGCAAAGCCCAGCGTCACCACAAAGGCGCCGATCAGCCGGCTACCCGGCAGGTCCACCCCTTCGCCAAACACCCCGCCCAGCACCGCAAAGCCAATTCCTTGCCCGGCTTGGGCAAACCGGTCCAGAAACGCCTGCCGGCTGGGCTCGTCCATGGTCCGGGCCTGCGCCCAGTTCGGAATGTCTGGGTGCCGTTGCTGCAGCCGCTGCTGGGCCCTGTGCAGGTAGTCAAAGCTGCTGAAAAATGCCAGGTAGTTGCCAGGTGCCTCCCGGTACTGGGCCACGATCTCCTTTACCAGCGCCTCCAGCGTGCGCTCCCGGTCCGCCACCCGGGTGGAAATGGGCAGCACCTTCACGGCCAACTGCTCGGCTTGGAAGGGGCTGGGCACGTTCAGCTGCCGGGTGGTCTCCGGCAGGCCCAACAACTGCGCGTCAAAGTCCTGCGGGTACAGCGTGGCCGAGAACAGCACCAGCGCATCCGCCGCCTCAAGCCTGGCCTTCAGAAAGGGCGCCGGCACAAAGTTGCGCAGCGTGAGCTTGCCCGCCGCACCGGCATCCGCTTCAAAGGCGGGCGCGTCCAGGCTGAGCTGGGTGACGGCAGCCGCCTCGTTCACCACCGTCGGGGTGGCGGGCACCTGGACGGTGCTGTCGAGCTCACACAGCGAATGCTCCCCCAACACGTCGGCCAGCCCGGCAAAGCCCAAAGACCGGAAGTAAAACGGCAGCAAGGCGCCATGGGCGTCGGTGGGGTGGTTGTTCAGGTGCTCGCTGAGGGTGGCATTGAGCTTTTGCAAGGCCCGCAGCCAGTCTTCGGGCAACTCGTCCAGCAAGGCCCAGTCGCTGGCCGTTCCCTCACCGGTTTTGCGTGCCTGGGCATCGAGCAGCAACTGCCATTCGTTCAACAGGCCGTCGATCTTGACCCGGATGCCGGGGTTGACCTGGGGCCTCAAGGCGATGGCCTCCACTTGGCTCAGCTCGGCGCTGTACATGCTGCAGGCCCGGCTGTACAGGTTGTGGGCCTCGTCCACCAGCACCGCCACCTTCCAGTCCTGGGCCACTGTGAGTGCGTAGAGCAGTGCCGAGCGGTCAAAGTAGTGGTTGTAGTCACCCACCACCACATCGGCCCAGCGCACCATCTCGTGGGCCAGGTAGTAGGGGCAGACGCCCTGGCTGAGTGCCACCGCCCGGGTGGCGACCTGGTCCAGCCAAGCCACTTTCGCTGCGGCCTGCCGCGCCGCCGGCAGCTTGTCGTAAAAACCCTTGGCCAGCGGGCATGAATCGCCATGGCAGGCCTTGTCCTTGTGCTCGCAGCTTTTGTCCTTGGCCACCAGCTCCACCACCCGCACCGGAAACGGTGCCCGGTTCATCCGGGCCAGTGCGTCCAGCGCCACTTGGCGGCCCGGTGTCTTGGCCGTCAGAAAAAACACCTTGTCCAGACCTCGGGTGGGCATGGCCTTGAGCGCTGGGAACAGCACGCCAATGGTCTTGCCGATGCCGGTGGGGGCCTGGGCCCGCAGCACCTGCGACTGGGTGCAGGCGCGGTAAACCGCGCTGGCCAGCCCATGCTGGCCAGGCCGGAACGGCGCCTGCGGAAAAGCCAAGCCCTGCAAATGCCGGTCGCGCTGGCGGCGGTGGGCCAGCTCCTGCCGGGCCCAGACCAGAAAGGTTTGGCACTGGGCCTCAAAGAACACCTGCAGTGCGTCGGCGCTGAACACCTCAGACACCAGTGTCTCGGTCTGGGCCATCACATCGAAATAGACCAGCGTCACGGTGAGCTCGGCCAGCCCCCGGCTCTCGCACAGCAGCCAGCCATAGACCTTGGCTTGGGCCCAGTGCAGCCGCCGGTGGTTGGGTGGCATGTCTTCCAGCCGACCGCGGTAGGTTTTGACCTCTTCCAACTCGTTGCGCAGCGGATCGAAACCGTCGGCCCGGCCCGACACCCGCAGTTCCTGAAACTGACCCGCAAGCCTGACCTCGGTCTCGTGCGCCGGCCCACGGCGCTGGGCCACCGCCATATGGCCGGCGATGCCTTGCAGCGCGGTGGGTGACGGGGTGAAACGCAGGTCCAGGCTGCCGACCTTGGCGGTGAAGGCGCAGAGGTCGCGCACGGTGACGGCGTAGGTGGCCGTTGACGCGGGGACGGAAGTGGCGGCGGCAGTGTCTGGCGAGTCCGAGACGCCATGCGCCAGAAGGGTGACCTCCGTCATCGGTTTGAGCCACCCGCATCGGGCACTGGCGGCTCTGGCGACACCAGCGCCAGGGGCGTCTGGCTGGACTCGCCACTGAAATAGCTCAGCGATGGCAGGGGCGCGGTCTTGGCCAAGGCCATCCAGAGTGCGAAGGGCAGGTCAGCCACCGGGCGTTTGGGAGCAGGACGGGCCACCACCAGGTGGTCGGGCTGGGCAATCGGCTGGCCTTTGCGGTCACAGCCCAGCACATACCAGCACTGACCACCAACATCCAGATAGCTGTCGGGGCCTTGGGAGGATGGGATGCGCTCCAGCAGGCCGGCGGCGAGCAGCTCAGCCTCGATCACGTCCTGCACTGGCCAGCCGGCGGAGCGGCAGGTTTCGCGCAGGCGGCGCAGGTGGGTTCGGGTGAGGCTGGCTGGGGTTGGGGGCATGTGACAGAGATTTTGCGTCACTTGCGTATGTGGATGAACAGCTCCCGATTAGGCACAGGAGTTAAATGCCTACGGCCAAGGTCAGCTGACGACCCAATCTGGACTTTGAGATGCGCTCGCCGAACGACTGGTATGCCGCGTTTCCTGCCAGTCGTTCCACTGACTGCTTGAAGCTGTTACAGACCTTCACTGACTGGTGTGTGAATGACTGAGATCAGACTGAAACTGTCGAAACCAGTCAAACGCAGCCCTCCCCTCGCCCTCGCAGCCTCGCCCCCAACAGCAATCCACCCCCCGATAATTCGGGAATGGCTTCTGCAGAATCACATCAAGGCACAGCCCCCCGTGCTGGTCAACCCCACATCGTCATCATCGGCTGCGGCTTCGGCGGTCTCGAAACCGCCAAGGCGCTGGCGGGTGAGGCCGTCTCGGTCACGCTGATCGACCGCACCAACCACCACCTGTTCCAGCCGCTGCTGTACCAGGTGGCCACGGCGGGGTTGTCGGCGCCGTCCATTGCGGCGCCGACGCGGCATTTGTTCCGTGACCAGGCCAACCTCACCACGCTGATGGGCGAGGTGACGCACATTGATCTGGCGGCGCGCACAGTGGCGTTGCGCAGCGGGCAGGTGCTGCCATACGACCGGTTGGTGGTGGCTGCGGGCGCCACGCACAGCTACTTTGGCCACGACGACTGGGCCGCGCATGCGCCGGGCCTGAAGACGCTGGAAGACGCGTTCGAGATCCGCCGCCGCATCCTGCTGGCCTTTGAGGCGGCCGAGCGCGAAGAAGACCCGGTCCGCCGCGCGGCGCTGATGAACTTTGTGGTGATTGGCGCCGGCCCCACCGGCGTGGAAATGGCGGGCACGATGGCCGAGATTGCGCGGCACACGCTGCCGGGCGAGTTCCGCCGCATCGACCCGGCCCAGGCCCGCGTGATGCTGGTGGAAGGCGGGCCACGTGTGCTGCTGGCCATGCCCGACGAGCTGAGCGAAAAAGCCCGCCAGCAGCTGGAAAAGCTGGGCGTGGAGGTGCGGCTGAATGCGCGCGTCACGGGCATTGACGCGGGTGGTTTGTGGATTGAATCGGCCACTGGCCAGCCAGCACCTGACCTTGCCCGCCACCGCATCGAGAGCGGGTGCATGGTGTGGGCGGCCGGGGTGGCGGCTTCGCCGCTGGGCCGGCTGCTGGCCGCGCAGCTGCCGGAGGGCGACGCGCTGATCGACCGCGCAGGCCGGGTGAAGGTCACGCCCGAGCTCACGCTGCCGGGCCACCCGGAGGTGGCGGTGGTGGGCGATTTGGCGGCGGCCATGAGCCACGTGCCGGGCAAAGAGCCCCGGCCGGTGCCGGGCGTTTCACCCGGCGCCAAGCAGATGGGGCGCTGCGTGGCGGCCAATATCCGCCGCACGCTGCGCGGCGAGCCGGTGCAGGCCTTCCGCTACAGCGACTACGGCAACCTTGCCACCATTGGCCGCAACGCGGCGGTGGTGGACCTGGCCACGCCCATGGGCCACTGGCGCTTCAGCGGCTACTTCGCGTGGCTGTTCTGGCTGTTTGCCCACGTCTACTTTTTGATCGGCTTCCGCAACCGCACGGTGGTGATGATCGACTGGGCGTCGGCCTACTTCAGCTTCCAGCGGCAGGCCCGGGTGGTGGCGGGCGGCGAACCGGCCGCGCACCCGGACGCTTGAGCCCAACGCCCCGCGCCTGCCCGCCGCTGCGCCCGGGTGGTGGCACCAGCCCCCAAAGTTCAGGCCGCTTTGGCGAGCGGCTCGATGGCCAAGGACTCACGCAGGTCACGCAGCAATGCGGTGGCGGCAGACTCGGTCAGGCTGCGGGGATCGAAGCTGTCAGAGACACCGTGCCGCAGCAACACGGCCCGGTTCACGGCGTGGGCGGCCACAAAGCCCATGGACCAGTGGGCGTACTGCCGCTGGGCGATGGAGGCGAAGCGGATGAGCGCGAAATCGGTGTGGCGGGGGTCTGCCATCAATCGGGGCAACAGGCGTTTCAGCTGATTCCGGTCGCCTTCAATGACCTGCAGAAAGTACTGGTGGTCAAACACCAGCAACCCCGTCAGCCCATGGCGGGCGTTGAACTGGCGTGCGGCGTGCAGGATGTCGGTCACCGTGCCTGGTCTCAGCGGGTCAGCGACTTTGCTGGCGTAAATCATTTCGACAAGCATGGGGGCCTTTCGGTGGTGAACGGGGGTACGACCCAAACGCCCGGCTGGGCGCAGTGACGCAGACGGGACCCACAGAAGCCAAGGGCTTCAAGGCATCCCGCTCCCCCCGTTTTCGATCACAACCGTCGCCACTGGATAGTGGTAAACCCGTTTCTGCCGGGCGACCCGCCCTGTGCGCCAGACCGCGTCAGGGTGGTGGCACCGGGGCCTCGGCCTCTTGCAGCTGGCGCCACATCACCTTGCCGCTGCCGCTTTTGGGCAGGGCCGTGGCGAACTGCACCACCCGCGGCGCCTTGTACACCGCCATGTGCGCGTGGCACCAGGCCACGATGTCGGCCTCGGTGGTGGCCTCGAAACCGGCACGTTTCACCACCACCGCCTTGACCGACTGGCCGCGGTAGGCGTCGGGCGTGGCGATCACGCAGGCTTCCTGGATGGCGGGGTGGCGGAACATCAACGCCTCTACCTCGGCCGGCCAGACCTTGAAGCCCGACGCGTTGATCATGCGTTTGAGCCGGTCGGTCAGAAAGAAATAGCCGTCTTCGTCCACATGGCCCAAGTCGCCGGTGCGGAAAAATGTCTTGCCATCGAAGTCAATGAACACTTGGGCGGTGGCCTCGGGCCGTTTCCAGTAGCCGCGAAACACCTGCGGCCCGCACACGATGATTTCGCCCTGCGCGCCCTGCGGCAGCTCCAGCAGCGTGTCGGGGTCGATGATGCGCGCTTCAGTGCTGACGAAGGGAATGCCCAGGCACTGCTGCTTGGTGCCGTCCGGCGGGTTGCTGTGCGAGGGCGCGGCTGTCTCGGTCAGGCCGTAGCCTTCGCTGTAGCGCAGGCCGTACTGCTCAAACAGACGCTGCGCCACCGCCTGCGGCATGGCCGCGCCGCCACCACCAATGTAGAGCAGGCTGGACAGGTCGTACTCGGCAAAACGTGGGCTGGCCAAGAGGTCGATCACCATGGTGGGGATGTTGGTCCAGTGCGTCACGCGCCAATGCGAGATCAGCCAGCCGGCCAGGTCACGGTCCCAACGCGGCATGATGACCAGCGTGGTGCCGCCGTAGATGGAGGTGTGCATGCCCGACACCATGCCGGTGATGTGGAACATGGGCACCACCGACAGCATGACGTTCTGCGCGTTGCCGCCCACCCACAGGCTGGCCGCCACCGCGTTGTGCATCACGCCCGAGTGCGGGTGCATGCAGCCCTTGGGCAGGCCGGTGGTGCCGCTGGTGTAGGGCAGCAGGGCCAGGTCGTCGGGGCCGGTGGTCAGTTTGGGCACCGGGGCCGTGCAGGCCACGGCAGCCGTCCACGCATGCACCTCGCCACCGGCCAGCGCTGGCAACGGGTGCCGCGTCAGCAGCCAGTCGCGCCAAGCTGGCGGTGGCGCACCGGGGCCGCTGACTGCGGCGTCGAAGGCGTCGGTGAACTGCGTGACCACCATGTGCCGCAAGCGCTCGGCGGCGGGCAGGCCCCCATTGCTGCGGGCCAGCTCGGCGGCCAGGTCGCCGGTGGTCAGCGCGACTTTGGCGTCGGGGTCGGTGATGTAGTGCTGCAGCTCTTCGGCGCGGTTCATCGGGTTCACCGGCACCACCACCGCGTTGGCGCGCAGGATGGCGAAATGCGCAATGACGAGCTGTGGGCAGTTCTGCATCAGCAGCAGCACGCGGTCGCCCTTGCCCACACCGCACTGCGCCAGAAACGCCGCCAGCCGTTCGGCCTGGTCGTGCACCTCGGCATAGCTGAGCACACGCCCAAAAAACACCAACGCCGGTTTGTGGGGGTAGCGCAGCGCGTTGACCGCGAGGTTGTGCCACAGCGACGTGGCGGGCGGCGTGATCTGGTGCGGCAGGCGCTTGGGCCAGAAGCGGTGGTGCGCCGGCGCGGGACGTGCCTCTGAACTCATGCGGGTGGCTCCTCGGCTGGGGCTGACGGGTCTGCCACCAAGCATACGACAGCGCCATGCGCTGCGGTGCACAGGCTGTCGCGTGCGGGCCAGTCAAAACAAAAGGCCTGGCTGCTCGCGCAACCAGGCCTTTGGCGGGGAATGGGTCAGGTCAGGAGAGCACCAGCAGCACCACGCGGCGGTTCTGTGCGTTGGCGTCGCGGCCCTTGCCCTTGACGGCGGGCAGGCTGCTGCCGTAGCTGATGGTGCCCATGCGGTGCAGCGGGATGCCCAGGCCATAGAGCGCGTCGCGCACGGCTTCGGCACGGCGCAGGCCGAGCTGTTTGTTGTAGGCCTTGTCGCCCCGGGCGTCGGTGTGGCCCTGGATTTCAATGAAGGCGTTTTTGTTCTCGGTCTTGAGCTTGTTGGCCAGTTGTTCCAGCGCGGCAAACGCTGGCTCGCCCATGGTGGCGGTGTTGGTACCAAACTTGTACTGGTCGTCGGTCAGCGTCACTTCGTACAGCAACTTGCCTTCGGCCAGGCGGTGTGCGGCGTTGGCGCGGTCCAGGGCTTCCTGGCCCAGTTTGGCGGCGCCGGCGAGGTCACCCTCGGCTTTGGCCACACGGCCGTCGAGCGAGTTGAGCCGGGTGTCCAGGCGCATCAGGTCGCCGTTGACGCGGGTGGTCAGGGCGTCGTTCTGTTCGTTCACATAGCCCTTGGTGGCGCAGCCAGACAACACCAGCAACAAACCAGCGGCGATCAGGGGAAGAGAAGAGACTTTCACTGCAGCGTGTCCTTGATGAAAACAAAGGGGCGGGACGGATAACGGTTGTGATCCAGTCTATCACCGCCCTCACAAGGCCCTGGGCACAGCGGCGGTACATTGCAGTACTTTTTACCGCATTTTTACGTTTACAAACACCTTGGCCCGGTGTGCGGGGCAGCGGATGCCAGCGCACCATTTGCTATCATTTAAATAGCTGACTTTGCAGGCTTCACTAAGGCGCAGGCCTGTTTTTGCTTGAAATTCCCGTCCTGACGCGCTGAAATCGCCTCTCCGGGCGTTTCCTTGAGCCTTTTCTACCCTTTTTGCCAACCAACGATGACCGACACCCCACACCCCACCCACCCGGCCTGGCACCGGCTTGACGCGGCTTTCCAGCAGGTGCGCCAAGGCCAGTTGGCCGTGACCGCGTTTTCCACCGCCTGCCGGCAGGAAACGGCCTGGCTGGACGCACTGCCCCCGCGTTACCCCGAGGTGTTGCTGCAGTTGCTGGACCGGCTGGAATCGAGCGCGCTGTTCTCGGAAGAAAGCTGCTCGTTCAGCCAAAAAGAGCTGTTCGACAGCCTGCAGCTCTGGCTCGACAAAGCCAGAACCCAGCCCACGCCGCGCGCCACCTGAGCTCAGGCGCGGGTGGCGGTGCCCGGTGGCGTGGCATTGACCTCCACCAACACATGCACCAGCCGCGTTTCGGCCAGCAGCTGTGCGCGGTAATCGGCGGGCGTCAGCCCGCTGGCGGTGACCAGGCTCACCTCGCAGGCAAAGGCGTTGCCACCGACGCGTGACAGGTGCAGGTCGGTGACGCGGGTGCGGGCGTCGGCCTGCAGCGTGCGGCGCACGGTGTCGGCCAGCGGGTGGTCCATTTCGCGGTCCAGCAGGATGCGGGCGCTCTCGGCCAGCAGGCCCTTGGCCCACAGCACAATCAGCGCCGCGCCCAACAGGCCAATCAGCGGGTCGGCCTGGGCCCAGTTCAGGTACTTGCCGAGCAGCAGGGCGACAATGGCCAGCACCGAGGTGGCGGCGTCGGCGGCCACGTGCAGGTAGGCGGCCTTCAGGTTCACGTCGTGCCCGTGGGGGTGCGCATGGCCGTGGGCATGGCTGTGGCCATGGTCCGTGTCTGACTGCGCCGAGGGCGGCCGCAGCACCAGCACACACACCAGGTTCACCACCAGCCCCAGCACCGCCAGCCAGAGCGACTGGTCGTAAGCCACCGGCTGCGGGTTGAAAAGCCGCGCCACCGACTCCACCAGCACCGCCAGCGCCACCAGGCCCAGCAGCACCGCGCTGGTGTAGGCGCCCAGCACCTCGATCTTCCACGGCCCGAGCGAGTAGCGTGGGTCTTGCGCGAAGCGGCGCGACAGCATGTAGGCCACCGCGCTCACACCCACCGCCAGCGCATGGGTGCCCATGTGCCAGCCATCGGCCAGCAGCGCCATGGAACCCCACCACCAGCCGCCGGCCACCTCCAGCACCATCATCACCAGCGTGATGCCCACCACCACCCAGGTGCGCCGCTCGGTGGCGCGGGTGTCGGTCAGGAAATCGTGGCTGTGGGTCATGGGGAGGGGTGGAGGCGGGACAATGCCGCCACGGGAACCAATCTGCAAGCCAGCTTATCATTCACATGGCTGTCTGCCAGCTCCGCCCCAATACCCATGCGCCGCCTGTTGTTTGCCCTCACCATCGCCCTGCTGCTGTTGCGCGGCTGGGTGGGCAACGCCATGGCGGTGGAGATGGCGCTGGGGCATGGCCTGCTGAACCACGCTGCGGTGGCCATGGCCGCAAGCGACCCTGCGCAGCACACCGAGATGGGCATGCAGCACACCATGGCAGCCGATGCCGAGGCCCACGACTGCTGCGGCGGCCAGCCCAGCTGCAGCTCGTGCGAGCTGTGCCACTTTGCCGCCGCGTGGTCGCTGGTGCCGCCCAGCCTGCACACACCGGGGCATGGCCCGTTTGTGGCGTTGCCCAGCCCTTCGCCGGCCAGCGCCACACCGGCGCCCGGGCTCAAGCCCCCCATTTCCTGAGCGTCTTGCCCGCAGTCCGTCCGCAGTCGCCCGGCCCCGCGCCGGTGCTGCGGAATGCCGTTCGCTTCAGGAGATTTTTATGCACCACCGCACCTTCGTGCCCGCCCTGTTGGGCTTGGCATTGGCAGGGCCTGTGCTGGCCGAGCACACGCCACAGCATCGCCCGGCCCCACCGGCCATCACCGACCCGGCGGCCTTTGTGCCGCCCGCCCGTTACCGTTCGGTGTTTGCCGACACGCCCACCGGCGTCGAGCAAGACAGCGTGGACTGGAAGAAAACCAACGCCGACGTGGGCGAATTTCGCAACGGCTTTGTCGACATCCTGAAATGGGAGTCGGCACAAGAGGCCTTGAACAACCCCGGCACGGCGCCCACGGCCGCGCCGGTGCACCACCACTAGGCCCGCCATGGCATTCCAACCCACACTCATGGCCCTGGCCGTGCTGGCCCTGGCCGGCTGCACCACCATTGCACCCGACGGCCAGCGCAGCGGCGTGGCCCAGCTCACCCAGGGCAAGACCGGTGGGGTCGATGCCTCGCTGGCCGCACCCAACGCCGAAAGCGCCCAACGGGTGGCCGAGCTGCTGGCGCAACCCCTCACCGGCGACGCTGCGGTGCGGATTGCGCTGCTGAACAACTCGGGCTTGCAAGCCGCGTTCGCGCAACTCGCCATCAGCGACGCCGACCGTGCCCAGGCCGGGCGTTTGCCGAACCCGCACCTCGCCGTGGGTGCGTTCCGCGAAGGGCAGTTGCGCACCATCGAACGCACGCTGGGCTTTGACGTGCTGGGCCTGCTGACGTTGCCTTGGCGCAGCGCCTGGCAGAGCCAGCAAACCGAACTGGCCAAGCTGAAAGCCGCACAAGACGTGGTGCGGCTGGCCGCCGACACCCGCAAGGCCTGGGTCAACGCGGTGGCGGCACAGCAAACTGCCGCCTACATGCGCGACGTGAAAGAAGGCGCCGAAGCCGGTGGCGAACTGGCCCGCCGCATGGCGCGTGTGGGCAACTGGTCACGGCTGCGCCAGGCACAGGAACAGGTCAAGCTGGCCGACGCCACCGCCCAGCTGGCGCGTGCCGAGCTGGCGGCCAAAACCCACCGCGAACGGCTCATCCGCCTGATGGGCCTGTGGGGCACGCAAACCCACTTCACACTGGCCGAGCGCCTGCCCGACCTGCCCAAGGCAGCGCGCGACATCCACGACGTGGAGGCCCAGGCCATTGCCCAGCGGCTGGACGTGAAAAGCGCGGTGGACGCGTCGCGCTACGTGGCCGGTTCGCTGGGCTACACCCAGGCCAGCGGCGTCATCAATGCGCTGGCCGTTTCCTACCAACGCAACACCACGTTCAACAACGCCACCGGCGACCGAGACACCGAGCGTGGCTTCGAGCTGGAACTGGTGCTGCCGATCTTTGACTGGGGCAGCGCCCGCAACGCCAGGGCCGAGGCCATCTACATGCAGTCGGTCGCACAGGTCGCTGAGACCGCAGGCCAGGCGCGCAGCGAGGCCCGCGAGGCCTACTTTGCCTACCGCACCGCCTATGACCTGGCGGTGGCCTACCGCGACGAGGTGGTGCCACTGCGCCAATTCATCACCGCAGAAACCGTGCTGCGCTACAACGGCATGTTCGCCAGCGTCTGGGACCTGCTGGGCGAAACCGCCAAAAGCGTGCTGGCGGTCAACGCCGCCATCGAAGCCCAGCGCGACTTCTGGCTCGCTGACACCGACCTGCAGACCGCGCTGACCGCCACCTCGCCCGGCAGCCTGCAGCGCCTGTCAACCTACACCACCAGCACCGCCGCCGGCGACGCCAAGGAACACTGACATGAACCGACGAAATCTGCTGACCGGCAGTGCCGCACTGGCCGCCACCGCCGTGAGCCAGGTGGCCCTGGCCGCCCTGCCCGAGCCGGTGCTGATGGACAGCACCGCCACCGCACCACCGCTGGTGCCCGCCACCGGCCGGCCGTACAACCCGGTCGTCACCCTCAACGGCTGGACCCTGCCCTGGCGCATGAACCAGGGCATCAAGGAGTTCCACCTGGTGGCCGAGCCGGTGGTGCGCGAGATGGCGCCCGGCTTCAAGGTCAACATGTGGGGCTACAACGGGCAGAGCCCCGGCCCCACCATCGAGGTGGTGGAAGGCGACCGCGTGCGCATCTTCGTCACCAACAAGCTGCCCGAACACACCACCATCCACTGGCACGGCCAGCGCCTGCCCAACGGCATGGACGGCGTGGGCGGCGTGACGCAGCGGCAGATTCCCGTTGGCAAGACCTTTGTCTACGAGTTTGTGGCGCGCCGGCCCGGCACCTTCATGTACCACCCGCATGCCGACGAGGCCATCCAGATGGCGATGGGCATGATGGGCCTGTGGGTAACCCACCCCAAGGGCACCCACCCGCAGATCGACACGGTGGACCGCGACTTCTGCTTTCTGCTGAACGCCTTCGATGTGGACCCCGGCACCCAGACGCCCAAGATCATGACCATGCTGGACTTCAACATCTGGAGCTGGAA
This sequence comes from Burkholderiaceae bacterium, assembly GCA_017848435.1. Taxonomy (GTDB): domain Bacteria; phylum Pseudomonadota; class Gammaproteobacteria; order Burkholderiales; family Burkholderiaceae_C; genus PCRC01. The sequence goes on along the minus strand of JAFEHU010000021.1, from coordinate 48,429 downwards.
CAGCCGCGTCTTCCCGGGCATTGACACGCTGAACGTGCGCAAGGGCGACAAGGTGCGCATCCGCGTGGGCAACCTGACCATGACCAACCACCCCATCCACCTGCACGGCCACGAGTTCCAGGTCACCGGCACCGATGGTGGCCCGGTGCCCCGGTCAGCGCGCTGGCCCGAAGTGACAACCGACATCGCGGTCGGCCAGATGCGGCAGATCGACTTTTTGGCGGACGAGGAAGGCGACTGGGCCTTCCACTGCCACAAGAGCCACCACACCATGGGCGCGATGGGCCACAGCTTCCCCACCATGATCGGCGTGGACCACCGCGGCCTGGTGAAAAAGATCCAGAAGCTGGTGCCCGACTACATGGTCATGGGCGAACGCGGCATGGCCGACATGGGGGAGATGGAAATGCCGCTGCCCGACAACACCGCCCCCATGATGACCGGCGCCGGCCCCCACGGCCCGGTGGAAATGGGCGGCATGTTCACCCTGCTGAAGGTGCGCCGGGACCAGAAGCCGGGCGACTATTCCGACCCCGGCTGGTACAAGCAGCCGCCCGGCACACAGGCCTTTGAATGGACCGGCGAGCTGCCCAACCCGGCGCGCTTCAAGGCGGAAGGCGGCAGCGCCATGCCGTTGGCAAAGAAGCTGCCCAACATCGAAGTGGATGCCCGCAAACCCACCGGCCATGCAGGCCATTGACCGCCCCGCCACAGAAGGAACACCATGAACACACGGTCACTCGCCATGGCGCTGGGCATTGTCTGCGCACCCGCATTCGCCCACAGCGACAAACCCCACGGCCCAACGCCCGCCACGGCGGTGGTCAAGGCGCAAAAAGAATGGGGCATTGCCGGCGATGCCAAAGCCGTCAGCCGCACCATCACGGTCCGCATGAAAGAAATGCGCTTCACGCCCGACCGCATCACGGTGAAGCAGGGCGAGACCATCCGCTTCGTTCTCAAAAACGAAGGGAAACTGCTCCACGAGATGGTGATCGGCACCCGGAAAGAGCTCGACGAACACGCCGCGCTGATGCTGAAATTTCCCAGCATGGAACACGACGAGCCCTACATGGCCCATGTGCCGTCGGGCAAAAGCGGCGAGATCGTCTGGACCTTCAACCGCCCCGGCAGTTTTGAATTTGCCTGCCTGATCGCCGGGCATTACCAAGCCGGCATGGTCGGAAAAATTGTTGTTCAACCCCGCCCATGAACGGGTGACGCCATGAAAAACTTCACCCTGACGTTGGCACTCGCCCTCCTCGCCAGTACCGCATGGACCCAGACGCCAGAACGCACCGACGGCGTGGTCCGCAAGATCGACAAGGAAGCAAGGAAAGTCACCATCCGCCACGGCGAGATCAAAAGCCTCGGCATGCCACCGATGACCATGGTGTTCCAGGTGCAGGACGTGGCCGCACTGGACCAGCTCAAACCCGGCGACACGGTTCAATTCAGCGCCGGGAAATCGAACGGCGGCGCCTACATGGCCAGCGACATCCAGCCCGCCACGCCCTGACACAGCACGGTGGCGTGGTTCAGGCCGGTGGGTAACCGGCTTCGGCCAGTGCGTCGGCCAACGTGGTGGCGGGCGTAGCGCTGGCCACGCGTACCGTGCGCTGCGGCAGGTCCACCACCACCTCGGCCTCGGGGTCGACCTGCTTCAGCGCCTGCGTCACGGCGCCCACACAGTGGCCACAGGTCATGTCGGGCAGTTTGAATTCAAGCATGGCTGTTCTGCAAAGAGTGAAAGACAACCCCACTCTAAACCTGGCCACGAGGGCAAGGTCAAGGCCCCAGGCGGGTATCACCCTGACTTGATCAGGGTCATGTGGTGTGGCGCTTTACCTTGCCATGATGGCAAGGTTCACACTGCCCGCCATGACATCCATTTCTCTGCCCCAAGAGGTTTCGCTCAGCATCACCGGCATGACCTGCGCCTCCTGCGCGACCCGGGTCGAAAAGGCCTTGAAGCGGGTGCCCGGCGTGGCCTCGGCCGAGATCAACCTCGCCACTGAAACCGCCCATGTGGTCTGGTCGCCGGGCACCACTGAGGGCGGCCAGACCGAGGCCCTCACCGCTGCCGTGGTGACAGCCGGCTACGGCGCCACCGCCATCGTGCCGGAGGCCCCCGCCCTGGCCCCGGCCGAGCCCGCCACGCCCTGGCCGGTGGTCTGGGCTGCCGCCTTGTCGCTGCCGCTGACGCTGCCCATGCTGGGCCTGTTGTTCGGCGCCGACTGGATGCTGCCAGCGGCCTGGCAATGGGCGCTGGCCACCCCCGTGCAGTTCTGGCTGGGCGCGCGCTTCTACAAGGCAGCCTGGGCCGCGCTGCGGGCCGGCGCCGGCAACATGGACCTGCTGGTGGCGCTGGGCACCAGCGCGGCCTATGGCCTGAGCGTCTACCTGCTGCTGCGCCATGGCTTTGGCAGCGGCCACCACCTGTACTTCGAGGCCTCGGCGGTGGTGATCACGCTGGTGCTGCTGGGCAAATGGCTGGAGCAGCGGGCCAAGCGCCAGACCACCGAGGCCATCCGCGCACTCAATGCCTTGCGGCCCGAACTGGCAACCGTGCGCCGCGATGGCCAGGACCACACCGTGCCCATCGCCGAGGTGCGCGTGGGCGACCTGGTGGTGGTCAAGCCCGGCGAGCGGCTGGCGGTGGACGGCCGGGTGCAAGAGGGCCGCAGCACGGTGGACGAGTCGCTGATCACCGGCGAGAGCCTGCCGGTGGCCAAGCAGGTGGGTGACCACGTGACCGCCGGCGCGGTCAATGCCGAAGGCCTGCTGCTGGTGCGCACCACGGCCGTGGGGGCCGAATCCACGCTGGCCCGCATGGTGCGGCTGGTGGAGTCGGCCCAGACCCACAAGGCGCCGGTGCAGCGGCTGGTGGACCAGGTCAGCGCGGTCTTTGTGCCGGTGGTGGTGGGCCTGGCCGTGCTCACGCTGCTGGGCTGGGGTCTGGCTCGCGGCGACTGGGAACAGGCCTTGCTCAACGCGGTGGCGGTGCTGGTGATTGCCTGCCCCTGTGCGCTGGGGCTGGCCACGCCGGCGGCCATCATGGTGGGCACCGGGGTGGCGGCGCGCCACGGCATCCTGATCAAGGACCCGGAGGCGCTGGAGGTGGCGCACCGCATCCGCGTGGTGGCCTTCGACAAGACCGGCACCCTCACGGTGGGCCGGCCCACGCTGGTGGCCTGCGAGGCGGTGGGCGGCGATGGGCCCGCCCTGCTGGCCGACAGCGCCGCCATCCAGGCCGGCAGCGAACACCCGCTGGCCCGCGCGGTGCTGGACGCCCTGCCCGCCGGCACCCGACCCGCCGCCGCCAGCGCATTGCAGGCCGTGGCCGGCCGCGGCATGTCGGCCTTGGTTGCTGGCCGGGCGCTGCGGCTGGGCAGTGCGCTCTACATGCAGGAGCTGGGCGTGGACCTGGGCGCCCTGCAGGCCCGGGGCGAGGCGCTGGCCGCCCAAGGCCGCACCGTGTCCTGGCTGGCCGATGTCACCGACCGCCCCCAACTGCGCGGCCTGCTGGCCTTTGGCGACGAGGTCAAACCCAGCGCCGCGGCGGCGGTGCAGCGCCTGCGTGCACTGGGCATCCACACCGTGCTGGTGACCGGCGACAACCCCGGCAGCGGTGGCGCGGTGGGCCGGCAACTGGGCCTGGACAGCGTGCGCGCCCAGGTGCTGCCGGAGCACAAGGCCACCATCGTGGCCGAGCTGCGCGCCGCCCATGGGCCTGTGGCCATGGTGGGCGACGGCATCAACGACGCGCCGGCCCTGGCCGCGGCCGACGTGGGTCTGGCCATGGCCACCGGCACCGACGTGGCCATGCACGCCGCCGGCATCACGCTGATGCGCGGCGACCCGGCCCTGGTGGCCGACGCGCTGGACATCTCGCGCCGCACCTACGCCAAGATCCGGCAAAACCTGTTCTGGGCCTTTGTCTACAACCTGGTGGGCATTCCGCTGGCCGCCTTCGGCCTGCTCAACCCGGTGCTGGCCGGCGCGGCGATGGCGCTGAGCAGCGTCAGTGTGTTGTCCAACGCGCTGCTGCTGCGGCGCTGGCAAGGCGGTGCGGTATGAGCACCGCGGCCCCCTTCACCATCGGCCAGGCGGCCAGCCAGGCCGGTGTGTCGGCCAAGATGGTGCGCCACTACGAAGCCCTGGGCCTGTTGCCGCCGGTGGCCCGCACCGAGGCCGGCTACCGGCTCTACGCCGAGCGCGATGTGCATGTGCTGCGCTTCATCCGCCGCGCGCGCGACCTGGGGTTTGGCATGGCCGAGATCGCGCAGCTGCTGGCCCTGTGGCACGACCGCCAGCGCGCAAGCGCCGACGTGCGCCGCATCGCCCAGCAGCATGTGGCCGACCTCGACCGCCGGCTGGCCGAGCTGCAGGCCATGCGCGACACGCTGCAGCACCTGGTGGCCGGTTGCCGGGGCAACGACCGGCCCGACTGCCCCATTCTGGACCGGTTGGAGCGCCCGTCCAGCGGCCCTGCCCGCAGGAAAGCGCTCCTGAAACAGGAGCTGAATCGCTAGAATCCACTAAGGCTCGAGGCTGATTTGGCTTTGAACTCACACCCAAAGACGCCTTGGGGCCTTCACACAGCCTCCGGGTGGCCATGCTAAGGTCAAACCATGCCCAAAGTCGTCCGCTACACCCTGCTGTCGATCCGCGATCTTGCGGTGTCGTTCGGCCCCTTCCTGCTGCTCGCTGCCGGCCTGTTGGCGCTGGCTTACTGGTGGCTCGACCCCAACCCGCCCAAGACGGTGACGCTGGCCACCGGCCCGGCACAAAGCGCCTACGACGAGTTTGGCAAGCGCTACGCCAAGGCGCTGGCGGCCTATGGCATTGAGGTCAAGCTGTTGCCCAGCGAAGGTTCGTCCGAGAACCTCGACCTGCTGCGCAGCGGCCGTGCCGACCTGGGCTTTGTGCAGGGCGGCACGAACGACCGCAAGATGGAAGACGAAGAAGACATCGAGTCGCTCGGCAGCCTGTTTGTGGAACCCCTGTGGCTGTTCTACCGCGAAGACGCCGCCCCCAAAGACACCAAAGACCCAGGCACCTTCAAGCCCCTCAGCGGGCTGGGCCAGCTGCAGGGCCTGCGCGTCAACGTCGGCACCGCCGGCAGTGGCGTGCCCAACCTGATGGCCCGGCTGCTGGAAGCCAACCGCATCGACCCGGCCACGCTCAAGCTCAGCAACCTGTCGCAAACCCCGGCCGTCACCGCGTTCCTGGCCGGTGAGCTGGACGCGCTGGTGTTCGCCTCCGCACCCGAATCGCTGATGGTGCAGCTGCTGCTGCAAACCCCCGGCGTGCGGCTGATGGACTTCCCGCAGAGCGAGGCCTACGCCCGCCGCTTCCCGTTCCTCACCCCCGCCCAGTTGCCACGCGGTGTGGTCGATCTGGCCAACGACGTGCCGCCGCAAAACCTGCGGCTGGTGGCCACCACCACCGCGCTGCTGACCCGCAGCGACACCCACCCCGCGCTGCTGCAGCTGTTCTCGCAAACCGCGCAAAGCCTGCACAGCGGCGCCGGCTGGTTCAACCGCGCGCGCCAGTTCCCCAACCTCGACAACAACGAGCTGCCCGTGGCCAAGCAGGCCGACCGCACCATCAAGAACGGCGCACCGCTGATGCAGCGCTACCTGCCCTTCTGGCTGGCGAACCTGATCGACCGGATGTGGCTGGCGCTGGGTGCCATTTTGGTGCTGCTGCTGCCGCTCAGCCGCGTGGTGCCGCCGCTCTACAGCCTGCGCGTGCGATCGCGGGTCTACCGCTGGTACGCGCAGCTGCGCGACATTGAAGAACGGCTGAACACCCAGACCGAAGCACCCGAGGGGTTGCTGAAGGAGATCGACGAACTCGACCGAGTGGCGGGCAACATCCACGTGCCGCTGTCGTACACCGACGAGCTGTACGCGCTGCGCAACAACATCGCGCTGGTGCGCAAGCGGCTGGTGCGTGCCGAGGGGGGTGCCGCCAGCACCGCCCCTGCCGCGTCCATGGCCTGAGCCGGGCTTACTTCAGTGACTTGAAGCGCACGCGTTTGGGCTTGGCGCCCTCTTCGCCCAGGCGCTTCTTCTTGTCGGCTTCGTATTCCTGGTAATTGCCGTTGAAGAACACCCACTGGCTGTCGCCTTCGGCGGCCAGGATGTGGGTGGCAATGCGGTCAAGGAACCAGCGGTCGTGGCTGATGACCAGCACGCTGCCGGCAAACTCCAGCAGCGCGTCTTCCAGCGCACGCAGGGTTTCCACGTCGAGGTCGTTCGACGGTTCATCGAGCATCAGCACGTTGCCGCCGGCGATCAGTGTCTTGGCCAGGTGCAGCCGGCCGCGCTCACCGCCTGACAGCGTGCCGACACGCTTTTGCTGGTCGCCGCCGTTGAAGTTGAAGCGGCCACAGTAGGCGCGGCTGGCCATGGTGAACTTGCCCACGGTCAACATGTCGAGCCCGCCAGAGACGTCTTCCCACACCGTTTTTTCGTTGGCCAGGTCGTCGCGGTTCTGGTCCACAAAGGCCATCTTCACCGTGCTGCCGATCACCACCTCGCCGCTGTCCGGTTGTTCCTTGCCGGCAATCAGTTTGAACAACGTCGACTTGCCGGCGCCGTTGGGGCCGATGATGCCGACGATGGCGCCTGCGGGAATTGCAAAACTCAGGTTGTCGATCAACAGGCGGTCGCCAAACGACTTGCTGACGTTGTGGAACTCGAACACCTGGGTACCCAGGCGCTCGGCCACCGGGATGAAGATTTCCTGCGTTTCGTTGCGCTTCTGGTATTCAAAGTCGCTCAGTTCCTCGAAGCGGGCCAGGCGGGCCTTGCTCTTGGCCTGGCGCGCCTTAGGGTTCTGGCGCGACCACTCCAGTTCCTTCTTCAGGGCCTTGGCACGGGCTTCTTCGCCCTTTTGTTCGCCTTCCAGGCGGGCCTGCTTCTGCGTCAGCCAGTCGCTGTAATTGCCTTTGTAGGGAATGCCGGAGCCCCGGTCGAGTTCCAGAATCCACTCGGCGGCGTTGTCGAGGAAGTAGCGGTCGTGGGTGATGGCCACCACGGTGCCCGAGTAGCGCTGCAGGAACTGTTCCAGCCAGTCCACACTTTCCGCGTCCAAGTGGTTGGTGGGTTCATCCAGCAGCAGCATGTCGGGCTTGGACAGCAGCAACCGGCACAACGCCACGCGGCGCTTTTCACCGCCGGAGAGCACGCCGATGTTGGCGTCCCACGGCGGCAGGCGCAGCGCGTCGGCGGCAATTTCCAGCTGGTGTTCGGAGTCGGTGCCGGCGGTGGCGATGATGGCCTCCAGCTCGGCCTGCTCGGCGGCCAGGGCGTCGAAATCGGCATTTTCATCACCGTAGGCGGTGTAAACCTCTTCCAGGCGGGCCTTGGCGGCGTAGACCTTCTCCATCGCCGACTCCAGGCTCTCGCGCACGGTCTGTGTCGGGTCGAGCTGCGGCTCCTGCGGCAAATAGCCGATGTTCAGGCCAGCCATCGGGGTGGCTTCGCCCTCGATTTCTTTGTCCAGGCCAGCCATGATCTTCAGCAGCGTGGACTTGCCCGAGCCGTTGGTGCCCAGCACGCCGATCTTGGCACCGGGGAAGAAACTCAGGGAAATGTCTTTGAGGATGTGGCGTTTGGGCGGCACGATCTTGCCGACGCGGTTCATGGTAAAGACGTACTGGGCCATTTGAAGCTCTGCAATTCTGTGTGAGGGGAAAGCGCGGATTATCCCAGCATGCGACAATGCGGGCTGTGCAGGCATCAGTGACCTGCACGTCAGCATCTTGCTGGGGCTGCGCCGCCGACCTCCGGTCTGGCAAATTGCCCACCCTGAAACCATCCGGTCTTTGACTGACGCGGTGTCCCAGACACCCCGACAGGCCGGTCCCAGGCGTCCGAGACGGGCGCTCATCCATGAACTTTGAAGAACTGAACCTGGCCCCGGCCATTGTCAAAGCAGTGCGCGAGCACGGTTACGAAACCCCCACCCCCATCCAGGCCCAGGCGATCCCCGCTGTGCTGGAAGGCCGTGACCTGCTGGGCGGCGCCCAGACCGGCACCGGCAAGACCGCTGCTTTCGTGCTGCCCATCCTGCAGATCCTTTCGGTCAACGAAGGTGTCAAGAACAAATTTGGCGGCACCGGCATCCGTGCTTTGGTGCTGACCCCCACCCGCGAACTCGCCGCACAGGTGGAAGAGTCGGTGCGTGTCTATGGCAAGTACCTCGAACTCAGCTCCACCGTCGTGTTTGGCGGTGTCGGCATGAACCCGCAGATCAGCAAGCTGAAAAGCGGCGTGGACGTGCTGGTGGCCACCCCCGGCCGCCTGCTGGACCTGATGGGCCAGGGCAAGCTTGATTTGTCCACCGTGGAAGTGCTGGTGCTCGACGAAGCCGACCGCATGCTCGACATGGGGTTCATCCACGACGTGAAAAAAGTGCTGGCCGTGGTGCCCAAGAACAAGCAGAGCTTGCTGTTCTCCGCCACCTTCAGCGACGAAATCCGCGACCTCGCCAGCGGCCTGCTGCACGACCCGCTGCACATCCAGGTCACCCCGCGCAACACCACGGTGCAACGCATCACCCAGGTGATCCACCCAGTGGGCCGGAGCAAGAAAAAAGCCCTGCTGGCGCACATCATCAAGGAACGCAACTGGAGCCAGGTGCTGGTGTTCACCCGCACCAAGTTTGGCGCCAACAACGTGGCCGAGTTCCTGGAAAAGAACGGCATCAGCGCCATGGCGCTGCACGGCAACAAGAGCCAGGGCGCCCGTACCCAGGCGCTGGCCGGCTTCAAGAGCGGTGACGTGCGCGCCCTGGTGGCCACCGACATCGCCGCCCGCGGCATCGACATCGACGAGCTGCCACACGTGGTGAACTACGAAATCCCCAACGTGTCGGAAGACTACGTGCACCGCATCGGCCGCACCGGCCGCGCCGGCAACAGCGGCGAAGCGGTGAACCTGGTCTGCCTGGACGAAGAAGGTTTCATGCAGGACATCGAGCGCTTCACCAAGCAGCAGATCCCGGTGCAGCAGGTGGAAGGTTTTGGCCCCGAGCCCGGCGAAAAAGCCGAGCCCCTGGCCATGGGCCGCCAGACCATCTGGGGTGGCATTGGCAAACCGCCGAGCCGCGACGTGATGCAGGCCGCCGCCAAGGCCGCCCGTACCGAAATGATGGCGCGTGTGCGCGACAACAAGGCCAACCAGGGTGGCCGCGGTGGCAATGGCGGCGGCGGTGGCCGCTCACAGGGCGCACGCCCTGCGCAGAACGCCGGCCGCGCGCAGCAACCCTCGTTGCAGGACCAGCCACCCCGTGGCTACCAGAACGACGGCCAGCCACCACGCCAGCCGCGCCACAACGGCGGTGGCTACGGTGACCACCCGAACCGGGGCCAAGGTCGGCATGCCGGCGGCGGCAACGGTGGCCCTTCAGGCCAGCCCGACCCGTTGCGCACCAGCATCGACAGCATGGCCGAACGCGGTCGCCGAGGCGGTGGTGGTGGCGGTCGCCCGAACCGCTCGGGCGGCGGTGGGTTCGGCCCCCGTGGCCCCGGCAACCCGACCCGTTCTTTCGGGCGCTGACACGCCACGCCGCCCGCTTGCAGGGCGGTGACCACAGGCAAAAAAAGAGGGCTGGCGAATGCGATTCGCCAGCCCTCTGTGCTTGGCGCTCGCTCAGCGGGTCGGTGGGGGAACGATCACGACGGTGTCGCCGCCGGTCCGGCCACGCTGGCCGGTGGCGCCGGTGTCACCCGTGTTGCCTGTGTTCCCGGTGGCACCGCTGGCGCCGGTCATGCCCATGGCACCCGCCTCGCCAGGCGCGCCGGTGTTGCCAGACGAACCGGTGGCGCCGGTTGCACCGGTGGCACCCGCAGGGCCAGGCACCGTGATCACGGTGGGTGCAGCCACAGGGGTGCGGTCACAGGCACTGAGTGTGAAGACCGCCAAAGCGGCGGCCAATGCGATGGAATATTTCATGGAGTTGTTCCTTGGTGTGATGCCCACCCTGCCGCTGGCCAGGATGGTTGCGGCGGCGGAACAGGTCAGCACCGAAGGTACCCCGGCAGCGTGGCGCACAGCGTGGGCCTACAAGGCCAGGCGTTCCAATCCAAAGCGCTGACTGGGTGTAGGAGAACCCGCCGTCAAACAGGTCAATGGCCATCCGGCGGTCAGAACTCGAACTTCATGCCAATGCTGTAGAGCGTTTCACCGCCGTTGCGGCCCACGCTGGCACCCAGGTCAATGTCTTTCGCCAGCTCGGTCCGAAAGCCCATGCCCAGGGTGGGTTTCTCATCACGCTGCACCTCCCACTCCACATAACCGGTCACTGCGCCAAAGGCCCGCTCCCACGCCACCCCGGCGGTGGGCAACGACGGCCCACCGGGCGCACGGAACAGGCCCAGGTTCATGTGCACCGCACCCCGTCCGACATCGCAGGTCATCATGCCGTGCGAAAACGACGCGGGGCCGCGCTGGCCGCGTGGGTGGGTCAGTTCCAGCGCCGCCGCATGGTGGCAGCCCCCCGCCTGTGGCCGGGTCAGCTGGAACTTGCCTTCCAGGCCGGTGGTGGTCAGGCGATCGGTCCGGTCGCGGGACAGGGTGGCTGTCACTTCGAGCCCGGTCAGCGGTACGTAGGTGGACGCCACGTTCCACACCCTGCCCCCACCCGGCTCGCGGGCGAACCAGGTCTGCACAAAACCGGTACGGGCGGCGCCGACGCCGGCGTCGTCCACGTTCATCGGGCGTTCGGCATGGCCAACACAGGGCAGCAAAAAGAGCCCTAGAAAAACAGCCATTGGCAAGCGGCTGTGTGACAACAAATGCATGGGAAACGTCCTGAGAAAAGGGCCGCCCCGTTGGGACCCCGGAACGCTTGGCCCACACCCTACAGCCGCTGCAGCGCGTCGTCAATCAGTGCGGGCCGGGCGCGTTGTAGCGCCAGCCATTGTGCAGCTTTGGTGTTACCCGACCGTGACTGAAACGGGTTGAGGGTGACCCACAGGCGACGTGCCCTGCCTCAAGTTTTGCCCTTCACTACCGACAAAAAAAGTTGACAACTGACAAATCGCCCGCCAACGCCTCGTTCTGGTCCTCCCCAAGTCACTCAAACGACACATGGTCAATCCTGACGCCAACACAAAGCACCTTCTGGGCTCGCACATCCTGGTGGTCGACGACGAGCCGGCCAACCTCAAGCTGTTGCGGCTGATGCTGCAGCACGCCGGCTACCAGCACATCACTCTGCTGGAAGACCCCCGGCAAGTGGCTGCGCTGTGCCAAGCCGAGCCGCCGGACCTGATCCTGCTCGACATCAACATGCCCCACCTGGACGGGTTTGGGGTCATGGCACAGCTCAAGGCACTGCACTCGCCATTGGCTTGCCCGATCGTCGTCCTCACCGCCCAATGTGGACAGGACCTGCTGCTGCGCGCGCTACAGGAGGGCGCCAGCGACTTTCTGAACAAGCCCTTCAACCGGCAGGAACTGCTGGCGCGGGTACACAACTTCCTTGAAGCGCACCAGGCACGCCAGCGCCTGCTCACCGACCGCAGCGCCCTGCAGGAAGCCGTGCAGCACCAAACCCGGGAGGTACAGCGGTTGCAGGCGGACGTGGTGCGCCGCCTGGCCCGCGCATCCGAACTGCGCGACAACGAAACCGGCGCCCATGTGCTGCGCATGAGCCACACCTCGGCGCTGCTGGCCAAACAGATTGGTTGGGGCGACCAGGCCTGCGCACTGCTGCTGGACGCCAGTCCGATGCACGACGTCGGCAAGATCGGCATACCAGACGACATCCTGCTCAAGCCAGGCCCGCTCACGCCCGACGAACGCACCATCATGCAGACCCACACCACGGTGGGTGCCGCACTGCTCACCGGTTCCGACGACCCGTTGCTCAGCATGGCACGCGACATTGCGCTGTGCCACCACGAGAAATGGGACGGTACCGGTTACCCCAGCGGGCTGGCGGGCACCGACATCCCCGAGGCCGCACGCATCGTGGCCATTGCCGATGTGTTCGACGCGCTCACCTCCGAGCGCCCCTACAAGCAGGCGTGGCCGGTGGCCGACGCGGTGCAGTTCATGCAGAGCCAGTCCGGCAAACATTTCGACCCGAACATCCTGCCCCACTTCCTGGAGGTGATGCCGCAGGTGCAGGCGATCCGCATGCGCCACACCGAACCGGAGGTGCCGACGCCCGGTACCTCGCCATCCGCTGGAGCCGCCGCATGATTTTGTCCATCGGGCGCCTGTGCGCCATGGCTTTTGCCCTGTTTGCTGCCTTGGCCATGGCACCTGCCACCTGGGCCGGCACCACCCTTGACCGGGTGCTGGCGTCCAAAACCTTGCGGGTGTGCATCTGGCCCGCCTACTACGGTGTGACCTACCGCAACCCGCGCACCCAGGAGATGGTCGGCATCGACATCGACCTCTCCCAGGCACTGGGCAAAGACCTGGGGGCCAAGGTGCAGAACGTGGACTCGTCGTTTCCCACGCTGGTGGACGACCTGCTCAACGACCGCTGTGACGTGGCGATGTTCGCGATCGGTGTGCTGCCGCAGCGGCAGGAGAAGCTGCAGTTTTCGCAGCCCTACCTGCAAAGCGACATCTACGGCGTCACCACCCGCAGCAGCCGCATCATCAAGACCTGGGACGACATCGACCAGCCTGGTGTGAATGTGGCGGTACAGGCGGGTACCTTCATGGAGCCGGTGATGGCAGCCCAGCTCAAACACGCCCGGATGGTGGTGGTCAAACCCCCGCAGCTGCGCGAACAGGAGCTGGAAGCCGGCCGGGTCGATGTGTTCATGACCGACTACCCCTACAGCCGACGCCTGCTGGACAACGCCGACTGGGCCCGGCTGGTGGCGCCTCCCAAACCCTTTCATGTGCTGCCCTACGCCTACGCGGTCAAGCCCGGCGACGCCGACTGGCTCCAGCGCATCAACCGTTTTGTGTCGGCCATCCAGCAAGACGGCCGGCTCGCCACCGCCGCCAAACGCAACGGGTTGACAGACATCATGGTGCTGAAATAAGCGTCGTCGCCTTGACCCCGCCGGGTGCAGCGGCGGTGCGAACCACGCCACCGCGCTGGCTCAACCCAGGTTCGGTGCTGGTGGCCGCAACGCTGCTGGCCGTGCTGGTGCTGGTGCTGGCCTCAGCTTTCCTGGCCTACCAGCTGCACCAGACCCACCGCCGCGAACTGCACAGCGTTTCGCTGCTCGCCCGCAGCCTGGAAGACCATGCCAACCGGACGTTCAACGCGGTCGACGTCACCCTGGCCACCGTGGCCGATGCCCTGGCGTCAACCGGCAACGGTGACGAGTTGGTGCGCCAGGCCGATGTGTTGCGCCAGGCGCAGCAGGGCCTGTCGGTGGTGCGCAGTGTGTCGCTGATCAACGCCGAAGGCCAGGTCCTGAACAGCTCGGTGGCGGGCAACATCGGCATCCGGCTGGACCTGAGGCTGGTGCCGCTGCCGTTACCGGGCGCGGTGGACCGTCTGGGTCCGCTCGTGGCCGGGCGTGACCTGGCCGATGGACACCCCCGGTCCGCCGCTGCCAGCCGGCACAGCTTCATCCCTTTGAGCCGTGCTGTTCCGGTTGAAGATGGCCGCAGCCTGTACCTTGTGGCTGCACTCAACCCCGATTTTTTTGCCAACGAGTACCCGCTGATGCTGGGCGACGAGGGCCACGCCGCCGCCCTGCTGACCGTGCAGGGGACCCTGCTCAGCGCATCGGACGGCATCGCCGAGACAGCCCATCCCGGCCCGCAAACTCACCCGTTTTTCACCGATTACCTGCCGGCCCGCGAGAGTGGCAGCTTCGTCGGCATCGGCTTTGGCGAACGCAAGGTGGTTACCGCCTTCCGCACCCTGCGCCAACGCCCACTCGCGGTGGTGGTGGAACGGGACTACGCCCGCGTGCGCGCCGAATGGGCACAAATTGCAGGATGGGTCGCAGGTGCGTGCGTGCTGGCATGGGCGCTGATCGCCGCCATGGCCACTGCCGCTTGGCGCAGCCTGGTAAGCCATGCGGCGGTACAGAAAGCTTTGCGCCAAAGCCAGCACAACGTGGCCGCCAGCGAACGGCAGCTGCGCATCATGGTGGAGAGCGTGCACGAGCTGTTCTTCCGAACCGACCACCAAGGCCGGATCGGCTTTGTCAACCAGCATTGGCAACCTTTTTTTGGCCGCCCCCTGGACGCAGCGCTGGGCCACCGCCTGGCCGATTTTTGTGCCCCGCAGGACCGCCCTGCCGTGGACGCACTGTTCAGCGCTGCCGCCTGCAGCGACACCCCCTCCCTGACGCTGCGGATTCCCCAGCCTGAGGGCGGACAACGCACGCTGGAGGTGTCGGTGGCGTCGGTGACCAACGACAGCGGCGAACTGGACGGCTTCGCGGGTTTTGCGCTGGACGTCACCGAACGCGAGGAGGCGCGCAACCGCCTGGAAGCCCAGCTGACCTTCACCGCCCGGCTGCTGGAAGTCAACCCGACGCCGCTGTTCGTCAAAGACAACCAGGGCCGGCTGGTGATGGTCAACCAGGCCTGGCTGGACCTGATGGATTTGCCGCGCGAGGCGGTGATTGGCCGCGACTCGCAGACCTTGTTTGGCACAGCCGCAGCGGTCCACAACATGTACGACCAGCGGCTGCTGAAATCCGAGGACGCGGTGCGCTATGAAAGTTGCCTGGAACGGCCCGGCCGGCCACCACGCGACACGGTGCTGACCAAAGTGCGCTTCACCGATGCCGCAGGCCAGGCGGCCGGGCTGGTGGGCAGCATTGTGGACGTGACCGAATTCCGCGAAGCCGAGCGCAGCATCCGCCTGGGCAAGGAAACCGCCGAACGCGCCAACCAGACCCAGGCCGAGTTCATTGCCCATATCAGCCACGAGCTGCGCACGCCGCTGCAGTCCATCATTGGCTTTGCCGAGCTGGGTGGCGACATGGCGCAGCAGCAGCCCGACCTGCAGGACATGTTCAACGACATCCAGGCCGGTGGGCAGCGCATGCTGACGCTGGTCAATGGCCTGCTGGACCTCGCCAAAATGGACCGTGAAACCGCCATGCTCAACCTGCAAACAGACCACGTTGGTCAGTTGATGGAAGATGTCATCAGGGAGTTTCGACCGCTTGCCGCCCCGCGCCACCTGCAGGTCGTGTGGCAGACCACCCACAGCGCGCTGTATGCGCGGATTGACGCGTTCCGCCTGCAGCAGGTGTTTCGCAATGTGCTGGCCAACGCGGTGCACCATGCGCCTGACGGCAGCACGGTGGAAGTCACAGGCAGCCTGCTGGCGAATGGGAGTTTGCAGGTGCGGGTGGCCGACCGCGGCCCCGGCATCCCGCCGGCAGAGCTGGAAAAGATCTTCGACACCTTTGTGCAGTCCAGCCGACAGCCGGCACGCCGGGGCGGCACTGGGCTGGGGCTGACCATCAGCCGCCGCATCATGCAGGCCCACGGGGGCAGCATCCATGCCGAAAACCGCGCCGGGGGCGGCACCGCGATGGTCATGACGCTGCCTCCAGGCCAGGTCATGCTGGCCCCTGCCGAACCCACGCTGGCAGCGGCCTGAGCACAGCGTTTGCCTCGGGGGCCTATTCGGCGTCTGCCGTGGTGCCGTCCGCACCGCTCAGCCGCTGCAGCGCGTCGTCAATCAGCGCATGCAACGCCAGCACATTGGCCGGGCCGAGCACGGCGTTGATTTGCAGCTGTGCGGTTTCCCAGCGGCGCTGCGCCTCGACGCGTTTCTCGCGGCCCGCAGTGGTGGCCAGCACCAGGCGGCTGCGCGCGTCGTCCCCGGCCGTGACTTCCAGCCAGCCGGCGGCCACCAGGGGCTGCAGGTTGCGCGACAGCGTGGAGGCGGTGACCTTCATCTGCGCGGCCAAATCCACCGGGCGGATCGGCCCAAGCAGCACCACGTGCGACAGCAGCGAGTACTGCGTGCCCTTCAGGCCGGACTTGCCGACCTCGGCGTCGTAGTGCTGCGCCACGCGGCGCATCAGCTGGCGCAGCTTGAGGTTGGTGCAGCCTTGCGGCTGGACAGCGGGCGTTGACGCCTGGGTGACTTTCATCATCTTTTAATTGTAGCTACAATTATTGTAGATACAACTGTAGGAGTTACCCGATGAGTGCTGAGCAAATTCAGGCCCAGTGGCTGATGGAAGTCGAAGCGGTGCGTGCCCGCATGCTGGCCGCCGGTGGCAAGGCCGGGCTGGCCACACCCGACATGCTGGTGGGCAAAACCGGGCTGGAGCAGATGCAGGCCATGCTCGACGGCCGCTCGCCCTACCCCCACATCGCCGACACGATGGACTTCGCGCTGGTGGAAATCGCGCCCGGCAAGGCGGTGTTCCAGGGCACGCCCCAGCTCAAGCACTACAACCCGCTGGGCACGGTGCACGGCGGCTGGTACGCCACGCTGCTCGATTCGGCACTCGGCTGCGCGGTGCACACCACGATGCCGGTGGGCCGGGCCTACACCACCGCCGAACTGGGGGTGAACATCGTGCGTTCCGCCTCGCACAAGTCGGGCCCGTTGCGGGCCATTGGCACGGTGCTGCACGCCGGCAAACAGCTCGCCACCGCCGAGGCGCGCATCGTCGGGCCCGATGGCAAGCTGTACGCCCATGCCACCACCACCTGCCTGGTGTTTGAGTTTCCGCCGCGCAGCGCCTGAGCCATCACGGCAAAATGGGGGCATGCGACTCCTCCACACCATGCTCCGCGTGGGCAACCTCCAGCGTTCAATTGACTTCTACACCCAGGTGCTCGGCATGCAGTTGCTGCGCACCTCGGACAACCCGGAATACAAGTACTCGCTGGCCTTTCTGGGCTACGGCAGCAACCCGGACCATGCCGAGATTGAGCTGACCTACAACCACGGCGTCACGCAGTACGACATGGGCAGCGCCTACGGCCACATTGCGCTGGGTGTGCCCGACGCCTATGCCGCCGTCGAGACGATCAAGGCCGCTGGCGGCAACGTCACCCGCGAAGCCGGCCCGGTGGCCGGTGGCAGCACGGTCATCGCCTTCGTGACCGACCCGGACGGCTACAAGATCGAACTGATCCAGCGTGCCGAGGGTGCGGGCGGCCAGGGCCTGCGCTGACGGCCATGGTGGCAACCGCGCCAAACACTCCTGTTTTCATAGCTGAACTGCAAGGTTTCACTAAGGCCCAAGGCCGATTGGGCATTATTTTTGCCGGTTGTGGGCCTGCAAAGCCATGTCAAGGGCCCCGTCATCGCCCCCAGGCCATGCCGCGTTGATAGCCGCATGACCGCCTGGCCCACCCCTGTCCGAGACCCCGTGCCGATGCTGGCCGAGGTGCACCGGGTCTGGGGCGGTGGCTCGGACCTCTGGGTGTTTGGCTATGGCTCGCTGATCTGGCGGCCCGACTTTGAATCCGCCGAACACCGGCCCGCCAAGGTGCACGGCTGGCACCGGGCACTGAAGATGTGGAGCCGCATCAACCGCGGCTCGCCGGAATGCCCGGGCCTGGTGTTTGCGCTGCTCACCGGCGGCAGCTGCCAGGGCGTGGCCTTTCGCATTCCCCAGAAAGATGGTCATGCGGTGCTCGACAAACTCTGGCAACGCGAGATGGTCACCGGCGTGTACGACCCGAAATGGCTCCAATGCGCCACACCGCAAGGCCCGGTGAAGGCGCTGGCTTTCACCCTATCACGCCAAAGCCCCAACTACACCGGTGAGCTCAGCGAGGCGCACTACCGGCAGGTGTTTTCGGCCGCCTGTGGCCGCTATGGCACGACGCTGGACTACGCCCGCCAGACCTACGAGTGCCTGCTCGCGCACGGCATTGTGGACCGGCGCCTGGGCCGGCTGCTGCAACTGGCCGAGCAGCGCGGGGCTTAAACAGGGGTTAAGCGCCGGTTTGCCGCGCCTGCCACAGCGCTTCGGCAGCGGCCAGCGCGTCGAGCGTGTCCACGTCGGTCAGCACGCCCACGTCGTCCACGGTGATGCGCGCCACCGGCCGGGTTTTCAGCACCGAGGCCGCGCCTTCCGCCCCGCTCAAGCCCATCAACGCGGGCCCGCAGGCGGCCGAAAACCCCACCGGGTGGCCACGTTGGCCCTCGTACAGCGGCACCACAATGTCGTAGTTCGCCAGCTCCAGCGCCAGTTCCAGCAGCGTGCTGCCCCGCACCAGCGGCAAGTCGCCCGGCAAAATGAGCCAGCCGGCGGCGTGCTGGGTGGCGCGCACGGCGGCGGCAATCGAGTCGCCCATGCCGGGGTGGCCCTTGTCTTCCAGGTGCCACGGCAGGCCGCTGGCCTTGACCGCGTCCAGCGTGTGCTGCAGCACCGGCTTGCCGCCCAGCAGCGCCTTGAGTTTGTAGACCTCGCCACCCGAGGCCTTGAAACGCTCGCCCTTGCCCGACGCCAGCACGATGACGGTCGGCTTCATGACACCGTCGCCAGGCCGTTTTTCACCTGCACCAGCTGCGCCACGATGGACAACGCCATCTCCGACGGCGTCTTGCCCCCCAGCTTGAGCCCGGCCGGGCCGATCAGCCGGGCCAGCTCCGCCTCGGTGCTGCCATAGCGGTCGGCCATGCGCTGCTTGCGCAAGGCCTGGTTGCGCTGCGAACCCAAAGCGCCAATGTAGAAAGCCGGCGACGCCAGCGCCGCGTGCAGCCCCGGGTCGTCCAGCGCGGGTTCGTGGCTCAGCGCCAGCACGGCGGTGTGCTGGTCGGGTGCGGCGGCGGCCACGGCCACGTCGGGTGTGCCGGCCAGGCGGGTGATGCCGGGGCCGTCGCGCCCGGGGCCATAGCCGGGGCGCGGGTCGCAGACCAGCACGTCCATGTCGAGCTGGCGCGCCATGCCGGCCACCGCCTGGCCGAGCTGGCTGGCGCCAATCACCACCACCCGCCAGCGCGGGCCGAGGCAATGCGTCAGCGCCAAACCGTCAAAGGTGAAGCGTTCGGTGCAGGCGGCCTCGCCCTCGCGCAACACCACCGCACCGGTGGCCAGCGTGAGCGTGCGGGCCACTTTCTGGTGGGCTTCGGTGCGCTGCAGCAGCTCGGCGATCCAGCTGGCGTCGGCCACCGGTTCCTGCACCAGCCGCAGGTTGCCGCCGCAGGGCAAGCCCTGGCGCTCGGCCTCTTCCTGGGTGAGTGCGTGGATGATTTCAGACGGCAAATCACTGCGCGCTTCCAGCTGCAACGCGGCCCGGGTGCGGGCGATCAGGTCGTCTTCGGCGTAGCCGCCAGCGGCGGAACCGCTGAACTGGCCGTCGCCCCGGAACGCCAGCAAGGCGCCCGGCGGCCGGGGCGAGGTGCCCCAGGTTTCGAGCAGCGTGACCAACGTGACCGGGTGACCCTGTTGTCGCCAGGCGAGTGCGTCGGCCAGCACCCGTAAATCAAGGTTTTCCATGCCGCTTTATACCGTACGGGTCACACGACGCAGAACGCCTGCCTATACTGGCCCAATGAACATCGCCGACCTGCGCAAAAGCTACGAACGCGCCGAACTCAATGAATCCGCCTCCGAGGCCGACCCGCTGAAGCAGTTTGCCCGCTGGCTCAACGAAGCGATCGACGGGCAACTGCCCGAACCGAACGCGATGACGCTGGCCACCGTGGGCAGCGACCTGCGCCCCAGCACCCGGGTGGTGCTGGTCAAGGGCTACGACGAACGCGGCATCGTCTGGTACACCAACTACAACAGCCGCAAGGGGCAGGAACTGGCCGGCAACCCCTATGCCGCGCTGCAGTTCCACTGGGTCGAGCTGGAACGGGTGGTGCGCATCGAAGGGGTTGTCAGCAAGATCAGTGGCGAAGAAAGCGACGCCTACTTCCACAGCCGGCCGCTCGACTCGCGCATTGGCGCCTGGGCCAGCCCGCAGAGCGAGGTGATCCCCGACCGCAGCGTGCTGGTCACCAACGCGGCCAAATACGGCGCCAAGTTTTTGCTGCAACCGCCGCGCCCGCCACACTGGGGCGGCTACCGGCTGCAACCCGACACCTGGCAGTTCTGGCAAGGCCGCAAGAGCCGCCTGCACGACCGGCTGCGTTACCGGCTGGACGGTGGCGCGTGGCTGCGGGAGCGGCTCGCCCCGTAACAGCGGCTCAGGCGGTGACCTTCAACCCGACAATGCCGCTGACGATCAGCGCCACGCAGGCCAGCCGCGCCGCCGTGGCCGGTTCGCCGAACAGCACGATGCCCAGAATCACCGTGCCCACCGCGCCAATGCCGGTCCACACCGCATAAGCCGTGCCCACCGGCAGCGTGCGCATGGCCACGCCCAGCAAGGCCACGCTCAACACCATGGCGGTGACCGTGCCCACCGTGGGCCAGAGCCGGGTGAAGCCTTCGGTGTACTTGAGGCCAATGGCCCAGCCCACTTCCAGCAGGCCCGCCACCACCAGCAACACCCACGCCATGCTCAGCCTCCTGTGAAGTTCGGGAACGCGGTCAGCAGCGCCATCACCACCGAGACCGTCAGCAGCCCCAGCAGGCTGGACACCGCCACGCTGGCCGTGACCAGTTCTTCGGCCACCTGGTAGCGCTGCGAGAACAGAAACACGTTGGCGCCAATCGGCAGTGCCGCCGTCACCACCATCACCAGCAAGGTCAGGCCCGAGAGGCCCAGCGCCCAGGCGATCAGCGCCAGCAGCAGCGGGTGGACCACGTTCTTGACCAGCGCCAGCGCCAGCGCGCCTTTGAGGTGCGGGCCAATCGCAGTGCTGGCCAGGGTCACACCCACCAGCACCAGCGCCAGCGGGCTGAAGGCGTTGCCCAGCAGCTGAAGCGGTTTGTCCACCACCGCTGGCACGGTGAGGCCGGTTTGCGCAAACAGCAGCCCGGCGATGATGGGCAGCGGCACCGGGTGCAGCACCGCGCTGCGGGCGGCGCGGGCCACGGTGAGCGCGATGTGGCGCGGCGTGGCCTGCCCGCCTGCGGCTTCGCGCGCCACCGCAAATTCCAGCACCAGCGTGGCCAGTGTCAGCAGCACCAGCGCGTGCACCGACACCAGGGTGAACAGCACCACCAGCCCGGCTTCGCCATAGGCCAGGCCGACCAGCGGCACGCCGATCATCAGCGTGTTGCTGAAGGTGCTGGCCAGCGCCAGCACCGCCGCGCGGCGGTTGAAGCCGCGCAGCACCAGGATGCTGGCAAAAATCAGCCCGGCGGCCACGAAGTAGATCGCCACCGGCCGGAAATCGAGCTGCTCAATGTGCACCGTGCTCATGGTGCGGAACAGCAGGGCCGGTGTGAGCACCAGAAACACGAGGTTGGACAGGTCTTTGACCGCGCTGGCCTTGATGAAGCCCAGCCGCCCCGAGAGGAAGCCGATGGCGATCAGCAAAACAACCGGGATCAGCGCGTCAACAACGGGTTGGAACATGCCCCAATGCTAACTGGCTAACTGGCCCCCACGCTCCCCCACTGCGTGTGGGTCGCTGCCCCCCGGGGGGCCGTGCCTTGCTTGGGGCGGCCCTGCGCTGCGGCGAGCGCTGAACAACCTCAGCGTTGTGACAGCTTCTCAAACTCGCGCGCCACGCGGTCGAGTTCGGCCACGTCGAAGATCGGGGCCGAGCAGGCGCCGTTGGTGCACAGATAGGCGGCGGCGCGGTCCATGCGGGGGTACTGCACGTCGGGGTTGGGCATGGCGCCTTCGCGCGGGTCCCACCATTCGATGCGGCGGTAGACCGCGGGCTTGGCCAGTGCGGCACGGAACAGCGCGGCGGCGGCCGGGTCTTTTTTGGCACCCACCACCGTGATGTGCGTCGGGTCGCTGCCCAGCTCGGCGGCGGCCTGCAGGATGCCGGGGTCGGTGTTGCGCAACAGGGCCACCTGCGCGGTGGCGATGTAGGGCATCGCGTGCTCGGCCAGCCGCTGGTACTTTTTGTTGCCGCTGTAGCGCGCCAGCGCGTTGCCAAAGCGCACGGTGGCAATGTTTTCGTCGAGCACGGTTTTGGGCTTGAGCACCGCCTTGGCGCTGTAGGGCGAGGTGGCGAAGCCAGGCTGTTGGGGCACACGGAAACGCTGGTCAATGAAGTCGGCGGCGCGCTGCGCCTGGGCCAGCCAGGCGCGGTCGCCGGTGGCTTCGTAAATTGCCAACATGGCACGGCCCATGGCCAGCGTGTCTTCCAGGTAGGGTCCATGGCTGTCGCGGGCGGCGTGGCGGAAACCGCCGCCGGGCAGGCTGCGGTTGGCCATGACCCAGCGCGTGGCGGTGATGGCTTCGCTCAAATAGCGCGCCTCGCCAGTGGCGGCATACGCGGTGGCGAGCGCGTGGATCACCCAGCCGTTTTCGCGCGCGTAGAGGTTCTTGTCCACCGCTGGGGTGCCGAGTGCGCGGCGGCCAGCGTCGTTCAGCGCGAAGTAGGACTCGCTGTGCTGGCCCTTGACGAGGTCGGCGTCCTGGCTAACGTAGAACGCGCCTTCGGGCGAGGTGAGAAAGGTGCGCAGGTAGCGGTGGATGGCCTCAAACGCCTGCTTGTGGCGTGGCTCGCCAAAGCGGGCCCAAGCCAGCGCATACAGCCGCAGCGCGTCGGCTTGCGACTGGATGATTTTCTCGAAGTGGATGTGTTTCCAGTCGTTGTCGGTGGAGTACTGGTAGATGCCGCCCCACACCGGGTCGATCAGGCCCAGCGCGCCGTCCAGCGTCTGGCGCGCCATCAGCCCGGCCTTGGCATCGCCTTGTGAAGCGCGCAGCAGGCCGTACTCCACCGTGTCGCGGTCGATGTACTTCTGGTTCTGGTTCAGGCCGCCGAGCACCGGGTCGTGTGTATCAACATAGCGTTTCTGCAGTGCGTCACGCACCTCGGCCGACAGGCTGGCGCTGGTGGCGAATTCGGTGACGGGCTGGCTGTCGAGGTACTCGATCGGGCTCGGGTCCTTGATGATGCCCTCCAGGATGGAGCCGAGCACCTGCGGCGGCATGAAGCCCCGGCGCTTGACGATTTCCTGGCCGGTGGCGTCGAACACCACAGTGGCGGGCCAGCCGTAGTTTTCGTAGCGGCGGGCGATCTCGGGGTGGGCGTCGGAATTGACCTTGACGGCGATGTAGCGCTCGCGGATCAGCTTTTGCACGGCCGGGTCGGTGTAGGTTTTGGCGTCCATCACATGGCACCAGTGGCACCACACGGCTTCCACATCGAGCAGGATGAACTTGTTCTCGCGCTTGGCGCGCTCGAAGTGCGCGTCAGACCAGGGCAGCCACTGGATTTTGGACGGCGCTGCGGCCTGCACGGGCCAGGACAACACGGCCAGGGCGGCCAGCCAACAGAGCAAAAAACGTCGCAACATGGTGGGGTCTTTCAGGAACCGGTGTCGTCGGTGTCGTCCACCTGCACCGCGCTGACCATCTGCTCGTTGACCCAGGTCCGGAGCAGCGTGGCGGCGCGCAGCGCGGCGGTGTCGTCGCCCACCCAGCGGGCCAGTCCTTCGCAGATGCCGGCAAACGGCACGCCCCGCGCCACCGCGTCCAGCGCCCAGGCCTCGTCGTCGGGCAGGCGTCGGAAACGGGGTGTCAGGTCGCGGCGCCAGATGCACCAGGGCGCGGCCCGGCGGGCGCGTTTCGGTTTCAAAGCGGGCGTGTTGTCCCGCGCCTGGAACAGGTCGGGTACGTTCCAGGCCAGCTCCAGCCGCTGCACCGAGGCGTGCAGCGTGAAACGCAGGCCGGGCCAGTGTTGGGGCGGCACGGCGGCCAGGGCTTCAAAGCCCAGCACCGCGTCGTCGGCCGCGTCAAAACACAGGCCAATGGCCCACTCAAACCGCGCGATCTCCGCGAAGACCGGGCGGCGGCTGAACGGTGGCGTGGTGGCCAGGTGCTCGGCCAGCTGGCCACCGTACCAGCGCAGGTTGGGCGTGCGCGACGGGTGGGCGGCGATGAAGCTGCGGCAGAGCCGGTCGAACACCGCGTCGCCGGCCACGGCTTTCAGGGTTTCGAATTCGCTGCCCAGTGCCTCGACCAGGCGCAGCCGGTAGCCCTCGGCGTAGATCGACAAACGCTGGTCGGCGCTGACCCGGGCGGTGCCGACCACATGGCGGGTGACCTGCTGCAGGCTCTGCCCGTTGGTGACCAGCACGTGGTGCTGGACGTCGCGCTGCAGCTTGCGCAGCGTGGTGGCGGTGTGGCCGGCCATCAGGCCGCCCGGCGCAGCAGCGCGGCTTCGCCAATGGCGCGGGCGTGGTCCAGCTCGGCCACCAGTTCGGCCAATGGGGGAATGTTGTCGTCGCGCTCGATCATCGTGGCCACCGGGCCAAAGCGGCGCACGGCGGCGGCGTACAGGTCCCACACGGCGTCGATGACAGGCGCGTCGTGGGTGTCGACGATGTAGTCGCCGCAGTTGTCATGTCCGGCCAGGTGGAACTGCTGCACCCGCTTGGCGGGAATGCGCTCCAGGTAGGTGCGCGCGTCAAAGCCGTGGTTGAAGGCGCTGACGTAGATGTTGTTGATGTCCAGCAATATCTGGCAGTCCGCCTCTTCGGCAATGGCGGCAATGAACTGCCACTCGTCCATCTCCGAGCTGCTGTAGGTCAGGTAGCTGGACACGTTCTCCAACAGGATTTGCCGGCCCAAATAATCTTGCACCTGCGCCACCCGGTTGGCCACGTGGCGCACCGCCTCGGCGGTGTAGGGCAGCGGCATCAGGTCGTGCAGGTTCTGTTTCTCAATCCCGGTCCAGCAGAGGTGGTCAGAGACCCAGGCCGGTTCGATGCGCTGGGCCAATGCCTTGAGCTGCTTCAGGTAGGTGGTGTCGATCGGGTCGGTGCTGCCAATCGACATGGACACGCCGTGCAGCACCACCGGGTAACGCTCGCGAACGCGTTCCAGCATCTTGAGCGGCTTGCCGCCCGGCACCAGGTAGTTTTCAGAGACCGCCTCAAACCAGTCGACCTTCGGGTTGCCCGCAAAGATCTCTTCGTAATGCACCGTGCGCAGGCCCAGGCCGTAGCCCAGTTCAGGCCACGTGCTGGCGTGGGTTGTGGGAGAAGACGTCATTGAAAACCGGCTGGGAATGTAAAACTGCCCCTGCAGTCGCCTGGAGGGGCAGCTTCGTGCCAGACAGTGGCTTACTTCTTGGCGGCGGCTTGGGCTTTGTCGCAATCGGCCTTGGTCATCGAGGAGACGCCGGTGCCTTTGCAAGCGTTTTGGCCTTTGCAAGCGCTTTTGGCGGTCTTGCACTCGCTGGTGCCCTTGCAGGCGTTCACGCCGGTGCAGGCGACTTTGGCGTCTTGTGCGGCAACGGTGGTGACACCAGCGGACATGGCGAACAGGCCAGCAGCGGCGGAAGCGATGGCGAGACCTTTGACGATTTTCGAGCTCATGTAGTACTCCTTCTGTATAAGACGATTGAAACAGCAGCGTGGGCAAATGCAGGCATCTGTCGACCGCTGAACCAGTTTACGCAGGCGTTTTCTTAGCAGATTCAGTTACTTGTTCATAACTGTAACAACTGAAGACCCAACCCACAGCTATGTCTGTCGGGGCGGAAAATTCTTACTGCCGCGTTACTTCATTTTTCAGAATGACGCCTGCAGACCCACTTTCAGGCCCCGTCCCGGCAGCGGCGATTTGCCCGGCGCGGTCTGCGTCAGGATGGAACTGGCGCTGTAGGCCAGCTGGTTTGTCAGGTTGTCGAGCCGGGCAAACCACAGCAGGTGGCTCGGGCCCGCTTTTGCTTTGTACGTGACGGCGGCGTTGAGCAGGGTGTAGCCGCCGGTGGGCTGCTCGCCGTCAGGCACCCGGTTCTGGCCGGCAGCGCGGGTCACGCCCAGGCGACCGCCCCAGGGGCCGCTGGCCACCACCAGCGCCGTGCCCAAGCGCACCGGCGCGATGCGCGGCAGGGGCTGGCCGGTATTGGCGTTGGTGGCGCGCACCAAGTCGCCGCTGAGTTCCAGGTCCACCGTGGCGGCGCTTTGCAGCAGCCGCACGCTGCCGCTGGCCTCCAGCCCGCGAAAACGCGCCGGCACGCCCTGGTAGGCGAACTCGGGCAAGGCGTCGGCCGGGTTGGCCGGGTTCAGTTCGCCGTCTGCGCTGCGGGTGTTGCCGGTGGACTCCAGGCTGATGAAGTTTTTGAAGCGGTTGGCAAAGGCGTTCAGCGCAAACCGGTTGGGGCCAGACTTCCACGCCACACCCAGGTCGAGGTTGGTGGATTTTTCCTTGCCCAGGGCGCTGTTGCCCAGCTCGTAGGCGGCGGTGGCGATGTGCGGGCCGTTGGCAAACAGCTCGTAGTCTTTCGGTGCACGCTCGGTGGACGCCAGGTTGGCGGTGACGTCCCACTCAGGCGACAGCTTGACCAGCGCGCCCAGCGCAAAACTGCGCGGGTTGAACTCCCGGCCGCCGACCTCAAAGCGGTCCAGCGACGGGTTGCCGAACGACGCCACGCGGACCGACTCGGCCCGGGCGCCAAAGCTGAGCTTGCCCCAGCCGGTGGCCAGTTCCTCGTGCGCAAACAGCGCGCGCTGCCGGGTGCGCGAGAACGGCGCGAAGGCCTCTTCGCCGTCGGCGCCAAAACGGTTGTTGTCAATCTGCAGGCCCAGCACACCCTCAAGCGCGCCCCACTGGGCCTGCCGCGCCTCCAGGCGCAGGTCGTTGCCACGGTTGGTGAACAGCGTGCCCAGCTCGGCGCCTTCAAACTCGCCGTGGCGGTAGTCGGTGTGGCTGCCCTGCAGCTTGACCGACTGGAACGGCCCGCTCAGGCCCCGCAGCTCGCCCTGCAGCGCGGTGCGGCGGCTTTTCAGGTTGATGGTGACCGCGTCTTCGGCCACGGTGCCGTAGACGCTGTTGAAGCTGCTGGTGGAGAGGCCCAAATAGCCTTTGTCAAACAGCAGCGTGCCGCCTACGGCCAGGCCGTCGCTGTCGGCGGCAGAGTTGCAGATGCGGCGCGCCAGCGACGGTGACCCCGGTTTGGTGCAGGCCAAGTCCGCCGGCACACGGGTGTCGTCGGTGGCGCGCTTGAAGGCGTCCACGTGCAGGTTGAATTTGTCGGTGCCGGTTTCCAGCAGCGCACTGCCACCGCGTTCGCGCTCGGCCCCGCCGTAGCGCAGCGCGGCGCGGCCGGTGACGCCGCCTTCGGCGCCAAACAGCGGCTCGCCATGGATGCGGTGGTCGATCAAATTCACCACCCCGCCCACCGCGCTGCCGCCGTACTGCAGCGCGCCAGGGCCGCGCAGCACCTCCACTCGCTCCACCACCAGCGGGTCCACCGGCACAGCATGGTCAAAGCTCAGGCCGGAGGCGTCGATGCTGGCGCCGCTGTTTTGCAGGATGCGGATGCGGTCGCCGTCCAGCCCACGGATGATGGGCCGGCTGGCGTTCGGGCCAAAGTAGGTGCTGGAGATGCCGGGCAGGCCGTCCAGCGTTTCACCCAGGGTGGTTTTCTGGCGCAGCAGCAGCGCGTCGCCGCTGAGCTGGGTGGCCGGGGCGATCAGCTCGGTGCTGCCAAGCGGGTTGCCGGTGACGGTGATTTCAGGCAGCGCGGCACCAGGTTGGGCCAACGCCGGGCCGCACGCGGCCGAGAACACGGCAGCGCCCAAAGCGCCGCGGGAAAAAATGGGGTTCATGAACAAGTCCGTTGAATCAATAACGCCACCCCGCACACCAGCTCGGTGGTGCGCGGGGCGTTGCAAAAGGGGATTCAGCGGAAGTTGGGCGGGCCGCGCGCGTCGAACAGCGCGGCCCAACGGGCGGTGGCTTCACCGGTGAAGCGGTGCAGCGCCCAGCTGCTCAGCACCACCGGCAGCGCCAGTGCCGGGAGCGTGGGCAAGGCGTCGCAGTGGCCGGCAGCGTCGAGCAAACGGCAGTCGGCGCCGGGGCTGTGGCTGTCGAACAGGTCGGCCAGCACGCCGTGCGCATGGGCATCCTCATGCGGGTGCGCGTGGTCGTGCGCCGCCGCCAGCGTGTGCACACCCGGTGCGTGCACCACGCCGTGCACCTGCGCATAGCCCTGCCACAGCACCAGGCTCAGCGCCCAGGCGAGCCACAGCGCGAGCGCGGGCAGGCGCAGCGGTGTGGACTTTGGGCGGGTGTGCATGGACCGTGGATGTTAAAGCGTCAGCGGGCGTTCACCGCGTCGGTGATGCGGTAGTACAGGCCTTGCGGGTCGTCGGCCAGCACCGCGAATTCGCCCTCCACCACCACCGGCTCCAGCGAGTAGCGGATCGGCGTTTTGGTGCGCACCTCGACCATGCTCTCCGGCCCGCCAGGCAGGCAGAACGAGCAGCTCATGGGCACCGAGGTCAGCAAAAAGTGGCGCTGCTTTTCGCCTGGCTCCAGCGGCATCATGAAGCCCTGCACCCGCTGGGTCTTGCGGTTCAGCGCCAGCACCGGCGCGGTGAATTCCGGCAGGATGCGGTTCTTCACCACCTTGGTTTTCACCGTGGTCAGGGTGGACCAGGGCACCACGTCGGCCCGCTCGGGCAGCGGCGCAAACGGGCTGTTGGGGCTGTGCACACCGGGGCCAGTGCCGGCCACGCCGTCGATGCTGCCCAGCGGCGGGTTGACCACGTTCCCACCGTTGGCGGCCGCAGCAGGTTTGGCGTTTTTCACCGCCCCCGGGGGCACGGGCGAGCTGAGCTGGGCCAGCGCCGGGCCGGCCAGTGCCAGGGCCAGCAGCGGTGCCAGGGTGTGAACAGACAAGCGTGTCATGGGGGGCTCCGTAGGGTTCAGTGCTCGTGGCGCATGCCGCAGTATTTGCCAATTCCCAAGCCCTTGCAGGCGGCTTGCAGTTGTTTGCCGCAGTCGTCGTGCTTTTTGCCAGCGGCCAGGCACTGGGCGGCGGCCTCGTGCGCGGCGGCCATGGCGCGGTGGCGCTCGATGTCTTTTTGGGTGTCGGCGTCCAGCGCGGCCCAGGCCGAAGACACTCCTAAAAGAAGAGCAAACAAGGCAGTTTTCACTAAGGCTGAACGGTGATTTGGCATAAAAAAATCTCGCAAAAGGTCAAAAACGGGGCAAAACTTGGCCTGGGAGGCGTTCAAACCGGGTTCAACAGCTCGGCCACGTCCACCCGGTAGGCCTGCCAAGCGGGCAGCAGCGCCGCCAGCGTGGCCACACCGAAGGCCCACACCGGCACCCAGAGCTCGTCGGCCAGCAGCAGCGCGCCGGTGAGGCCCATGGCCTGGTCGCTTGGCACCAACCAGCCTAGCAGGCTTGTCAAGCCATGCCCCAGCGCAAGCCCCAGCACGGTGGCCAGCAGCGCCAGCCACCACGCCTCGGCCAGCAGCAGCGCGGCCACGCGCCGGGGTGGCGCGCCCAGCATGCGCAGCATGGCGAGGTCGGCCCGGCGCTCACGCACCGCGTGCCACAGCGCAATGAACACGCTCAGCGACGCCACCGCCAGCAGCACCGCGCCAAAGCCGCGCAGCAAATCACTGCCCACGCCCACCAGCCGCAGCAGGCGGGTGATTTCCACGGCCGGGGCGGCGGCCTGCATCGGCGTGGTGGTGTTCACAAAACGCGGGAAGCTCACCGCCGCCAGGGGCGACTTGTAGCGGATCAGCGCCAGCGTGACCTCGCGCTCGGCGGCCAGTGCGGCGCGGTCTTCGTCGTCTTGTGCCATGTCGCCTTCGTGCACCGCCCAGACGGACTCCAGGCTGGTCAGTACCAACCGGTCCAGCACACAGCCGCAGGGCGCCAGCACGCCGCTCACCGTGTAGGGCTGGTTCCCGTGCAGGTGCCCGCCACCGCCCAGGCCATGGGAGCCGACGAACTGGTCGCCCACCTTCAAGGCCGGTGCGCCGTTTTTGGCCTGCGCCACATGTGCCCCCAGCACCGCCTGCAGCGGCGCGGCCCACAGCCCGCCCTGCGCGACGGTAGCGCCGTAGTGCTGCACGTAAGCCGGCGTGGTGCCGACGATGCGGTGACCACGCCAGCTGTCGCCCAGGCTGAGGGGGATGAGTTCGGCCACCTGCGGGTGGGCCTGCAGCGCCTTCACGTCGGCCAGCGCGATGTTGCCGGATGGCACGTCGAGGTGGAACACGCCGGCCAGGATGAGCTGCAGCGGGCTGCCCTTGGCGCCCACCACCACGTCGATGCCGGCGAGGTCGCGCTCGAAAGCGCGGTCCACCTGCGCGCGGGTCAGCAGCACCACCGTGATGGAGGCCAGCGCCAACGCCAGCAGCAGCACATTCAGCGCCGCTGCCAGCGGCCGGGCCGCCAGATAGCGCCACGACAGTGCTACGGTATTCATAGCTGTACCATCAGATTTCACTGAGGCTTGAGGCCGATTTGGCTTGAAATGGCTTCTGTGGAAGCGGTTTCAAGCTGAATTTCGAGCTGCAAAGCGACCGCGTCAGGCCACGCCCGCAGCACCCGTGCGTCGTGGGTGGCCACCACCAGCGTGGCGCCGCAGCGCTGGGCGGTGGCCTGCAGCAGCGCCAGGCTGGCGGCGGCGGCGGTGTCGTCCAGGCTGGCGGTGGGTTCGTCGGCCAGCAGCACGCGCGGGCGGCGCAGCACAGCACGGGCCAGCGCCACCCGCTGCGCCTGCCCGCCCGACAATGCCTGCGGCTTGCGCTGGGCCAGCGCAGAGAGGCCGAGTGCGGCCAGCGTGTCGGCAATGGCTTGCGGGTCCACCGGCTGGCCGGCGGCGTAGAAGGCCAGCGCCAGGTTGTCTTGCACGGTCAGCGCCTCGCTCAAATGCAGCCGCTGGGGCAGCAGGCCCACAGCGTTGGCGCGCCAGGCGTCGCGCGCGGCCGGGGGCACATCGGCCAGCAGCTGGCCAGCCACCGTCACGTCCCCGCTGGTGGCGCTGCGCAGGCCGGCCACCAGCGCCAGCCAGGTGGATTTGCCGCTGCCGGAGTTGCCACGCAGCAGCAGCGTGCCGCCCTGGGGCACGGCCACGTCGGGAAAAGTCAGGGCCGGGCCATCGGCATAGCGGTAGGCCAGCGCGCGGGTCAAGATCAAACCGGTGGCTCCAGGCTCAGGCTTTCACGCGGTCGGCAAAGGTCTTTTTGAACTTGGCGACCTTGGGGCCGGCCACCGCCACACAGTAGCCTTGGTAAGGGTTGCGCTCGAAGAAGTCCTGGTGGTAGTCCTCGGCGGCGGTGTAGTTTTGCAGCGCGGTCACTTCGGTAGTGAGGGGGCGGCTGTAGACCTTGGCGGCTTCCAGGTCGCGCACAAAGGCCTCCACCTCGGCAAGTTGCGCAGGCGTGGTGGTGTAGATGCCGCTGCGGTACTGGGTGCCGGCGTCGTTGCCCTGGCGGTTCAGGGTGGTCGGGTCGTGCACCAGGTAAAAGATTTCCAGCAACTCGCGCAGGGTGATTTGCGTGGTGTCGTATTCCAGCTTCACCACCTCGTTGTGCCCGGTGGTGCCGCTGCAGACCTGTTCGTAGGTCGGGTTCTGGGTGTGGCCGTTGGCATAACCCGACTCCACGTCGGTCACGCCGCGCACCTTGACGAACACCGCCTCGGTGCACCAGAAGCAGCCGCCGCCGAGAATGATGGTTTCTGTTGTCATGTGAATGACCTCCGTTCAACACTGCCCTGATTACACTCGAAACACACATGGCCACCCCGCGCCAAGGACACCCCAAGGACCCCGCATGAAAGCCAAATTCAACTGGGAAGACCCGTTTTTGCTGTCGCAACAGCTCAGCGACGACGAGCGCGCCATCGCCGAGGCCGCACACACCTTTTGCCAGGACAAGCTGCAAACCCGCGTTTTGATGGCCGCGCGGCATGAAGAGTTCGACCGAGAGATCATGAACGAGGCCGGGGCCATGGGCTTCCTCGGCTCCACCATCGAAGGCTACGGCTGCGCCGGCCTGGGTTACGTGGCCTACGGCCTGATTGCCCGCGAGGTGGAGCGGGTGGACAGCGGCTACCGCAGCGCCATCAGCGTGCAAAGCTCACTGGTCATGCACCCCATCAACGCCTATGGCAGCGAAGCGCAGAAACAGAAGTATTTGCCCAAGCTCGCCACCGGCGAATGGGTCGGCTGCTTCGGTTTGACCGAACCCAACCACGGCTCAGACCCCGGCAGCATGCTGACGCGGGCCAAGCCCGTAGACGGCGGTTACCAACTCAAGGGCGCCAAGATGTGGATCACCAACAGCCCGATTGCCGACATCTTCGTCGTCTGGGCCAAATTGGCGAACGAAGACGGCTCGGTGGGCGGGCAAGAATGCATCCGCGGCTTTGTGCTGGAAAAAGGCATGAAAGGCCTGAGCGCTCCCAAGATCGAAGGCAAGATGAGCCTGCGCGCCAGTATCACCGGCGAAATCGTGATGGACGACGTGTTTGTGCCCGAGGCCAACCTGCTGCCCAACGTGGCCGGCCTGAAAGGCCCGTTTGGCTGCCTCAACAAAGCCCGCTACGGCATAGCCTGGGGCGCGCTGGGCGCGGCCGAAGACTGCTGGCACCGTGCCCGCCAGTACACGCTGGACCGCATCCAGTTTGGCCGCCCACTGGCGCAAACCCAGCTGATCCAGAAAAAACTGGCCGACATGCAAACCGAAATCGCGCTGGGCCTGCAAGGCTGTTTGCGCGTGGGCCGCCTGATGGACGAAGGCCAGGACCAGCCCGAGATGGTAAGCCTGATCAAACGCAACAGCTGCGGCAAAGCGCTCGACATTGCCCGCCTGGCCCGCGACATGCACGGCGGCAACGGTATCCACGACGAATACCACGTGATCCGCCACATGATCAACCTGGAAACGGTGAACACCTACGAAGGCACACACGATGTGCACGCGCTGATTCTGGGGCGGGCGCAGACGGGGTTGCAGGCATTTTATTGACGAACCATCTATAAACTCTTTGCTCAGCTTTCCAATATTGGCTCTCAAGTTATGGATTTCGATGAACTTTGCCAGCTTGTGGAGAAGCACTGCAAAGCATTACTTCAGCACAAAGGCGAAATCTACTTTGGGAGTCAAAGTGCACTTTCAAACCCCAACGGGATAGCTCTTGTTGACCTCAACCCAGGCGGGACAGGTCTTGACACCCTTAGTCAAGATTTAGTGCATTGGGAGAAAAGTCAACAAAGGGTCGACTCGGTTGCATACCTCGATATGTGCTGGCACGAACCTTTTTTCTCTGAAAGACGAACGTGTGAAAGGTGCTGCTCCTCACTGGAAGACCCTGAACTTGGTCATGTTCATTTGCAGCCCCATCAAAAGAGAGTGCTGGAAATTTCCAGGTCGGTTGGATTTGATTTACGTTCGTCGCTAGCATTCAACGCGATTTGGTTACAGACAAAAGATGCCGAGGCTCTGGTCGATTTACTCAACAAGTTGCACCTAGACTCCATGCAATCAGTGTTCTGCACATACTTTTTTCGATTCTTCCGAGAGTTTTTTGACAAGTGCAATACGCGGCTTGTCATCTGCTTGGGTAACGGTGAAGAAGAAAGCTCCTTTGCTCTATTTAGAGATGCCTTAGCGGTTCCAAGCAAAGAGGTTCGTTGGGTTGGAAACAACTTCAAAGACGGTAAATATTTCGTACATGAAGGAAGCAACAAAGTTGTTTACTTTGGAGTGCCACATCCTAGTAGGCACGCCTTTTCTGACGTCGGCTTGCAAAAGCTCAAACAGCTTTGGCTCGAAGTCAAATCGAGCTCGCTTCAACACTGAACACCACATAAGAACGAAGGCTACCTAATGAAACGCTGGTGGAAATGGGCCATCGCCGCCCTGCTCCTGGCCCTGCTAGCCGCAGGCATCCTCCGCGCCCTCTCTGGCCGCAAAGCCCAACAGGCCGCCTTGGCGGCCAACACCCAAGCCCAAACTGTGGTGGAACTCACCCCGGCCGACCTCGTGGCCGCCACCGAGCGGGCTTTGCAGGTGGGTGTGCCCATCTCCGGCACGGTGCGGGCGGTGAACTCCGCCGTGGTGAAGGCCCGGGTGGCGGGCGAGGTGCAGGCGCTGGTGGTGCGTGAGGGTGACGCAGTGAAAGCGGGCCAGGTGGTGGCGCGCATTGAGCCGAGCGAATACCAGGCGCGCCAGCGGCAGGCGCAGCAGCAGGCTGACGCGGCCAAGGCGCAGGTGGCGATTGCCCAGCGCCAGTTGGACAACAACCAGGCGCTGGTGAAGCAGGGCTTTATCTCTAGTACCGCGCTGGACACCTCCCAGGCCAACCTGGCGGGCGCGCAGGCCACTTACCATGCGGCGCAGGCCGCAGTGGACATTGCCACCAAGTCGGTGAACGACAGCGTGCTGGTGGCACCGATGGCGGGCCTGGTGGCGCAGCGGTTGGTGCAGCCGGGTGAACGGGTGGGTGTGGACGCGCGCATCCTTGAGATTGTGGATTTGCGCCAGCTGGAGCTGGAAGCCACGCTGAGCGCCAGCGACGCGCTGGACGTGCGGGTGGGCCAAAGTGCTGTGCTGCAACTGGACACCGACAGCAACCGTGCCGCTAGAACATTGACGGCCAAGGTGGCGCGCATCAACCCCACGGTGCAGGCGGGCAGCCGCAGCGTGGTGGTGTACCTGGCCCTGCCCGCCACCGAGGGGCTGCGCCAGGGCACCTTTTTGCAGGGCGTGTTGGGCACCGGTGAGGCCACTGCGCTGGCCGTGCCAGTGACCGCCGTGCGCACCGACAAGCCCGCGCCCTATGTGCAGGTGGTGCAGAACAACCAGATCGCCCACCTGCCGGTGACAACTGGCCAGAGCGGGGAACAGGCGGGCGAGCGTTTTGTAGCTGTAACTGGCTTGCCGGTGGGCACGCAGGTGGTGCGTGGCTCGTTGGGGCCGCTGCGCGAAGGAACGACGGTCAAGCTGAGTGGTACTTTGGTGCCCACCGCCGCACCCGCCGCCAGCACCCCCACACCGGCACGCTGAACCATGTGGTTCACACAGGTCAGTCTGAAGAACCCGGTCTTTGCGACCATGGTGATGCTCGCGCTGGTGGTGCTGGGCATGTTCTCGTACCAGCGGCTGCAGGTAGACCAGTTTCCGAACATCGACTTCCCGGTCGTCGTCATCACCACCACCTACCCCGGTGCCTCGCCCGAGATTGTGGAGAGCGAGGTCACTAAGAAGGTGGAAGAAGGTGTGAACGCGATTGCGGGCATCAATGCCCTCACCTCGCGCAGCTACGAGAGCCAGTCGGTGGTGATTGTGGAGTTCCAGCTCTCGGTGGACGGGCGCAAGGCGGCCGAAGACGTGCGCGAACGGATTGCCGCCATCCGCCCCACCTTCCGCGACGAGGTGGACGAACCGCGCGTGCTGCGCTTTGACCCGGCCAGCCGGGCGATTTGGTCGGTAGCGGTGTTGCCGGCAGACAAAGGCGCGCAGGTGGGCATGACGCCTGTAGAGTTGACCAGCTGGGCCGACCAGGTGCTGAAGAAGCGTTTGGAGAACGTGCGCGGCGTCGGCTCCGTCACGCTGGTGGGTGGCACCAAGCGCGAGATCAACATCTACCTGAACCCGCAGGCCATGGAGGCGCTGGGCGTCACCGCCGAGCAGGTGGCCAACGCGGTGCGCAACGAGAACCAGGATTTGCCGGTGGGCGCGGTGCGTTCGCTGGAACAAGAGCGTGTGGTGCAGGTGGTCTCGCGCATGCAGCGGCCCGAAGACTTCAACCGCATTGTGGTGGCCAAGCGCGGTACGGCGGCACCCATCCGGCTGGAGCAGGTCGCCCGCGTGGCCGACGGCGCGCAGGAGGTGGAAAGCCTGGCGCTGTACAACGGCCAACGCACGCTGGTGCTGCAGGTGCAGAAAACCCAAGACGACAACACCATTGCCGTGACCGATGGCTTGAAGAAGGCAATTGCCGACATCACCCCCCAGCTGCCGCCTGGCCTGCGGCTGGAGCCGATCAGCGACGGCTCGCGCCCCATCCGCGTGGCGGTGGACAACGTGCGCCGCACGCTGGTGGAAGGCGCGGTGCTCACGGTGCTGATCGTGTTTTTGTTCCTGAACTCGTGGCGCTCCACCGTCATCACCGGGCTGACATTGCCGATTGCCATCATTGGCACGTTTTTGTTCATGTACATGTTCGGCTTCACGGTGAACATGATCACGCTGATGGCGCTCAGCCTGTGTGTGGGCCTGTTGATCGACGACGCGATTGTGGTACGCGAGAACATCGTGCGGCACGTGCAAATGGGCAAGACGCCGTACGCGGCGGCCATGGAAGGCACGCAGGAAATTGGCCTGGCGGTGCTGGCCACCACCTTTTCCATCGTGGCGGTTTTTTTGCCGATTGGTTTCATGGGCGGCATCATCGGCAAGTTCTTCCACGAGTTTGGCATCACCATCGTGGCGGCAGTGCTGATCTCGATGTTTGTCAGCTTCACGCTGGACCCGATGCTCTCCAGCATCTGGCACGACCCGGCCATCGACTCGCACGGCAAACACGGCCCACCCGTCACCTGGTACGACAAAACCATAGGCCGCGTGACCGGCGCGTTTGACCGGGGCACGGAGCGTTTGTCCGACGGCTACCAGCGGCTGCTGCGCTGGTCACTCGGCCACAAGCTGTTGACGGTGGGCGTGGCGGTGGCGGTGTTTGTCACCAGCCTGTTCATGGTGCCGCTGCTGGGCACCGAATTTGTGCCCAAGGCGGACTTTTCGGAAACGTCGTTGAGCTTCTACACGCCGGTGGGGTCGTCCATTGAAGTCACAGAAGCCAAGGCCCGGCAGGTGGACGCGATCCTGCACGAATTCCCCGAGGTGAAGTACACGCTGGCCACGGTGAACACTGGCAACGCGCAGGGGAAAATTTACGCCAGCGTCTACGTGCGGCTGGTAGACCGCCACCAGCGCAGCCGCAGCGTGGACCAGATGTCCACCGTGCTGCGCGACCGGCTGCGCCAGGTGCCGGGCATCACCGTCACCCACGTGGGTTTGCTCGACTCGGTGGGTGGGCAAAAACAGATCGAATTCTCTTTGCAAGGGCCCGATTTGAAAGAGCTGGAGCGGCTGACCAAACTGGTGAACGAGAAGATCCGCGACATCCCAGGCCTGGTGGACCTGGATTCAAGCATCAAGGCCGACAAACCCACGATCAACGTGGTGGTGCAGCGCGAGGCCGCGTCTGACCTGGGCCTGGGCGTGGCGCAAATCGGCAGCGCGCTGCGCATTCTGGTGGCCGGCCAGACCGTGGGCAACTGGCGCGCGCCCGACGACCAGACCTACGACGTGAACGTGCGGCTTTCTCCAGACGCCCGCAACGCCCCGCAAGACCTGGAACGCCTGCCCTTCGCCCTCACCGCGGCCGATGGCAGCCAGCGCACCGTGCGGCTAAACCAGGTGGCCAGTGTCAAAGCATCCACCGGCCCGAACCAGATCAACCGGCGCGACCTGAACCGCGAGGTGGCCATCAACGGCAACGTGGCCAACCGCTCGGCGGGCGAGGTGTCGGGCGACATCCGCACCGCGCTGGACGGCATCAGCTTCCCGCCCGGCTACCGCTACCAGTTTGGCGGCTCCACCAAGAATTTGCAGGAGTCGTTTGGCTACGCCATCTCGGCACTGGTGTTGGCCATCGTGTTCATCTACATGATTCTGGCCAGCCAGTTCAAGAGCTTTCTGCAGCCGCTGGCACTCATGACCGCGCTGCCGCTGACGCTGATTGGCGTGGTGCTGGCGCTGCTGATGTTTGGCTCCACGCTGTCGATGTTCTCGGTGATTGGCGTGGTGATGCTGATGGGCCTGGTGACCAAGAACGCCATTTTGCTGGTGGACTTTGCCATCCGCGCCCGCGAAGGCGACGGCCTGGGCCGTGAAGACGCGCTGCTGCTGGCGGCCAAGGTGCGGCTGCGCCCGATTCTGATGACCACGTTGGCGATGATCTTCGGCATGGTGCCGCTGGCTTTTGCCCTCACCGAAGGCTCAGAGCAACGCGCGCCCATGGGCCAGGCGGTGATTGGCGGTGTGATCACCTCGTCGCTGCTGACGCTGGTGGTGGTGCCGGTGGTGTACTGCTACCTGGACGACTTGGCCGAGTGGGCCAAGCGCCTGTGGCGCGGCGAGCGCCGCGCTGCGGGATAAGGCACCCCACAAAATTTGGCCACCGGCAGCGGGGCCCGCAGCCCCGCCCCGGCAGCCCTTGGCGTCAGGCGTTCAGGTCAGACACGTCCAAACCGGCGCGGTTGACCACGCCCACCAACTCAATCGCGTAGTCGGTTGCAGCCTGGAAGCCGGCTTGGCCATTGCCGTCCACAAACAGGAAGTCGCGGCCCTGCGCTGCGCCATTCAGCACATGAACAAACACCGCTTCGCCAGCGCCCAGGGTGCTGGCGTTGAGCAGGGTGCCAAGGTTGGCAAAGGCCGCCCCGGTGACGTCGATGTTTTTCACTGCCGTCACCACCTGGTTGCCAAAGCGGAATTGGTCTGCAGACGACGCCACGTCAGCACCACCGAAATCAACGCCCGTGACGACATCGGTATTGGCGCCGTTGGAGTCCGCAGCGGCGGCGTACACAAACAGGTCGTTGCCGGCGCCGCCATTCATTGCGTCAACGCCCAAGCCACCCACCAAGGTGTCGTTGCCGGCCTGGCCGGTCAGGGTGTCGTTGCCGGCAAAGCCGTAGAGCAAGGTGGCCTCGGGCGAGGTGGCGGCCAAGCCGTCGGCCGCGTTGGTGCCCAAACCCAAGTTAACCACGGCCACGCTGGCGGCGCCGTCGGTCACTTCGTACGTGCCCACGGCGGCTGTGGCCGCGGCGGTCACGGTTTGGGTGGTGAGCGCACCGTTGTTCTGCACCGTGGTGGCCAGGGTGGCACCGTTGAAGGTGGCGCGCAGCGGGTTGCCGTCGGCGTCGGTCACGCCGTAGGTGAAGCTGTCGCCGCCCACGTTGCCCACCGGCGTGGTCAGCGTGGGGGCCTGGTTGAGCTGGATGGTCAGCGCCTGGGTGTCGGTCAATGCCGACTTGAGCAAACTACCCGCTTCGGTGGCCACCACGTTCACCTGGAACGTGGTGGGTCCGCCTGCCACGGGCAATTGCTTGAAGCTGAGGTCGCCGGTGGTGGCGTTGATGGCAAACAGCGAAGCGTCTGCGCCACCCTGGATGCTGTAGCGAACGGCTGTGCCTTCCGGGTCCACCGCGTGCACCTGCGTCACCAGTTTTTGGCCTGACACCGCTTGCACCAACGCAGCACTGCCGCCACCGTTGCTGGTGATGACCGGCGCTTCGTTCACGTTGGTGACCTGGATGGCCAATGACGATGTGACACCGCCGTTGGCAGGGGCCGCTGCGTCGCGTGCGCGCACCGTCACGTTCAGCACCGGGTTCGACTCAAAGTCGAGCGTGGTACCCGCTTGCAGGGCCAGGCTGTATTGCCCGTTGCTGCCCAGCACCAGGGTGAACAGATGGGCGTCAGCGCCCTCCAGCGTCACCAGGTTGTTGCCGCCGTCGCGGTCGGTGATGGCCAATGTTGCCACCACACGGTTGGCAGCAATGGCGGTGTTTTCCGCGAGTTTCTGACTGTAGCCAGTGGTGCGAAGGGAAAGCGAAGTGGGGCCGGCCATGAATTTCCTTTGTAGTTGGGTGACCTGTGGACACGCCGGCTGACAACCCTCCTCTCGGCTGCCATGCGGCAGCTGAGACCTTAATCATCCAGAATGAAATGAAACTGAAGAATGGGCTGGAGTGGGAACAACGCCTACGTAGGCTGCAACAAACCCTGCGCACAGCGCATGGTTCCAATGGGTCATGGTGCCGGTGGTGTACTGCTACCTGGACGACTTGGCGACGTGGTGCGGTAAGGTGTGGCGAGACCAAGCCCAGCACTGAAAAACGTGCAACGGCCAACGCCGTTGCGCAAGGCTCACCCGTTCACCGCGAACCGGCTGGCCCGGGCGGCGTCCAGAATGCTGGGCAGGTCGTCGTGTGTGGCGTTCACAGGTGCGCGGCCATGCAACCAGGCGTTGGGCCGCACAAACCACAGGGCCAGTTCCCACGGGTCCAGCGCGCCCGACAGTTCCTGCACCACGCCCACCATCTCAGGGCGCGGCGACAGGGTGTCTGGGCAAAACTGGAACAGCGGCAACCAGTGCTGCTTCTCCCATTCAAAACAGACCACCTGGCGCTCGACGATCCACCGGGCGACAGCAGCAATGGCAGGGCCCTGGGGCGTTGACCGTTGCGTGGCCAGTTCTTCCGCAGGCGCCACACCGCCTGAGCGGCGGTAAGCGTCCAGCATGGCTTCAAACTGCGTCTCGCGCCAGGTGCTCCACAGGCAGGCCGGGGCCGTTTGGCCACGCGCCGCTGAAACCCAGTGGTGCCGCAAAACCGCAGCGTCGCCGAGCGGCTTGTTCCATGGCGCAACGGCTGAGGCATCGACACGAAACGGGTGCATGGCTTTCTCCCTTGGTTTTGTGGTGGATTCAGCCCATTCGGGCTGTCATGGCTGTGCCCCAAATGTAGGCAGCGCCCCACGGCCCATGTGTCGGAAGCCACGGAAAACCAGGTAGGACAAGTGCGCTACCGGCGACCGGGCGCCCCATGCCCTTGACGCCCGCCGCATGCGGCGCTATATTACTAACCAGTCAGTCACTAATATGCCCCCTACCCACCCGACACCCGACACCCCACCGGCCGACCCGCTGACCAAGCGCGGGCGCCGCAAAGAGGCGCGTCCAGGTGAGCTGCTGGAAGCCGCGCTCGATTTGTTCGTGGAAAAAGGCTTTGCCGGCAGCCGGGTGGAAGAGGTGGCGGCCCGGGCCGGTGTGTCCAAAGGCACGCTGTTTTTGTACTTCGCCAGCAAGGAAGACCTGTTCAAGGCGGTGGTGCTGGAGAGCCTGGCCAACCGCTTTGTGGAGTGGAACGCCGAGCTGGCCACCTTCCCCGGCAACACCACCGAGATGCTGAAATACGCCATGTCGAGCTGGTGGGAACGCGTGGGCGCGACCAAGGCGTCGGGCATCACCAAGCTGATGATGTCGGAGGCGCGCAATTTCCCGGAGCTGGCCAACTTCTACCAAAAAGAGGTGATGCAGCCCGGCCGCGAGCTGATCCGCAAGATTTTGCAGCGTGGCATCGACCGCGGCGAGTTCCGCCCGCTGGACCTGGACAACGCGGTTTTCAGCGTGATTGCGCCGATGATTTTCCTGATGATGTGGAAGAACTCCATGGGCCCGTGCAGCACCGACGTGCAGATCGACCCGGCGGCATTCCTGGCCAGCCAGGTGGACGTGATGGTGCACGGCGTGCTGGCGTCACCGCAGCCTTCTAAAATTGCGGGTTGACCCGAACCCCACCGAGGACCCCACCATGAGCACCCCCATGAACATCGAACAAGCCCGCTTCAACATGATCGAGCAGCAAATCCGCCCCTGGGAAGTGCTGGACGCCGGCGTCCTGCAGCTGCTGGCGGTGGTGAAGCGCGAAGATTTTTGCCCCGCCGCGATGCGCGCCCTGGCCTTTGTGGACATGGAAATCCCGTTGCAGGCCGACACCGAAGCCGCCGTGCGCCTGGGCCAGGTGATGCTCGCCCCCAAGGTGGAAGCGCGCATCCTGCAGGCGCTGGCGGTGCAAAAGACCGACCGGGTGCTGGAAATCGGCACCGGTTCTGGCTACATGGCCGCGCTGCTGGCACACCGGGGCCAGCATGTCACCACGGTGGAGATTGACGCGGGCCTCGCCACACAGGCGCGCCACAACCTGCAACGC
Organism: Burkholderiaceae bacterium; assembly: GCA_017848435.1. GTDB lineage: Bacteria > Pseudomonadota > Gammaproteobacteria > Burkholderiales > Burkholderiaceae_C > PCRC01. Next base: position 6,912 of record JAFEHU010000021.1, on the reverse strand, counting down.
GCTGGTGTGCACAACGTGGAGGTGCTGCAGGCCGATGGCGCCAAGCCGCTGGCCGCCAACGCGCTGTTTGACGTGATCGTGCTCAGCGGCGCCGTGGCCGAGGTGCCGGCCGCATTGCTGGCCCACCTGCAGCCGGGTGGCCGGCTGGCCGCCATCGTCGGCCAGGAGCCGGTGATGCGCGCTACCTTTGTCACGCGCAGCAGCGACGCCGGTTTCCACACCGAACAGCCCTGGGACACGGTGGCGCCCAAGCTGCTGGGCTTTGCCGAGCCGTCGCGCTTCAGCTTCTGACACCCCCCACACCCCTTGAACACTGTCGCACCATGATCGACCACGTCCGCCCCGCCAACCTGGCCGACTGGCTGCAAACCCTGCCCGCCGGCACAAACCCGGTGGTGCTGGACGTGCGCGAGCCCTGGGAACTGCAAACCGCCAGCGTCACCGCCAACGGCTTCGCGCTGGTGGCCATCCCCATGGGCGAGATCACCCGCCGTGTGGCCGAGCTGGACCCGGCCCAGCCGGTGGCCTGCCTGTGCCACCACGGCGCGCGCAGCCTGCGGGTGGCTGGCTTTCTGGTGCAAAGCGGTTTTGACCAGGTGGCCAACATCAGCGGCGGCATCGACGCCTGGTCGCGCGAGGTCGATGCCCGCGTGCCGCTGTACTGACGCCTTCAAGGACGCCCATGACCCCACCCCGCTTGCCTGTTCGTCTGTTGTTGGCCGCGCTGGCCACCGCCTGCACGCTGCCCGCCGCTGCGCAAAACCTGGTCACGCTGTACGAATCGGCACGCGCCTACGACGCCACCTACCTCAGCGCCAAGGCGCAGTACGACGCCAACCTCTTCCGTGCCGCGCAGGCCAAGGCCAACGTGCTGCCCAACGCCAACCTGACCGCCGGCGTCACGCGGGTGGACCAGGAAGTGCGCCTCGCCAATGGCCAGGGTGGCAACGGCCAGTACACCGGACGCAGCGCCAGCGTGGGCGTGTCGCAGCCGCTGTACCGGCCCGCCAACGTGGCGCTGTACCGCCAGGGCCTGAAGGGCGTGGACGCGGCCGAGGCGCAGCTGCAGGTGGCCGAGCAAGACCTGCTGGTGCGCGTCAGCCAGGCCTACTTTGACGTGCTGGCCGCGCAAGACAGCCTGCTGTTTGTGCGGGCCCAGAAAACCGCCACCAACGAACAACTGGCCTTTGCCAAACGCAATTTCGAGGTCGGCACCTCCACCATCACCGACAGCCGCGAGGCGCAGGCCCGGTTCGACCTGGTGCTGGCCCAGGAAATTGCCGCCGAGAACGACCTGCGGGTGCGCAAGATCGCGCTGGACACGCTGACCGGCACGCCCAACGCCAACCCCAAACCCCTTGCCCTGCCCGCCACGCTGCCGGCGCTGCTGCCCGACAGCCCGGACACCTGGGTCCAGCAGGCCGAGGCCGCCCACCCCAACATCCGCCTGGCGCAAACCGCGCTCGACGTGGCACAGCTGGAAACCCAGCGCGCCGAGGCCGGCCACAAACCCACGCTGGACCTGGTGGCCAACTACAACCAGTCCAACAACCCGAACAGCAGCAGCGGCACCTCGGCCCTGGGCACACGGGTCAACACCGGTACCGTGGGCGTGAACTTCAATCTGCCGCTGTTTGCCGGTTTTGCCACGCAAAACCGCATCCGCGAAACGCTGTCGCTGGAAGAGAAGGCGCAGTCCGACCTGCAAGCCGCCCGCCGTTCGGTGGAACTCGCCACCCGCACCGCGTTTTTTGGGGTGCAGTCGGGCACCGGGCAGGTGAAGGCGCTGGAAGCGGCCGAGGTGTCCACCCAGAGCGCGCTCGACGCGAACAAGCTGGGTTACCAGGTGGGCGTGCGCATCAACATCGACGTGCTGAACTCACAAAGCCAGCTGTTCCAGACCAAACGCGATTTGGCCAGGGCGCGCTACGACGTGCTGGTGAACGGCCTGCGCCTGCGCCAGGCCAGCGGCACGCTGCAGCCGGCCGACCTGCAAACCGTCAACGGCTTGCTGGCGAACTGATTTCGTTGAGCAGCGGGGCCAGGCGCTCGGCCGTGGCCGCTGCCGCCCCGCCCTGCTGCGCCCCAAACCGGCTGGCCGCCTGGCGCAGCGCTGCCAGCCGCCCCGGCGCGCGCAGCACGCCGTGCGGCCCGACCACCTCCTGCACCGCATCGGCCATCGAGTCGGTTTGCAGCGCGGCCCCGGCACGCAGGGCGGCGTCGGCCGGTTCCTGAAAATTGAAGACCGACGGGCCCATCACCACCGGGCAACCGCAGGCGGTGGCCTCGATCAGGTTCTGGCCACCGAGCGGCTCAAAACTGCCGCCCAGCAGCGCCACGTCGCTCAGGCCGTAGTACAGCGCCATCTCGCCCAATGAGTCGCCCAGCCACACGTCGGCCGGCTCGGGGTGTTCGCCCCAGCTGCTGCGGCGCGAGACACTGAGCCCCCGGCTCTGCAACAGCTCGGCCACCGCGTCAAAGCGCTGCGGGTGGCGCGGCACCACCAGCCATTGCACCGTCTGGCGGGTGGGAATTGCTCCTGAATCCATAGCTACACCATCAGGTTTCACTAGGGCTTGGGCGCTGAAAGGCTTCAAAATCTGCGCCAAAGCCGCTTCTTCGCCCTCCCGGGCGCTCGCCAGCACCACCACCGGGCGGTCTTGCCCGGCACGCCAGGTCCGGCCCTGCGCGAGCTGGCCGGCGTGGGGCCGGGCGTCAAATTTCAGGTTGCCGAGCACCGCCTGCACCGGCGCGCCGAGGTCGCGCAGCCGCACCGCGTCGGCCTCGCCCTGGGCGTACACCGCGTGCAGCGCCGCATACGCCGGGCGCGACAACCAGCCCAGGCGCCGGGCCGACTGCCAGGAACGTTCGTTCAGCCGCGCGTTGGCCAGCACCAGCGGCACGCCGTTGGCCTGGCAAGCGGCCACCAGGTTGGGCCAGACTTCGGTTTCCATCAGCACGCCCACACGCGGGCGGTGGTGGGCCAGAAACCGCTGCACCGCCTCGGGCGTGTCCCAGGGTTGCCAGACCTGCAGGTCGCCGGGGCGCAGCAGCTTCGCGCCTTCGGCGCGGCCGGTGGCGGTGCCGTGGGTCAGCAGCAGGCGCAGGCCGGGGCAACGCTGGCGCAGCGCGTCCAGCAGCACGGCGGCGGCGCGGGTTTCACCGAGCGAGACCGCGTGCAGCCACAGCACGCCGTCGGTGGGCGGGTGGGTGTAGTGGCCAAACCGCTCGGGCACGGCCACACCGTAGCCGGGTTCGGCCTGCGCGCGGCGGGTGAGCTTGCGCTTGAGCAGCGGCTGCGCCAGCCGGGTGAGCAGCGTGTAGAGGGCCAGCACCGCACGCTGCATGGGAACTTCAGTGCGCGCTGGCCTGCACCTGCGCGTCGGGCTTGACGCTGTGCAACAGCGCGAGCATGGCGGCTTCGATGCGGTGCAGGGCGTCGGCGGTCTGGCCTTCAAAACGCAGCACCAGCACCGGCGTGGTGTTGGAAGCGCGCACCAGGCCAAAACCGTCGGGCCAGTCCACCCGCACACCGTCCACGCTGTTGACCACCGCAGGCGCCTGGAAGTGGCTGGCCGCGGCGGCCTGCAGCAAGGCGGTGACGCGGTGGGGTTCGCCTTCTTCGCACACCACATTGAGCTCGGGCGTGGAGTGGCTGGTGGGCAGGGCGTTGAGCACCGCGTTCGCGTCGGGCGCGCGGCTGAGGATTTCGAGCAGGCGGCAGCCGGCGTAAGTGCCGTCGTCAAACCCGAACCAACGTTCCTTGAAGAAGATGTGGCCACTCATCTCGCCGCCGAGCGGGGAGTGCACCTCTTTCATGCGCGCCTTGATCAGCGAGTGGCCGGTCTTGTACATCAGCGGTGTGCCACCAGCGGCCTGAATGGCCGGCGCCAGCCGTTGCGAGCACTTCACGTCAAACACGATGGTGCCGCCCGGCACGCGGGACAACACGTCCTGCGCGAACAGCACCATCTGCCGGTCGGGGTAGATGTTGTTGCCGTCTTTGGTGACGATGCCGAGGCGGTCGCCGTCGCCGTCAAAGGCCAGGCCGAGCTCGGCGTCGCTGCCTTGCAGTGCGGCGATCAGGTCGCGCAGGTTTTCGGGCTTGCTCGGGTCGGGGTGGTGGTTGGGGAAGTGGCCGTCCACCGCGCTGAAGAGCTCGGTCACCTCGCAGCCTAAAGCGCGGAAGATCGCCGGGGCGCTGGCACCGGCCACGCCGTTGCCGCAGTCCACCACGATCTTCATCGGCCGGGCCAGCTTCACGTCGCCGACGATGCGGGCGGTGTAGTTGGCCAGCACGTCGGCGTGGCGCACGCTGCCACCGGGGCGGCGCTGCGCGGTGCCGTCGGCCATGGCGCGGTACAGGCCCTGGATCTCGTCACCGTAAATCGCCCGGCCACCGAGCACCATTTTGAAGCCGTTGTAGTCCTTCGGGTTGTGGCTGCCGGTGACCTCGATGCCGCTCTGGCACAGCGTGCTGGCGGCGAAGTAAAGCATCGGCGTGGTGGCCTGGCCGATGTCAATCACCTCAATGCCGGCGGCCACCAAACCACGGATCAGCGCCGCCGCCAGCGACGGGCCACTCAAGCGCCCGTCGCGGCCCACCGCCACCACGCGTTCGCCCTGCGCCAGCGCGTGGGCGCCAAAGGCCAGGCCCAGGGCTTCGGCCACCCCCTCGTTCAGGGTGGTGGGCACCACGCCACGGATGTCGTAGGCCTTGAAGATCGCGGGATGGAATGTCATGAACGCTGGGGGAATGGCTGTCAGGTTGACCCGGATTGTAGGTGGCGAGTCTGTGTGAGCCACAGGTCCGGAAACGGCGAGTTGCGGGCCGTGGCAACCGTATCATGGCCCTATGCCCAGCGCCACCCCCCACCCGAACGCCGACGCCTGCTACCTGGCATTGGCGGCACGCGACGCGCGCTTCGATGGCCGCTTCTTCACCGGCGTCACCTCCACCGGCATTTACTGCCGGCCCGTGTGCCGGGTGCGCACGCCCAAACGCGACAACTGCCGCTTCTTCCAGCTCGCGGCGCAGGCCGAAAGCGCGGGCTTCCGCCCCTGTTTGCGCTGCCGGCCCGAACTGGCACCGGGGGCGGGCGCCTGGTCTATTGAAGACGCGGGCCGCATCCTGGCCGGCCAGGCCGCGCGCTGGCTGGACGAGCCCGAGGCCTGGGGCGATGCGCCGCCCACGGTGGATCGGCTGGCCGCCCGGCTGGGCGTGAGCGACCGGCATGTGCGGCGTATTTTTGAGGCGCACCTGGGCGTCTCGCCGCTGCAGTATTTGCAGACGCGCCGCCTGCTCACCGCCAAGCAGCTGCTGACCGACACGCCGTTGCCGGTGACGCAGGTGGCGCTCATCAGCGGTTTTGCCAGCGTGCGGCGCTTCAACGCGGCGTTCCTGGCGCATTACCGGTTGAGCCCCACCCAGCTGCGGCGCACCGGCCCCAACCTGGCCGCCGCGCCGCTGGGCACCACCGTGCGGCTCGGCTACCGGCCGCCGTACGACGTGGCGGCGATGCTGGCGTTTTTCCGGCAGCGACAGCTGGACGGTGTGGAGGCGGTCACGCTGGCCACCACCGACCAGCCTGGCCAACTCGCCCGCAGCTGGCGCGTGGCCTCGGGCGGCCAGAGCCACAGCGGCTGGGTGGTCTGCACCTTCAACGCCGCGCAGCACCAGGTGCTGCTGCAGGTGAGCGACAGCCTGCGCGGCGTGCTGCCACTGGTGATGCGCCGTGTGCGTGCGCTGCTGGACCTGGACGCCGACCCCCACGCCATCCACGAGGTGCTGGGCACGCGCTTCCCCGACACGCCCGGCCTGCGCGTGCCCGGCTGTGTGGACGGCTTCGAGCTGGCGGTGCGCGCCGTGCTGGGCCAGCAGATCACCGTGGCCGCCGCGCGCACGCTGGCGCAGCGGGTGGTCAGCACCTTTGGCGAACCGGTGGACACGCCGCTGCCCGGCGTCACGCGGCTGTTCCCCAGCGCCAGCGTGCTGGCCCACGCCGGGGGCGAGGCGCTGGGGCAGCTCGGCATCGTCAAGCAGCGGCAGGCCGCCATCACCGCCCTGGCGCAGGCGGTGGCCAGCGGCGCACTGGCGCTGCATGCCGGGGTGGACGTGGCCGCCACCGTGGCGCAACTGAAAACCTTCCCCGGCATTGGCGACTGGACGGCGCAGTACATCGCCATGCGCGCCCTGCGCTGGCCCGACGCCTTTCCCGCCGGCGACGTGGCGCTGCACAAAGCGCTCGGCGTGAAAGGCGAACGCGAGGCCCAGGCCGCGTCCGACGCCTGGAAGCCCTGGCGCAGCTACGCGGTGCTGCGCGCCTGGGCCACGCTGCCACCCCCTTCTACTCACAAATCAATAGCACAGTCACCAGATTTGACTAAGGCTTGAAAGGCGTTTGGCATGAAATTCGACCCACAGACCGTTCAAAACACCTTCCAGAGCCCGCTGGGGGCCATCACGCTGGCCGCGTCGCCGGTGGGCCTGTGTGGCCTGTGGTTCGACGGGCAGAAACACCAGCCTGATACAAGCGCGTGGCCTGCCGCACCCCACAACCACCCGGTGCTGCGGCAGGCACACGACCAATTGCATGCCTACTTCTCCGGCGACACCGCCGCGTGGACCGTGCCGCTGGACCTGCGCGGCGGCACCGCCTTCCAGCAGGCGGTGTGGCACGCGCTGCTGGCCATCCCGCGCGGGCACACCACCAGCTACGGTGCGTTGAGCCAGCGCATCGGCCACCCGGCCGCGGTGCGTGCGCTGGGCGCGGCGGTGGGCCGCAACCCGGTCAGCATCGTTGTGCCCTGCCACCGGGTGCTGGGCAAAGACGGCGCGCTCACTGGCTATGCCGGCGGGCTGGACCGCAAGACCGCGTTGCTGCAACTGGAGGGGGCCCTTTGACCACAGCC
>JAFEHU010000043.1 GCA_017848435.1 Burkholderiaceae bacterium | reverse complement strand
GCGCTTGGGGGGGGGCGCGCGCGCGGCCGCCGCGTCCTTGGGGGTTGGCATGTCGAGCGTCAACACGGGTGGTCCGTCCACACTGGCAGCGAGTTGGGCGCGGCGGGGGGACACTGCGCTCAGCACCAGCCCATCGGTGACGGTGCTGCCCACCTGGTAGGGTTTGGCTGGTTTGCCGTCAATGCCAATTAATGCAGCGGCGCTGTCTTCGCCGGCAATCACGCCCAGCAATGCCAGGCGGCTGGCCACTGTGGGTGCTGCGACGATGGCCACCTGGGCTTCGACTGCCCCCATCAGCTTGGCCACGGCGGAGGCATCCACCAGCGCGCCCTCGTTGTTGGGCAGCAGCGAGGCAATGGCCGCACGGTCTGCCAATGCGCTGCCGGGCATGCGTCCGCTCCACTGCAAACCCCAGGCCACAGCACTGCCCATGGCCAAGGCCCAGACCAAAAATGCCAACCCAAGCGACCAAGTTTTGCTTTGCATGCAACGATTATGATCCAGCTCAATCACAATACTGCGTGTGCATAACCACTGACCGATTGGCTTTTATGAAGTTGTCTGTAAAACGAATGGCGCGGGGTTTTACCCTGATCGAGTTGATGGTCGTGCTGGTCATCATTGGTGTGCTGGCTGCGCTGATTGTTCCCAACGTGCTGGACCGTGCTGACGACGCGCGTGTGACCGCCGCTCGCACCGATGTCAACAACATGGTGCAGGCCCTGAAGCTCTACAAACTCGACAACCAGCGCTTTCCCACCGCCGAGCAAGGCCTGCAGGCGCTGGTGACCAAGCCCACGGTTGGGCCGATTCCACCCAACTGGCGCCCTTACCTCGACAAGTTGCCCAAGGACGCATGGGGCCAGCCATACCAGTACCTGAATCCGGGTGTACACCAGGAAATTGACGTGCTGTCGTTCGGGGCGGACGGGCAGGCCGGCGGTGAAGGGAAAAATGCCGACATCGGCAGCTGGCAATAAAACCACCTGGCGCCCCACGTGAATGCGATGCATGAATGGCTTTTCTGGCACGTCAGACCATCGCACGCGCGGTTTCACGCTGCTCGAGTTGTTGGTCGTCATTGCCTTGATTGCCATTGCGTCTGCCAGTGTCAGCTTTGCCTTCCGTGACTCGTCCGACACCCAGCTCCAGCGCGAAGCGGACCGTCTGGCAGCGCTGCTGGACTCGGCCCGCAGCCGCTCGCGCACCTTGGGCATGCCGGTGTACTGGCGTGCTGTGCCGGGTGGTTTTCGGTTCGAAGGCCTGCCACTGGGCACCTTGCCCGAGCGCTGGCTGGTCGATGGCACGACCGTGGTCAACAACGGTGTGCTGATCCTGGGGCCTGAGCCCATCCTCGCGCGGCAGGGGACGGTCATCGCGCTGCAGGGGCGGCGCCTGCTGGTGGCAACCGACGGTGTGCGCCCGTTTGTGGTTCTGCCAGTGGGGGCGCCATGACACGCCCGCGTCTGTCACGCGGTTTCACGTTGATTGAGGTGCTGGTCGCGCTGGGCATTGTCTCGGTGGCCCTGATTGCCGGCATGCAGGCCAGCAGCGCGCTGACACGCAATGCCCAGCGGCAGGCCGATGGCTTGTTGGCGGAACTGTGCGCTGAGAACGAGTTGGTCAAAATCCGCCTGGCCGAGCAGTTTCCCGGTGTCGGTGAGAGCACTTTCACCTGCACCCAGGTCGAACGTGTGCTGGAAGGGCGGTTGACCGTGGCGACCACGCCCAACCCGAATTTCCTGCGTGTCGATGCGCAGGTGTTTGATGGGCCGTACAGCCTGTTGCGCATCTCTACCGTGGTGGGGCGTTTCTGATGGCACGTCTTGCAAGACAGGCTGCGGGATTCACCCTGATCGAGCTCCTGGTCACGATCAGCATCATGGCCTTGATGACCCTGCTGAGCTGGCGTGGCATCGACGGCATGATGCGAACCAAAGACCAGCTGTCGGCGCGCAGCGACCAGGTGATGACGCTGCAGACCGCCCTGACCCAGTGGACGGTGGACCTCGACAACCTGGCCGAAACCCGCGTGGTGAGCGCGGCGGACTACGACGGCAGCGTGCTGCGCATGACACGCCGTGATGCGGTCAGCCCAGCCGAGGGCTTGCGGGTGGTGGCGTGGACCCGCCGTCTTGCGGACGGCAATGCCTTCTGGGTGCGCTGGCAGTCACCCAACGTCCGAACCCAGTCTGACTTGTTGGCGGCCTGGGCCAAGGCGCAGCAATGGGGCCGAGAGCCAACGCCCGAAGACCGCGCCTTGGACATCCCCCTCGCGGTGCTGACCGATTGGCAGCTCTTTTATTACCGCGACAATGCTTGGAGCAACCCCCTCTCCAGTGCGGCGGACCCCAACCAACCTGTGGCCAGTGGACTGAATGCGCCACCCAAAGGGGTCAGGCTGGTGTTGGCCCTGGCGCCCGGTCAGCCGTTCGCGGGTGTTTTGACCCGCGATTGGGTGAGACCGCTGGTGGGTGGCGGGAAATCGCTGTGAGCCCTAAAAATACCCAGATGGGCGCAGCGCTGCTGACGGCCATGTTGACCGTGACACTGGTCGCGAGTTTTGCTGCCACCGCGCTGTGGCAGCAGTTCCGCAGCGTTGAGGTGGAGCGTGCCGAGCGCGAGCGTGTGCAGGCGACCTGGATTTTGAACGGCGCCCTGGACTGGGCGCGCCTGATCCTGCGTGAAGACGCCCGTTCCGGTGGGGCGGATTCGTTGTCTGAACCCTGGGCGGTACCGCTGGCCGAATCGCGCTTGTCCAGCTTTCTGGCGGCCGACCGCAACAACACCGACGACGACACTTCCGACACTTTTTTGTCGGGCCAGATCGTGGATGCGCAGTCGCGTTTGAATGTGGCCAACCTGCTCGATGGTGGCAAACCGTCCCAGCTCGGCTTGCAGAGCTTTGCCCGGTTGTTCCAGGTGCTGGGTTTGCCAGAAGGTGAATTGAACCTGTTGGTCAATAATTTCCAGTTGGCAATGACCAGCACCGGTGGCGTGGGCAACGTTCCGCTGAGGCCCTTGCGCACGGACCAGTTGATCTGGCTCGGCATTGCCCCTGAAACACTGGCCCGACTCAAGCCTTTTGTGGTGCTGCTTCCCGTCAACACACCGGTCAACCTGAACACCGCTGGTGTCGAGGTGGTGTACGCCAGCATTCCGACCATCACAATGGCTGATGCGCGCAAGTTGGTGGAGCAGCGCACCAAAACGCCATTCCGCTCCTTGTCGGAAGTGGGCATCTTCATGGTGGAGCTCGCCGGTTTGCTGACCGAAAGTCAGCAAAGTGTGTCCAGCCGCATGTTCGAGGTGTATGGTCGGCTGCGGATTGACAAGACCGTGATCCAGGAGCTCTCGCTGGTGGAGCGAGAGAATCTCAATGTGACGGCGCTTTACCGGGAACGCAGCGCTTTCGTGGACAACCCTGCCGCGGCCCAGGCCGACAGCACTCTAAAATAATTCAATGTCTTCGCTGATCGTCGTTCTCCCTGCTCCCGGCAGCCGTGTCAGCGCTGACTACGTCTACGCGCTCACGCCCGATGGTCAAAGCCTCGCTGACCATGGTGTGGCACCTGCCAACCTGTTGCCAGACGCCACCGAACTGGTGGCGGTGGTGCCGGCCAAAATGGTGTCGTGGCACCGGCCCATCATTCCCAAAGCGCCGGCCAACCGTTTGAGCGAGGTGTTGCAAGGCGCACTCGAAGAGAACCTGCTCGACGATCCGGAAACCCTGCACCTCGCACTGGCGCCGGGCGCGCGTTCGGCGCTGGGCAGCGGTGAGCCGATCTGGGTGGCTGCGTGCGATAAGGAGTGGCTGCGAGAGGTGCTGGAAGGGTTGGAAGCCGTGGGTTTGCGTGTCACGCGCATCGTGCCCGAGGTGGTGCCTGAGCTGGACCAGTGGTGGGTGCATGGCACGCCGCAGTCGGCTTGGTGTGCGCAGTCAGACGCCCAGGGCGTGGCGGTGTTGCCGTTGGCGGCGGTGCCGTCGGCCACCGTGCCAGGCGTGTTTGCCGAACCCGCTGTGGCGGCTTTGGCAGAGCAGACGCTGGGCGTCAAGGTGACGATTCGCCAGATGCCGCAGCAGCTGGTGCTGGCCGCACAGACCGACTGGAACCTGGCGCAGTTTGATCTGGCCACCGCCGGTCGCAAAGGCGCCAGCCAGCGCCTGCTGCATGGCTGGCAACTGTTTGCGCTGGCGCCGCAATGGCGGGCCTTGCGCTGGGGGCTCGGTGCCCTGTTTGTGGTCCAGCTGGTGGCCATCAATGGCCTGGCCTGGAGCGAAAAATCGGCGCTGAACGCCAAGCGCGCAGAGCTGCGCAAGATTTACCTGGACACCTTCCCGCAGAGCCAGGTGGTGCTCGACCCTGTGGCGCAAATGACGCGCGATGTGTCCGCCTTGCAGCAGGCGGTGGGGCAGGTCACTTACCGTGACATGGAGGTGATGCTGTCGTACGCGGCAGTGGTCTTGCCAGCCGGGCGCACGCCCAGTGCGGTGGAGTTCAAGCCGGGTGAAATCAGGCTCAATGGCATCAGCATCACGCCAGACGAACTCAAGGGCATGGACACGCGCTTGCGCGAAGCCGGCTACCAGATGACCAGCCAGGCCGACGGGCTGGTGCTCACCTTCAACCCAAACAAGGCCCGCCTGTGAGCCGTTTTTCCGACCTCCGCCTGCCGGGTTGGTGGCAGTCCATTCCGTCCGAGACGCGCACGTTGGGTGTCCTGGTGTCGGCTGCGCTGGCCGTGGTGCTGCTGTCTGCGCTGACCATTCTCCCGTCCCTGAAGGTGTTGCGGCTGGCGCCGGCTGACCACCAGCAACTGGATCAGCAGCTGGACCTGATGCGCAATCTGGCGACGCAGGCACAAAACGCCAAGGCCCAGCCCAAACCCGGTGCCGACGACGCGCTGAAGTTCCTGGACACCTCGGTCAAACAGTCGCTGGCAGCGACCGCCCAAATGACGGTGTCGGGCGACCGCGCCACCATCACGCTCAAAAACGCCACGCCCGAATCGGTCACCGCCTGGCTGACCGCCGTGCGTGCCACCGGTCGGCTGTTGCCTGCCGAAGCCAAACTCAGCCGGAGCGACGCGGGTTGGAGTGGCCAGTTGGTCGTCAACTTGCCGCAGAAGTGAGCCGGACCATGGTGACCCGCCCACGTTCCCCTGCCGTTGCCGCACCCGCCGGGTCGCGGACGCGCCGGCTTGCCTGGTTTGGGGCATTGACAGGTGGCCTGCTGGCCATTGTGTTCTGGATGCCTGCCCATTGGCTGACCGGCGTCGTCAACCGCGCCTCACAGCAGCGCGTGGTGCTTGAAGACGCCCGTGGCACGGTTTGGACGGGTTCGGCCCGCCTGCTCGTCAGCGGTGGCGAGGGCAGCCGCGATGTGGCCGCCTTGCCAGGCCGGGTGGACTGGCGGCTGCGCCCCACTTTCACCGGCGCCTGGCTGGAGCTGCAGTCCACCTGCTGCACCCGCGTACCGGTCGAGATTGATGCCAGTCCGCGTTGGAACGGTGCCGTGCTGCAGGTGGGGTCGTTGCAACTGCGCTGGCCGATGGGCCTGCTGGCGGGGTTGGGGACACCCTGGAACACGGTGCAATTGCAGGGCAACCTCGACATGGATTCGGGTGGCTTGACGCTGGCCTGGGACAGCGGTCGCTTGCAGGCCACCGGCCAGGTGCGCATGGAGGCGACCGACGTGGCGTCCCGGTTGTCCACCCTGCGGCCGCTTGGCAGCTACCTGCTGGAATTGGTGGCGCCCGGTCCGGGGCAGGACCCAAGCCTGAGCCTGAAAACACTCAGTGGCAATTTGATTCTCACTGGCCAGGGCCAGTGGGTGGGTGCGCGGCTCCGGTTTTCGGGTGAAGCGACCGCCGTGGAAGGGCGCGAAGCGGCCCTGGACAATTTACTCAATATCATCGGGCGCAGAAGCGGCGCGCGCTCCATCATTACCGTGGGCTGACCTCATGAAACATTACCCGTTGGCGACTGTTCGCTTCTCGCTTGTGGCGCTGCTCTGCACCCCGTTGCTGCTGCAGGCGCAGACCGACCCCGCGCCCGCCACGACCGCGTCGGCGCCTGCCAAAGCGGCATCCGCCAAAGCGGCATCGGCAAAAAACACCCGGGCCACATCGCGGGCCAGTGAACAGGTGACGCTGGATTTTGCCAACGCCGACATCGAGGCGGTGGCCCGCACGATTGCCACCATCACCGGCCGCAACGTGGTGGTGGACCCGCGCGTCAAGGGCACGGTCAATCTGTCGAGCGACCGGCCGGTGTCACCGCAGGTGGCGTTCAATCAGTTTCTGGCCGCATTGCGTTTGCAGGGCTTCACCGTGGTGGAAAGCTCGGGGCTGTACAAGGTGGTGCCGGAAGCCGATGCCAAGGTGCAGGGCGGTTCGGTGAATGTGGGGTCTGTGGAACTGGGTCCACGCCTGGCGGGCAACCAGATTGCCACCCAGATTTTCCGGCTGAACTTCGAGAGTGCCAACAACCTGGTGCCAATTTTGCGGCCCTTGATCAGCCCGAACAACACCATCAACGTCAACCCTGGCAACAACTCACTGATCATCACCGACTACGCCGAGAACCTGCAGCGGATGGGCCGCATCATTGCATCCATGGACGTGGCCAACGGCACCGACCTGGAGATCATCCCGCTGCGCTACGCGATTGCATCCGACATCGCGCCATTGGTCCTGCGACTGATCGATTCCGGCGGCGGCGCTGCGGCGGGTCAAGGCCAGGCCGACACCTCGTTCCGCACCACCATCGTGGCCGAGTCGCGCAGCAATGCGCTGATTGTGCGGGCCGCCAACCCGGCCCGTGTGGGCCTGGTGCGGACCCTGGTGGCCAAGCTGGACCAACCCACCTCGTCCAGCCCGACTGGCAACGTGTATGTGGTGTACCTGAAGAATGCAGACGCCACCAAAATGGCGGCCATTTTGCGCGCCACCATTGGCGGACAAGGCGGGGCATCCGTCTCTGTGTCCGCAACACCTGCGACCTCGACACAGGCGGGCTTGGGCGCGCAGGGCGCAGCCGGTGGCCTGGGATCGGCCAGTGGGGGTCTGGGT
>JAFEHU010000034.1 GCA_017848435.1 Burkholderiaceae bacterium | reverse complement strand
GGCGGGCCCAGCCGCGTGACCGGGCCACGGCCTCGCGCCAGCGGGCCAGCTTGGCGGCGCGCTGGGCGTCGGGCAGCCGGGGCTCGAAGCGGCGGTCGGCGGTGGTGACGGCTTCGCCCACCATCTCGGCCATGCCGGGCCAGACGCCCACGGCAAGGCCCGCCAGCCGTGCAGCGCCGAGGGCGGTGGTTTCGGTGACGCCGGGGCGCACCACCGGCACGCCCAGAAAGTCGGCCTGCATCTGCATCAGCAGGTCGTTGCGGCTGGCGCCGCCGTCCACCCGCAGTTCGCGCAGCGGCATGGCGGCGTCGCGCGCCATGGCGTCGAACACGTCGGCGGTCTGGAGCGCCACCGACTCCAGCGCGGCGCGGGCGATGTGGCCGCGGCCGGTGCCCCGCGTCAGGCCCACCAGCGTGCCGCGGGCATGGCCGTCCCAGTAGGGTGTGCCAAGGCCGGTGAAGGCCGGCACGAGGTAGACGTCGCCGGTGTCGGGCACGCTGGCGGCCAGGGCCTGCACCTCGTCGGCGGACTGGACGAGCTGCAGGCCGTCGCGCAGCCACTGCACGGTGGCGCCGCCCATGAAGACACTGCCCTCGAGCGCGTAGCAGGCGCGGTGCGCGGCGGTGGGTGGGCCGAGCCAGGCCACGGTGGTCAGCAGCTGGTGCTGGCTGGGCACCGCCGCGGTGCCGGTGTTCATCAGCATGAAGCAGCCGGTGCCGTAGGTGTTTTTGGCCATGCCGGGCGTGAAACAGCCCTGGCCGAAGGTGGCGGCCTGCTGGTCACCGGCCAGGCCAGCGATGCGCAGCGGCGCACCGAACCAGCGTGCGTCGGCCTCGCCCAGCACGCCGCTGGACGCGACCACCTGCGGCAACACGCTGCGCGGGATGTTGAAGAGCGCCAGCAGCGCGTCGTCCCAGGCCAGCGTGTGGATGTTGAACAGCAGCGTGCGCGACGCGTTGCTGGCGTCGGTCGCGTGCACACGCCCACCGGTGAGGTGCCAGACCAGCCAGCTGTCCACCGTGCCAAAGGCCAGCTCGCCACGCTCAGCCCGTGCGCGGGCACCGGGGGTGTGGTCGAGCAGCCACTGCAGCTTGGTGGCGGAGAAGTAGGCGTCGGGCAACAGGCCGGTGGTGCGCTGGACCAGCGGCGCGTGGCCCTGTGCGCGGAGCGCGTCGCAGGCCGCAGCGGTGCGGCGGTCTTGCCAGACGATGGCCGGCGCCAGCGGCTGGCCGGTCAGGCGGTCCCACAGCACGGTGGTTTCGCGCTGGTTGGCGATGCCAATTGCTATATTTTCAATAGCTAAATCGCTAGATTTCACTGAGGCTTGACGCGCTTTTTGCACACATTCCTGCGCCACAGCCAGTTGCGACTGCCAAATCTCGGTCGCGTCGTGCTCCACCCAGCCGGGTTGTGGGAAGTGCTGTGCAAACGGCCGCTGCGCCTGCGCCAGCACCTGGCCGTGCCGGTTGAACAGCATGGCCCGCGAGCTGGTGGTGCCTTGGTCGAGCGCGAGGAGGTAATCCATGCCGACAGCCTAGCGCAAACAGGGCCGTTTGAAGCACCGAATGCGCCTCGGCGCTGCGACAATCGGACCATTCCCACCTGCCACGCCGAGCCTGCCCATGAGCACACCGCCCAAATCCACCACGCCCCGCAAAAAAGCCGCCGCCACCGGCGACACGCTGGCCGGCGTGACCCAGTGTGTGGCCTTCATTGGCGGCGGCAACATGGCCAGCGCCATCATTGGCGGGCTGGTGAAACAGGGCCTGCCGGGCGACCAGATTGACGTGGTGGAACCGGTGGCCGAATCGCGCGAGCGGCTGGCGCGGCACTATGGCGTGCGGGTCAGCGCCCAGCCTGGCGAGGCGCTGCAGCGCAGCGAGCTGGTGGTGTGGGCGGTGAAACCACAAACTTTCAAGGAAGCGGCGCTGCAAAGCCGCTTCTTCACCCGCAACGCGCTGCACCTGAGCGTGGCCGCCGGCATCCGCTCCGACAGCATTGCCCATTGGCTGGGCACCGAACGGGTGGTGCGGGCGATGCCCAACACCCCGTCGCTGATTGGCAAGGGCATGACGGCGCTGTTCGCCCGGGCCGGCGTGACCAGCGACGACCAGCGGCTGGTGGCCAAGGTGATTGCCACCACCGGTGAGCACCTGTGGGTGGACAAGGAAACCCAGCTCGACGCGGTGACGGCGCTGTCGGGCTCCGGCCCGGCCTACGTGTTTTATTTCATCGAAGCGATGACGCAGGCGGGCGCCGAGATGGGCCTGTCGCTGGAACAGGCCAAGCGGCTGGCGGTGGGCACCTTTGTTGGCGCTGGCGAACTGGCCCGCGAGTCCAACGAGCCCCCGGAAATCCTGCGCCAGCGCGTCACCTCCAAGGGCGGCACCACCTACGCGGCCATCACCTCGATGGAGCAGGACGACATCAAGGGCCGTTTCATGAAGGCACTGAAAGCGGCGCAAGTGCGCGCCAAAGAACTTGGCGACGAGTTCGGCGACGCCTGAATTTTTGCGTTTACATTCGGAATGTTCGGGTCCGATTGCCGGCCTGAACGCAGACAAGCCTTTGTTGCACAACCTTAGACCGAACCATGAAAAAACTGCTCTCCGCACTGATCAGTGCCGCCGTCATCGCCATGCCGCTGGCAGTGGTGTCCACCCCCGCTGCGGCCAAAACCGCCGCCGAAACCAAGAAGGTCAAGAAAACCGCTGTGAAGAAACACAAGCGCGCCAAGGTGGTCAAGCCCGCCAGCACGCTGTAAGCCGCCACAGGCCCAGCGCCCACCCAAGCCGCCTGCCACCCAGGCGGCTTTTTTACGCCCCCGGCTTACACCTGCAGATAGGCGAGTGCAATGCCGGCAAACAAGGTGGCACCGATCCAGTGGTTGAGCCGGAACGCCTGGAAACAACCGCCACGCTCGCGCTGGCGGATCAGCCGGTAATGCCACAGCACCTGCACCGCCACGAGTGCAAACGCTACATAATAAATAGCACTCCAGCCAGATTTCACTAAGGCCAGCAGCCAAAAACACATGAAAATGGCGTAAAACAGCATCACCGCAGGCACGTCCAGGCGGCCCAGCGTGATGGCGGAGGTTTTCATGCCGATCTTCAGGTCGTCGTCGCGGTCGACCATCGCGTATTCGGTGTCGTAGGCCAGCACCCAGAACAGGTTGCCAGCGAGCATCAGCCAAGCCACGGGCGGCACAGACCCCTGCACGGCGGTGAAGGCCATCGGAATGCCGAAGCTGAAGGCCACACCCAACACCGCCTGCGGCATGGCCACAAAGCGTTTGGCGTAGGGGTACAGCAGCGTCACGGCCAGCGCGCCGAACGACCAGGCGATGGTGGGCATGTTGGTGGTCAGCACCAGTGCGAACGCGGCCAGTGCCAGCACCGCACCCACCGCCAATGCCTCTTTCACCGACACCGCGCCAGAGGTCACCGGACGCTGCGCGGTGCGCTTGACGTGTTTGTCAAAGTCGCGGTCGGCCACGTCGTTGACGCAGCAGCCGGCGCTGCGCATGAGGATGGTGCCGAGCGTGAAAACGGCCAGCAGGTGCCAGCCGGGAAACCCGCCCGAGGCGACCCACAGCGCGCTGAGGGTGGGCCACAGCAGCAGCAGCCAGCCGGCCGGTCGGTCCCAGCGGATCAGCTGCAGCCAGAGCGAAAGGCGGGAGTCGCCTCGGGGGGGGATCATTCCTCCAAAAGGGAGCGGAGCATCCAAGCGGTTTGCTCGTGCACCGTCAGGCGCTGCGTCAGCAGGTCGGCGGTGGGCTCGTCACCGGCCTTGTCGGCCAGCGGAAACAGCGCGCGGGCGGTGCGTGCCACGGCCTCGTGGCCCTGCACCAGGATGCGGACCATTGCCAGCGCCTTGGGGGGTTCGGTCGGCGCGTCGGGCACCGAGGCGAGCTTGGCGAACTGCGCATAGGAGCCGGGCGCCGGGTGGCCCAGCGAGCGGATGCGTTCGGCCACCGGGTCGACCGCGTTCCAGAGTTCGGTGTACTGCGCCATGAACATGGTGTGCAGCGTGTTGAACATCGGGCCAGTGACGTTCCAGTGGAAGTTGTGGGTGGTGAGGTAGAGCGTGTAGGTGTCGGCCAGCAGGTGGCTCAGGCCCTTGGCAATGGCGGCGCGGTCTTTCTCGCTGATGCCGATGTTGATGGGCGGGGCACTGGGGGTGGACGTGGTTTTGGGGGTGGCTTTGGCCATGGTTGTTGTCCTTCTGTCGGGTGTTTGGAAAACCGTTTGACTGTAGCGCAAGCAGGCGTTTGGCCGTGCCATCTGGCGGCCCGCCCGGGTGTCAGCGCGGGCCTACGACAGCCGCTTCACGCCGGGCAGTTCGCAAGCGTAAATGGCGTTGCGCAACGCGGCGATGGCCTCGTAGCGGGTGAAGCTGCGGCGCCACACCAGCACCACCCGGCGGGTCGGCGGTGCGCCACCGTCCTTGTCGCGGATCGGCAGGTACTTGATGTAGCCGTCGTCGCCTGCCTGCTTGCGTTTGGGCTTGGGGGCCAGTGCCTCGGCCGGCACGCCCAGGCGCGGCACCAGGGTGACGCCCATGCCGGCCGCCACCATGTACTTGATGGTCTCCAGCGACGAGCCCTCGAAGCTTTTGCGGATGCCATCGGCGTCGCTGGAGAAGCGCGCGAACTCGGGGCAGACCTCCAGCACGTGGTCGCGGAAGCAGTGCCCGCTGCCGAGCAGCAGCATGGTCTCGCTCTTCAGCTCGGCCGAGGTGATGCTGTCCAGCGCTGCCAGCGGGTGGCTGGTGGGCACGGCGGCCATGAAGGGTTCGTCAAACAGCAGCGCAGTGGCCAGGCCGGTGTCGGGGAAGGGCTCGGCCATGATGGCGGCGTCGATCTCGCCAGTGCGCAGCATGTCCAGCAGCTTCACCGTGAAGTTCTCCTGCAGCATCAGCGGCATTTGCGGCGTGCGCTCAATCACCTGGCCCACCAGGGCGGGCAACAGGTAAGGGGCGATGGTGTAGATCACACCCAGCCGCAACGGGCCGGCCAGTGGGTCTTTGCCGCGTTTGGCGATTTCCTTGATGCTGGCGGCCTGTTCCAGCACGCTCTGCGCCTGCCGCACGATGTCTTCACCCAGTGGCGTGACGGTGACCTCGGAGGCGGCGCGCTCGAACAGCTTGACCTCCAACTCGTCTTCCAGCTTCTTCACCGCCACCGACAGCGTGGGCTGCGACACGTGGCAGGCGTCGGCGGCCTTGCCGAAGTGTTTTTCGCGGGCGACCGCGACGATGTATTTGAGTTCGGTGAGGGTCATGCGCGTTCAGGCTTTCAGGTACTCGGATTTTCCACCCAGCCAGCGGCCAACGTGTTTCTGGGCCAATTCGGGGAAGCGGTCCAGCATCAGCGGGGCCAGTGCCCGCGCCCAGGCGAGCAGCGCGGTGTCGGTGGCCAGATCGGCAAACCGCAGCAACGGGGCGCCGGACTGCCGGGCACCGAGGAATTCGCCGGGGCCTCGGATCTCCAGGTCGCGCCGGGCGATCTCGAAACCGTCGCCGGTTTCCACCATGGCCTTGAGGCGGGCGCGGGCGGTTTCACCCAGGCGGGTGGCGTCGCCGGTGGCATACAGCAGCACACACGCCGACGCCGCCGCGCCGCGCCCGACCCGGCCGCGCAGCTGGTGCAACTGGCTCAGGCCAAACCGTTCGGCGTGTTCGACCACCATCAGCGAGGCGTTGGGCACATCCACGCCCACCTCAATGACGGTGGTGCTGACCAGCACGCCCATCTGCCCACCGGTGAAGAGCGCCATCACGGCCTTCTTCTCGGCCACGGGCATGCGCGAATGCAGCAGGCCGACCATGACGCCCGGCAAGGCCTCGCTCAGTTCGGCATGGGTTTCGGTGGCGTTGGTCAAATCCAGCGCCTCGCTGTCTTCGATCAGCGGGCAGACCCAGTACACCTGCCGCCCTTCGCTGAGTTGCGCGCGGATGCGGGCCACCACCTCGTCGCGCCGGGACTCGTTCACCACCTTGGTGACGATGGGCGTGCGCCCGGGCGGGAGTTCGTCGATGGTGGAGACGTCCAGGTCGGCGTAGTAGCTCATCGCCAGCGTGCGGGGAATGGGCGTGGCGGTCATCATCAACAAGTGCGGCTCCTGCACGCCGTCGGCCATCTTGCCCCGCAAGGCCAACCGCTGCGCGACGCCAAACCGGTGCTGCTCGTCGATGATGGCGAGCGCCAGCCGCTGGAACTGCACCTGCTCCTGGATCACCGCGTGGGTGCCCACCACCAGCGCCGCCTCGCCGCTGGCCACCAGCGCGAGCATGGCGCTGCGTTCTTTTTTCTTCTGGCTGCCGGTGAGCCAGGCCACCCGCTGGCCGCGTGCGGCCAGCAGCGGGTCAAGCCAGCCGATCAGCTTGCGGAAATGCTGTTCGGCCAGGATTTCGGTGGGCGCCATCAGCGCACACTGCCAGCCCGCGTCGATGGCGATGGCCGCCGCCAGCGCCGCCACCACGGTCTTGCCGGAGCCCACGTCGCCCTGCAGCAAGCGGTTCATGGGCAGCGGTTTGGCCAGGTCGTGGGCAATCTCGTCGCCCACGCGCTGCTGCGCGGCGGTGAGCTGGAACGGCAGCACCGCGCGCAGCTGCGCGTGCAGCCCGCCCGTGCCCGCGCGCATGGCCGGCGCCCGCAGCGCGTCGCGCCCGCGTTTGGCTTGCAGTTGCGACAGCTGCTGGGCCAGCAGTTCCTCGGCTTTGAGCCGCTGCCAGGCCGGGTGGCTGTGGTCTTCCAGCGTGGCCAACACCACGTCGGGCGTGGGCTGGTGCAAAAATGAGAGCGCCGCCGCCAGGCTCCACCTAGGCTCACGGCCAATATGGCTTGAAAAATCGCCTTCGGGGCCTGCTGGCAGCGTTTCCGACAGGTCGGCACGGCTCAGGCCGCCCAGCACCGCCTTGCGCAGCCAGGGCTGCGGCAACCCGGCCACCGTGGGGTAGACCGGCGTCAGCGCCACCGGCAACGCGCCACCCGCCGACCGGAAGCTCGGGTGCAGCATCTGGCAGCCGGCAAAGCCGCCCTTCACCTCGCCCCGCGCGCGGATGCGATTGCCGACCGCCAGCGCCTTTTGCTGCGACGGGTAGAAGTTGAAAAAGCGCAGGGTGCAGGTGTCGGTGCCGTCGTCCACCGTCACCAGCAACTGGCGGCGTGGCCGGAAGCTGACCTCGCAAGCCGTCACGGTGGCCTCGATCTGCACCGCCTCGCCATCGCGCGCACAACTTGCATCACGCAGCGTGGTGATGCGGGTCTCGTCTTCGTAACGCAGCGGCAGGTGCAGCGCCAGGTCGATCGCACGCACCAGCCCCAGCTTCTGCAGGCCCTTGGCCATGGGC
>JAFEHU010000070.1 GCA_017848435.1 Burkholderiaceae bacterium | reverse complement strand
CTCCGGGGGGGGGCTGCTGGGCAACAGCGCCAACAGCGCCTCGTGGGGCAGACCGACCACCTTGCCCGGGCGGTGGCCGCCGTCCAGCAACCGGCGCACCAGCCGCAGCCGCTCGACCTGTTCGCCCGGGTACAGGCGCTCACCGAGCGCGTCGCGGCTGGGCGCAGGGAAACCGTAGCGGCGCTCCCAGACGCGCAGCGTGTCCTTGCCAATGCCGGTCTCGCGCTCGACGGCAGCAATCGACGCGTCAGCGTGCGTCATGGCGGGCTCCAGGTGGGGTCATTGGCACAACGTGGGTGGTCAGCAAGGTGCGGAGATTAGGATTATGTCCTGGACAAACCACGGACACCACGAAAGGGCCACCCCATGCCTAACCACCTTGCGCGCTGCGCCACACTTGCATTCGTGCTGGCCACCGGCGCCGCACTGCCCGCACACGCCGCCGACACCCCCTGCCCGGCCTTGATGCAGCACAACTTCCCTCGCCTGCAGGACGAAAAACCGCAGAACCTGTGCCAGTACGCCGGCAAGGTGGTGGTGGTCGTGAACACCGCCAGCTACTGCGGTTTCACCGGCCAGTACAAGGGGCTGGAGGCGCTGTACGACCGCTACAAGAACCAGGGCCTGGTGGTGCTGGGTTTTCCGGCCAACAACTTTGGTTCGCAGGAGCCGGGCAACAACGCGCAGATTGCCGAGTTCTGCGAGAACACCTTTGGCGTGCGTTTCCCGATGCTGGCCAAAACCAGCGTGGCCGGGCCCGACGCCAACCCGCTGTACAAAGCGCTGGCCGCCCGCACCGGGCAGCGGCCCGAATGGAATTTCCACAAGTACGTGATTGGCCGCGACGGCCAGACCGTCACCAGCCACGCCAGCGCCGTCAACCCGCAGGACCGGGCGTTTGTGGCCGACATCGAACGGCAGCTGGCCCAACGCTGACGCCTGCGGCTGTTCAAAAAATTACCAATCAGTCATAATGCGACTAATCAGTAACTTTTTGAGTCGCCATGTCCGCTTGCGTGCTCCCGTCAGGCCTCGCCGAGAACCGTTCTCGTCGCCGGAACTTATTCGCCGGCGCCCCACTCAGACCCGTTGCTGGTGGCTGCGCGCCGTCAGCGGTTGGTTTTGTGTTGCGAAGCCTTCCGGGTGAACGTCACCCGGATGCAATCTCGGGGCGATCCTTCTCCTCCTCCCTCCCTCCCTCTTTCGCGTCGGGGCGCTTCGCAACATTTTTATTGTCCGCCCATGCCGGCCGGGGGCGCGCATGAAGCTCGCCATCGTTGGCTCCGGCATCTCCGGCCTGTCGGTTGCGCACACGCTGCAGGGCCGCGCCGACATCACCCTGTTTGAAGCGGGCGACTATTTCGGCGGCCACACCCACACGGTGGACATCACGCTGCCCACGCCGCAAGGCCCGGTCACCCACGGGGTGGACACCGGTTTTCTGGTCTACAACGAGCGCACCTACCCCAACCTGATCAATTTGTTCGCCGAACTCGGCGTCGAGACGGCGCATTCGGACATGTCGTTCTCGGTCAAGGTGCCGAACGCGTTTGGCAAAAAAGGCCTTGAGTGGAGTGGCTCCAGCCTGAACACGGTGTTTGCCCAGCGCAGCAACCTGGTCAACGGCCGTTTCCTGAAGATGCTGCGCGACCTGGTGCGCTTCAACAAGCTGGCAACGCAGATCGCCGAGGCCAACCAGGAGGCGCAGCTGCAGCAACCGCTGGGCGAGTTCTTGCGCCAGCACCGCTTCAGCGACGAGTTCCGCGACTGGTATTTCCTGCCGATGATCGGCTGCATCTGGAGCTGCCCAACCGACCAGATGCTGCAGTTCCCGATCGCCACGATGATCCGCTTCTGCCACAACCACGGGCTGATCCAGGTCAGCAACCGGCCACGCTGGTTCACGGTGAAGGGCGGCGCCCGCCACTATGTGGACAAGATCATTGCCAATATCGCCGACAAGCGGCTGAACACGCCTGTGCGCCTGATTGAACGCGACGCGTACGGCGTGCGCATCGTCACCGACGGCCGGGCCGAACGCTTCGACAAGGTGGTGATCGCCACCCACTCCGACCAGGCGCTGGCGCTGCTGCGCGACCCCAGCCCGCAGGAGCAGGCCACGCTCGGCGCGGTGCGCTACCACCCCAACACCGCCGTGCTGCACACCGACGCCTCGGTGCTGCCCGAACGGCCCCTGGCCTGGGCGGCCTGGAACTACGAACGCGCGCAGGGGAATGACCGCGAGCAGGCCCAGGTCTGCCTGCACTACCTGATCAACAAGCTGCAGCCGATTCCGTTCACCCAGCCGGTGGTCGTCTCACTGAATCCGGTTCGCCCGATCGACCGTAAATTCATCATGGGCGAATTCCACTACGCACACCCGGTGTTTGACCTCGCCGCCATCCGCGCGCAGGCCGACATCGCCACCCTGCAGGGCCAGCAGCACACCCACTACTGCGGGGCCTGGCTCGGCTATGGTTTCCACGAAGACGGCCTGAAGTCTGGCCTGAGCGCGGCGCGCCAACTGCTGCAGAGCCTGTGATGCCCACCTTGACCCACCCCACCCCATCGGCTGCGCCCGCGCAACCGATGCTGGGGTTCGGGCAGGTGCGGCACACGCGGGTGCGGCCGGCACGCAACGCCTTCGCCTACCCGACCTACTTTTTGATGCTGCCGATGCGCGCCCTGGCGCAGCACGGCAGCCGCGCGCTGGCCTACAACCGCGCCGGTTGGCTGAGCTTTTTTGACCGCGACCACGGCGACGGCCGCAGCCCCGCCGAGGGTGGCGCGCTGGCCTGGCTGGACGCGCTGCTGCAGCGCGAAGGTGTGGCCGACGCCACCGGCGAGGTCTGGCTGCACTGCTACCCGCGGGTGCTGGGCTACACCTTCAAGCCGGTGAGCTTCTGGTACTGCCACACCGCTGACGGCGCGCTGCGCTGCATCGTGGTGGAGGTGAACAACACCTTTGGCGAACGCCACTGCTACTTGCTCGACCGGCCGCAGTACGGCGCCGAGCTGCACGCGACCAAGGTGTTCCACGTCTCGCCGTTCTGCACGCTGGAAGGCGGCTACCGCTTCCGTTTCATGCGCACCGACCACGGCGGCCAGGCCAAAACCGTGGCCCGCATCGACTACCACGACGCCACCGGCCTGCTGCTGCAAACCAGCGTCTGCGGCACGCTGGTGCCGGTGTCTGCCGCCAGCGTGCGCCAGGCGCTGTGGCGCTACCCGGCCATGACCTTTGGCGTGGTGGCGCGCATCCACTGGCAGGCCCTGAAGCTCTGGCTCAAGCGGGTGCGTTTCATCAGCAAGCCCACGCCGCCCGACCAGTTCGTCACCCGCTAACCCGCTTTTTCCCAGACAAGGCCAACCACCGCCATGAACACGACCACCAGCGCTTCCCCCTTCGCCCTGCCCCAGGGCGCGCCGGCCTCGGCCCGTGCCACCGTCAAGCTGCTGCAGCGGCTGCGCCATGGCAGCCTGACGGTGCATTTCCCCAACGGCAGCCATTACCGCTTTGGCCAAGCCGATCTGTCCGGCGACCACCCGGCGGCCAGCATCACGCTGACCAACTGGAACGTCTGCGGCGCGGCGCTCAAATCGGGCGACATCGGCTTTGCCGAAACCTACATCGCCGGCGACTGGACCACCCCCAACCTGCCCGACCTGCTCAAGGTGTTTCTGGGCAACCGCCACGAGGTGGAGGAAATCATCTACGGCACCTGGATCGGCCGTTTCATCTACCGCATCAAGCACCTGCTGAACCGCAACACCAAGGCCAACAGC
The DNA here is from genome assembly GCA_017848435.1 of Burkholderiaceae bacterium. Taxonomy (GTDB): domain Bacteria; phylum Pseudomonadota; class Gammaproteobacteria; order Burkholderiales; family Burkholderiaceae_C; genus PCRC01. The sequence goes on along the minus strand of JAFEHU010000070.1, from coordinate 4,122 downwards.
CAGAAGAACATCCAGGCCCACTACGACCTGGGCAACGCCTTCTACGAACTCTGGCTGGACGACACGATGAACTACTCGTCGGCCTGGTTCGAGGGCGACATGGACAAGCCCCTGCGCGAAGCCCAGCACGCCAAGGTGCGCCGCGCGCTGCGCATGGTCGACTTGAAACCGGGCGAGCGGGTGCTGGAAATCGGCTGCGGCTGGGGCGCGCTGGCCGAGATGGCCACCACCGAGTTCAACGCCCGCATCGCTGGCGTGACGCTGAGCTACGAACAACTCGCCTTTGCCAACCAGCGCATGGCTAAGTTTGGTGTGACGGAGAAGGCCGATTTGCGCCTGCAGGACTACCGCGACATCCACGACGGCCCGTACGACGCGGTGTGCTCCATCGAAATGGTCGAAGCCGTGGGCCGCGAGTACTGGCCCACGTACTTCCAGACCATCTCCCGCCTGCTGAAGCCGGGCGGCAAGGCCTGCATCCAGAGCATCGTCATCGACGACAAGTACTTTGACCAGTACATTGCCTCGACCGACTTCATCCAGCAGTACATCTTCCCCGGCGGTTGCCTGCCCTGCCCGAGCGCGTTCCGCCAGCAGGCCAACGCGGCCGGGCTGGACGTGGTGGACGAGTTCTCGTTCGGCCTGGACTATGCTGAAACGCTGAAGCGCTGGCGCGTGAAGTTCATGGCCGAAAAAGAACGTGTCCTGCTCACCGGTTTTGACGAAAGGTTCATGCGCATATGGGAGTTTTACCTGGCCTACTGCGAAGCCGCCTTCGCCAAATCGAGTACCGACGTGGTGCAGTACACATTGCGCAAACGCTGACCCTTGCCGCCGCATTGGCCTGCGGGGGGGTGGCGTTCGCGCAGGCGCCACAACCGGTGGTCGCCAGCGCGGTGCCCGACGCGAAGCTCAGCGGTGAAAAGCTGTTCCGCTACTGGGGCTTTTCGGTCTACACCGCCCGGCTCTGGGTTCCGCCCAACTTCAAGGCCAACGACTATGCCAGCCAGCCCTTCGCGCTGGAGCTGGCCTACCTGCGCGACTTTGCCGGCGCCGACATTGCCGACCGTTCGCTCGCCGAAATGAAGCGCGTGGGCGGTTTTTCAGACGCGCAGGGCACGCAGTGGCTGGCACGCATGAAAGAGGTGTTCCCCAACATCAAGAACGGCGAGACGCTGACCGGTGTGCACCAGCCCGGCGTGGGCGCGCGTTTCTTCCACAACGGTAAGCCGCTGGCCGAGGTGCGCGACGCCGAGTTCTCGCGCCGCTTCTTTGGCATCTGGCTGGCCACCGGCACCTCTGAGCCCGAACTGCGCAGCGCGCTGCTGGCCGGGGCCGCGCAGTGAGCGGGTGGGGGCGCGCCGGCAGCGTCTGGACAGGCGACTGGCGCGACGGCCTGCGCTACGGCCTGATGGGCCTGCCGCTGGCGTTTGTGGCGCTGCCGCTGTACGTGGTGCTCCCCAACCACTATGCGCGCGAGTTCGGTGTGCCGCTGGCCACACTGGGTGCGGTGCTGCTGGGCGCGCGGCTGTTTGACGCGCTGATCGACCCCCTCATCGGCCGCTGGTGCGACCGCCTCTTTGCCCGCGCACTCACCGCCGTGCTGGCGTTTGCGGCCATCGCCTCGGTGGCGCTGGCCGGTGGTTTTGCGCTGCTGTTTTTTCCGCCCACCCGCGAACCCACCGCGCTGCTGGTGTGGGCCAGTGCGCTGCTGGTGCTGACCTACGCTGCCTACAGCGCAGTGAGCGTGGCGCACCAGTCGTGGGGTGCGGTGCTGGGCAACCTCGGCGGTGGCAACGACGGCCAGCGCAGCCGCGTGGTGGCCTGGCGCGAAGGGCTGGGGCTGGTGGGCGTGGTGGCCGCGTCGGTCACGCCGGTGGCGCTGGGCCTGCCAGCCACGGTGGCGCTGTTCTGGGTCACGCTGGGCATCGGCTGGCTGGCCTGGGCGCGTGCCGGGCGGCCTGCTGCAGCGCCCACAAGCCACACGCAAAACAGCGCTGCTGTCAGCAGCTGGCTGCCATTCCGCCAGCCGGCCTTCAACCGCCTGCTGGCCGTGTTCATGCTCAACGGCATTGCCAGCGCGGTGCCCGCCACGCTGGTGCTGTTTTTCATTCAAGACCGGCTGCAGGCGCCCACGGCGATGGAGCCGGCGTTTCTGGGCAGCTACTTTCTGTGTGCGGCGCTGTCCATCCCGCTGTGGCTGAAGCTGGTGGCGCGCATCGGCCTGGCGCGCAGCTGGCTGGTGGGCATGGCGCTGTCGATCGCGGTGTTTGTCTGGGCCACGCAGCTCGGCGCAGGCGACGGCACATGGTTCCTGCTGGTGTGCGCGCTGTCGGGTGTGGCGCTGGGCACCGACCTCGCCCTGCCCGGCGCGATGCTGGCCGGCGTGATCGCCAACGCCGCGCCCGCGCCGCACGGCCACAGCCCCGCGCCGGTGGCCGGCCTGTACTTTGGCTGGTGGAACTTTGCCACCAAGCTCAACCTGGCGCTGGCCGCCGGCCTGGCGCTGCCGCTGCTGGGCCTGCTGGGCTACACCCCCGGCACCACCGACCCTGCCGCGTTGAACGTGCTGGTGGCCGCCTACTGCCTGCTGCCCTGTGCGCTGAAGCTGCTCGCCGCCGCCGCGCTGTATGGCTTCATCATCCGGAACACCCCCACAGGAGGAACCCCATGAACAAGCGCCAACTCCTGGCCCTGGCCGCCGCTGGCGGTGTGGTGGCCGTGGCCGGCTGCGCATCGCCCCAACCGGCGGACTACGCGAGCGAAAAACCCGCACTCGACCTGCGCCGCTACTTCAATGGCACGCTGGACGCGTACGGCGTGTTCACCGACCGTTCCGGCAAGGTGGTGAAGCGTTTCACCGTGGTGATGGTCTGCCGCTGGCAGGGCGCGCCCGGCGCCGAAGAGGGCGTGCTGGACGAAGACTTCACCTACTCCGACGGCACCAAGCAGCGCCGCATCTGGCGTATCAAACGCACTGGCGAAGGCAGCTACATCGGCCGCGCCGACGACGTGGTGGGCGACGCCATAGGCACCGAACGCGGCAACGCCCTGCGCTGGAATTACACACTCTCGCTGCCGGTGGACGGCCGCCTGGTCGAGGTGCAGTTTGACGACTGGATGTACCTGATGAGCGACAAGGTCATGCTCAACAAGGCCACCATGAGCAAGTACGGCGTGAAGCTGGGCGAGGTCACGCTGTCATTCACCAGGCGCTGAACGGCCTGTGGCGGTGATTTTTATACCGAATCGCCCACAAGCCTTGGTGAAAACTGGCGGTACAGCTATCAATAAATGAGCAACAGGGAGCCCCCATGGGATTCAACACCGGCGTGACCGACTGGCGCGGCCTCACGGTCTGGCTGGTGGGCGCCTCCAGCGGCATTGGCCGGGCCACCGCGTCGGCGCTGCACGCGCGCGGCGCCACCGTGGTGGTGTCGGCCCGTAACCGCGCGGCGCTGGACGCCTTTGTGGCCGAGCACCCCGGCGCCATCGGCCTGCCGCTGGACGCCGCCGACCCCGCCGCCATCGCTGCCGCCGCGCAAACGTTGATCGCCCGGCACGGGCTGGACCGGGTGGTGTACTGCGCGGGCTACTACGCCGAGCAGCGCGCCACCGCGTATTCGCTGCCCGAGATGCTGAAACACCAGGAGGTGAACTACCTCGGCGTGCTGTACCTGCTGGACGCGGTGCTGCCCCACCTGTTGGCCCGCACCAAAACCAAGGCCGACGGCCTGGGCCACATCAGCCTGGTCAGCAGCGTGGCCGGCTTCAGCGGCCTGCCCAAAAGCCTGGCCTACGGCCCCACCAAAGCCGCCCTCATCAACCTGGCCGAAACGCTGTACATGGACCTGCAGGACGCGGGCGTCGGCGTCAGCGTCATCAACCCCGGCTTTGTGGCAACGCCACTCACCGCACACAACGACTTCAAGATGCCCGCACTCATCACGCCCGAACAGGCGGCGGCGGCCATCGTCAGCGGCTGGGAGCGCGGCGCGTTCGACATCCACTTCCCCAAACGCTTCACGCTGTGGCTCAAGTTCATGCGGCTGCTGCCCTACCGGCTGTACTTCCCGCTGACCCGCAAATTCACCGGGCTCTGACCATGCACATTGCGCCCCC
>JAFEHU010000045.1 GCA_017848435.1 Burkholderiaceae bacterium | reverse complement strand
CAGCCACCGCCAGCGTCATCGTGCTGCACGGCCTGGGCGCCGATGGCAACGACTTCGTGCCGGTGGCGCACGAGCTGGACCTGCGTGCCGTGGGCGCGGTTCGCTTTGTGTTTCCGCACGCGCCCACCCGCCCAGTGACCATCAACGGCGGCTATGTCATGCGTGCCTGGTACGACATTCTCGGCACCGACCTGGTTCGGCGGGAAGACGAAGGCGGCCTGCGCACCTCGCAAGCGCAGATCGACGCGCTGATGGCCGCCGAAGTGGCGCGCGGCATCCCGGCCTCGCGCATTGTGCTGATGGGCTTCTCTCAGGGCTGCGCCATGGCGCTGATGGCCGGTTTGCGCCACAGCGAACGGCTGGCCGGCATCGTGGGCCTGTCAGGCTACTTGCCACTGGCCGCCACCACCGCCACCGAACGCCATGCCGCCAACGCCGACGTGCCGATTTTTCTGGCCCATGGCCGGGTGGACCCGGTGGTGCCCCTGGCCCGCGCCGTGGCCTCCCGCGACGCGCTGCAGGCGCTGGGCTACGCACCCGAATGGCACGAGTACCCGATGCCGCACTCGGTCTGCGCCGAAGAGATCGCCGACATCAACCGCTTTTTGCTGCGCGTGCTGGGCTGAGGCAGGCCATGCACAAAAACGCCCTGGTCTTGTTCTCGGGTGGGCAAGACTCCACCACCTGCCTGGCGCTGGCGCTGTCGCGCTACGAACGGGTCGAGACGGTCGCTTTCGACTACCGGCAACGCCACAGCGTCGAGTTGCAGGCGCGGTTGCAGGTGCTGGACCAGATCAAGCGGCAGTTCCCACACTGGGCGCCCAAGCTGGGCGAAGACCACCTGCTCGACCTGGCAGTGCTCGGCCAGGTGAGCGAGACCTCACTCACGCGTGACACGGCTTTCAAAATGGAAAGCTCCGGCCTGCCCAACACCTTTGTGCCGGGCCGCAACCTGCTGTTCCTCACCTTGGCGGCGGCACTGGCTTACCGGCGCGACCTGGAGGTGATCGTCACGGGCGTCTGCGAGACCGACTTCTCCGGCTACCCCGACTGCCGCGACGACAGCATGAAGGCGATGCAGCTCGCGCTCTCGCTCGGCATGGACAAGCGCTTTCTGATCGACACGCCACTGATGTGGATCGACAAGGCGCAAACCTGGCAACTGGCACACGACCTGGGCGGCCAGCCCCTGATCGACCTGATCGTCGAACACACCCACACCTGCTACCTGGGCGACCGCGAACACCGCCACGCCTGGGGCTACGGCTGCGGCAGCTGCCCGGCCTGCGCGTTGCGCGCCGCCGGCCACGCGCGTTACACCGCCGGCGTGGCGCTCAACCCGTAGGCGGCGGGCGCGCCACTGGCCTGCGGCGTGAGCACCCACTGGCGGTTGTGAAATGCCGCCACGCCAGGCCGGTGCGCGATGGACACCAAGGCCCCACCGGTTGACTGCACCAGCGCCTGCAGGCGCTGGTAGAGGGTGGCTTCGGCCGCTTCGTCCAGCGCGCTGGTGGCCTCGTCGGCGAACACCCACTTGGGCCGTTTCAACAGCACCCGCGCCACCGTCAGGCGCTGCTGCTCCCCGCCCGAGAGTTTTTGGCTCCAGGCGCCTTCTTCGTCGAGGCTGTCGGCCAAATCGGGCAACAGCGCGTCGGTCAGCGCCTGTTTCAGCGCCGCGTCGCTGTACTGTGCAGCGGGCAGGGGGTAGGCCAGCGCGTCGCGCAGCGGGCCATTGGGGAAATAGGGGCGTTGCGGCAGGAACATGCTGTCGGCCGGCAGCGCCACCTGCCCGGTGGCATGCGGCCAGATGCCCGCCAGCGCCCGGAACAGGGTGGACTTGCCGCTGCCAGAAGGCCCCTGCAGCAACACCGCCTCGCCCGGCTCGGCCTGCAGCGAGGCGTTGGCGAGCAGCAAGCGGCCGTCGGGCAGGGCCAAGGTCAGGCCGTGGGCTTGGAGTGAACCGTCACTTGCTACGGTATTGATAGCACTACCGCCAGGTTTCACTGAGGCCAACCGGCTAAAAGAGGCTTCAAACCCGGTCAAACGGTCGGTGGTGGCCCGCCAACTGGCCAAACCGGCGTAATTGTCCACAAACCAGCTCAGCGAGTCCTGCACCCGGCCGAAGGCCGACGAGATCTGGATCAGCTCACCCAACTGGATGGCGCCACTGAAAAAGCGCGGTGCGGCCACCACAAACGGGAACACCACCGCCGCCTGGCCAAAGCCCACGGTGAACCAGGTCAGGTTCTTCTGTGCCTTGATCAGCCGGAGGTAGTTCACCAGCACCCGGTCAAACCGCAGGCCCAGGTGCTGGCGTTCGACCGCCTCGCCTTTGTCGAGCGCGATCGATTCGCTGTACTCCCGCACCCGCACCAGGTGGTGGCGAAAGTCGGCCTCAACGCGTTCCTGCTCGAAGTTGAGCTTGATCTGTGGCCGGCCAATGTAGTGCGTGATCACGCTGCCGACGCCGCAGTAGGCCACCGCCGCCCAGACCATGAAGCCGGGAATGGTGTAGCTGCTGCCCCCCAGATCGAAGGCGAAAGCACCGCTCAGCCCCCACAGGATGCCCACAAAACTCACCAACGTGACCAGCGCGTTCAACAGCCCCATGCTGAGCGAAATGGTCTGGCTGGTGAACAGGTTCAGGTCCTGTTGGATGCGCTGGTCCGGGTTGTCGGGGCTGGCCCCGTGGGCCGCGGCGTAACGCGCCAGCTCGATGCGGTAGAAGGCCTGGTTGGCCAGCCAGCGGCCGAGGTAGGCACTGGTCATCCAGGCGCGCCAGCGCATTTCCAGCAGCTGCGTCAGGTAGAAGCGGTAGACCGAGATCACAATCAGCCCGAACGCGAGCCAGCAGAACCGCACCAGCTGCGCCCAGAACACAGCGGCGTCCTTGTTTTGCAGCGCGTCGTAAAACACCCGATTCCACTCGTTGAGCAGCACCAGCATGTACACCGCCGCCAGGTTCAACACCACGATGGCGGCCAGCAGTGCACGTGCCTTCCACTTTTCATCGGATTGGAAATACGGCACCGACAGCGCCCAAACCTTGCGGCAGAACGCGGTGAACGACGCGAATTTGGCAAACAGGCGCATGGGCGGTTTCTCGGTAAAAGCAAAAAAGAGGCTGCCCTGGCCGGGAAAGTTCAACCCGGTGGGTGGGCAGGCTCAGGCCGGCGGAACGCCGGGCAGGTTGGCAATGCCGGAGGCCACATGGCCGGCGGGCACATGCTGCGCGGCCGATTCGATGTGGCCGGTCTGGTCGTCAAAAAAGAAGTCGGGCTCGAACTCGCGCAGGAACTCGCCTTTGGGCAGGCCGCCGAGGAACATCGCCTCGTCCACCTCGACGTGCCAGTCCATCAGCGTGCGGATGGCGCGTTCGTGCGCCGGCGCGCTGCGCGCTGTGACCAGCGCGGTGCGGATGCGCATGGCCGGCGTCCCCTGCTGCTGCAACCGCTGCAAGGCCGACAGCAAAGGCTTGAATGGCCCTGCCAGCAGCGGCAGGTCGGCCTTGTCTTTTTCATGCTGCTGGAAGGCCGACAGGCCGTCACGCTGGAACACCTGCTCGGCCTCGTCGCTGAACAGCACCGCGTCACCGTCAAAGGCAATCCGCACCTCGTTCGGGTGCGCCTCGCTGGCGCGGGCCGAATGCGGGTAAACCTGTGCAGCAGGCACACCTGCATCGAGTGCCGCACGCACATCACTCAGGTGGGTCGACAAAAACAGGTTGGCGTGCAGCGGCTTCAAATAACGCCAGGGCGGCTGGCCGCGGGTGAAGGTGCCGCGCTGGATTGGCAGGCCGTAGTGCTGCGCCGAGCGGAACACCCGCATGCCCGACACCGGGTCGTTGCGCGACAAAATCACCACTTCCACCAGCTGCTGCGGTGTTGCGCCGTCAGGCGCGGCCTGGTTGAACGCCAGCAGCTTTTTCACCAACGAGAATGCCACGCCGGGCTTGGCGGGCTGGTCCAGCCGCGCCAGTTGCAGCTGCATGTAAGCGCGGTCGTCGCGCTGCTCAAACACCTCGTTTTCTTGTTCAAAGTCGAACAGGGCCCGCGACGAGATCGCCACCACCAGTTGCCCTTCAAGAGACGCGGCCATGCTGCGAGGGGCGCGTCAGCGCACGAGCTGGTTGAGTTCGATGATGGGCAGCAGCACCGCGAGCACGATCAGCATCACCACCATGCCCATCACCACAATCAGCAGCGGCTCCAGGATGGTGGCCAACGCAAACGCGCGGCGTTGCACTTCGGCGCTGAGCTGCTGGGCCGCACGTTGCAGCATCACCGGCAGCTGGCCAGTTTGCTCGCCGAGCCGCGAGAACATGCTCACCAGACCGGGAAACCGTTTCTTCTGCGCCATGGCCGACGCCAGCGGCGCGCCTTCGCGCACCAGCACCAGCGCATCGAGAGCATCGGCGCGCATCGCCTGGTTGCCCAGGGTTTCGGCCGCGGCCTGCAGGGCTTTCAGGATCGGCACACCGGCACCGGCCAGCATCGCCAGCGTGCCCGTGAAGCGGGCCGCGTTGTAGCCCCGGGCCAGCGGGCCGACCAGTGGCAAGGTCAGCACGGCTGCATCAAACCGCTGGCGGATCGCCTCGTTGGCCAGCAGGAACTTGGCCCCTATGCCACCCGCCACCAACACCAGCAGGGCCAACCAACCGTAGTTTTTCACCACATCGCTGATGCCCAACATGACCACCGTCAACAGCGGCAAGGCGCGCTTGCTGCCAGCGAACACATTGGCCACCTGCGGCACCACATAGCCCACCAGGAACATCACGATCACGATGGCAATCAGCGTGACGATGGCCGGGTACAGCATGGCGCCAATCAGTTTGCCACGCAGGGCCTGGCGCTCTTCCAGGTCGTCGGCCAGGCGCTCCAGCACCACGCCGAGGTTGCCGCTTTGCTCACCGGCGCCGATCACCGCCGTGTAGATGTCGGAGAACTCGCGCGGGTGCTGGCTCAGGGCTTTGGAAAAGGTTGAACCGCTGTTCACCTCGGAGCGCAGCGACGCAACCAGGTTGCGTTGCCGTTCGTCGGTCGCTTCTTCCGACAGCGCTGTGAGCGCCCGTTCCAGCGGCAGGCCGGACGACACCAGACCGGCCACCTGCCGCGTCCAGATGGTCAGCGCGGTGGTGCTGAAGATCCGGCTGGTGTAGATGTTGATGTTCTTCCAGCCACCGCGTTTGGCCGTGCCCGCCGCGCCCGGCACACCCCCGCCCTTGACTGGCTCCACCAGCAAAGGCACCAGCGACTGCGCCCGCAGCGTGCTGCGTGCCGCTTTTGCGGTTTCGGCGTCGATCACACCCTTGCGGGTCTGGCCCTGGGCGTCGATGGCTTCAAAGGTGTAGGCGGGCATGCGGGTCAGGACTCGCGTGTCACACGGACGAGTTCCTCGCGCGAGGTGATGCCGGAACGCACCAGCCGCTCGCCGTCGTCACGCATCAGCGACATGCCGGCCTTCAGTGCCGCAGCGCGGATGTCGGCTTCGGCCACCTGGTTGTGAATCAACGCGCGCATGTTGTCGTCGGTCACCAGCAGTTCGAACACGCCGGTGCGGCCCTGGTAGCCGGTTTGCCCGCATTCGCCACAACCCGCCCCGCCGCACGACGTGCAGAGCTTGCGCACCAGCCGCTGCGCCAGCACACCCAGCAGCGACGAGCTGAGCAGGAAAGGCTCCACGCCCATGTCGGTCAGGCGGGTCACGGCGCTGGCCGCGTCGTTGGTGTGCAGCGTGGCCAGCACCAAATGGCCGGTGAGCGAGGCCTGGATGGCGATCTGCGCGGTTTCGTAATCGCGGATCTCACCGATCATGATCACGTCCGGGTCCTGGCGCAGGATGGCGCGCAAGGCCTTGGCAAAGGTCAGGTCGATCTTGGCATTCACCTGCGTCTGGCCCACGCCCGACAGCTCGTATTCAATCGGGTCTTCCACCGTCATGATGTTCTGCTTGCTGGCGTCGAGCCGCTGCAGCGCTGCGTAGAGCGTGGTGGTTTTGCCGGAACCGGTCGGGCCCGTCACCAGAATGATGCCGTGCGGCTGCAACACCAGGCTCTCCAGCCGGGCCAGCACATCGCCCTCCATGCCGACCGACTCCAGGCTCAGCTTGCTCTCGCTCTTGTCGAGCAAACGCAGCACCGCGCGCTCGCCGTGGGCGCTGGGCAGGGTGCTGACCCGCACGTCCACCGCACGGGTGCCGATGCGCAGGCTGATGCGGCCGTCTTGCGGCAAACGCTTTTCGGAGATGTCCAGTTCCGCCATGATCTTCAGGCGCGAGATCAGGGCGGCGTGCAAGGCCCGGTTGGGCTGCACCACCTCGCGCAGCGTGCCGTCCACCCGGAAACGCACCGACGAATGGCGCTCGTAGGGCTCAATGTGGATGTCGCTGGCGCCGTCGCGCGCGGCCTGCGTCAGCAGGGCGTTGAGCATGCGGATGATGGGCGCGTCGTCGGCCGACTCCAGCAGGTCTTCCACCGCCGGCAAATCTTGCATCATGCGCGACAGGTCGGCGTCGTTCTCAACCTCGCTGACCACCGTGGCAGCGCTCGACTCGCCCTGCGAATACGCCACGCTGATGCGCTGGACCAGCACATCGTTTGGCAACCGCTCCACCGTGCGGATGTCGAACTTGCGCATCACCTCGCCCAGCGCGCCAGGGGAAGTCCCGTCACTGCGGCACAGGTTCAAGTCCTTGCCGTCGTCGAGCAACAGCAGTTTGTGGGTGCGCGCAAAGGCGTACGGAAGCGGGTAACGCACAAAAATCCCTTGCTTACTGCTTGTCCGGCGCTGGCTGGATTCTGGAAGAAGGCCGCAATGCGGGCAACAGCGCCGATTCGTTGACCTGCATCACCGCGTTGGGCTTGGGCTGGGCCTCGATTTCTTTGCGGCGCATGAAGTCGTAGCGGTCCAGCGAGAGGCGCTCGGTGGAGTCGCCATCGCGCACCACCACCGGGCGCAGGAACATCATCAGGTTGGTTTTCTTGCGCGAGCGGTTCTGGTTCTTGAACAGGTTGCCCAGGTAAGGGATGTTGCCCAGCAAAGGCACCTGCTGCGCCGAACCGGAATACTCGTCGGTCAACAAACCGCCCAGCACCACGATGGAACCGTCGTCCACCACCACGTTCGATTCGATCGAGCGCTTGTTGGTGATCAAACCGGTCAGCGCGTTGACCGACGCCGGGTCCACGCTCGACACCTCCTGGAAGATCTGCATTTTGATGGTGCCGTCTTCGCTGATTTGCGGCTTCACCCGCAGGGTCAAGCCAACGTCTTTGCGTTCCACCGTCTGGAACGGGTTGACCGCGCCACCGGTGCCACCGGTGTTGGTGAAGGAGCCCGACACAAATGGCACGTTCTGGCCAATCACGATCTTGGCCTCTTCGTTGTCCAGCGTCAGCAGGTTGGGCGTTGACAAAATGTTGCCGCTGCCGGAGGACTCCAGGAAGCTGGCCAGCGCGTTCAGCACATAGGCGCCGTTCGACTGCCGTGTCGCCACACCAAGGTTCAGGCCCTGCCCCAGCGTGGGCAGGTTGCCGCTGGCCGCGGTGGTCTGCACACCGATGATGTTGGCCGTGGAGCCCCCACTGAAATTGCTGCCCACCGCGCCCAGGGTACCGCCACCGCGGTTGCCCAACAGGGTTTGCAATTGCACGCCGAACTGGGCGGCCTTGTCGGTGTTCACCTCAACGATCAGGCTTTCCAGAAACACCTGCGCACGGCGGCCATCCAGTCGGTCGATCACCGCACGGATTTGCCGGTATTGCGGCTCGCTGGCGGTGATGATCAGCGCGTTGATGGACGGGTCGGCCTGGATCTGCCCGCCGGTGGACGGTTGGGCACCACCGCCCCCCGAGAAAGAGCCTCCGCCGCCCTGTGAGGACGAACTGCCTCCTGCCAGACTGCCCAGTCCACCCAGTCCACCCAGACCACCACTGGCCCATCCCAGACCACCGGCTGTGCCCTGTGCACCCAGGCCCGCCT
>JAFEHU010000025.1 GCA_017848435.1 Burkholderiaceae bacterium | reverse complement strand
GCCACCACGCGCGAGGCGCTGGTGCTCTTGGCGCAGTTGCGCGGTCGGGCTTGAGCGGCCCCTCATGATCTCGGACGACCTGCTGGCCCGCCTGGCCGAGCCGGCGCCCTACGACCTCGCGGTGGTTGGCGGTGGCGCCACTGGCCTCGGCGTGGCGCTGGACGCGGCGGCCAGGGGCTTGCGGGTGGTGTTGCTCGAATCGCACGATTTCGCCAAAGGCACCTCATCGCGCTCCACCAAGCTGGTCCATGGCGGTGTGCGCTACCTCGCGCAAGGCCACCTGCCGCTGGTGCGCGAAGCGCTGCACGAACGCACCACGCTGCTGCGCAACGCGCCCCACCTGGTGCACCCGCTGCCGTTTGTGATGCCCTGCTACCGCTGGTGGGAAAAACCGTTTTACGGCACCGGCCTGGCGCTGTACGACGCACTCGCCGGCCGCACCGCCGCATCGGTGGGCCTGGGCGGCACCGCCTGGCTGAGCCCGGCCGAGGTGCAAACGCGGTTGCCGACGGTGCAGGCCCAGGGCCTGACCGGCGGCATCCAGTACTGGGATGGCCAGTTCGACGACGCCCGGCTGGCGCTGGCGCTGGCCCGCACGGCGGCAGTGCAGGGCGCCTTGGTGCTCAATTACTGCGCGGTGACCGCGTTGCACCACACGGCAGGCCGCGTCTCGGGCCTGGCGTGCCAGGACACCGAAACCGGGCAAACCTACACCGTGCGCTCGCGCTGCGTGGTCAATGCCACCGGCGTCTGGGTCGACGGCCTGCGCGCACAAGAAAGCGCTGCCAAACCCATGGTCAGCCCCAGCCAGGGCGTGCACCTGGTGCTGGACGCGTCGTTTTTGCCCGGTCAGCACGCCATGCTGGTGCCCCGCACCCGCGACGGCCGGGTGCTGTTTGCGCTGCCCTGGCTCGGCCACACCGTGCTCGGCACCACCGACACGCCCCGGCCCGAACTGCAAGGCGACGCCATTCCCCGCGAGCCACAGGCGCTGGCCCACGAGGTGGCCTTCATTCTGGCGGAGGCAAGCCGTTTCCTCACGCGTCCGCCGCAGCGCAGCGATGTGAAGAGCGTCTGGGCCGGCCTGCGGCCACTGGTCAAGCCCGACGAGGCCCCGCAGACTGGCCAGGTCAAACAAACCCGCGCCATCAGCCGCGAACACGCGGTGCGCACCGGCCCCAGTGGGCTGGTCACGGTGACCGGGGGCAAATGGACCACCTACCGCGCGATGGCCGAAGACGTGCTGGCCCACTGCATGGGCCAAGGCCTGTTGCCCGAGCGCCCGGCGGGCGTGACGGTTGATCTGCCCTTGGTGGGGGCCACGGGCGCGTCTTTCGCTGCGCCCGGCCAGGGCGGCGGGTTGGCCGCTTACGGCAGCGAAGCCGGGGCCGTGACGGCGCTGCCCGGCGCGGACCGCGCACTCGGTGGCGGCTTGACCGAGGCCATGGTGCGTTTTGCCGTGCGCCACGAATACGCCCGCACGGTGGAAGACGTGTTGGCCCGGCGCGCCCGCCTGCTGTTTCTGGACGCCGCGCAGGCTGCCAGGCTCGCCCCGGCGGTGGCCGATCTGCTGGCCGCTGAAATCGGCCCCGGCCTGGACGCCGGTGCCGCAGCCAGCGCTTTTCAGGGCCTGGCCGCGACTTACCGGTTGCCCTGACAGGCGCCGTGAGGGTGTCCAACACATTTTCTTCCGGAATGTGGTTGACGCTCCCCAAAGACTCTGCCATAATCGCAGGCTTCGCCCTAAAAAGGTGATGTATCTGCCCAGCAAAAGCGCTGCAAATGGTTTGCAACGTGGACGACGGGCCCAAGACTGACCGGTTGGCATCAAAGCCCGCTGGTACAAGTTGGGAATATAGAAATGATCCAGACTGAATCCCGGCTAGAAGTGGCCGACAATACCGGCGCGAAATCCGTCCTGTGCATCAAGGTGCTCGGCGGTTCCAAGCGCCGTTATGCCAGCGTTGGCGACGTCATCAAGGTCAGCATCAAAGAAGCTGCGCCCCGTGGCCGCGTCAAAAAAGGCGAAATCTACAGTGCCGTGGTGGTGCGTACCGCCAAAGGCATCCGCCGTGCAGACGGCTCGCTGGTGAAATTCGACGGCAATGCCGCCGTGTTGCTCAACGCCAAGCTCGAGCCCATTGGCACCCGCATCTTCGGACCGGTCACGCGCGAACTGCGCACCGAGAAGTTCATGAAGATCGTGTCCCTGGCACCTGAAGTTCTGTAAGGACCTGTCATGAACAAGATTCGCAAAGGCGACGAAGTCATCGTCATCGCGGGACGCGACAAAGGCAAGCGCGGCACTGTGTCGCTGCGCGCCAGCGACTCCCATGTGCTGGTGGACGGCATCAACGTGGTGAAAAAACACGCCAAGCCCAACCCCATGAAGGGCATCACCGGCGGCATCATCGAAAAGAACATGCCGATCCACCAGTCCAACGTTGCCATCTTCAATGCGGCAACTGGCAGGGCAGACCGCGTGGGCATCAAATTGGCTGCTGACGGCAAACGCGTTCGCGTTTTCAAGTCCAGCGGTGAAGAAATCAAGACGGCCTGAAGGGCAGTAAATCATGGCACGACTCCAGCAAATCTACCGCGAAAAAATCGCGCCTGAACTGATCCAAAAGTTCAGCTACACCTCGCCGATGCAGGTTCCCCGCATCACCAAGATCACGCTCAACATGGGTGTGAGCGAGGCGGTTGCAGACAAGAAGGTCATGGACAACGCCGTCGGCGACATGACCAAGATCGCAGGCCAGAAGCCCGTGGTCACCAAGGCCAAGAAGGCCATCGCCGGTTTCAAGATCCGCGAAGACCTGCCAATTGGCTGCATGGTCACGTTGCGTGGCGTCAAGATGTACGAGTTTCTCGACCGTTTTGTCACCATCGCCTTGCCCCGCGTGCGCGATTTCCGTGGTATCTCCGGTCGTGCCTTTGATGGCCGTGGCAACTACAACATCGGTGTCAAGGAACAGATCATTTTCCCTGAGATCGAGTACGACAAGGTTGACGCCCTGCGCGGCCTCAACATCAGCATCACCACAACGGCCAAGACCGACGAAGAGTGCAAGGCGCTCCTCACCGGCTTCCGTTTCCCGTTCAAGAACTGAGGTGCCGTGTGGCTAAAGCATCATTGATCCAGCGCGAACTCAAGCGCGACAAACTGGCTGCCAAGTACGCGAAAAAATACGCGGAACTGAAGGCCGCTTCGAACGACGCCAAGAAGAGCGACGACGAGCGTGCCCTGGCCCGCCTCGGCTTGCAAAAGCTGCCGCGCAACGCCAACCCCACGCGCCAGCGCAACCGCTGCGCGATCACCGGTCGCCCACGCGGCACATTCCGTCAGTTCGGCCTCGGCCGCGCCAAGATCCGTGAAATGGCCTTCGCAGGCGACATTCCCGGTGTCGTCAAGGCCAGTTGGTAAGCCAGGCAGGAGAGATTTGATATGAGCATGAGTGATCCCATTGCCGATTTGCTGACACGCATCCGCAATGCGCAAATGGTGGCCAAGGCCACTGTGTCGGTTCCGTCTTCCAAGGTGAAGGTGGCCATTGCGCAGGTGCTGAAGGACGAAGGCTACATCGACAGTTTTCAGGTCAAGTCCGAAGCCGGCAAAGCCGACCTCGAAATCACCCTGAAATACTACGCCGGTCGCCCGGTGATTGAGCGCATTGAGCGCGTCAGCCGCCCTGGCTTGCGTGTCTACAAAGGCAGCAACGCGATTCCACAGGTCCAGAACGGCCTGGGTGTGGCGATTGTGACCACGCCGCAAGGCGTGATGACCGACCGCAAGGCGCGCGCTACCGGTGTCGGTGGCGAAGTTCTGTGCTACGTGGCTTAAGCCCGGCGCCTAGGAGAAACTGAAATGTCCCGTGTTGGAAAAATGCCTGTTGTCGTCCCCGCTGGGGTTGACATTGCAGTGGCGCAAGAAGAGATCAGTGTGAAGGGCAGCAACGGCTCCCTGAAGCTGGCCAGCAACCCGCTGGTCACGGTCAAGCTTGACGCCGGTAAATTGACTTTCGTGCCTGCCAACGATTCGCGTGAAGCGAATGCCATGAGTGGCACCATGCGCCAGCTGGTGAACAACATGGTGGTCGGTGTGACCAAGGGCTTCGAGAAGAAGCTGAGCCTGGTCGGCGTGGGCTACAAGGCTGCGGCCCAAGGCGCCAAGCTGAACCTGGCGGTGGGTTACTCGCACCCGGTCAACAAAGACATGCCGTTTGGCATCACCGTGGCAACGCCCACCCCGACCGAAGTGGTCATCAAGGGTGCTGACCGCCAACGTGTGGGCCAAGTGGCTGCCGAGATTCGTGCGATTCGTCCTCCCGAGCCTTACAAGGGCAAGGGCATCCGTTATGCGGATGAGAAGATCACGATCAAAGAGACCAAGAAGAAATAAGGAGCTGCATGATGTTGACCAAAAAAGAGCAGCGTCTGCGCCGTGCGCGCCAAACCCGTATCCGCATTGCGACGCAAGGCGTGGCGCGTTTGACGGTGAACCGCACCAACCTGCACATCTATGCAACGGTGATCTCCGGTTGCGGTACCAAGGTGCTGGCCACCGCTTCTACCGCTCAAGCCGATGTGCGCCAATCGCTTGGCGCTTCCGGCAAGGGTGGCAACACCGCTGCAGCAACGGCCATCGGCAAAATGATTGCCGAAAAAGCCAAAGCGGCGGGTGTGGAAAAAGTGGCGTTTGACCGTGCGGGTTTTGCCTACCACGGCCGCGTCAAGGCACTGGCTGACGCAGCGCGCGAAGCCGGCTTGCAGTTCTAAGCGGATCGGAATTAAAAATGGCTAAATTTCAAGCTAGGGCCCAGAGCGACACTCCTGACGACGGTCTGAAGGAGAAGATGATTGCGGTGAACCGCGTCACCAAAGTCGTCAAGGGCGGTCGTATTCTGGGTTTCGCAGCACTCACCGTGGTGGGTGATGGCGATGGCCGCGTCGGCATGGGCAAGGGTAAGTCGAAAGAAGTGCCGGCAGCCGTGCAAAAGGCGATGGAAGAAGCGCGCCGCAACCTGAAGAAAGTGTCGTTGAAAAACGGCACGCTGCACCACACGGTGATGGGTCACCACGGTGCTGCCCGCGTCATGATGTCGCCAGCCCCCCGCGGTACCGGCATCATTGCCGGTGGTCCAATGCGCGCTGTGTTCGAAGTCATGGGCATCACCGACATCGTGGCAAAAAGCCATGGTTCGTCGAACCCTTACAACATGGTCCGTGCCACGCTCGACGCCCTGATCCATTCGACCACGCCGTCTGAAGTCGCTGCCAAGCGCGGCAAGACCGTGGAAGACATCTTCGCCTGATTGGAGTTTCACGATGACAACACAACAAACTGTCAAGCTCCAGCTGGTGCGTAGCCCGATTGGTTGCAAAGAATCGCACCGTGCCACCGTTCGTGGCCTGGGCTTGCGCAAGCTGAACAGCGTCAGCGAACTGCAGGACACCCCAGCGGTTCGCGGCATGATCGACAAGATCAGCTACCTGGTCAAAGTGCTCTAAGGTACATGATGGAACTCAACAGCATCAAGCCCGCTGCGGGCGCAAAACATGCCAAGCGCCGTGTCGGCCGTGGCATTGGCTCCGGCTTGGGTAAAACCGCTGGCCGTGGTCACAAAGGTCAGAAGTCGCGTTCGGGCGGCTACCACAAGGTGGGCTTCGAAGGCGGTCAAATGCCTTTGCAGCGCCGCTTGCCCAAGCGTGGTTTCAAATCGCACCTGCTGCAGTTCAACGCCGAAGTCACGTTGACTTCTTTGGCTCGCCTCGGCGCTGCCGAAGTTGACATGTTGGTGCTGAAGCAGGCGGGTCTGGTTGGCCAAATGATCAAGGTCGTCAAGGTCATCAACACCGGTGAAATCGGCATTGCCGTCAAGCTCACGGGTATTGGTGCCACGGCCGGTGCCAAAGCGGCGATCATCGCTGCTGGTGGCGCTGTCGCCTGATTGCCTGAAAGAAGATTCTGGTGGCAACGAATTCGGCGCAAATAGCCAAAACAGGCAAGTTCGGTGATCTGCGCCGGCGGCTGATGTTTTTGCTGCTGGCCCTGGTGGTGTACCGCGTTGGGGCGCACATCCCGGTGCCAGGCATCGACCCGGTGCAGTTGCAGCAGCTGTTCAACGGCCAGCAGGGCGGCATCCTGAACCTGTTCAACATGTTCTCGGGTGGTGCACTGTCGCGCTTCACCGTGTTTGCGTTGGGCATCACGCCGTACATTTCGGCGTCCATCATCATGCAGTTGATGGCCTATGTGGTGCCTGCGTTTGAGCAGATGAAGAAGGAAGGCGAAGCCGGGCGTCGCAAGATCACCCAGTACACCCGCTATGGGACATTGGGCTTGGCCTTGTTTCAATCGTTCGGCATTGCCGTGGCGCTGGAAAGTTCGCAAGGTCTGGTGATTGACCCGGGTTTTGGTTTCCGCATGACGGCGGTGGTCAGTCTCACAGCAGGCACGGTGTTTCTGATGTGGCTGGGTGAGCAGATCACCGAGCGTGGTCTGGGCAACGGTATTTCGATCCTGATCTTTGCCGGCATTGCCGCTGGGTTGCCTTCGGCTCTGGGTGGTTTGCTTGAGCTGGTCCGTACCGGCGCCATGAGCGTCATCATCGCGATGCTGATCGTGATCGTCGTGGCCTTGGTGACCTACTTCGTGGTGTTCGTGGAGCGTGGTCAGCGGAAGATTTTGGTGAACTACGCACGTCGTCAGGTGGGCAACAAGGTCTACGGTGGCCAATCGTCGCACTTGCCGCTGAAGCTGAACATGGCGGGTGTAATTCCACCTATTTTTGCGTCGTCGATCATTTTGTTGCCTGCCACGGTGGTGACCTGGTTCAGCTCCGGTGAGTCGATGCGTTGGTTGAAAGACATTGCCGGCACCTTGTCCCCAGGACAACCTGTCTACGTGATGTTGTACGCCGCTGCGATTGTGTTTTTCTGCTTTTTTTACACCGCACTGGTGTTCAACAGTCGGGAAACCGCAGACAACCTGAAGAAGAGCGGTGCGTTCATTCCGGGCATTCGTCCGGGTGACCAAACGGCTCGCTACATTGACAAGATTTTGGTGCGGTTGACATTGGCTGGGGCGATTTACATCACCTTCGTCTGCCTGCTGCCCGAGTTTCTGATTTTGAAGTACAACGTGCCGTTTTATTTTGGTGGCACGTCGCTGTTGATCATTGTGGTGGTGACCATGGATTTCATGGCCCAGGTTCAAAACTACATGATGTCGCAGCAGTACGAGTCATTGTTGAAAAAGGCCAACTTCAAGAGCTAACAGGGGGTGGGTGGACGGTGTCGAAAGACGATGTTATCCAGATGCAGGGGGAGGTCCTTGAAAACCTGCCCAATGCAACCTTCCGGGTGAAATTGGAAAACGGCCATGTTGTCTTGGGGCATATTTCCGGAAAGATGCGCATGCATTACATCCGGATCTTGCCCGGCGACAAGGTCACAGTGGAATTGACGCCCTACGATTTGAGTCGGGCCAGGATTGTGTTTCGCGCCAAATAACGGCGCCTGTTCCGCGCCAGTGGTTGGCGAGGGATTAAAGGAGAGAGAAATGAGAGTTTCGGCTTCGGTCAAGAAAATTTGCCGCAACTGCAAGATCATCCGCCGCAAGGGCGTGGTCCGCGTGATCTGTACCGATCCGCGCCACAAACAGCGCCAAGGCTGATTTCCAGAGTTTTAGAGGACGTATATGGCACGTATAGCTGGCATCAACATTCCGCCGCAAAAGCACACTGAAATTGGCCTTACCGCCATTTTCGGCATTGGTCGCACACGCGCTCGCAAAATTTGCGAAGCCTGTGAGATCGCTTATTCCAAGAAGGTCAAAGACCTGACGGACGGCGACCTGGAAAAAATCCGCGACCAAATCGCGCTGATTACCATTGAAGGTGATTTGCGCCGCGAAACCACCATGAACATCAAGCGCTTGATGGACATTGGTTGCTACCGTGGTTTCCGTCACCGTCGCGGTTTGCCAATGCGTGGTCAGCGTACGCGTACCAATGCCCGCACCCGCAAGGGTCCGCGCAAGGCCGCGCAGGCGCTCAAGAAATAATCAGTTTGAAAGATCACCATGGCAAAAGCTCCAGCCAATAACGCCGCCCAGCGCGTCCGTAAAAAAGTCCGCAAGAATGTTGCTGACGGCGTTGCGCACGTTCACGCTTCGTTCAACAACACCATCATCACCATCACCGACCGCCAAGGCAATGCCTTGTCCTGGGCGTCGTCGGGTGGTCAGGGCTTCAAGGGTTCACGCAAGTCGACTCCGTTTGCCGCACAGGTGGCTTCTGAAGTGGCTGGACGCGCTGCGATCGAGCAGGGCATCAAGAACCTCGACGTTGAAATCAAGGGTCCTGGTCCTGGCCGTGAGTCGTCTGTCCGTGCGCTGGCCGCACTGGGCATCCGCATCAACGTCATTGCCGACGTGACGCCGGTTCCACACAACGGCTGCCGCCCACAAAAGCGCCGCCGCATTTGAGTGTTTTCTGCAAGGGTGGCTGGTGCATGTGTGCCGGCCACCTTTGTTGTTTTGTGTTTCGTCAACCCAAGCCCACCGCCGTTAGGCTTCGCGCCGAAGGCTCCTGCAGCAACAGGCTGCAGCAGATACAAGTAAAGGAAATATAGTGGCACGCTACCTCGGCCCCAAGGCCAAACTTTCCCGCCGTGAAGGCACCGACCTGTTCCTGAAAAGCGCCCGTCGCGCCATCGGTGACAAGGCCAAATTCGACTCCAAGCCAGGCCAGCACGGTCGCACTTCTGGCCAGCGCACGTCCGATTTCGGCTTGCAGCTGCGTGAAAAACAGAAGGTCAAGCGCATGTACGGTGTGCTGGAACGCCAGTTCCGCCGCTACTTTGCAGAAGCTGATCGCCGCCGTGGCAACACGGGCGCCAACTTGTTGTTCCTGTTGGAATCGCGCCTCGACAACGTCGTTTACCGCATGGGCTTTGGCTCCACGCGCGCCGAAGCACGCCAACTGGTGTCGCACAAGGCCATGACGGTCAATGGCAACTCGGTCAACATCCCGTCTTACCAAGTCAAGACGGGTGACGTGATTGCTGTCCGCGAAAAATCCAAAAAGCAGGGCCGTGTTCTGGAAGCGCTGCAGTTGGCACAGCAAGTCGGTTTCCCGGCCTGGGTGGAAGTCAGCCTGGACAAGGCCGAAGGCACCTTCAAGAAGGTACCTGACCGCGACGAATTTGCTTCTGACGTCAACGAATCGTTGATCGTCGAACTGTATTCGCGTTAATTTTTGTTCCGGCTGCCGCCTTTTGCGCGGCCGCCGGCGCTTCACCAGCCTTACCGGTGTAACGAGCCGGGGGTATTGAGAGGAAGTTTGCATGCAGACCCATTTGCTGAAGCCCAAAGCCATCCATGTTGAGCAGCTTGGTACCAACCATGCGAAAGTGACGCTCGAGCCGTTCGAGCGTGGCTATGGCCACACGCTGGGCAACGCCCTGCGCCGTGTCCTGCTGTCGTCCATGGTGGGCTATGCGGCGACCGAGGTCACGATTTCCGGCGTACTCCACGAGTATTCGTCGATCGACGGCGTTCAGGAAGACGTTGTCAACATCCTGCTGAACCTGAAGGGTGTGGTCTTCAAGCTCCACAACCGCGACGAAGTCACGCTGAGCCTGCGCAAAGACGGCGAAGGCGTTGTCACCGCCGCTGATATCCAGACGCCGCACGACGTTGAGATCATCAACCCTGGCCATGTCATTGCCCATCTGTCGCAAGGTGGCAAGCTGGACATGCAGATCAAGATTGAAAAAGGCCGTGGCTATGTGCCTGGCACGATGCGCCGTTACGGTGACGAGCCGACCAAATCCATTGGCCGTATCGTTCTGGACGCGTCCTTTTCGCCCGTCAAGCGCGTCAGCTATACGGTGGAAAGTGCCCGCGTTGAGCAGCGCACCGACCTCGACAAGCTGGTGGTGGAAATCGAAACCAACGGCGCCATCACTGCGGAAGACGCGGTACGCGCTTCGGCCAAGATTCTGGTCGAGCAGATTGCCGTGTTTGCCCAGCTGGAAGGCAGCGAACTCGCCGCCTTTGATGCGCCAGCACCGCGCAGCTCGCAGCAGTTCGACCCGATCCTGCTGCGCCCTGTTGACGAGCTGGAGCTGACGGTGCGTTCCGCCAACTGCCTGAAGGCCGAGAACATCTACTACATCGGGGACCTGATCCAGCGCACCGAAAACGAGTTGCTCAAGACCCCCAACCTGGGTCGCAAGTCGCTCAACGAAATCAAGGAAGTGCTGGCGTCGCGCGGGCTGACGCTGGGCATGAAACTCGACAACTGGCCACCGGCCGGCTTGGACAAGCGCTGAGCGCTTGTTGAACAGGGGTCGCACAGCGAACCCAGTGCACCGGGCAGTACCTGATACGGCTGTCCGTTTAATAACCAAAGGAAAGCACCATGCGTCACGGACACGGACTACGTAAACTCAACCGCACCAGCTCGCACCGCCTCGCGATGCTGCAGAACATGATGAACTCGCTCATCGAGCACGAAGTCATCAAGACCACGCTGCCAAAAGCCAAAGAGCTGCGCCGCGTCATCGAGCCGATGATCACGCTCGCCAAAGAAGCCACCCTGGCCAACCGCCGCCTGGCTTTCAACCGCCTGCGTGACCGCGACAGCGTCACCAAGCTGTTCAATGACCTCGGCCCGCGTTTCAAGGCGCGTCCCGGTGGTTACACCCGTATTTTGAAGATGGGTTTCCGTGTTGGCGACAATGCACCGATGGCTTTGGTCGAACTGGTTGACCGTCCTGATGTGGCTGTTGTGAACGAAGCCGACATCAAGGCCGCAGAATAAGCTATAATCATTGACTTACCGCGCGATGGAGCAGCCTGGTAGCTCGTTGGGCTCATAACCCAAAGGTCGTAGGTTCAAATCCTACTCGCGCAACCAACATGCAGCAGCAATGCTGCAGACAAAATGCCTGCCGGAACTGAGGTTCCGAGCAGGCATTTTGTTGTGTGTCACGCCTTAGAAGCAACACTGGGCGGTGGCTCAGTCGCTGCTTTCGGCATCGGTCTCCCGTGCTTCGGGCAAAGCCGATTTGAGTTGCAACGCAGCCGCATACAAGTCGTTGCGTGTGCCACCGGTCAGGTGCACCGCCAACCGAACCGCCGCCTTGATGGGCAATTCTTCCAGCAGCATGGCCAGCACCTCGTGGCCGTTGTCCGTGGCCGGTTCGTGGGCGGGTGGGTGCAGGACCAGCACAAACTCGCCCCGCTTGCGCTGGGGGTTGGCATTCAGCCAGGCGGGAAATTGCAGCACTGGCATGGTGGCGACTTCTTCGAACTGCTTGGTCAGTTCGCGTGCGACCGTGATGTGGCGTTCTCCGGCGTGCGCGGCCAGAACGGCAGCCACAGCCTCGATCCGGTGTGGCGACTCCAGCAGCACGAGGGCATGCGGTGTTTTCAGCAAGGGCAACAGCGCT
This sequence comes from Burkholderiaceae bacterium, assembly GCA_017848435.1. Taxonomy (GTDB): domain Bacteria; phylum Pseudomonadota; class Gammaproteobacteria; order Burkholderiales; family Burkholderiaceae_C; genus PCRC01. Next base: position 50,092 of record JAFEHU010000025.1, on the reverse strand, counting down.
GTCTGCCGTTCGGTGGGTTTGTTGGGCAGAAAGCCGACGAAGACAAAACTGCCTGGCGCCGGGAGCCCGGCAACGCTGAGCGCGGTGGTCACGCTGCTCACGCCGGGCAAGGGCAACACGCGGTGGCCAGCGGTCTGCGCGGCACGTGTCAACCGCGCGCCGGGGTCGCTGATGGCCGGTGTGCCGGCATCGCTCACATAGGCAATCCGCTGGCCCTGCGCGAGCAGGGTGCAGATGTGCTCGGCCGCCTGTGCCTCGTTGTGTTCGTGCACCGCCAGCAGCGGCTTGTCGATGCCATAGGCGCGCAGCATGCCCTGGGTGTGGCGTGTGTCTTCGCAGGCCACGGCATCGACCAGGCTGAGCACGTGCAGCGCCCGCAGCGTGATGTCGGCCAGGTTGCCGATGGGCGTGGCCACGACGTAAAGGCAGGCGTGCGGATAATGCTGGTCACCGGCCGCGGCATGCGCGGCGGCCAAGGCAGGGGCGAACGATGCTGTCAAAAGGGCCTTCAAAAAAAGAGTTGGGTGATGCCGGTGAGGCGCGGGCGGCAGCCCATCTGCTGCGTGCGGGCCTGACCTTGGTCGCCCGCAATTATCGGACGCCTGGGCGGGGTGGCGGTGAGATTGATTTGATCATGCGCGACCAGGACGGCACGCTGGTGTTTGTGGAGGTCCGCCAGCGCGCGAGCAACCGCCATGGGGGTGCGGCTGCGAGCATCTCGGCCACCAAGCGCCAGCGCATTGTGTTTGCGGCGCGGCACTACCTGATGCGCCTGCCCACATGGCCGCCGTGTCGGTTTGACGTGGTGTGCATTCAGGGGAATTCACAGCAGCCGGGGGCCGAGCCCACGGTGGAATGGCTGCGTGCCGCGTTTGACGCGTCATAGGGGATGTGCCCATCCCAGTTATCATGCAGGCCATGTTAGAGCAGCGCATCCAGCAGCACTTCATCGACAGCGCCGACCTCAACTACCACGCGGCCCAGATCCTCAGCAAGCCCTTGGCGGCAGCGGTGCAGGCCATCCTGGCGTGCGTGACCAGCGGTGGCAAGGTGCTGGCCTGCGGCAATGGCAGTTCGGCCGCGAGCGCGCAGCTGTTTGCCGGCCAGTTCGTCGGGCGGTTTGAACGTGACCGCCCCGAACTCGGTGCGGTTGCCCTGACCACCGACACCACCGTGCTGACCTCGCTGGCGGGTGAGGGCGACGGCCAGCACCTGTTTGCCAAGCAGGTGCGGGCGCTGGGCCAGGCGGGCGATGTGCTGTTGGTCTTGTCTGCCACCGGGCAGCATGCCAACGTGCTGGCCGCCATGGCGGTGGCGCACGAACGCGACATGACGGTGGTGGCGCTGACCGGCGCGGGTGGCGGCAAGGTCACCGCGGCGCTGCGCGACACCGATGTGCACGTGTGTGTGCCGCACGAGCGCCCCGCGCGCATCCACGAAGTCCACCTGCTGGCGCTGCACTGCATCAGCGACGGGGTGGACACCCAGTTACTTGGCGACCAGGAACAGACAACATGAACAAGACAATCCGGCTGGTGGTATTGGCCACCGCACTCAGTGGCGCGCTCAGCGCCTGCGTACCGCTGGTGGTGGGCAGCACCTTTCTGGGGGGCACGCTGGTGGCAACAGACCGCCGCACCTCGGGTGCGCAACTGGAAGACGAGGGCATTGAGCTCCGCTCGTACAACCGGCTGCGCGACAACGTGGGCGACCGGGGGCACATCAACATCACCAGCTACAACCGGCAGGTGCTGATGACCGGCGAGGTGCCCACCGAGTCGGACCGCAAGCTGGCCGAGCAGACGGTGTCCGGCGTGGACAACGTGCGCAGCATCGTCAACGAGCTGGTGGTGAGCGGCAACTCCACGCTGACGCAACGCTCGTCGGACACGCTGATCACTGGCCAGGTCAAGGCCGCGATGGTGGACGCGAAAGACCTCTACCCGACCGCCTTCAAGGTGGTCACCGAGCGCGGCACGGTGTACCTGATGGGCCGTGTGACCCAGCGCGAAGCCGACCGCGTGACCGAAGTGGCACGTGGCGTGGGCGGCGTGCAGAAGGTCGTGCGGGTGTTCGAAATCATCAGCGAAGAAGAACTGCAGCGCCTGCTGCCGCGCGCCGCCAAAAGCTGACGCGCGTCGGGTCGCGGCTTACCTCAGCCGCTTGATCAGGCTGGACGTGTCCCAGCGTTGGCCACCCATCTGCTGCACGTCGGCATAAAACTGGTCCACCAGCGCGGTGACGGGCAGGCGTGCGCCGTTGCGGCGCGCTTCGTCCATCACCAGCCCGAGGTCCTTGCGCATCCAATCCACCGCAAAGCCGAAGTTGAATTCGTCGGCGGCCATGGTTTTGCCACGGTTGTCGAGCTGCCAGCTCTGGGCCGCGCCTTTGCCGATCACGTCCAGCACCTGGGCCATGTCGAGCCCGGCCTTTTGGCCAAAGGCAATCGCTTCGCTCAGGCCCTGCAGCAGGCCGGCGATGCAGACCTGGTTGACCATCTTGGTGAGCTGGCCGGCCCCGCTGGCTCCCATCAGCGTCACCGCGCGGGAGAATGCCATCGCCACTGGCGCCACCTTTGCAAAAGCATCCGGGTCACCGCCGCACATCACGGTGAGCAGGCCATTCTGCGCACCGGCCTGACCGCCTGAGACCGGCGCGTCAATGAACGCCAGGCCCAGCGCCTGTGCGGCTGTGTTCAGCTCACGCGCCACGTCGGCAGATGCGGTGGTGTGGTCGACAAACACCGCGCCGGCCTGCATGCCGGCAAAGGCGCCATCGGTGCCCAGGGTCACGGCGCGCAGGTCGTCGTCGTTGCCAACGCAGCAGAAGACCAGATCGGCCCCGGCGGCGGCCTCGCGTGGCGTTTTGGCATGTTTATTCGGCTGAGTCTCGGTGAAATCTGACAACCATGCTATTGATTTTGTAGTATTGCGGTTGTACACGGTGACGCTGTGGCCGGCGCGGGCGAGGTGGCCGGCCATGGGGTAGCCCATCACGCCGAGGCCAAGAAATGCGACCTGGCGTGGCGGTGTGGGGGTGTAGGTTTTGGTGGGTGTGGTGGACATCAGGGGTCAGACGATGGAGAGGTGTTCGGTGCCGGCGGCGAGGTCGGTGGTCTTGCTGCGCTGGCTGTTGAGTTTGATCTGCAGGCGCAGGTCGTTCACCGAGTCGGCATTGCGCAGCGCGTCTTCGTAGGTAACCTGGTGGGCTTCGTAGAGGTCAAACAGTGCCTGGTCGAAGGTTTGCATGCCGAGGTTGCGGCTTTTCTTCATGATCTCCTTGATCTCGGCGACCTCGCCCTTGAAGATCAGGTCGGCGATCAGTGGTGAGTTGAGCATCACCTCGACCGCCGCCACTCGGCCCTTGCCTTTTTGCATTGGCAGCAGGCGCTGCGACACGATGGCGCGTAGGTTCAGCGACACGTCCATTAGCAACTGCGGACGCCGGTCTTCAGGGAAGAAATTGACGATGCGGTCCAGTGCCTGGTTGGCACTGTTGGCGTGCAGCGTGGCCAGGCACAGGTGGCCCGTTTCAGAGAACGCAATCGCGTGCTCCATGGTTTCGCGGTCGCGGATCTCACCCATCAGGATCACATCGGGCGCCTGCCGCAGGGTGTTCTTCAGGGCCGCATGCCAGCTTTCGGTGTCGAGGCCCACTTCGCGCTGGGTCAGGATGGAGTTTTTGTGCGGGTGCACGAACTCGACCGGGTCTTCGATGGTGATGATGTGGTCAAAGGATTTCTCATTGCGCCAGTCGATCATCGCCGCCAGGGTGGTGGACTTGCCCGAGCCGGTGGCGCCCACGAGGATGCACAGACCGCGTTTGCTCATCACCACGTCTTTCAGCACCGGTGGCACACCCAGCCCGTCAATGGTGGGGATGGTGGCCGGGATCACCCGCAGCACCAGCCCAATGTGGCCCTGCTGCACAAAGGCGCTCACCCGGAAGCGGCCAATGCCGGACGGTGCGATGGCGAAGTTGCACTCCTTGGTGCGTTCAAACTCGGCGGCCTGCTTGTCGCTCATGATGGTGCGCGCCAGCACCAGGGTGTGCTGCGGCGACAGCGGCTGGGCCGACACCTTGACCACCTTTCCGTCCACCTTGATGGCCGGGGGGAAGTCGGCGGTGATGAACAGATCGCTGCCCTTGCGCGCAATCAGCAGCGCGAGCAGGTCGTTGATGAACTGGCTGGCTTGGTCGCGTTCCATAAATGCCTTCAGCCTGGGAAGTTGTCGGGGATCTTGGCCTTGCTACGGGCTTCTGCCGAACTGATGATGTTGCGCCGCACCAGGTCCGAGAGGTTCTGGTCCAGCGTCTGCATGCCCAGGCTGTTGCCGGTCTGGATGGACGAGTACATCTGCGCCACTTTGGCCTCGCGGATCAGGTTGCGGATGGCAGGCGTGCCCAGCATGATCTCGTGCGCCGCCACACGGCCCGAACCATCCTTGGTCTTGCACAGCGTTTGCGAGATCACCGCCTGCAGCGACTCCGACAGCATGGCGCGGACCATTTCTTTTTCTTCGGCCGGGAAGACGTCGATGATCCGGTCGATGGTCTTGGCGGCACTCGACGTGTGCAGCGTGCCAAACACCAGGTGGCCGGTTTCGGCGGCCGTCATGGCCAGGCGGATGGTTTCCAGGTCGCGCATCTCGCCGACCAGGATCGCGTCCGGGTCTTCGCGCAGCGCCGAGCGCAGCGCCGCGCTGAAGCTGTTGGTGTGTGGGCCCACTTCACGCTGGTTGATCAGGCACTTCTTGGACTCGTGCACGAACTCGATCGGGTCTTCCACCGTGAGGATGTGGCCGTACTCGTTTTCGTTCAGGTAGTTGACCATCGCCGCCAGCGTGGTGGATTTGCCGGAACCGGTGGGGCCGGTCACCAGCACCAGGCCGCGTGGCTTCAGCGCCAGGTCGGCAAAAATCTTGGGGGCGTTGAGCTGCTCCAGCGTCAGGATCTTGGACGGGATGGTGCGGAACACACCGCCCGCGCCGCGGTTCTGGTTGAAGGCGTTGACGCGGAAACGCGCCAGGCCTTCAATCTCGAACGAGAAGTCCACTTCGAGAAACTCCTCGAAGTGTTTGCGCTGCGCGTCGTTCATGATGTCGTAGACCATGGCGTGCACCGCCTTGTGGTCCAGCGGCTCGACGTTGATGCGCCGCACGTCGCCGTGCACACGGATCATCGGTGGCAGCCCGGCCGACAAATGCAGGTCGGAAGCCTTGTTCTTGACGCTGAACGCCAGCAACTGGGTAATGTCCACAGTGTCCCTTGGTGCAGGTTGACGCGGGCCAGTGGGCTGGCCGCAATTTGGTACGCTTGCTGGCCATTATGACGACGATTCCCGACCGACTCCAGCAGGTAAAGCACCGAATAAGCACCGCTTGCCAGACCGCTGGCCGCGATCCCGCGACGGTGGGCTTGCTGGCAGTCTCCAAAACCCAGGCGCCCGAGGCGGTGCGCGAAGCACACGCCGCCGGGCAGTGCGCGTTTGGCGAAAACTACATCCAGGAAGGCGTCGAGAAAATCCTGTCGCTGCGCGACCTGCCGCTGGTCTGGCACATGATCGGCCCGGTGCAGAGCAACAAGACGCGGGTGGTGGCCGAGCACTTCGACTGGGTGCAGTCGGTGGACCGGCTCAAGACCGCCGAGCGGCTCAGCGCGCAGCGGCCTGGCCATTTGCCGCCGCTCAATGTGTGTCTGCAGGTGAACATCGACCAGGGGCCGAACAAATCCGGTGTGGCCCCCGAGGCGGCGCTGGCGTTGGCCCGCGGCATCAGCGCCTTGCCCCGGCTGCGGTTGCGCGGGCTGATGGCGTTGCCGGAGTTTGCTCCTGATTTCATAGCGCAAAAGTCAGTTTTCACTAGGGCCCAAGCCCTGTTTGACCATATTCTTGCCGCGCAACTGCCCGGCTGGCCTGAATTTGACACCTTGTCGCTTGGCATGAGTGCCGACCTGGAGGCGGCAGTGGCTTCCGGCAGCACGCTGGTGCGTGTCGGCACCGCCGTGTTCGGCGAGCGTGCCGCGCGCTGACGCCGCAGCGTCAGCGCACGAAGCGCCCGCTGCGCGAGATCAGCGTCAGTTCGGTGAAGCGCGAGCCCTGGTGGTTTTGCGGGCCATAGGTCACGCTGAAGCCGCCCATGTTGAAGTCGCGCAGCGATTCCAGGCTGGCGACCAGGCCCTCGCGGCTCAGCGAGCGGCCGGCCCGGCGCAGGCCTTCGGTCAGCACCCGGGCGGCCAGGTAGCCTTCCATGCTGGAGAAGTCGTAATCGGCCACGCCGATCTCGGCCATGCGCTGCTGGTACTCGCGCACAATGGGCGTGCTGGGGGCGAACGGGAACGGCACCACCTGGGAAATCGTGACGCCCGCGCCCGCGTCGCCCAATTCAGCGGCCAAGGCCGACGAGCCGACAAAACTCACGTTGAAGAACTGCGTGGCCAGGCCCTTGGTGCGCGCCAGCTTGATCAGCGCCGCACACGACTTGTAGGCGCTGATCTGCACCACCGCTTCGGGCGCGGCCTTGGCCAGCTTGGCCAAGGCCTGGGTCACGTCCGTGCTGTTGCGCTCCACCGTCACGCTGGCCACGGATTTGAGGGAACGCTTGTCCAGCGCGCGCGTCACGCCTTCCAGGCCGGCCTTGCCGTACGAGTCGTTCTGGTAGAACACCGCGATCTTCTTCACGCCCAGCGTGGTCAGGTGCTGGACGATGCGCTCGGTCTCGTCGTAGTAGCTGGCGCGCACATGGAACAGGTAGCGGTTGAACGGTTCACGCAGCGCCTCCGCGCCGGTGAAAGGCCCCACCAGGGGAATCTGCTCGGCTGTGATGGCCGGCAGCGCCGCCAGCGTCGTGGGTGTGCCCACCGAGCCGATCAGCGCAAACACCTTGTCTTCGGCAATCAGGGCCCTGGCACTGGCCAGCGCGCGTTCGGGTTCGTAGCCGTCGTCGCGCGACACCAGCCGGAGCGTGCGGCCGTGGATGCCGCCGGCCGCATTCACCGCCTTGAAATGCGCCAGAATGCCCACCCGCATCCGCTTGCCCAGTTCCGCCGCCGGACCGCTTTGCGCGGCAAATTGCCCGATCAGGATGTCGCTGTCGCCAACGCCGTTCTGCGCATGCCCTGGCCCTGAGGCCAGCACGCCGGCAAACGCCAGCGCCGCAAGCCACGCCTGTCGAATGTTCATAGGTTTTCCTTTGCATAGGGGCCTTGTCGACGTTATCCCAGGCCCCTGGCTGCGGCAACCGTGAAAACGTGGGGCCGCCGCGCTGGCCAGCGTCAGGCGGAAACCCCCGAGGGATCACCATGGCTGCAGCCGCCATGCCCCCGTGCTATCCTGCCCCGCTCTTTGACTCGCCCCTGAGAAGCCACCATGCCCGGTCTTTTGCCCCACATCGATCCCGACGGTCTGCTCGAATTTTCGGTGGTCTACACCGACCGCGCGCTCAACCACATGTCCCAGCGCTTTCAGGGCGTGATGCGAGACATCGCCAGCATCCTGAAAGAGGTCTACCAGTCCCGTTCGGCGGTGCTGGTGCCGGGCAGCGGCACCTTTGGCATGGAAGCGGTGGCGCGCCAGTTCGCCACCGGCAAGAAGGCGCTGGTCATCCGCAACGGCTGGTTCAGCTACCGCTGGACGCAGATTTTTGACATGGGCGGCATTCCCGCCGAGTCCACGGTGCTGAAAGCCCGCCGCGTCGGCGACGGCCCGCAGGCCCCCTGGGTGCCCTGCCCGATCGACGAGGTGGTGGCCACCATCGCCGCGCAAAAGCCCGACGTGGTGTTCGCCCCGCACGTGGAAACCGCTGCCGGCATGATCCTGCCCGACGACTACCTGCGTGCCGTGGCCGACGCGGTGCACGCGGTGGGTGGCCTGTTCGTGCTCGACTGCATTGCGTCCGGCGCGATGTGGGTGGACATGCAAGCCACCGGTGTCGACGTGCTGGTCAGCGCGCCGCAAAAAGGCTGGAGCGGCTCACCCGCCTGCGCCATGGTGATGCTCAGCGAGCGCGCCCGCAGCGCCATTGACGCCACCACCAGCACCAGCTTTGCCTGCGACCTGAAAAAATGGCTGCAGGTCATGGAAACCTACGAGGCCGGTGGCCACGTGTACCACACCACCATGCCGACCGACGCGCTGGCCCGCCTGCGCGAGGTGATGCAGGAAACCCGCGCCTACGGCTTCGAGAAGGTCAAGGCCGAACAAGCGGAGCTGGGCGTGCGGGCGCGCGCGCTGTTTGAAAGCCGCGGCATCCGCAGCGTGGCGGCCAAGGGCTTCCAGGCACCGGGTGTGGTGGTCAGCTACACCGACGACGCCGACATCCAGAACAGCAAGAAATTCCTCGCCGCCGGCCTGCAAACCGCCGCCGGTGTGCCGCTGCAGTGCGACGAGCCGGCCGATTTCCGCACCTTCCGTGTGGGCCTGTTCGGTCTGGAAAAGCTGCACCATGTGGACCGCACCGTGGCGCACCTGCAGGCGGCGCTGGACCAGGTGCTGCCCCAGCCCGCGCTGGCCCAGGTGGCCTGAACAGGCTCAGAAGAGCCGGAACGCCAGCGGCAGCAGCAGCGCGCTGAGCAACACCTGCAGCCCGAGCGCCAGTCCGGCGTAAGCGCCGGCGTCGGCATTCACCTGAATCGCCCGCGCCGCGCCCAGGCCGTGGGCGGCGGTGCCCAGTGCAAAGCCGCGCGCGGCCCAGCCGTTGGCATCGGTGGGGATGCGCAGCCAACCAAACAGGTATTTGCCACTCAGCGCGCCCACCAGCCCGGTGACCACCGCGAACACCGCCGCCAGCGCCGGGATGCCGCCGATCTTGTCGGCGATGCCCATGGCCACCGGCGCGGTGACCGACTTGGGTGCGAGCGACAGCACCACTTCAGTGGGCAGCCCGACCAGCATGGCCAAGCCCACCGCCGAGCCGCTGGCGGCGGCGCCGCCCAGCAGGGCCGCGAGCAAAATACGACCCCAGCGCGCCCGCAGCGCCTGCCGACGCTGCCACAGCGGCCAGCCCAGCGCCACCACCGCCGGCCCGAGCAGGAAATGGATGAACTGCGCACCGGCAAAGTAGGTGGGGTAGGGCACACCGGTGGCAAGCAGCACGCCGGCGATCACCACCACCGTCCACAGCACCGGGTTGGCCCACGGCGCCTGGGCCATGCGGGCGTAAAACGCCTGCGCCAGCACGTACACCACCAGCGTCGCGGTCAGGCCAAACAGTGGCGTGGCGGAGAGGTAGACCCAGAGGTCAACGAACTTTGGCATCGCGCCTTTTCCGCCCCAGGTGCAGCACGCCCACCGTGACCACCAGGCCGATCCAGGTGGACAGCACGATCACCACCAGCATGCGGCCGCCGTATTCGCCGACCAGGGAGAGGTGTGTCATCACACCCACGCCGACCGGCACGAACAACAGTGACAGGTGCGTCAACAAAAAGTCGGCGCAGGCAGCGACCGGTTCGCGCACCGGTGCAAAGCCGAGCGCCAGGGTCAGCAACAGCATGCCAACCACCGGGCCCGGGAAGGGCAGGTCGAGCCCGCGCGACAGCAACTCGCCCAGCGACTGGAGCGCCAACAACCAGGCCAGGCCACGCAGCGCCAACATTTAGAACCGCGGCAGGTCGGGGTGGGCCATCTGCCCGCCACGCACCACCACACGGCCGTATTCGGCGCAGCGCGTCAGCGTGGGGATGACCTTGCCGGGGTTGAGCAGACCTTGCGGGTCGAACGCGCGCTTCACGGCAAACATCGCCTCGCGTTCTTCCGGCGTGAACTGCACACACATGCTGTTGAGTTTCTCGATGCCCACGCCGTGTTCGCCAGTGACCGTGCCGCCCATCGCCACGCTGGTTTCCAGGATGTCGGCGCCGAACAACTCGCAGCGGTGCAGCTGGTCGGCGTCGTTGGCGTCGAACAGGATCAGCGGGTGCAGGTTGCCGTCGCCCGCATGGAACACGTTGGCGCAGCGCAGGCCGTATTTTTCCTCCATCTGCTGGATCGCCAGCAGGATGTCGGCCAGCCGCTTGCGCGGGATGGTCGAGTCCATGCACATGTAGTCGGGGCTGATGCGGCCGCTGGCGGGGAAGGCGTTTTTGCGGCCACTCCAGAACTTCAACCGCTCGGCCTCGTCGCGGCTCACCGCAATCGCGGTGGCGCCAGCGGCGCGCAGCACATCGCTCATGCGACCGATCTCTTCTTCCACTTCTTCCGGTGTGCCGTCGCTCTCGCACAGCAGAATCGCTTCGGCGCTGAGGTCGTAGCCGGCGTGGACGAAGTCCTCCACCGCCGCCGTCATGGGTTTGTCCATCATCTCCAGCCCGGCGGGGATGATGCCGGCGGCGATCACCGCGGCCACCGCGTCGCCGGCTTTGCGCACGTCGTCAAAGCTGGCCATGATGCAGCGCGCCAGCTGGGGCTTGGGCACCAGCTTGACGGTGACTTCGGTGGTGATGGCCAGCATGCCTTCGCTGCCCACCAGCACCGCCATCAGATCGAGCCCGGCGCAGTCCAGTGCCTCGCTGCCGAATTCAACCGGCTCGCCTGCCACCGTAAAGCCCTTGACCTTCAGCACGTTGTGCAGCGTCAACCCGTACTTCAGGCAGTGCACGCCGCCGGAGTTCTCGGCCACGTTGCCGCCGATGGTGCAGGCGATCTGGCTTGATGGGTCGGGCGCGTAGTACAGGCCCAGCGGTGCGGCCGCTTCGCTGATGGCCAGGTTGCGCACGCCGCACTGCACCACCGCCGTGCGGCTGAGGGCGTCCAGCTTCAGGATGTTGTTGAACTTGGCCAGCGACAGCGTCACGCCCTGGGCATGGGGCATCGCGCCGCCCGAGAGGCCGGTGCCGGCACCGCGGGCCACCACCGGCACGCCCAGGGCGTGGCAGGTCTTCAGCACCGCCTGCACCTGGGCTTCGGTTTCCGGCAGGGCCACGGCAAAAGGCCGCTGGCGGTAGGCGGTCAGGCCGTCGCATTCGTAGGGTGTGGTGTCTTCGGGCTGCCACAGCAGCGCGTGCGCAGGCAAAACCGCCAGCAGCCCCCGAATAATCTGGGACTTTTGCTCTGCTTTCAGGAGCGAGGCAGTGTGCTGGGGGGCAGTGGGGGCGTTCATGGTCTGGCGCGGCAAGTCGATGCCAAACCACTGTACGGCAAAACCGCTGGCCGGTGCTTGAATAAATCGGGCGCGGGCCGTGAAAAGCGCTGGGCTCAGGCCACCGCTTTGCGGAGCCAGTCGGCAAAGGCCGCGCATTCCCAGCGGTCCATCAGGCCGGTGCGCCAGCACAGGTAGTGGGCGTGGGGGCTCGGCACGGCGGGTGAGGTGAGTGGGTCGAACACCCGCACCAGCGTGCCGCGCTCCAGCCAAGGCGCGGCGAGCTTCTGGCGCACCAGCGCCACGCCCATGCCGGCGGCTGCGGCGTCGCAGGTCAGGCCCACGTCGTTGAACTGCGAGCCGTCCGCCGGTTCGGGCCAGTCGAGCGCGTGGGCGGCAAACCAGGTGCGCCAGGGCTCCAGCGGGCTGCGCAGCAGGGGCTGGCCTTCCAGCGCGAGGGGTGACTCGAACGGGCCGTGTTCGCGCACGAAGGCGGGCGAGGCCAGCGGCGTGATCTCGTCTTTCATCAGCAGCACGTGCTCGACGTCGGCATAGCGGCCGGTGCCGAAGCGGATGGTCAGGTCAGCGTCTTCGGCCACCACGTCGAGCAGCGGGATGGCGACCTGCAGCGTCAGGTCGATCTCGGGGTAGGCGTCGGTGAATTGGCGCAGCCGGGGAATCAGAATGGAGCGGGCAAACGTGGGCGTGACGGCAAACCGCAGCTTGCGCCGGCCGCTGCTGCCGCCCGCGCTGGGAAACTTCTGTAACCGCGCCAGCCCTTCGCGCACATGCGCCAGGTACTCGCTGCCCTCGGTGGTGAGCGAAAAGTCGGCCCGGCCAAACAGCTTGGTGCCGATGATCTGCTCCAGCTGCTTGACCCGGTGGCTGACCGCGCTGGGTGTGACGCAGAGTTCTTCGGCGGTTTGTGTGACGCTGCGCAGCCTTGCCAATGCCTCGAACGTCAGCAGACATTGAATTGGCGGAATGCGCCGATGGGCCTCGCCGCCGTGCGTCGGACTCACTTGAAGATCACGGTCTTGTGCCCGTTCAGCAGCACCCGGTGTTCGCTGTGCCACTTCACCGCGCGGGCCAGCACCTGGCTTTCGGTGTCGCGGCCCTGGGCGGTGAAGTCTTCCACCGTTTTGCTGTGGTCGACCCGGGCCACGTCCTGTTCGATGATCGGGCCTTCGTCGAGGTCGGCGGTCACGTAGTGGGCGGTGGCGCCAATCAGTTTCACGCCCCGGTCGTGCGCCTGGTAGTAGGGCTTGGCGCCCTTGAAGCTGGGCAGGAAGGAGTGGTGGATGTTGATGGCGCGGCCCTGCAGCTTGCGGCACAGGTCGTCGCTCAGGATCTGCATGTAGCGCGCCAGCACGACCAGTTCCGCGCCTTCGGACTCGATGATCTCGAACTGCTTGGCTTCCACCTGCGCCTTGGTGGCGGCGGTGACCGGGATGTGGTGGAAGGGCACGTTGTAGCTGGCCGCGAGCTGGTAGAACTCGCGGTGGTTGCTGACGATGGCGCGGATGTCGATCGGCAGCAGGCCGCTTTTCCAGCGGAACAGCAGGTCGTTCAGGCAGTGGCCTTCCTTGCTGACCAGAATGACGGTGCGCATCGGCTCGGCGGTGGCGTGCAGTTGCCAGACCATCTTGAACGGGTCTGCGAACTGGGCGAGCTGCAGCTTCAGGTCGGCAAAGGTCAGTTGGTTGCAGGCGAACTGCACCCGCATGAAAAACAGCCCGGTGTCCCGGTCACTGTACTGTGCGGCTTCTTCGATGTTGCCGCCACGCTCCAGCAAAAAGCCGGAAACGGCGTGCACGATGCCGGTGCGGTCGGGGCAGGACAGGGTCAGGATGTAGGCGTGGTTCATAAATGCGGTCGACAGCCCATGGTGGGTGGCAAATTGTCGCAGGTTGGCCGCGCCGGCCCGTCAGACCTTGACGGCGTGCCCGATGAACAGGATCGGCCCGGTCGGGCGGTTCAGCGGCGAGCCACCCGCTGGCTCCAGCGTGATTTCAAACAGCTGGCGTTCGCCCAGGCCGGGGATGCGGGCGGCGGGCACCACCACGGCGGTGCCCGGGGTGACCAGGCCAAGCGAGGTGGGGCCGGCGTCGCGCTCGCCTTTGGTCCAGAACTGCAGCGTGCTGCCCGGCGGCACCGGTTCGCCACCCGAGAGTGGCAGCAACCGCACCGTGCCACCGCCGTGCGCTTCCACCAGCCAGCCGATGGTCGCTTTGTCCGGGCTTTGCAGCACGGCGACGAGGTGCGGCACGGCGGCGTCGGTGCCACCCAGGTGCGTGGCGAGCGAGACGGCCAGCACGAGGCAACCGAATGCCGCCGCCGCTGCCAGGCCCTGCCAGAAGCCGAGGCGTTGCCACAACGGGGGCTGGGCAGGTGGCGCCAGGCGCTGGACAGGCAGGGTTGGGGGCGTGGCCGTGGCCTCGAGCGTCTGGGCGATGCGCGACCACAGGCCAAGGGGTGGTTCCACCGCCAGCGTGGGTGGCGCCAGGCCCAGCAGGCGGTCTTGCCAGGCGGCGACTTCGGCGCGGAGCGCGGGGTCGCGCGCCAGGGCGAGGGCAAAAACGGTCTGTTCGGCGTCGCTCAGGGTGCCGAGCACGTACTCGCCCGCCAGGGCGTTGCGTTCTTCGGGGTCCAGCAGGTTCATGACAGGCACTCCTTCAAGCTCGCCAGCCCACGGCGTATCCATGATTTAACGCTGCCGAGCGGTGCATTGAGTCGCTGGGCGATCTGGGCATGGGTGTAGCCATCCACATACGCATGGACGATGCAGGCACGGCGGGGGTCGTCGAGTTGTTGCAGGCAACGGTGCAGCGTGGTGGTCATGGCGTTGCGGTCAGGTGCAGGGTGGTGGGTGTCGACCAGGCCGTCCAGGATGGTGTCGTCTATCGGCAGGCTGCGCCCGGCGCGGCGCGCTTCGGTCAGTGCGCAGTGCCGCACCACGGTGTAGAGCCAGCCGCGCGCCGAACCCAGTTCGGGGTCGAAGCTGCCGGCGTTGTGCCAGACCCGTAGCCAGGCGTCGTGCAGCACGTCTTCGGCGGTGGCACGGTCGCGCACGATGCGCAGCGCCACACCCAGCAGCCAGCGCGACTCCTGGTCGTACAACGCCTGCAGCGCAGGCACGTGGCCACTGGCGCAGGCCAGCAGGGCTGCGTCGTGGTCGAAGTCGCTGGGGTGGGGGTTCACGGTGGGTGCGTTCAGGACTGCAAATTCTAGGGCCAGAGTGCCGTGCCGGCATGAAAAAGCGGCCGGTGCAGGGTTGCAGCGGCCGCAAAGGGGACCAGGCGCTGCTCCGGCAACGCCTGGTGTGCCAGACGGTCAGTAGCGGATGGCGATGTCGGTGATGGCCGGGCCGGTGGCGCCACCAATCTGCGCTGCCGCTGCGGTGCCGCGCAGGGTGGCGGCGCCGGTGGTCAGGTTGATGTTGTAGAGCGAATAAGGGCCGGTTAGCCCCGCGCGGAAGGCGCCGAGTGCCAGGCCGTTGTCGCCGCCGGCGATGTCGATCGCGCTGTTGCCAGTCACGTCCAGGCCCAGTGCGCCCACGTCGGTGAGGGTGCCGTTGTTCGGCGGGTTCTGGATCGCCAGCACATTGGCGAGTGTGTCCACGTCGTACAGCGTGGTGGCGGTGGTGCCGGCAAAGCTGTTGGTGTAGGCGGCGCCTGTGACAGAAGCGGGAACGGTGCGGTTGATATTGCCGTCGGTGGTGGTGGCGCCGGTGGCCACATTGATGCGCAGGCTCTGGCCCAGGTCGCTGATGACGCGCAGGCGGTCCGGCACCGGGTTGAAGTCGACCGAGAAGCTGGTGCCCAGCAGGGTGGTGAACGCGGGGTTGCCGTCGGTGGTGTCGGCCGGGTCGGCGGCCAGGGTGGCCACCACGGTGCCGGCGCCGGTGTCGGGGTTGACGGTCAGCAGGCGGGCGCTGCTGGTGAGCACGTACAGCAGGCCGTTGGCGGGGCGGAAGTCGATGCCGAGCACGTTTTCACCCGCGTTCAGGCCGGTGATGGCGGTGGTGCCGAGCAGCGTGTTGGGCGCAGCCGGGTCGATGCGTGACAGGTTGTTGCCGCTCAGCACGAACACCGTGGGCGCGGCCGGCGGGTTCAGCAGCGTCAGGCCCACCACGGGCTCGTCGGTGCCGAGGGTGCCCACGGCTGTGGCCACACCGCCGTTGGCCAGCGACACGCTGTACAGGCGGGTGACGCCACCCACGCGCAGCGCGGCAAAACCGGTGTTGTTGCGCGCGTCGATGTCAAAGCCGTTGGCGGCGTCGCAGGTCACGCCCAGCGGGGTGGGGTTGGTCAGGGTGCCGTTGTTGGGCGGGTTCTGCAGGGTGCGGGTGCCGGTGGCGCAGTCGATGTTGAACAGCTGCGTGCTGGTGGCCCCGGCAAAGGCGTTGGTGTAGGCCGATGCGCTGACGCTGGCACCGGCAATGCCGTTGATGGCGCCGTCCACCAGTGTGGCGCCGGTGTCCACGTTGATGCGGAGGTTCTGCCCGGTGTTGCTGACGAGGCGCAGGCGGTCGGGCACAGGGTTGAAGTCGACCCCGAAGCTGGCGCCCGAGAGCGCGGTGAACGCGGTGGTGTTGGCCGCGTCGTTGGCCAGGGCCACGCGGAAGGTGGCGGCGCCGGTGGCGGGGTCAAGGGTGTAGATGCGGCCGGCGTTGGACACCGCATAAACCAGGCCATTGGCCGGACGCACGTCCATGCCAACCAGCTGCTCGGAGCCGTTCAGCCCGCTGATGCCGAGGTTGCTGACCAGCGTGCCGGGTGTGGCGCGGTTGAAGGTGGCAATGCGCCCCCCGGCCGTCAGGACGGCGGTGTCGCCAACGGGGGAAGGGCCGTTGTTGTTGCTGCCACCGCAGGCGGCCAGGGTGGCCGCGAACAGGGCCGTGACGGCCAGGCGGTTGAAAGACTTGTGCATGGAATTTCCTCGGTAGGGTGGGCCAACAGGCTTGCGATAACAAGCCGCTCGCTGACCTTACTGAGCAGGTCCCTGTTTGGATGCAGGACAACACCTGCACCTGGCACAAGGTTTCAAGCCGTCACGTCTGGACGGTGCGACGGCGGTGGGCCTGGAGGGCGCTCAAACTGCGCCGAACCGGGTCCCGCCGGCCTATTTTGGCTTTTTGTATGCCATATACACCGCAAGCCTTAGTGGAACCTTGCGGTGTAGCTATTGAATCAATAGCGCCTTGCCTGCGGTCAGGCGGCCTTCACTTTCAGGCGCCAGGCGTGCAACAGGGGCTCGGTGTAGCCGCTGGGCTGCGCCAGGCCTTCAAACACCAGTTCGCAGGCGGCCTTGTAGGCGGCCGAGGTGCCGAAGTTGCCGGCCATGGGCTGGTACAGCGGGTCGCCGGCGTTCTGGCCGTCCACCACCGCAGCCATGCGCTCGAACGTTTCCTTCACCTGGGGCAAGGTCACCACGCCATGGTGCAGCCAGTTGGCCATGTGCTGGCTGGAAATGCGCAGCGTGGCGCGGTCTTCCATCAGGCCGACGTTGTGGATGTCGGGCACCTTGGAGCAGCCCACACCCTGGTCAACCCAGCGCACCACGTAGCCCAGGATGCCCTGGGCGTTGTTGTCCAGCTCCTGCTGCTTCTCGGCGGCGGTCCAGTTCGGGCTGGCGGTGACCGGGATCTGCAGCAGGTTGTTCAGGATGTTGGCGCGCTCGGCGTTGGCGTCGATCTTCTCCAGCTCTTGCTGCACCGCAGCCACGCTCACCTGGTGGTAATGCAGCGCGTGCAGGGTGGCGGCCGTGGGGCTGGGCACCCAGGCGGTGTTGGCGCCGGCCTTGGGGTGGGCGATTTTCTGTTCCAGCATCGCGGCCATCAGGTCGGGCATGGCCCACATGCCTTTGCCGATCTGTGCGCGGCCACGCAGGCCACAAGACAGGCCCACCAGCACGTTGTTTTTCTCATAGGCCTGGATCCAGGCGCTGGTCTTCATGTCGCCCTTGCGGATCATCGGGCCAGCGTGCATGGCGGTGTGCATCTCGTCGCCTGTGCGGTCGAGGAAGCCGGTGTTGATGAAGGCCACGCGGCTGCTGGCCGCGGCGATGCAGGCCTTCAGGTTGACGCTGGTGCGGCGCTCTTCGTCCATGATGCCGAGCTTCACCGTGCTGTCGGGCAGGCCGAGCAACTGCTCCACGCGGGTGAAGAGTTCAGCCGCGAAGGCCACCTCGGCCGGGCCGTGCATCTTGGGCTTGACGATGTAGACCGAGCCCTTGCGCGAGTTGCGGATGCCGTTCTGACCATGGCCTTGCAGGTCGTGCAGGGCGATGGTGGTGGTGACCACCGCGTCCAGGATGCCTTCGGGGATTTCCTTGCCACCGTCGTAGGTGATGGCGGGGTTGGTCATCAGGTGGCCCACATTGCGCAGGAACATCAGCGAGCGGCCGTGCAGGCGCACTTCGCCGCCTTGTGCGCCGGTGTAGACGCGGTCGGCATTCAGGCCGCGGGTGAAGGTCTTGCCGCCTTTGCTGACGCTCTCCGTCAGGGTGCCTTTCAGAATGCCGAGCCAGTTGCCGTAGGCCACCACCTTGTCGGCGGCGTCCACCACGGCAACCGAGTCTTCCAGGTCCAGGATGGTGGAGAGCGCCGATTCCAGCACCAGGTCGCTGACGCCGGCCGCGTCGGTCTTGCCGATGGCGGTGTTGCGGTCAATTTGAATGTCGAGGTGCAGGCCGTGGTGCTGCAGCAGCACCGACGACGGGGCCGCGGCGGCGCCCTGGAAGCCGATGAACTGGGCCGCGTCCACCAGGCCGGTGGTCTTGCCACCCGCGAGGCTCACCACCAATTTGCCACTGTCAACAGCGTAGCCGGTCGCGTCCTTGTGCGAGGCGCCCGCCAGCGGGGCGGCCTGGTCCAGCACGTTGCGGGCGTAGGCGATCACTTTGGCGCCGCGCACCGGGTTGTAGCCCTTGCCTTTTTCAGCGCCATCGGCCTCGGGGATGGCGTCGGTGCCGTACAGCGCGTCGTACAGGCTGCCCCAGCGGGCGTTGGCGGCGTTGAGCGCGTAGCGGGCGTTCAGGATCGGCACCACCAGCTGCGGGCCGGCTTGCGTGGCCAGCTCGGCGTCCACGTTGGCGGTGGTGGCCTTCACCTCGGCCGGTTGGGGCACCAGGTAGCCGATTTTTTCCAGAAAGGCCTTGTAGGCGGGCATGTCGCTGATGGGGCCAGGGTGGGCCTTGTGCCAGGCGTCCAGCTCCAGTTGCAGGCGGTCGCGTTCGGCCAGCAGGGCGATGTTCTTCGGTGCCAGGTCGGCCACGATGGCGTCGAAGCCTTGCCAGAAGGTGGCGCTGGCGATGCCGGTGCCGGGCAGCACCTGGGTTTCAATGAACTGGTGCAGTTCGGTGGCCACTTGCAGGCGGTGAACGGGGGTACGTGCGGTCATGGTGAGGTCCTCAAACAACAAGTCAAAAAAGCTACAAAAAGGCTAAATCAGGGGAAAAAAAGTCAACACATCGCGCAGCGAGCTGCCGGTGCGTTCGGGTTGGGTGTCCAGCTCTTCAAACGGCAGCTGGTAGCGGTTCACCCACAGCGTGCGGTAGCCGTACCAGGTGGCGGCCAGCGCATCCCAGCCGTTGCAACTGACAAACAGCGTTTGCTGGGGCTTGAAGCCGGTGGCTTGCGGGCCCAGGGCGTAGGCGTCGGGGTGGGTCTTGAATTTCTGGATGCGGTCGACGCTGAGCACGTGGTCCAGCAGGCCGTCCAGCCCGGCGCTTTTGACGGCCACCGCCAGCATGCCCGGGTCGCCGTTGGACAAAATGCCGGTTACCACGCCCTGTGCCTTCAGGGCCAGCAGCACGTCCTTGTTTTCCGGGAAGGCCGACAGCGCGCGGTACTGGTTCATCAGCCGCTCTTCGCGCTCGGGCGTCAGGTCCAGCCCCAGCCGCTTGCAGGCGTAGCGCAGGCCGGCGCGGGTCAGCTCCCAAAAAGGCCGGTAATGCTTGCCATGGTCGCTGGTGGTCACCAGCCGGGTGTATTCGATCTGCTTGTCGCGCCACATCACCCCCAGCGCCTGGCCATGGCCGGGGAAAAACTGCTCCGCCAGCAGGCCCACGCTGTACACGTCAAACAGCGTGCCATAGGCGTCGAACAAGACGGCCTTGGGCTGCTCGGTGTGGGATGGGGCTAGTTTGTCCATGCGGTGACTGTATTTGATACCCTGCTGTTTATTAATAGGCTAATAATCACGGATTCAGTCTAAAAAAGTATCGAATCGATGAACAAGCTGAAACAGCTCGAATCGTTTGTGGCGGTAGCGGCCTCTGGCAGCCTCACCGCCGCCGCGCTGGCCGAAGGCGTGGCGCCCGCCATCATGGGCCGCCGGCTGGACGCGCTGGAAGAGCGGTTGGGCGTCAAGCTGCTGGTCCGCACCACCCGCCGCCTGCACCTCACCCACGAGGGCAGCGCCTTTCTGGAAGACTGCCAGCGCCTGCTGGCCGACCTGGCCAACGCCGAGGCCAGCGTCTCGGCCGGGGGCGTCAAGCCCAGCGGCCACCTGCGCATCACCGCACCGGCCGGTTTTGGCCGCCGCCACGTGGCCCCGCTGGTGCCCAAGTTCCGGGCCCAACATGCCGATGTGACCATCTCGCTCAACCTCAGTGACCGGGTGGTGGACATGGCGGGGGAGGGCTTTGACTGCGCGGTGCGGGTCGGTGACCTGCCCGACTCGTCGCTGGTCAGTGTGCGGCTGGCCGACAACCGCCGGCTGTGTGTGGCCACGCCCGCCTACCTGCAAAGGCACGGCACGCCGTTACACCCCAACGACCTGGCCCGGTTCGACTGCCTGACGCTCTCCAGCGACGCTTCCCAAACGCGTGGCTGGGCGTTCACGGTGCCGTCATCGGCTGGGCGAGAAGTGGTGCACCTCAAACCCGGCGGCCCGCTGGACTGCTCCGATGGCCAGGTGCTGCACGACTGGTGCCTCGCCGGCCACGGCATCGCCTGGCGCAGCACCTGGGAGGTCGAGGCCGAAATCGCCGCAGGGCAGTTGGTCGAAGTGCTGGCCGACTTTGCCGCGCCGCCGAACGGCATCTACGCGGTGTTTCCGCAGCGCCGCCACCTGCCGCTGCGGGTGCGGCTGTGGATCGACTTCTTGAAGCACCACTACGGCCTGCCGGGCTTCTGGCAGGCGGGTTGAGCGGGCCCCAAAACACCCAAGCCCCGGAGTACGGGGCTTGGTGGTGGTGGGCAGAGCGTGTGCTTACTTGCTCAGGCAGGCCTTCATGAAGGCCTTGCGCTCGTCGCCCTTCTTGCCGGTGGCTTCTTTGTTGCAGGTGGTCATTTTGCTTTGCTGGGTGGCCGGTTTGGCGCTGAGGCAGGACTTCATGAAGGCTTTGCGCTCGTCGCCTTTGAGGGATTTGTCACCCGCCTCCTTGTTGCAGTCGCCCATTTTGGTCTGCTGCTTGGTTTTGCCGTCGGCCTCCGGGGCCTTGCTGGCGGCGGCCATCGGTGCACTGGCGGCGTGCGAGGCGGCGTAAGCCGTACCGGCAGAGAAAGCCAAGCCAAGGACGATCAGGGAAATCAGTTGCTTCATGGTGTTCCTCCCGCAGGGTGTTGTTGAATGTGCCGAGGGCATTCAAGCACAGAAAAACCCTGACAGCAAGGCGGGATTCACGGGCCACCCCGACAGCGTTTGAGCCGGGGGCCGTGCCGCCAGAGCCGGCCCGTAAAATCAGGCGATGCTTCTCCTCAAACAAGAATTGCTCGGCAGCCTGGCCGCCGCGCTGGAACAACTGCAGCCCGGCGCAGGCAGCAAGGCCGCTTTCGAGTCGCCCAAGGTCGCGGCCCATGGCGACTTCGCCTGCACGGCGGCCATGCAACTGGCCAAGCCGCTCAAGCTCAACCCGCGCCAACTGGCCGACACACTCAAGACCGCGCTGGAGGGCATGGCGCCGTTCCAGCGCTGGGTTGCGGCCATCGAGATTGCCGGCCCCGGCTTCATCAACATCCGGCTGAAGCCGGAGGCCAAGCAGCAGACCGTGCGCGAGGTGCTGGCTTCTGGCGGCGCGTTCGGCGTGCGGCCGGCCAACGGCCAGCGCATGCTGGTGGAGTTTGTTTCCGCCAACCCCACCGGGCCGCTGCACGTGGGCCATGGCCGGCAGGCGGCGCTGGGCGACGCGATCTGCAACCTGTTCAGCACCCAGGGCTGGCAGGTGCACCGCGAGTTCTATTACAACGACGCCGGGGTGCAAATCCAGACGCTGGCCAACTCCACGCAGCTGCGTGCCCGCGGCGTCAAGCCGGGCGACGCTGGCTGGCCCGAAGTGGCCTACAACGGCGACTACATTGCCGACATCGCCGCCGACTTCCTGGCGAAAAAGACCGTCAAGTCCGACGACCGGGAATTCACCGCCAGCGGCGACGTGGACGACACCGAGTCGGTCCGCGAATTCGCCGTGGCCTACCTGCGCCGCGAGCAGGACCTTGATCTGAAAGCCTTCCAGGTCCGGTTCGACCAGTACTACCTGGAGTCCAGCCTGTACACGAGTGGCCGCGTCGCAGCCACCGTTCAAAAGCTGGTCGACGCCGGCAAGACCTACGAGCAGGACGGCGCGCTGTGGCTCAAGTCCACCGACTACGGCGACGACAAAGACCGGGTGATGCGCAAAGGGGACGGCAGCTTCACCTACTTCGTGCCCGACGTGGCCTACCACATCACCAAATGGGAGCGTGGCTTCGGCAAGGTCATCAACATCCAGGGCACCGACCACCACGGCACCATCGCGCGGGTGCGCGCCGGCCTGCAGGCGGCCAATGTTGGCATTCCCCAGGGCTACCCCGACTATGTGCTGCACACCATGGTGCGGGTGATGCGCGGCGGCGAAGAGGTGAAAATTTCCAAGCGTGCCGGCAGCTACGTGACGCTGCGCGATTTGATCGAGTGGACCAGCACCGACGCGGTGCGTTTCTTCCTGCTCAGCCGCAAGCCCGACACCGAGTACATCTTCGACATCGACCTCGCGCTGGCGCAGAACAACGACAACCCGGTCTACTACGTGCAGTACGCCCACGCCCGCATCTGCTCGGTGCTGGCGGCCTGGGGCGGCGACGTGGCCAGCCTGCAGGACGTTGACCTGTCGCCACTGAGCAGCCCGCAGGCCCAGGCCCTGATGCTGCTGATGGCCAAGTACCCCGACATGCTGACCGCCGCCGCCGAGGGCTTTGCGCCACACGACGTGACCTTCTACCTGCGCGAGCTGGCCGCCAGCTACCACAGCTATTACGACGCCGAGCGCATTCTGGTGGACGACGAGGCGGTGAAGCGCGCCCGCCTGGCGCTGGTCGCCGCCACCGCGCAGGTGTTGCACAATGGCCTGGCGGTGCTGGGCGTGGGTGCACCGCGCAAGATGTAAACCCCTTTGGGTGCGACAAGCCAACAGGCAACAAGAGGCAACATGAAACAGACACGCAGCGCCGCCATGGTCGGCTTCATCGTCGGGGTGCTGGTCGGGCTCGGCGCCGCATTGGCGGTGGCGGTGTTCGTGACCAAGGTGCCGGTACCGTTCACCAACAAGGCCCAGGGCCGCAGCCCCACGCAGGAAGCGGTGGAAGCCCAGCGCAACAAGGACTGGGACCCGAATGCCGCGCTGCAGGGCAAAAACCAGAACCGGCCTGCCACACCCGCCGCCACAGCCTCGGTCCCCGTGGCGCCAGCCACTGCGGGCCGAGCCGACACCAAGCCCGGTGCCTCCACCGACCCGCTGGGCGACCTGGCCCGCCTGCGCGCCTCGGCCACCCCGCCGGTGGTCGCGCCCACGGTGGTCACCACCGCCCCGCCGCTGGCCAAGCCACCGGCGGCTGGCGTGGACCCGTTTTCCTACTTTGTCCAGGCGGGCGCTTTCCGCACCGCCGAAGACGCCGAGGCGCAGCGTGCCAAGCTGTCGCTGCTGGGCATGGAGTCGCGCGTGACCGAGCGTGAGCAGTCCGGCCGCACCGTGTTCCGCGTGCGGGTGGGCCCGTTTGACCGCAAGGAAGATGCCGACCGCAGCAAGGAGCGGCTCGACAGCAACGGCTTCGAGACCGCGCTGGTGCGGGTGCAGCGCTGAACTTTTCCGCCCAAGCGGTGGTCAGACCCCCATGCCGCTGCCTGCGGTTCCTGGCAGGCGGCCGACACAACAACCAAGGAGTGAATCGATGATGGAACGTCGCGAGTTTTCCCGTGTGCTCACGGCCGGCGCGCTGGCCGCCTCCGGGCTGGCCGCCTGGCCCGTCCTGGCGCAGGGGAAAAAGCCCGAAAGCGGCACCGACTACCTGACGCTGGACAAGGCCGCAGCGGTGGACACCCCCGCTGGCAAGGTTGAGGTGCTGGAGTTCTTCTGGTACAGCTGCCCCCATTGCAATGCCTTCGAACCGCAGCTGGAGAGCTGGATCAAGCAGACGCCCAAGGACGTGGTGGTGCGGCGCGTGCCGGTGCGTTTCCGGGCCGATTTTGAAGCCCAGCAGCGCCTCTACTACACGCTGGAAGGTTTGAACAAGGTCGACGAACTGCACCGCAAGGTGTTCTACGCGGTGCATGTGGAAAAACAACCGCTCAACACGCCCGACACCATTGCCGCGTGGGCCGAAAAACAAGGCCTGGCCAAGGGGCCGTTCATGGAGATGTTCAACTCCTTTGGTGTGGCCAACAAGGCGCGCCGCGCCGCCCAGTTGCAGGACCAGTACAAGGTGCAGGGCGTGCCCTCGCTGGGCATTGCCGGCCGTTATTACACCGACGGCACCGTGGCGGGCAGCATGGACCGGGCCCTGCAGGTGGCCAATTTCCTGATCGGCGAAGCGCGCAAGGCGAAATAAAGCCGAACTGGCTGTCTCAAAAGGCCCGCAAGACGGGCCTTTTTCATGGGTGTGCCCATTTGGGTCGCTACAATCACAGCAAGAACCATGCCTTTATGAAACAACCTACTCTGCCCGTCCGTTTGCTGTGGTGGTCTGTGCTGGGTCTGGCGCTGCTGGCCGGCAGCGCCCAGGCTGAAAAAGCCGACCGCAACAAGCCGATGAACATCGAAGCCGATGCGTTGCGCTACGACGACCTGCGCCAGACCAGCCTGTTCACCGGCAACGTCGTCATCACCAAAGGGTCGATGGTGATCCGTGGCGTGCGGGTCGAGGTCAGGCAGGACCCCGACGGCGCGCAGTTTGGCCTCGCCACCGCCGCGCCAGGCCAGTTGGCGTATTTCCGGCAAAAACGCGAGGGGCTGGATGAAACCATCGAAGGCGAAGCCGAAAGCATCGAGTACAACGGCCGCAGCGACAGCGTGAAGTTCAACAAGCGTGCGGTGCTGCGCCGTTACCGCGGCAGCACCCTGCTGGACGAAACCTCGGGCAACGTGATCAATTACGACAACACCAACGACGTGTTCACTGTCAATGGCGGTGCCGCCAATGCCAGCAGCGGCAACCCGACAGGCCGGATCCGTGCGACGCTGACGCCCAAAACCACCACCTCGGCGCCCGCCAGCACCGCGCCACCGGCCATTTTGCGTCCGAGCGACCGCCTGCCCGAGGAAAGAAAGTGAGCGTTTTGCCCACCCACACCGATGCCCCGGTGCATGCCGCGCCCAACGCCGGCAGCCGCCTGGTCGCCCAGGGCCTGCAAAAAGCCTACGGCAGCCGCAAGGTCGTTAAGAACGTGTCGCTGGCGGTGCAAAAAGGCGAGGTGGTCGGTCTGTTGGGCCCCAACGGCGCGGGCAAAACCACCTCGTTCTACATGATCGTGGGCCTGGTGCGGGCCGACGCGGGCGAGATCAGCATCGACGGCCAGTCGGTTGAACACATGCCGATCCACCGCCGTTCGCGGCTGGGCCTGAGCTACCTGCCGCAGGAAGCCTCGATTTTCCGCAAGCTGACCGTGGAGCAAAACGTGCGCGCGGTGCTGGAACTGCAGCGCCACCCGGACGGCCGTGCCCTCGGCAAGGCCGAGATGGACCAGCGCACCGATGCCCTCTTGCAAGACCTGCGGGTCGAGCACCTGCGCCATTCGCCGGCACCAGCGCTGTCGGGCGGTGAGCGGCGCCGGGTCGAGATCGCCCGGGCACTGGCCACCCAGCCGCAGTTCATCTTGCTGGACGAGCCGTTCGCCGGCATCGACCCGATCGCGGTGATCGAGATCCAGCGCATCATCAGTTTCCTGAAGTCGCGCGGCATCGGTGTTTTGATCACCGACCACAACGTGCGCGAGACCCTGGGCATTTGCGACCACGCCTACATCATCAGCGACGGCGAGGTGCTGGCCGAAGGCACGCCCTCCGAGATCGTCAACAACCCCGATGTGCGCCGTGTGTACCTCGGTGAACATTTCCGCATGTAAACATGGCCCCCACGCTCCCCACTTCGTGTGGTTCGCTGCCCCCCGAGGGGGCTGCATTTTTCCTTGGGGCGGCCCGGCGGAAAAACATGGCCCCCACGTTCGCGTTTCCGGTTTCCTGTCTGGTGGCATGAAACAGGGCCTTTCTCTCCGCGTCTCCCAACACCTGGCGCTGACGCCACAACTGCAACAGTCGATCCGGTTGTTGCAGCTGTCCACGCTGGAGCTGAGCCAGGAAGTCGAGCAGATGCTCGACGACAACCCCTTTCTGGAGGTCACGGACGACGCCGCCCAGCGCGAGGAGTTCGGCACCGCCACGGCCGACAGCCGGACCGACGACGAGCCGGCGGAGACCTACAGCGCCCCTTCGTCGAGCGCCGAATCCGAACCCGCAGACACCGCCAGCGACGCGCCCGGTGACACCGACAGCGTGTTGCCCGACAGCTGGGACGGCGATGGCACCACCGAGATGGCGCCGGACGACAGCGAATGGGGGGGGGACGCGCCCGCCCGCAACCACAACGACGGCGATACCCAGCTCGACGCCACCGAACTCGCGCGCCAGCAGGAGTCGATGACCGCTTATCTGCACCGGCAGGCGCTCTCCCTGCGGCTGAGCGAGGTGGACCGGGCGGCGCTGAGTTTCCTGATCGAATCCCTCAACGACGACGGCTACCTGGAAGACAGCCTCGCCGAACTGGCCGCTGGCCTGGCGGGCGAGGACCTGGAAGAGCTGGAAGACCTGCAGCAGCGTTTCGAGGTCGCGCTGCGGTTGCTGCAAAGCCTGGAGCCCACCGGCGTGGGCGCCCGCAACCTGGCCGAATGCCTGATGCTGCAGCTCCGCGCCCAGCCAATCGACGAGGTGGTGCAGACCGCGCTGGCCATCTGCGCCCAGCCGATGGACCTGCTGGCCCGGCGCGACATCAAGCGTCTGGTGCAGCTGTGCCACGACAGCGAAGTGCGCGTGCGCAAAGCGATTGCCCTCATCCAGCGGCTGGACCCGAAACCCGGCCGCCGCTTTGTGGACGTGGAGCGCAACGTGGTGGTGCCCGACGTGATCGTCACGCAAATTGGCCGTGGCCCCAACCCGCGTTTCCGGGTGCAGCTCAACGCCGACGTGATGCCGCGCCTGCGGGTGCACGACATGTACGCCAGCGCGCTCAAGGCCAGCAAGGGCGCCAGCGGGGCGGGCTTGCAGCAGCGCCTGCAGGAGGCGCGCTGGTTCATCAAGAACATCCAGCAGCGGTTTGACACCATCCTGCGCGTCAGCAACGCGATCGTCGAGCGGCAGAAAAATTTCTTCGTGCACGGCGAACTGGCGATGCGCCCGCTGGTGCTGCGCGAGATTGCCGACGAGCTGGGGCTGCACGAGTCCACCATCTCGCGCGTGACCACCGCCAAGTACATGGCCACGCCGTTTGGCACCTACGAGCTGAAGTACTTCTTTGGCTCGGCGCTCGGCACCGAGACCGGTGGCAACGCGTCCAGCACCGCGGTGCGCGCGCTGATCAAGCAATTCGTCGCCAGCGAAAGCCTGAAGAAGCCGCTGTCGGACAACCAGATTTCCGAGATGCTGAAAGAGCAGGGCATCGAATGCGCCCGCCGCACGGTGGCCAAGTACCGCGAGTCGCTGCGCATCGCGCCGGCGAATTTACGCAAAGCTTTATGAATGTGGCCCCCACGCTCCCCACTTCGTGTGGTTCGCTGCCCCCCGAGGGGGCCGTGCCTTGCTTGGGGCGGCCCGGCGCGGCGGCGAAACATGGTGACCACTGATCTATGAACCAACTCCATTTATTCCTCCCCTGCGCGGCCGGCGTTGAAGACCTGCTGGAAGCCGAGGTGCGCCGCATCTGCAGCGGCCACACCGACAAGCGGCGCGGTGGTGTCAATGTGGTCGCGTCGTGGCGCGACGCGATGCAGCTCAACCTGCACAGCCGGCTGGCCCAGCGGGTGCTGGTGCAGCTGGCCGAAGGTTTCTACCGCAGCGAGAACGACCTCTACGCGCTGGCCGACAGCGTGGCCTGGGAAATCTGGTTCACGCCGCGCCAGAGCATCAAGGTGGAAATCACCGCCCAGCACAGCCCGCTGACCTCGCTCAACTTTGCCGCGCTGAAGATCAAGGACGCGGTGTGTGACCGCTTCCGCGCCAAGGCCGGCGGCGTGCGGCCCGACGTCAACACGCAGTGGCCCGACGTGCGCATCTACGCCCACCTCACCACCGACCGCTGCCTGCTCTACATCGACACTTCGGGCGAGCCGCTGTTCAAGCGCGGCTGGCGCGAAGACACCGGCGAAGCCCCGCTGAAGGAAACCCTGGCCGCCGCCATGCTGGCCGCCAGCGGCTGGGACGGCAGCGCACCGTTGTACGACCCGTGCTGCGGCAGCGGCACCATTGCCATTGAGGCCGCCACCATCGCCTGCAACCAGGCGCCGGGGCTGCTGCGCCGCTTTGCCTTCGAGAAATACCTGCCGTACCAGGAGCACGTGTGGGAGGCGCTGCGCGACCAGGCCGCCGCCGCGGTGCGCGAACCCAGCGTGCCGGTGTTTGGCAGCGACGTGGCCTTCCGCATGGTGGACTTCGCCGAGCGCAACGCCGAGCGCGCGGGGGTGAGTCACGCGGTGCAGTTTCGCGGCGGCGACGCGCTGCAGCGCTTGCCACCCGTGCCCGCGGGGGTGATGCTGCTGAACCCGCCGTATGGCGAGCGGATTGCCGTGGCCGGTGTGGCGGGCACCCCCCGGGCGTTGCGCGGGGGGGGAACCGCCCAGATCGACGGCGAGCGCGACGAAGGCGACGCGTTCTTTCCGCAGCTCGCCACCCACTGGAAGAAAAACTACGCCGGCTGGACCGCCTGGGTGCTGACGCCCGACCTCAAGCTGCCCAGCCGCATGCGCCTGAAAGAGTCGCGCCGGGTGCCAATGTGGAACGGCCCGATCGAGTGCCGGCTGTTCAAGTTCGACATGGTCGCCGGCTCGGCGCGCCAGAAGCCCGCCGCTGCCGCCGAATGACACGGCCAGCGGTCGTTCTTGACACCAACATCCTGCTGGATTTGTGGGTGTTTGACGACCCGCCTTCACAGCGCCTCAAAACCGCCCTGGAAGCAGGCCAGCTCGACTGGCTCGCCACCGCCGAGATGCGCAGCGAACTCGCCCGGGTGCTGACCTACCCGCAGATCGTGCCGCGCCTGGCCTACTACCAGCGCAGCGCCGCCGAGGTGCTGGCCGCGTTCGACCGCCACGCCCGCGTGGTCCCCCCCGCCGCCAAGGCCCCATTGACCTGCAGCGACGCCGACGACCAGAAATTCATCGATCTGGCCGTTTCACACCGCGCCACGCTGCTGAGCAAGGACAAAGCCGTCATTTCCATGCGAAAACGGCTCCAAGCCTTAGGAATATCTAGCGATGTTGCTACGCTATTTGTAGCGTAAAACTGTCCGCACTGGCCTGGGGCCAGTAGCGTTTGAAGACCTCGTGCTGGCCTTCCAGCGAGTCCGACAGCAGCGACCCCGGCTGCACCTGCATCACCAGGTTGGCCAGCAGCCGCACCTCGTTCTGGCTGATGCGCCGCACGATGTGGTGCGGCGTGATGGCCGCCGGGTGCGTCAACCCCGCCGCCTGCACCAGGTCCTTCAGCGCCTTGAGCGTGTTCTGATGGAAGTTCAGCACCCGCTCGGTCTTGTCGGGCACGATCAGCGCCTGCTGGCGCAGCGGGTCTTGCGTGGTCACGCCGGTGGGGCAGTTGCCGGTGTGGCAGCTCTGCGCCTGGATGCAGCCCAGCGCGAACATGAAGCCGCGCGCCGAGTTGCACCAGTCGGCGCCCAGCGCCATCATCCGCGCCACGTCAAACGCGCTCACCACCTTGCCGGCACAGCCAATGCGGATCTGCGCCCGCAGGTTCACCCCGAGCAGCGTGTTGTGCACCAGCAGCAGGCCCTCCTGCAGCGGCACGCCCACGTGGTCGGTGAACTCCAACGGTGCCGCACCGGTGCCGCCCTCGGCGCCGTCCACCACAATGAAGTCGGGCGTGATGCCGGTGGCCAGCATGGCCTTGACCATGCCAAACCATTCCCACGGGTGGCCAATGCACAGCTTGAAGCCGACCGGCTTGCCGCCCGACAGTTCGCGCAGCCAGGCAATGAACTGCAGCATGTCCACCGGCGTGCCAAACGCGCTGTGCGACGCCGGCGACACGCAGTCCACGCCCACCGGCACGCCGCGCGCCGCCGCAATCTCAGACGTGACTTTGGCCCCCGGCAGAATGCCGCCCTGGCCCGGCTTGGCGCCCTGGCTGAGCTTGAGTTCGACCATCTTCACCTGCGGGTCTTGCGCAGTGGCGGCGAAGCGTTCTGCGCTGAACGTGCCGTCGTCGTTGCGGCAGCCAAAGTAGCCGGAGCCGATTTCCCAGATCAAATCCCCGCCGTGGATGCGGTGGTGGGCGGAGATCGAGCCCTCGCCGGTGTCGTGGGCAAAGCCGCCGCGTTTCGCGCCGGCGTTGAGCGCCAGAATGGCGTTGGCCGAAAGCGCGCCAAAACTCATGGCCGAGATGTTGAACACGCTGGCCTGGTAGGGCTGGCTGCAGCCGTCCTTGGGCGTGCCGTCGGGCAGTTCACCAATGCCGATGCGGAAGTCGTGCGACGTGAGCCGGGTCGGTGCCAGCGAGTGGTTGACCCACTCGTAGCCCACGGCCGCCACGTCCAGCAGCGTGCCAAACGGGCGCTTATCGGACTCGTTCTTGGCGCGCTGGTACACCAGCGAGCGCTGCGAGCGCGAGAACGGCGCCGCCTCGTTGTCGCTCTCCAGAAAATACTGCCGCAGCTCCGGCCGGACCGACTCCAGCATGAAACGGACATGGCCCACCACCGGGTAGTTGCGCAGCACCGAGCTTTTGGTCTGCTGCAGGTCGTACACCCCCACGCCCACCAGTGCGGCGAACACCAGCAGTGCCCCCCAGCCCACGCCAAACGCCACCACGCTGAACAGCGCCAGCAGGCAGCCAAAAATGCACAGGCCGAAGGCGGTGTAGCGCACCGGGTAATACGCGTCGAGTCGGGACAGCATGCGGTTCTTCCTTTGCGTCAGGGCCGCCAGTATGGCGGCTTTGGCCCTGCATGACATGTCGCGTGGCGGTGGCGCCTCTTACACTTGGCGGTATGACCTCTGCTGAAACGCTCCAACCCGACGACTTTGACGAACTCGACGCGCTGCTCGACGACCTGCGCACCCGCCACGACGAAACCCCGCAATGGGAGTTCTGTGAGGGCGTGATGGCCGCGCTCATCTGCACCCGCCGCCCCGTACCGCCCGAGGAGTACCTGCCGGTGCTGCTGGCCTCCGACGAAGCCGTGGGTGCCGACCCGTTCGCCGACGCCGACCAGCGCGAGCGTTTCATGACCTTGTGGAACCGCCGTTGGCAGGAGGTGGCCACCGCGCTCGACACCGACGTCGACACGCTCGACGACGACCGCGCTTACCAGCCCGAGGTGCTGGACGTGCGCGGCGGCATGGCCGCCCTGCCGGAACACGAGCGTGTGGTGCTGGACGACGAACCCCTGCCCAGCTTTGCCCAGGTGTGGGCACTCGGCTTCATGTACGTGGTGGAAAACTGGCCCGACGACTGGGCCACCCCGCGCGACAAGGACGCCGCCGAATGGCTGGACGGCGCGCTCGGCGCCATCGTCGCCATGACCGAAGACGACACCGGCGTGCCCAGCGTGTCCATGTTCAGCGAAGACGGCCCGCCCAGCGTCAGCGACGCCC
This sequence comes from Burkholderiaceae bacterium, assembly GCA_017848435.1. Classification (GTDB taxonomy): domain Bacteria; phylum Pseudomonadota; class Gammaproteobacteria; order Burkholderiales; family Burkholderiaceae_C; genus PCRC01. Next base: position 18,945 of record JAFEHU010000025.1, on the reverse strand, counting down.
GGCTGGAGGCCTATGGCGCCGCACTGTGGGCGGTGTACGACCTGCGCGACCTCTGGCGCACGCTGGGCCCCAAGCAAGAGACGGTGCGCAAGGAAGCCACGCCCGGCCGCAACGACGCCTGCCCCTGCGGCAGTGGCAAAAAATTCAAGAAGTGCCACGGCGCCTGAGGCGTCACGACCTCAATCGGCGAAAAATCCGCGCAGCGCGTCGGCCGTTTCTTGCGGCAGTTCTTCCGGAATGAAATGCCCGGCCGGCACAGTCTGGCCCGTGACGCGGCCGGCGCACTGCGCCTGCCAGAGTGCCAGCGGCTGGAACAGCCGGTGCACCACGCCGCGCTCGCCCCACAGCACCAGCGTGTCGCAGGCGATGGTGTCGCCATTCGCGCGGCTGGCGCGGTCGTGGTCCAGGTCAATGCCGGCGCTGGCGCGGTAGTCTTCGCAGGCGCTGTGGATGGCCTCCGCGTTGCAGAAGCAGCGCTCGTACTCGGCCATCGCCTGCGGTTCAATGAACGTGGTGCCGCTGCCGCCCCAGCCGCCGAGCTTGGTGTGCAGGTAGGCCTGCGGTGCGCCGCCGATCATGGTCTCCGGCACGGGCGTCGGCTGGATCAGATGGAACCAGTGGTAGTAGGCGCGCGCAAAGGCCATGTCGGTCGCGTTGTACATGTCGAGCGTCGGTGCGATGTCGATCACGCAGAGCTGCTTCACCCGTTGCGGGTGGTCCACCGCCAGCCGGTGCGCCACGCGGCCACCGCGGTCGTGGCCGCACAGGTAAAAGGTGCCCACGCCCAGCGCGTCCATCACCGCCACCATGTCGGCTGCCATGGCGCGTTTGCTGTAGTTGCTGTGGTCAGCGAGCCCCGGGGCTTTGGACGAATCGCCATAGCCGCGCAAGTCGGGCAGCACCAGGAAATAGTCGTTGGCCAACCGCTGCGCCACCCGGTGCCACAGCACATGGCTTTGCGGAAAGCCGTGCAGCAAGAGCAGCGGCGGCGCGCCGGGTTTGCCGCCAACGCGCGCAAAAATGCTGGCGCCGGGCACCTCGAATCGGTGCGCTTCAAAACCGTCAAACCAGCTCATGCCTTGGTGCTCCCCATGAACCTGCGCAGGTTGCCCGCCGCCGTGGTGCGCACCTTGTTGCGCAGAAAACCGCTCCAGCCCAGCAGCAGGCCGGGTGTGCCCAGCGCCTGGCGCGACCAGGCCCAGAAGCTGAAGCGGTCGCGGTGGCGGGTGATCAGGCCCTGCGGGTTGAATTCAAACGTGCCGTCGATCACGTTGTGCACCAGGCGGCCGGTGGCGCTGAAGCGGTACCAGGCTTCCCAGTGCGCTTGGCCGCCGTTGGCGTCGGCCGCTATGCCGGTGGCTTCGAGCCGCCACACGTCGCGGCCCTTGGCTTTGGTGGCTTCGCACAGCATGCGCCACATGCCGGCCACCTCGTCCCGACCGCGCAGCGAGAAAGCCTCGTCGTCGAACTGCGCGTCAGGGGCGTAGCAGCTGGCCATGGTGTCGGCGTCGAGCTGGGCAAAGGCCGCGTAGAACGTCTGCAGGGTCTGGGCGTTGGGGTGCATGGCGGGCTCCTGGTGGTTCGGTGACAAATAAATGTTACGCCGCCCGCCGCGTGCGCCGCCACAGCCAGAACACGGTGCCGAAGTTCAGCAGGTTCCAGGCAATGCCGTTCACAAACGCGGCCTGGTAGTTGCCGGTGAGGTCGAACACCTTGCCCGACATCCAGCCGCCCAGCGCCATGCCGACCATGGTGGCCATGATGACCGCGCCCACGTAGGTGCCGGCTTTCACCGCCGGAAAATGCTCGCGCACGATGATGGCGTAGCTGGGGACGATGCCGCCCTGGAACAGGCCGAACAGCGCTGAAATGACGTACAGCGGCACCAGCCCGTCGAACGGCAGAAACAGCACTAGCGCCACGGCCTGCAGCGCCGAGCCCAGCAGCAGGGTGCGCAGGCCGCCGATGCGGTCGCAGATGGCACCGGAGGCCAGCCGGCTGACGATGCCGCAGGCCAGCATCAGCGCCAGCATCTCGGCGCCGCGCGCCGCGCCGTAGCCGAGGTCGGTGCAGTAGGCGACGATGTGCACCTGCGGCATCGACATCGCCACGCAGCAGGCCACGCCAGCCACGCTCAGCAGCGCGAGGGCCACGCCCGGCGCCAGGCCAAAGGGCCGCTCGCCCGGCATCTGGCCACTGGCATTGGCCACGGCCGTTTGCAGCGCGGGCGGGCGCAGGTGCATCAGCTGGGCCAGCACCAGCATCACGGTGGTGCTGAAGAGGGCCAGGCCCCAGTAGGTCTGGCGCCAGCCCACGGTTTCCACGAAGTGCTGCACGATGGGCGGCCAGATGGCGCCGCCCAGGTAGTTGCCGCTGGCGCACACCGCCACCGCAATGCCGCGCCGGCGCGCAAACCAGAGCGAGGTGTCGGCCAGGAGCGGCGAGAAGGTGGCCGCAGCCCCGCACAGGCCGATCAGCAGGCCGTGCACCAGCGCAAAGGCGGTGATGTTGTCGGCCAGCGCGGCGGCGATGTAGCCCAGCCCCAGGCACACCGCGCCGATCTGCAGCGGCACCGCCACGCCAAAGCGGTCGGCCAGTTTGCCCATGGCGATGCCGCCGGCGCCAAAGCCCACCATCAGCAGCGTGTAGGGCAAGGAGGCGGCGGCGCGGGTCACGCCAAAGTCGGCCTGCACGGCGGGCAGCACCACCGGCACCACGTACATGCCGCTGGCCCCCACCGTCATGATGGCCAGCGTGACCAGCAGGCGCAGCCAGGCCTGGCGCGAGTCGATCAGGTCGGGGCTGGCGAAGCGGGCCATGGTGGGGCTAACGCAGCAATTCAACCAGCCGCTGCAGCGCGTGCTGCACGGTGGCGGCGCGCACGGCGGCGCGGTCGCCGTCAAAGCGGCGGGTTTCGCTGTGGAGCTGGCCGTGCACCACGAAGCCAAACCACACGGTGCCGACCGGTTTGGCCGGGCTGCCGCCGGTGGGGCCGGCAATGCCGGTGACCGCCACGCTGATCTGCGCATGGGCATGGTTCAGCGCGCCCAGCGCCATCGCACGGACCACCGGTTCGCTCACCGCGCCATGTGTGGCGATCAGCGCGGCGTCCACCCCCAGCGCTTCGGTTTTGGCGTCGTTGGAGTAGGTGACAAAGCCGCGTTCGAACCATGCGCTGGAGCCGGGGAGTTCGGTGCAGGTGGCGGCGATCAAACCGCCGGTGCAACTCTCGGCGGTGGCGAGTTGCAGGCTCTTTTGCACCAGAATCTGCGCCAAATCGGCGGCAAGCCTCAGTGAAATCTCGCGACTCAGCTCTGAATTTGATAGCATTTTCTCACCAGGCACGCCACAGCGCGACCACCAGCAAGGTGCAGAAGGCCGCCACCAGGTCGTCGAACAGGATGCCGAAACCCCCGCGTGGGCCAAAGCCCTTGAAATGCTGGTCGGCCCAGCCCACCGGGCCGGGCTTGGCGGCGTCGAAGTAGCGGAACAGCACGAACGCGGCCAGCTGGCCCCAGAAGCCGGTGGGCAGCACCAGCCACAGCACCAGCCAGAAGGCGACGATCTCGTCCCAGACGATGTTGCCCGGGTCCAGCGTGTTCAGGTGCCGGGCGGTGACGGTGCAGGCCCACCAGCCCACCGCGAGCGACACCGCGATCAGCAAGCCGAGCTGTGTGACGCTCAGGTACTGCTGCAGCACCAGCCAGGCCAGCCAGGCCCACAGCGTGCCAGCGGTGCCGGGGGCCACCGGGCTGAGGCCGGCGCCAAAACCCAATGCCAGCATGTGCGCCGGGTGGGCCAGCATGAAGCGGGGGGTGGCGCGGGTGGGCGCGCTGCGTGCAGCGGTGGCCAGGTCGGGTGCGGGGGTGTCCATGGGGCCTCAGGCGAAATGGTCGAAGGCGCCGAAGCGCTGCGTGAGCGGGCGGCCGGCGGCGTCCAGCAGGCGCAGGCCGGGCTCGGCGTCGATCTGGCCGATGCGGGTCACCGGCGTCTGGCTGCTGCGGGCGGCGGCTTGCACCGCGCTGCGGGCCGCAGCGGGGGCGGTGAACACGAGTTCGTAGTCGTCACCGCCGGCCAGCGCGCAGTCGAGCGCCAGGGCGGGAGGCAGTTGTTTCAGCGTGGCGCTGGTGGCGTCGGACGAGAACACGAACACCGTGTCTACCGTGGCGCCGCAATTCGATGCATTGAGGATGTGGTGCAGGTCGCCGAGCAAACCGTCGCTGACGTCAATGGCCGCGTGGGCGATGCCACGCAGCGCCATCCCGAGCGCGACCCGTGGCGTGGGCTGCTCCATGCGGGCGCGCACGGCGGTGAAGGCGTCGGCCGCCAGCGACCGCGTGCCGCGGAACACTTCGAGCGCCAGCCGCGCGTCACCCACCTGGCCGCTGACGTAGAGGTCGTCCCCGGGCTGGGCGCGGTGGCGCAACAGGGGCTGGTCCGGGGGGACTTCGCCAAACACGGTGATGCAGATGTTCAGCGGGCCCCGGGTGGTGTCGCCACCAGCCAGCGGGCAGGCGTGTGCGTCGGCCAGCGCCAGCAGGCCACGCGAGAACGGCTCCAGCCAGGCCGCATCCGCACGCGGCAAAGCGAGTGCGAGGGTGAAGGCCAAGGGCTTCGCGCCGCAGGCGGCGAGGTCGCTCAGGTTGACGGCCAGCGCCTTGTGGCCAAGTTTGAACGGGTCCACCGTGGAGAGGAAATGCCGGCCTTCGACCAGCATGTCGCTGGAGATGGCGAGTCGCATGCCAGGGCTGGGCTGCAGCAGCGCGCAGTCGTCGCCCACGCCCAGCACCACCGCGCCCGTGGGCGGGCGCTTGAAATAGCGGTTGATCAGGTCAAATTCACCCATCACGGGAGCATACCGCCCCGCACCTGTCGGCCGGGCCGGCTCAGGCGGGCACGCCGCGAAACTTCTGCGCCGCCTGCCGGATCACCTCGGCCAGCAGCTGTTCCTTGCCCTGCAGTTCGCGCAGCCAGCGGGCGTCGTTCTGGTTCTTGTTGACCTCGGTGCGCAGCAGCTGCAGCGCACTGCTGGCGCCCAGGCCCTGGGCGTGCTGGTTGATCTGGTGCATGGTCAGCAAAATGTGCTCGCGCAGCGCCATGTGTTCGCCACTGGCCGGGTCCACATAGACCGCGTCCAGCCCGAAGCGGCAGGCCTGGAAACGGTTGTAGGTGTAGACGAGGTAGTCGTCCTCGTGGGGCACAAAGGGCTGGTCGCGCATCAGCCAGGCGGCGAGCGACTGCACATAGCCGGCCAGCGCGGCGGCGCGTTCGATGGTGAGCGGCGTGTCGAACACGCGGATCTCGATGGTGCCGAACTCGGGCTTGGGCCGGATGTCCCAGTAAAAGTCCTTCATGCTCTTGACCACGCCGGTGTGCGTCATCTTGTCGAAGTACTCGGAGAACTCGTCCCAGGTGAGCGCAAACGGCGCGCGGCCCGACAGCGGGAAGGCGAACACCGAGTTGAGCCGGGCCGAGTCAAACGCGGTGTCTTGCCCCTGCACATAAGGCGACGAGGCCGAGAGCGCGATGAAGTGCGGTATGTAGCGGCTCATGCGGTGCAGCAGCTGCAGCGCGGTGTCGGCGTCGGGGCAGCCCACGTGCACGTGCTGGCCAAAGATGGTGAACTGCTTGGACAGGTAGCCGTACAGCTCGGAGAGTTCGCGGAAGCGCGGCTTGTCGTAAATGCGGCGCTCGTGCCACTGTTGGAAGGGGTGGGTGCCGCCGCCCACCACCGCGATGTTGAGCTTGTCGGCGCTTTTCACCAGCGCGTCGCGCACCTGCGCGAGCTGGCCCAGCACCTCGGCCGACGAGTGGCACACGCCGGTGGAAATCTCGATCATGCTCGAGGTCATTTCCGGCACCACGCTGCCGGGCAGCGTGTGCTGCTTCATCAGCCGCAGCATGTCGTCGGCGTAGGGCGCGAGGTCGTAGTCGTGGGTGTTGACGAGCTGCAGCTCCAGCTCCACGCCGAGCGACAGCGCGGCCGATTTCTGGAACGGCTCCAGCGTGCCTTTGGCGCGCAGCAGGTCAGTCATTCGCCGCTCCCGGTTGGGTGGTCAGGGCCAGGGGCTTGGCGCTTTCACCGGCGCGGTAAATCGCGTAGGTGGCGATCACCGCGCCCAGCACCTCCATCAGCAAAATAGCCGGCAAGGCGACCCGCGCGATGCGCGGCCCCAGCACGGCCGACGACGACGCGAACTGCGACACCAGCAGCAGCGCCACCGACGACATCGGCGACATCGCGCAACCGACCCAGAACGACTGTTTCCAGCTCGCGCCGCTGCCGGGGTTGAGCAGCGCCACGCCGACCATCTTGGCCAGCCCGCGCGCCAGCACCAGCGCAATCACCAGGCCGGCCACCGGCCGGCTCCAGTCGGCCTGCGCGGCCACGGTGGAGACCAGCACAAACATCAGCATGGTCAGCATCGACGACGCGGTGCCCAGCTGCTTGGGCCAGGCCCAGGGGCGCGGGCTGAGCTGCTTGAGCAGCATGCCGCCAATCAACGCCGCCAGCGGGGCCGAGCCGCCAAAGTGCGCCGCCAGCGCCGCACCTGCGGCAATCAGCGCCAGCAGCAAGATGGCGGTGTTCTCGCTGGTCGGGCTCATCACCCGCAGCGCCGAACGCAGCGCCAGCGCCAGCAGGCCCCCCACCACCAGCGACAGGCCCAGCACCACCACCACCGGGTAAATGGTTGCCACCAGGCCGATTTCCGACTGCTCCATCAGCCCCGCCTTGGCGCTGCCCAGCGTCAGCGCGTAGAGCGTGCCCAGGGTTGAGAGCACGATGGCGCGTTCGGTCACCGGGCCGGCGGCGCGGGTGTCGATCATCACCCGCGTCAGCACCGCCGGCGAGGCGACCATCGCGATCAGCGCCAGCGGTGCCGCGACGTTGGCGGCCACGCCAAACAAACGCATCACCAGGTACACCGCGATGAAGGTCAGCGTCGACTCGGCCAGGCTTTGCAGCAGCACCATCGGGTTGTGGCGGAACCAGCGCAACGGGATGCGGCCCCCGGCCTCGAACAGCACCACCGCCACCGCCAGTTCCAGCAAAAACAGCCCAATGCCCTGCAGCGGCCAGACCGCGCCGCTGAAGCCGGCCAGGCCGGCAAAGGTGCCCACCACCGAATAGCCCACCACCTTGGGCAGGCCGCTGTAACGCTGCACCAGGTGGCCCGCCGCCGCGGCCAGCGCCAGCAGCAGCGACCACTGCAGCGTGGGCAACCCGGCCGAAGGCCGGAGCCAGTTGGCCCAGTCCGACCAGATGGCCAGCAGTTCGTTCATGTGTTTCGTCCTTGTGTGTGCACAGCGGTCGGCAGTGGCCGGTGTGTGCGCGCCCTCTGGCAGCAGGCCGCTGGCGCCTGGGGCTTGCGGCACCGCCAAGGTGTGGCCAGAATTTACACCGCACACCGCCGTCCGCCTGTAGGACGGCACCCACAATGCAGCGCTAGACCAGCGGTCTGTCGGCGCCGGGTACGAAGAAAGTCTTCGGTTCGCTGCGGGCACGTGCCCAGATGGCCGCCCGGATGCGCGCCCGGTCCACGCCGCTGACGTTGTGCGCCTGCAGCGCCAGCCGGAAGGCGAGGTAGAAGCTCACGCCGAGGTTCAGCGCGCCAATCACCGGGATGGCGGCCACCGCCCACCACAGCGCAGGCTCGCGCAGCACCTCCCAGCCCAGCGCCGTACCGGCCGCCGCCAGTTGCCCGGACGACAGCGTGACGTGGCGCGCCTGCAGGCCGAGCGCAAAAAACTCGGCAAACGCCGGCACCAGCCCGAGCATGAAACCCAGCGCGATGTTGGAGGCAAAGCCCGAGATGTTCAGGCGCATGAACTGCGCCCAGCGGGCCGCCCGGGCCTCGCCCAGCACGGCGGTGATGCGCGGGTTGTAGCGCATGGCCGAGCCCATGCGGTGCAGCACAAACCAGTTTTCTGCCCAGCCCGCCAGCAGGCTGGCCGCGAACAGCAGCACGCCGGTGAAGGCCGCAAACAGGGGCGTGGGCCCGAGCAGCGTGAGCGAGTCCAGCACGTGGTGGGCTTCTTTCGCGTCGATCATCGAATGCCCGAAGCCGAGCGACATCACCACGCTGGCCAGCACCACCACCGGCACCACCACGCCCACGTTGCCCAGCACCGCGGCCACCTGCGAGCGCACCAGGTGGGTGACCTCGTCCACAAATTCAGTGATGGCGGAGCCGGTGCCCAGGTCTTTGAGTTTGGCGGCCATGGCGGGCGCGGTCATGGCCGGCTGCTTGGTGGCCAGCGTGCAGTGCAGCAGCTGGATGACCACAAAGCTAGCGGCGTACATCAGCCCGGCCCAGAAGCCGCCCCAGAAGGCGCCCAGCCCCAGGCCCACCAGCACGAACTTGAGCCAGGTGGTCACGGCGGTGAGCGCACCGCCACCGGCCGCCTTGCGCAGCATGGTGGTGTATTCGGCGCGGGTGCGGGTGATGTAGTTCTCACCCGTCTCTGCGCTGCGCTCGGCCATCTTGGCGGCCAGCAGCGAGGAGTTGGCCGCCACCAGCGCGCGCACGCTGTTGCGGTCTTGCCCCATCACCACCAGCCGCGCCAGCAGCTTCACCGCGGTTTGCGCCGGTGTGGGCGAGACCAGGCAGTCCAGCAGGTCGCGGATGCGCAGGAAACGCTCGCGCAGCTGGCGCAGCCGGAACACCAGGCCAACCGAAATGCCGTGTTCGTCCAGGTGGGTGTAGATGCCGGCGACCGCCTGGCGGCAGGCGTCGAGCTGCTCGCGCAGGTGGGCGGCGGCGGCGTGCAGGCGCTCGGTCGGGTCGGCCGGCGGGGGCGTCAGCGGATCAAGCTCCCGGCGCAGGGCCGAGAGGGCGGCGGCCAGCGCGTGGAAGGGTTGGGCCTGGCGCGCGCCGTCGCTCATGCGCAGCCGCAGCTCGGGCGCGAAGCCGGTGGCGCAGACCTGCACCGTGCAGTAGGTGATGGCGTCCAGCACGGTGCGCTGCCAGCGTTGCCAGGGCGGCGCGGCGTCCACCTCGGGGGCGGGGGTCAGCACCTGCACCAGCCGCGCCAGCAGGTGTTCGTCGAGCTGGGCCAGCCATTGCGCGTCAAAGCGCTGGGGCAGGGCGAGCGCAAACAGCTCGGCGGCGTCCAGCGTTTCCGGTGTCACCGGCAGCAGCTTGCGGCGCAGGCGGTCGGCCAGCTCGCTGGTGAAGGCGGTGCGCGGGGCAAAACCAAAGTCGGCCAGCAGCACGGTGATGTCCACCGTACCGACCAGCGCCTGCCACCAGGCCTGCAGCGGCTGGCGGAAATCGGCGCGGGCTTCGGCGGCTTCCACCAGCGCCAGCACGCGGCGGGCGGCGGCCTCGGCCGAGGCTTCGTCGCCGCGCACCCACTTGAGCAGGTCGATCAGCCACAGGTGGCGCTCGGCCAGCGGGGCCTCTGGGTCGAGCCGCGCCAGCAGGGTGAGGAGGTCGGGCGGGGTGGGCCGATTCAATGCAGCACCCGGCCGGTGCCGGGCACGTTGGCCTCCAGCACAAAAAGTTTGACCGGCGCGTCAAACCGGGTCGCGTCTTCGGCCATGCAGAAATAGGTGCCGTGCATGGTGCCGGTGGCGGTGCGCAACCGGCTGCCGCTGGTGTATTCAAACGCTTCGCCGGGCTTGAGCAGAGGCTGGTGGCCCACCACGCCCAGGCCCTTGACCTCTTCCGTGTGGCCGCTCGCGTCCACGATCACCCAGTGCCGCGCGATCAGCTGCGCCGGCACGTCCCCGGTGTTGCGGATGGTGACGGTGTAGGCGAAGCTGAACAGGTTGGCGTCGGGCTGTGACTGGTCGGGCAGAAACTGCGGCTGGACGTCAACAGTGAATTCGTAGGTAGGCATGCGGCAATGCTAACTGCAGAAGAATGCACCTGGGTGTCGGGCGAATTCGCGTCAGAATGTGGGGATGAGCACCCCTGCCCCCACCTACCGCATCGCCCCGTCCATCTTGTCTGCCGACTTTGCCCGGCTGGGTGAAGAAGTTAAAAATGTCATCACCGCCGGCGCCGACTGGATCCACTTCGACGTGATGGACAACCATTACGTGCCCAACCTGACCTTCGGCCCGATGATCTGCAGCGCATTGAAGCCCCACGCCAAGACCGCCGACGGCACGCTAGTGCCGATCGACGTGCACCTGATGGTGCAGCCGGTGGACGCGCTGGCCGCCGCCTTTGCCGACGCGGGCGCCGACTACATCAGCTTCCACCCCGACGCCTCGCCCCACGTGCACCGCAGCATCCAGGCGATCCGCGCCAAGGGCTGCAAGCCGGGGCTGGTGTTCAACCCGGCGCAGCCGCTCGACGTGCTGGACTGGGTGATCGACGACATCGACCTGATTCTCATCATGAGCGTGAACCCCGGCTTTGGCGGGCAGAGCTTCATCGACTCGGCGCTGCGCAAGACCGAGGCGGTGCGCAAGCGGATTGACGCCTGCGGCAAGGACATCCGGCTGGAGGTGGACGGCGGCATCAAGGCCAACAACATCGCCCAGGTGGCGTCCGCCGGGGCCGACACCTTTGTGGCCGGCAGCGCCATTTTTGGCCAGCCCGACTACGCGGCGGTGGTGGCGGCGATGCGGCAGGCTCTGGCAAAGGCCTGACAGGCCATTTTTCAAGCCAAATTGGCCATGGGCCTTAGTGCAGGCTGGCGATCAAGCTACAGATTCAATAGCAATTGATGGGTGAAACCAACCCGGCTCAGCCCGGTGCCATGGCGATGGCGGTGCTGGTTGGTTCGGTCATGCCGTAGGGCCATTGCTGGAACAGCTGCCACACGCCCAAGGGCTCGTTGCACGCCGCCAGCAGCTGCCGGAAACGCCTGTCCGACACCATCAGCGTGAGCTGGGTCAGCAGGTCAAAGTGCTCAGCCGTGGCAGGTTTGGGCACCAGCAGCGCGCAGATCTGGTCCACCAGCACTCCGTCGGGCGCGTCAAACGCGATCGGCTCCGACGACCTCAAAAAAACCGCCACCGGCTTGGCCAGCCCTTTGACCTGGGCGTGTGGCAGGGCCATGCCGTAGCCGAGCGCGGTGGAGCTGCGCGCCTCGCGCTTGGCCAGCCGTAGCGCAATCTCGTCGGGCTTCGGCCCGCGGCGCGCGTACGCCAATCGGCCCACGTCCTCAAACGCGTGCTGCTTGGAGGTGAACGTGGCGTTCAGCACGATGCGGTCAAGAGACAACAGGTCTTTCATGGGCAATTTGGACGGTGTTTGTAAGTCAGTGTAAGGTCTTTGGCCGGCCAACGCGCCAGACAAAACGGCGCTGCCACCCGTTCAGCCGCCCGTGAGTGCGGTGTAGCCAGCCCGGGTTTCGGGCGAGACAGACGCCATCAGCTGGGCATGCGGCGTCTGGTGCCGCACCAGCACCCGTGCCGAGGCGGTCGCCTTGGAGCGGCAAAACCAATGGCAGGTGTGCTGCATCAGGAGCAGTTCGGCCGACAAGGTGAAGGCCTTGTCCTTCGGGCCCAGCCCGGCGGCGTTGCCCACCACCCGGGCAATGCCGTCGGCATGCAGCTGGAACGCGGCACGCACGTCGAACGTGGCCTGCGGGAACAGCCGGTCGGCCAGCGGCAGCGCCCACGGAATTGTGCTGACACGGGTCTGCGCCGCGTCCACCCGGGCAAAACCGGCCGCAAACCGGCTGAACTGGGTGGCGAGGTCCTGCTCGGCAGAGGCCAGCAGTTGCCAGATCGACCCGGCCCGTTCCGGGTCGGCCTCGCCCAGCGCCCGCAGGTAGCCCTGGGTCAGCGTTTCCATCAGCTTTTCCACCCGGTATTCACCCAGGTGCTGCGCCAGCAGCGCAATGCGCCGCCGCTGTTCGCGGGATTTGAGCACCAGCGTGCCCACGGCGAGCAGGCTCGCCAGAAACCAGAGTTCCATCAGGTGTCGGGGTGTTGTGTCAGAAAAAGCAAGAAGGCAGGGCGTTTGCGGTGCGGATAATCGGCCCGGTCATGGCCCGGTGGGCCGCCGCTTGAACAACATGCCCGCACCTTTGAACTTTACTACGCTGCAAGGCGTCATTTTTGACCTCGACGGCACCCTCATCGACACCGTGGGTGACTTTGTATTGGCTTTGAACCACATGCTGGCCCAGTTGCCGCTGCCCGTTGGCACGCCCACATCGGTCAGCCGCAACGTGGTGGAACAGCTGATTGGCAAGGGCTCGGAGCACCTGATCCGTTCGCTGCTGAGCCGGGTGTTGGCCGAAGGTGACCACACGCTGTCGGCCGCCGAGTTCGAGGCGCTGCAGGCGCCGGCCTGGGACCATTACCAAACCCATTACCTGGCCATCAATGGGCAGGAGGCCCATGTGTACCCCGGCGTGCTGGCGTGCCTGGAAGGGCTGCAGGCGCGGGGCATGCCATTGGCCTGCTTGACCAACAAACCGACCGCGTTTGCGCTGCCGCTGCTCCAGGCCAAGGGGCTAGACAGGTTTTTCCCGGTGGTGTTTGGCGGCGACGCGTTCGAGCGCAAGAAGCCTGACCCACTGCCGCTGGTCAAAACCTGCGAAGCGCTGGGCACGCTGCCCGCCCACACGCTGATGGTGGGCGACTCCAGCAACGACGCGCAAGCCGCCCGCGCCGCCGGTTGCCCGGTGTGGCTGGTGACCTACGGCTACAACCACGGCCAGCCGGTGCACACCGTCGACGCCGACGGCTTCACCGACTCGCTGGCCACGCTGCTGGCGGTCTGAGACGCCGCCCGCGTGGCCGGTCAGGCTGGTTTGCCGAGCAGCGCGTCCTTCAGCGAACTGTCGGCCGGCTTGTCGCCGAACCAGATGCGCATCAGCGCGTTGAAGAATTCTGGTTCCTTGAACGGGTCGGGCTGCAGTTTGCCGTTGATGGTCAGCGTGGTGCCGGTGCCGGGCACCCAGTCGATCAGCACGTTGTCGCCCGACTTCAGCTTTTTCTGGTCGGCAAACAGCTGGCCCATGCGCACCAGGCCTGGAACCAGTTTGGACACCTCGCTTTTCGGGGTGTTGTCTTCCACACCTTTGGTGAACAGCTTGCCCAGTTCGGCCGCGTCAATGTCACGCAGCATCGTCAGGCTCATGCGCTTGGGGCCGGTGGCGGCCAGCACTTCTTCGGGCGTCTGGGCTTTTTTGTTCAGGTACAGGCCGGCCACATAGACCTTGAAAATCACCTTGGTGCGGACACCGGCGCCGTTCAGCTGCAGTTTGCTGCCCTGCAGCTCCAGGCTGTCTTCCAGCTTGACCCCGGCGACATCGACGGTGGCGGCCCAGCCGCTCGTTGCCAACAGCGCCGCAGCGCAAAACAGCCCCAGATTACGGAGATATGCCATCGTGGCTCCTAAAAAAGTACGGTCGTTCATTTATTCTGGTCGTTTCGCTGCCGATTCGCCACATGGTTGTTACCTAGACGTGCCCCGTGAGGCGTAACACGTTTGCTACACTTTGGCCATGTTCATTCACCGCAACACGCGCACAGGTCGGGACGACCGGGGAGCCTGGCCCTGGCGTGTGGCCGCGCAACCCCATTCCTGATTGACACGGCCACCCGTGTCCCCGCGCCTCTTTTCCGAGGCATTGGCCTGAAGAATGAACACAGCCCCCCGTACCTGTTGGGGCGCTGACCGAGCTGGAGGCTCATCCCGTGATCACCGAACCCGAATTTGACCGCCTCGCGCGGGAAGGCTACAACCGCATCCCGCTCACGGCGGAGGCGTTTGCCGACCTTGAAACCCCTTTGTCCTTGTATTTGAAACTGGCCCACGCTGACCGCGGAGGGCAGTTCAGTTTTCTGCTCGAATCCGTCGTTGGCGGCGAGCGTTTTGGCCGCTACAGTTTCATTGGCCTGCCGGCCCGCACGCTGCTGCGCGCCCGCGGTTTTGGGGCCGACGCCGTCACCGAAGTGGTCACCGACGGGGTGGTGGTGGAAACCTCCAGCGCCAACCCGCTGGACTTCATTGCCGCCTACCAGCAGCGCTTCAAGGTCGCGCTGAAACCCGGCCTGCCGCGTTTTTGCGGCGGTCTGGCCGGCTACTTTGGCTACGACACGGTGCGCTACATCGAGAAAAAGCTTGAGAAAACCTGCCCGCCCGACACCCTGGGCTGCCCCGACATCCTGCTGCTGCAGTGCGAGGAGCTGGCGGTGATCGACAACCTCTCCGGCAAGCTGCACCTGATCGTCTACGCCGACCCTGCCCAGCCAGGCGCGTACGCGCAGGCGCTGGCGCGGCTGGATGGGTTGAAGGCGCAGTTGCGCGCACCCGTCAGCGCGCCGCCGATCCACCCCAGCACCAGTCACCCGACCGAGCGCGGGTTTGCAAAAGACGACTACTTGCGTGCGGTGGCCGAGGCCAAGGAACTGATCGCCGCGGGCGACTTCATGCAGGTGCAGGTGGGCCAGCGCATCAGCAAACGCTACACCGAGTCGCCGCTGAGCCTGTACCGCGCGCTGCGTTCGCTGAACCCCAGCCCCTACATGTACTACTACCACTTCGGTGACTTCCATGTGGTCGGCGCGTCGCCCGAAATCCTGGTGCGCCAGGAGCAGACGCCCGAAGGGCAGAAGGTCACCATCCGCCCGCTCGCCGGCACCCGCCCACGCGGTGCCACGCCGGAGCTGGACAAAGCCACCGAGCAGGAGCTGATCAGCGACCCGAAAGAGCGCGCCGAGCATGTGATGCTGATCGACCTCGCCCGCAACGACATTGGCCGCATTGCCAAAACCGGCACGGTGAAGGTCACCGAGGCCTTCCACGTCGAGCGCTACAGCCACGTGATGCACATTGTCAGCAACGTCGAAGGGCTGTTGCTGGACGGCATGACGCCGATGGACGTTTTGCGCGCCACCTTCCCCGCCGGCACGCTCACCGGCGCGCCCAAAGTGCACGCGATGGAGCTGATCGACCAGCTGGAGCCCACCAAACGTGGCCTCTACGGTGGGGCTTGCGGCTACATCAGTTACGCCGGTGACATGGACGTGGCGATTGCCATCCGCACCGGCGTCGTCAAGAACAACACGCTGTACGTGCAGGCGGCAGCGGGCGTGGTGGCCGACTCCATCCCCGAGATGGAGTGGCGTGAAACGGAGCACAAAGCGCGTGCGCTTTTGCGGGCTTCAGAACTGGTTGAGGAGGGGCTGCAATGAAACTGTTGATGGTCGACAACTACGACAGCTTCACCTACAACCTGGTGCAGTATTTCGGGGAGTTGGGTGCCGAGGTGGAGGTGTTCCGCAACGACGAGATCACCTTGGAGGGCATTGCCGCGCGCCAGCCCGACCGGCTGGTCGTCTCGCCCGGTCCTTGCTCGCCGAACGAGGCCGGCATTTCGGTGGCGGCCATTCGGCACTTCGCCGGCAAGTTGCCCATTCTGGGCGTCTGCCTCGGCCACCAGAGCATTGGCGCGGCCTTTGGCGGCAAGATCGTTCGGGCGCAGCAGCTGATGCACGGCAAGACCAGCGTCATCACCACCACCGGCGAGGGCGTGTTTGCGCACCTGCCCACGCAGTTCACCGTGAACCGCTACCACTCGCTGGCGATCGAAAAAGCCACCTGCCCGCCCGAATTGAAGACCACCGCCTGGACCGACGATGGCGAGATCATGGGCGTGCGCCACGCCGGCTTCCCGTCGGCCGTGCGCGTGGAAGGTGTGCAGTTCCACCCCGAGTCCATCCTCACCGAGCACGGCCACGCCATGCTGAAAAACTTTCTGGAGCTCGCATGACGGCTACGGCACACCAGATCACGCCGCAGGAGGCGCTGCAGCGCACCATCGAGCACCGCGAGATCTTTCACGACGAAATGCTGCACATCATGCGGCTCATCATGCGCGGCGAAATGTCGCCGGTGATGGTGGCCGCACTGATCACCGGCCTGCGCGTGAAGAAGGAAACCATCGGCGAAATCACCGCCGCCGCGCAGGTGATGCGCGAGTTCTCGACCAAGGTGGAGGTGGCGGACAAAACGCACCTGGTGGACATTGTGGGCACCGGTGGCGACGGCTCGCACACCTTCAACATTTCCACCTGCAGCATGTTCGTGGCCGCCGCTGCGGGCGCCCGCGTCAGCAAACACGGCGGGCGCAGCGTCAGCAGCAAGTCGGGCAGTGCCGACGTGCTGGAGAGCCTGGGCATCGGCATCAACCTGCCGCCCGACGCGATTGCGCGCTGCATCGCCGAGGTCGGCATGGGTTTCATGTTCGCGCCGAACCACCACCCGGCGATGAAGAACGTGGCGCCGGTGCGCAAGGAAATGGGCGTGCGCACGCTGTTCAACATCCTCGGGCCGCTGACCAACCCGGCCGGCGCACCCAACATTTTGATGGGCGTGTTCCATGCTGATCTGGTGGGCATCCAGGTGCGGGCGCTGCAGCGCCTGGGCGCCGAACACGCGCTGGTCGTCTATGGCCGTGACGGCATGGACGAGGTCAGCCTCGGTGCCGCCACCGTGGTCGGCGAGCTGAAAGACGGCAACATCCGCGAGTACGAAATCCACCCCGAAGACTTTGGCCTGGCCATGTCCAGCAGCCGCCAGTTGCGCGTGGAAACGCCCGAGCAATCGCGCGCCATGCTGATCGGCGTGCTCGACGGCCAACCCGGCGCGGCGCACGACATCGTGGTGCTCAACGCGGGCGTGGCGCTGTATGCGGCCAACGTGGCAGCCTCCATTCCTGACGGCCTGTCGCTGGCGCGCCAGGCCATCGCAACGGGTGCGGCCAAAGCCAAACTCGTGGCGCTGGTGTCCCTTTCCCAATCTTTAGCAGGCTGAGCCATGTCGGACATATTGAACAAGATCATTGAGGTCAAGCGCGAAGAAATCGCCGCCGCCCAGAAGCGCATGCCGCTGGCCGCGATGCGCGCCGACGCCGAGTCGCGGGTGCTGACGCGCGACTTCGTTGGCGCCATGCGTGGCAAGGTGGCCGCAGGCCAGGCTGCGGTGATCGCCGAGGTCAAGAAAGCCAGCCCGTCCAAGGGCGTGCTGCGGGAAGACTTTATCCCAGCCGACATTGCGCAGAGTTACGCCGAATTCGGTGCCGCATGCCTGTCGGTGCTGACCGACAAACAGTTCTTCCAGGGCAGTGTGGACGCGCTGAAACAGGCCCGCGCCTCCTGCGGCCTGCCGGTGCTGCGCAAGGACTTTCTGGTGGACGCCTACCAGGTCTTTGAGTCGCGTGCGATGGGCGCCGATGCGGTGCTGCTGATCGCCGCCGCGCTGGACAACGCGCAGATGGCCGACTTCGAAGCCTTGGCGCTGGACCTGGGCATGGCCGTGCTGGTCGAGGTGCACGACGCACGCGAACTGGAGCGCGCACTGCGCCTCAAGACGCCGCTGGTCGGCATCAACAACCGCAACCTGCGCACCTTCGAGGTCACGCTCGACACCACCTTGGCGCTGCGCAAAGAAGTGCCGTCCGACCGCCTGCTGGTCACCGAAAGCGGCATCCTCACACCCGCCGACGTGGCGCTGATGCGCGCCGAAGGCGTGCACGCCTTCCTGGTTGGCGAGGCCTTCATGCGCGCCAAGGAGCCGGGCGAGGCGCTGGCCGCTTTGTTTGGGACTTGATTGCTCCTGTTTTAGTAGCTGAATCGCTAGCTTTGACTAAGGCTTGAGCCGGATTTGGCCTGAAAAATGAGTTCCCAGCCCCCGTTGTGGCCTGAAAACGCCCCTGTGGCCGGTTCGCTGGCCCATTGGCGCCCGGCCGACTGGCCCGTCGACGCAGGCTGGCAGCCGGTGCTGGACGATTTTTTTGCCAGCGCAAGCGGACAGCAGCTGGGTGCTTTTGTCGCCGGGCGGCTGGCTGCGGGCGCGGTGGTCTACCCCGCCGCGCCGCTGCGGGCCTTGGCGCTCACGCCGCTGGCAGCGGTGAAGGTCGTCATCCTGGGGCAAGACCCCTACCACGGCCCCGGGCAGGCCGAGGGCTTGGCGTTTTCCGTGGCGCCTGGCGAGCGTCTGCCGCCGTCACTGCGCAACATGTTTCAGGAACTCGCGCGCGACCTGGGCATTCCGCCCGCTGCCAACGGTTCGCTGGCGCGCTGGGCCACGCAGGGGGTGTTGTTGCTCAACACCTGCCTGACGGTGGAAGACGGCCAGCCCGCCAGCCACGCCAAACAAGGCTGGGAGCTGCTGACCGACCGCCTCATCCAGCAGGTGGCCGCCACGGCACCACACGCCGTGTTCATGCTCTGGGGCGCCCATGCGCAGGCCAAACAGCCGCTGATCGCAGAGGCTGAGGGGGCCGCAACCCGCCATTTGGTGCTGCTCGCCAACCACCCGTCGCCGCTGTCGGCCCGCCGTCCACCCAGGCCTTTCATGGGCTGTGGCCACTTCGGGGCGGCCAATGCATTTCTGCAGGCACACGGTTTGGAGAACGTAAATTGGTAATCTGATGACGATGCTTGGCCATCGTCATGTTTTCGTGGCATAATTCGAGGTTCGCTGAGGAGGGGTGCCCGAGTGGCTAAAGGGGGCAGACTGTAAATCTGTTGGCTTACGCCTACGCTGGTTCGAATCCAGCCTCCTCCACCAGCAAAACAATTGAGTGTGTGAGCGTTTGAAGACGGGTCGAAGCCGGCGCGAGCGAAGGCTTCGAGGGGTTTCCAGGCATCACATCCGCGCCGCAAGGTGTGGGTGATGCGGGAGTAGTTTAGTGGTAGAACCTTAGCCTTCCAAGCTAATGATACGGGTTCGATTCCCGTCTCCCGCTCCATCGTCAGTTGTGTGTATCGATAGGTTTGCCCATGTGGCTCAGTGGTAGAGCACTCCCTTGGTAAGGGAGAGGTCGCGGGTCCGATTCCCGCCATGGGCACCACAATTTTCGGGGTGTTGCGTGTGTTGACAGGTCGCGCACCGGCATTTGTTTGTTTTTTGGCGTTCCTGCTGGAGATTTGAAAAATGGCAAAAGAGAAATTCACACGCACCAAGCCCCACGTGAACGTGGGCACGATTGGTCACGTTGACCACGGCAAGACCACCTTGA
>JAFEHU010000038.1 GCA_017848435.1 Burkholderiaceae bacterium | reverse complement strand
CGCTGCCGCCGTGGTGTCTGAGTTGCTGGGGCTGGCGCTGATCGCCAAGCCCGTGCTCAACAACACCTGCTACAGCTTCGTCGACGACAAACAGGTGATCCACGTCGCCTCGGTGCACGAGTACGTGGCGGCAGAAAAAACCTTCAAGACCGTGGCCGGTTCCGGTGGCGTTTCACCCGGCCCCACCGAGCTGGAAGGTGTGTACGCACTGAACTGGGCGCAGAACATCTGGGCCGACACCCTGGCCTGAGGCAGGTTGACCTCGGAGGTCAAACCTCAAATCTTGGTGGACTGGTCGAGGTCCACCTGGATGGCGATTTGTGCACAGACGGCCCTGCACAGGGTAACGACACGGTCGTTCAGGATGCGGTAGTAGATTTGCACACCGTCCCGCCGCTTTCCCAGCACACCCGACTGGTACAGCGAATTGAGGTGCTGCGACATGTTAGGTTGAGTAGTCTTGATCTCTTTGAGCAGCTGGCTGACGTTCTTTTCACCCTGGCACAGGCTGCTGATGATTTTTAAGCGCATAGGTGCAGACATCACCTGGAAAATCTCAGCTGCTAGTTCAAAGACTCTGTCCGATTCCACCGACGGTGTTTCATGCGTGCCGTTGGGTGCTGATTCCATATATGTCGAAGTTTAGACCAAGGCAGATTTTATGATTACCAACGAATATGCGCATGAACAACAGCTTCCGCGCAGCTGTTGCATCCCTGTACGAGTCGGTGGTGCCAGCCGTCAAACGAATTCCTGCCAAGGGCAGAAGAGTGCCTGCAACCCAACCTAAGGAAACTCATGGCTTATACAGAGAGGTTTCAACAACTCGCCGATGCTGCACGTTCTCGTGTCAGCGAGGTTGCTCCGTCAGAGGTTGACGCGCTCATGGCAGCAGGTGCAGTTGCGCTGGACATACGCGACAAAGAGGAGCATGACGCCGGCCACATCAGCGGCTCGATGCATGTCAGCCGGGGCACACTCGAAATGAACATTGAAGATGCAATTCCAGACACGGATAAGACCATCTTGTGTTACTGCAACGCCTACAACCGTGGGGCCTTATCGGCTGACACTTTGCGAACGATGGGTTACGTCAATGCGAAGTTCATCGCCGGAGGTTTGAAGGCATATCGGGCGCTTGCCTGACCTACAAGATTGCTTGCCGAGCAATCCCGCTGGCCTAGTTGTGCGAAACCCTGCTGCGGCTGAATGGTGCCAGCTGTGTGACCGAGGTTACAGACGTAGGGTGGCGCTACGCGTTTAATCCAGTTTTCTAAACGGAATGGAGGTCGCATGAAAGCAAATGTTGGTGGTATTGACCGGGTCCTGAGAATCGTTGTCGGGCTGTTGTTGGTCGGACTGGCGCTCGCCGGACAGGTTGGCGTATGGGGGTACTTGGGCTTGGTGCCATTGGCCACTGGGTTATCCAGCAGATGCCCACCGTATGCGTTGTTTGGGTGGAATACCTGCGCTGTCAAAAGCAACAAAACTTGAGCTGTGTACGCCAGCCGCTGTAGACCAATTGGACGTCACATGATTTATTGGACTGGGGTGGTTTGGGGCAGGCTGGCGCGGCAATCTGTTGCTGCCGGCACATTCGCGTCTCTGGCTATGATGCCCGTCGGCTTGGCGTTCAAGGCGCTTGATATGCGTGTGGGCCACTATGGGCCCAAAGTAGGTGTTGCCTTGTTCGGCGAACTGACGCAACCGTGGATGCAGCTCTTATTGCTGGGCCAGCATTTTGTAATCGGGTGGTTGTCTGCGCTGCCGCTGTTGATTTTCTGGCAATTGCAAGTGTTTTCCAGTCCCAAACTGGTTCACGGCGCGGTGTACGGGGCCGTGTACTACCTGCTGGTCAACGCCCTGGCGCTGCCTTTGATATTCGGCGACCCCTTGCCAATCCAGCTGGGGCTGCCCGTGGTGGTGCCAAGCTTGGTGGTGCATCTGGTATTTGGCGTTGCCGTTGCTTGGCTGGCAAAAATTAGAAATGGCCACTGGCTGTGGGGTGGGCGGACGCCTGCGCGTGTGTGACTGCACATACGGAAACCAATAGTAAGTGCTCGATATTGGGCTGCCTCCGGCCTTGTAGATACCCACCGAGGTCAATTTCCCTTTCAATGGCACGTGCCCACTTTTCGGCATCGGCCTTGGTTTGAAACGTCTTGCTGACAGTCGGTCTTCCTTTGCGCCGCACCTGAGCCATCCAGCCTTTGTCGCGTGGTTCTAGGTAAGCCATCCTCTCCCGCCTTTCGTTGATTCGTGGTCTTGATTCCCACTGCAGTGGAATTCCCACTGAATTCCCACTGGAGATGTCAAAATCTACACGAATCAAGCAATGGTGCGGGTTTTCGCAGTTTTACTTTCGGCCTGTCACGCCGGGGGTCGCGGGTTCGAGTCCCGTCCGCTCCGCCAGAACATCGTTGGCAATCAACGACTTTCAAAACCCGCCCATGTGGCGGGTTTTGTTTTGGTGCCGTCGGTCGCTGTGTCTACCTTGGCGCGGTTTTCTGCCGGTACATCGACATGTCAGCCCGCTTCACCAGTTCGTCCAGGCCCAGGCAACTGTCGTCCCAGAAGGCCACGCCGATGCTGCAGCCAAGGTTGTGGCCAAGCGCCATCACCGCGCGGGAGACTTGCGTGCACAGGTCTGCCACCAGCCCATGGATGTGCAGCGTGTCGCCCGAGAAGGCGATCACGAACTCGTCGCCACCCCAACGGGCAGGGATGTGCTGTGCCCCTGCCAGCGTTTTGAACGCAGCGCCGACCCGCATCAGAACCTGGTCGCCCACCTCGTGGCCAAAACGGTCATTGATCGATTTGAACCGGTCCAGGTCCACAAACAGCAGCGCCAGCATCTGGTCTGGGCGCAGTGTGGCCTGGCGGGCAAACACATCGTCGCGGAACTGGCCACGGGCGCGCAGCCCTGTCAGGCCATCCATGCGTGCCAATTCGAGTGCCAACGCGGCCTGGTTGCGTTCATTGAGGGTGTTCTGCAGGTCTTCCCGAATCAGCCGCGTGCTGGTGTTGACCTCTGTCAAGGACCTCGCCGTCTGATCGAGTTCGCGAACACCGCTGGTGTTGAGTTCGACCACATGGCCGGTCTTGATGGCGCGCACCACCACCAGCAGCCGCACGGTCCAGCGTTCCAGTGCTTTGCCGGCAAAGGCGGCGCCGGCAAGTCCGAGCACAAAGATGGCCAGTGTTGCCACCACCAGATTCGTCAGGTTGCGCTGCAAGGGTTCTACCATCGCTTGTTTCGGTACCCCAATGCCCACATGCCACTGGTAAGGGGACACCGACGACACATAGGCGAGTACCGGTGTGCCGTCCTTGGTGATGGCGTCGAGGTAGCCGACTTTGCGTGCACGCAGGAAGTCCAGCACCACCGGTGTGGCCTCGCTGCCGACGTATTGGTCCGCCGCGCGTGAGCGGGCGACGATGGTGCCGCGCCGGTCCACAATCGATGCGGTCCAGTCCGATGGCAGGCTTTGCGCCACCAGCAGGTCCGACAGCGATTCACTGGTCAGCACCATGAACAGGGCGTACGCCACGTCACCGTTACGGAAGATGGGCACACCGAGCGAGACCACCGACTTGCCGGTGAACGGCCCTGTGAACTGGCCTGACACGGCCGGTGCGCCGGTGGCGAAGACGCGTTGCGAGGTGCTGGTGTCGGGCGGGCTGGGCAGCAGGGTGCCAAGGGGTTTGGCCGTGATGAACTGCATCTTCAAATCCGGACTCATCAAGCCAATGCCGGTGACCCCGGGGTACATGTCGGCGACGCGTTTGGCCTGGGCGTACAGCGTGGGCAGGTCGCCATGCAATGCGGCGTCGCTGACGGCCAGCGCGTTGAGGTAGCTGATGCCCGACTCCAGGCGTTCCCGAACGGCATGGCTGGTGGCAATGGTGCGCTGGGCCAATTCCCGTTGTGTTGCCGACTCGGCGGCCCGGTGGACCTGAAAGACCAGAAAAATCGCCAGCGCCACCATCGGGGCCAGCACCACACCGCCCACCAGCACCAGCCACGTCCGGATGCCCGCCTGGTAGGTGCTACTTACCCGCTTGGGGCTGGCGTGCTGGGCGGGTATTGGCAGTGTGGCCACCGCATTGCGAGGCAGAAACTTCATGGGTGGCTCAGCGCCATGTGCGCTGCGGCGGCGTCAGGCCGCACGGTCAAACTCCATCTGGCCGGATCTCTTGGCGTCGTACAGCGCACGGTCGGCGCTTTCCAGCAGTTCGGCGGCGTTGATGCCGGACTCGGGGAACACCGCAATGCCCACACTGATGCTGGCGCGGGGCAGCTTGTCCGGGAAAGGCAAGGCCATGTTGGCCATCAGTTTGTTGGCAATGGTCCAGGCGCTGTCGAGGTCGGCGCCAATCAGCATCACGGCGAACTCGTCACCACCGATGCGGGCGGCCACGTCGGAGGCGCGGATGGAGCGGGCAATCCGCTCGGCCACGGTTTGCAGCACCCGGTCGCCGGTGCTGTGGCCATACAGGTCGTTCACCGACTTGAAGTCGTTCAGGTCAATCGCCAGCACGGTCAGGTTGGCGCTGTAACGCTGGGCCAGTGCGAGTTGGCGCTTGAGCAGCGCGTCAAACAATACGCGGTTGGCCAGGCCGGTCAGGCCGTCGTGGTGGGCCAGGTGCTGGGCGTGGGCCAGCCGCTGCGAGGCCTGGGTCAGGGCCTCGCCCACGGCGCGCACTTCGGTCAGGCGCGTGGGCTGGATCTCCACCGGCCGGCCGTTGCCCAGCGCCAGCGCGGGCGGGATCAGGCTGCGCACCGAGTGGGCAATTTTGCCGGCGAGCCGGTTGGCCAGGCCGAGGCCCAGACCCACGGCCAGCAGAGCGCCGGCGCTCACCAGCGCAATCCAGCGGTACAGCTCGGCCGACAGCATCTCCTTGGGTGCGGCCACCATCACACTCCAGCGCGACATCGGCGAGCGGCTGAACGACAGCACCACCGGGATGCCTTCCTTGGTCAAGGTTTCCATGGTCGCTTCCCGCTCGGTGGTGACACGCGCGGCAATCGGTCCGGCGGCTTTTTTACCAACGAACTTGTCGGCGTCGCGGGTGCGGGCAACGATGGTGCCGGTGCCGTCCATCACCGCGGCAATCCAGCCTTCGGGCAGTTCCTGGCGTTTCAGGATGTCACCCACGCGGTCGGCCGAGAGGCCCACGCTCAGGGCGTAGGGGACGCTGTCGTCCTTCACGACCGGCACGCTGATGGCCAGCGTCGGTTTGCCGGAGGTGGGTTCGGTGAACAAATCGGTCAGCACCGGCTTGCCGGTGGCAATGGCCTGCTGGATGTCGGTGGGTGCCACGGCAGACGGCAAGGTGTGGCCGTGGGGGACGAGGGTGTTGAGGAGCTGGTGGCCCCCGGTGTCGGTCAGCATGTAGGTGCTGGCCATCTGGAATTTGAGCGCCTGGGTGGCGCGCTGGTGGAACGAGGCAAGGTCGCCTGCCGCGAGGTCAGACGAGGTGGCCAGCACCCGCAGGCCCGACTCGATGCCGGAAAACTCCCGGTCCATGGCCGAGGTGAGCACCCGGGCCAGCACCACGGTTTCGCGGTACAGCGCCTCTTTTTGCATCCAGTAGTTTTGCGCCACCAGCGCAGCCGCCACCAGCATGGCCGGCACCACACACACCAGCACCAGCGCCGTCAGGCTGGTGCGGATCGTGTACGCGCTGGCCTCCCCGACGGGAGGGGCAGCAGGGCCAGAACTGACAAAGCCGGTCTGGAAGAGTTTCATCGGAGCGGTGGCTGGGGGTGTAAGGGAGGCTTTGTCCGAAGTGTGCGTCAGGAGGCGGGCCGCCATTCCCCGGAATAGCGGGCACAAACCGGCCTTGCAGGCCCACCGGCCGGCGGCAGCGCGTAGGACACCGCGCACGCCACCGGGCGGCGATGCCGCACGGGCACAGCCGCGCCTGTCTGCTGTCTGGCACGGGCCAGTTTGGCGACAGTAGAGGTACGCCCTGGCCAACGCCAGCCGTCCCAACCACCAAGGAGTCCACATGACCACCCAAGCCGACATGAACAGCACCCTGATCGACACGCTGAACGACCTGATCACCACCTCACGCGACGGCGAATTCGGTTTTCGCGCCTCGGCCGAACATGCCAAAGACGAGACCCTCCGCGCCCTGTTCAACCGCCGCGCCGACGGTTGTGCCGCCGCGGCCGAGCAACTGCAGCAGCAGGTCATCCACCTCGGTGGTGAGCCCGACACCGGCGGCAGCGCCACCGGTGCCATCCACCGCGGCTGGGTGGCGGTGCGCGCCAAACTCACCGGTTACACCGACCTGGCGATGCTGGAAGAGTGCGAGCGCGGCGAAGACGCTGCGCTGGAAACCTACCGCGAGGCCCTCAAAACCCGGATGCCAGCCGACATCCAGGCGCTGGTGGAAACCCAGTACCAGGGCGCCAAACGCAACCACGACGAAGTGCGCAAGCTGCGCGACCAGCTCGAAGCCACCGCCAGCTAAGGCGACCAGGTGGTGCGCGCGAGGGGCCACAATCGCCCCATGCGCCAACACCTGTCTGAAACCACCGGCCACCAGCGGCTGCTCTACGGGGCGGCTGTCGGCGGCCTGACGGCGTTGTTGCCGCTGCCGCTGCTGCCGCAAACGCACGGACTGCTGGCCTGGTGCCTCGGCACCGCCACCTACCTCGGCCTGGCCTGGTGGCTGGCCACCGTGTTTGACGCCGAACGCACCCGGGCCCGCGCGCAGGCGCAGGACGAACCCGGCGCGGTGCTGCTCTTGGTGATGCTGGGCGCGGTGCTGGCTTCGGTGGCGGCAATCGCCGTCATGCTGCAGCACGCCAAAGACCTGCAGGGCCTGCAGCGCAGCGTGCACATCGTGCTGTCCATGCTCGCGCTGACCAGCGCCTGGCTGGTGATCCACACCCTGTTTGCCTACCGCTACGCGCACCGCTACTACCAGGAAGAAATGCAGCACGAGCCCGACGGCCCCGGCCTGGTGTTCCCCGGCGGGCGTGACCCGGACTACTTCGATTTTCTGTACCACGCGCTGGTGGTCGGCATGACCTCGCAGGTGTCGGACGTGCAGGTCACCTCGCGCGAAATGCGCCACTTGACGCTGGTGCACAGCGTGCTGTCGTTCGCCTTCAACATGCTGGTGCTCGCCCTGAGCATCAACGTGATCGCCGGCGCCGTGCAGTAGCTCAGCGGCGCAGCACCAGCAGGCCGGTGGACAGCGCCGTGCCCAGCACCACCACCGCGCCGCAGGCCACCATCCACGGCGTGACCACCTCGCCCAGCAGCACCGCGCCGTAGGCCAGCGCAAACACCGGGATCACAAACGTCACCGCCAGCGCGCGGGCCGGCCCGGCGCGCTCGATGATGCGGAAATACAGCACCAGCGCCACCCCGGTGCACACCACCCCCAGCACCGCCACCGCCAGCCAGGCCTGCCAGCCGGGGCTGACGGCGGGCCACCACCACAGCGCCGGCAGCGCCAGTGCGAGGGTGGCGCCCAGCATGCTGCCGGCGGTGGTGGCCAGCGGCGGGAGGCCCGCCAGGTGGCGTTTGGTCAGGCTGGCGGCCACGCCGTAGCAACACGTGGCCACCAGGCAGGCGCCAATGGCCCACGCGGGCGCAATGCCCGAGGCGTTGGGCTGCAGGGTGGCTTGGTCCCAGGTCAGCAGCGCCACACCGGCAAACCCGATCACCAGACCCGCAATGCGGCTGCCCTGCGGCCGGTCTTTCAGCCACAGCCAGGCCACCAGCGCGCCAAACAGCGGCGTGGTGGCGTTCAAAATGGCCGACAGGCCGGTGGGGATGGCCAGCAGCGCAAACGCGTAGCAGGCGAACGGAATGGCCGAGTTCAGCAGCCCCACCAGAAACACCACCCGCCAGTGCCGCCGCAGTTCCGGCACACCGCCGCGCCACCACAGCAGCGGCAGCAGAAACAGCGCCGCAATGCCCACCCGCAGCGCCGCCGTGGGCAGCGGGCCAAAGGCGATGGCCCCGAGCCGCACAAACAGAAACGAGGCGCCCCAGATGGCCGCCAGCACCACAAAGTCCGTGACCCAGGGT
>JAFEHU010000007.1 GCA_017848435.1 Burkholderiaceae bacterium | reverse complement strand
CCCGACGACCCGCCCGCTGGACTCGCGTTCTACCGCCGGTCCCACCGAGACAGCCGCGCGCCGCTGTACGTGCTGTTGCCCAAACAGCGGGCGATTCAGCTGGCCAAGGCCGATGCCGACTGGACCCAGCGCATGCTCGACGAGGTGCGGTTGCGCGAGGCTGCGGAGCGTGAAGCTGCCATCGCCGCCGGTCACGCGCTGCCTGACGACGCGAACCGCCGGGGCAGCGGCTGGGCGACACCCGCATCGGCAACCACCCCGACGCGCAGTCCCCTCAATGAGCGCATCGGTGACGTCGACCCCAGACTCGACTTCGCGGATCTGGAGGATCCCGTCCCTGGGGCGGACTACGACCCGGTGGCTCAGCTGCCAGTGTTCCGCTACGCCCAGCTCAAGGAGCTGATTCTGAATGCCCGCGCGGGCTCCCCCGACCGGGACGGCCACGTGCGCCTGTCCAACTTGTTCAAACAGCTCAAAGCCTCCGGCCCCCTGCGGCCCATCCAACGCTTCGCCAGCCTCGAGGCATTGGACGAGCTGCTGGAGGAGAGCCCGAACTTCGCCGAGGTGGTGCGCGCCATCCGCAACCGGGTGATCCTGTCCCAGGTCACCGGGCAGTTCCACATTCCGCCCATGTTGCTGCTCGGCCCGCCTGGGGTGGGCAAGACCCGTTTCGCCCAGAGCCTGGCCCGGACGCTGGCCACCGACTTCTTCCGCTACGCCATGGACTCGGGCACGACCAGTGCAGCCCTGCTCGGCAGCGACGCCCATTGGGCCAACACCCAGATGGGCACGCTGACTCAGGTCCTCACAAGCGGCAAAGCCGCCAACCCGGTGTTCGTCCTGGACGAGGTGGACAAGGCCAACGACAGCGAAGGCCGGTACAGCGCCATCAACGCGCTGCACTCCTTGCTGGAGCCTGAGACCGCAGACAGTCTGCGCGACCTCAGCACCCGCTTGGTGATCAATGCCAGTCGGGTGATCTGGATCGGCACGGCCAACCACCCCGATCGCATCCCGGAGTCCATCCGCAGCCGCTTCAGGGTCTTCCACATCGGCCTGCCTGTTGGTGCGCAGACGCTGAAGGTCGCCAAGAGCGTGGTGAACAGCGTGCTCAGCCACAACGGCTTGACCGACTTCGAGATGCCGGGCGACGACATCCTGCGCACCATCGACCAGCAACCCGCCCGGGCGGTCTACCAGGCGGTGGAGGACGCGGTGTGCGAGGCGATTGCTCAGGGACGGCGTCACCTGGCACCAGAGGACTTCAAAGCACTGCAGGGATCGGACTCGGCCCAGCAAAACAAGGCCAACGCCGAAGGTAACCCCAAGGCTAGGCCCAAGAAGCGCCGCCAGACCCTGACCCTGGTCCGGGCCGAGCTGTCTGAGGTGGACGACGACGGAGACGCCGCAGACACCGATGGCGCAAACAGCAGCGATGGCACCGGCAAGCGCTGGCTGCATTGATGTGACCTGCCGATTCACCACAAACACCACCCAACCCACCCACGAAGGAAACACGATGACCGACCACATGCCCAAAGCGCCGGCTTACGGCGACATCAACGACCTCAGCACCTACCAGGCCGAGGGCAGCCCCATCGCCCGCCTGATGGCGGCCTACCCCCACCTGTTCCAGAACGGTGCACCGCACTGGTCGGACCTGCCCGAGGGTTGGTACGCCATCGCCACCGATTTCATGGACCTGGTGGACCGCCACCTCGGACCGGCTCTTGCGCCTTACTTCCGCATCAGCCAGTGCAAGGAGAAGTTCGCCTCGCTCCGGGTGTCTTGGACGCTGTGCGGGCGAGGGTACCTGTATGTGGACATCCAGACAGAACAGGGGCAGATCCAGCACCTGATCCTGCCGCCGGTGACCTACACCCCGACCGTTGACGAGAGCCCGTTCGATGAAGAAGGCAATTACATCGACGAGGCTGACGACAGCCAGCCCCGCATCCACCCGCTGGTGGCGGTGGCCATGGAGTACGCCCGGACCTCGATCCGAGCGGAGGAGCAGGCCATCCTGGGCCGGAGCCTGCGGACCTGCCAGTCCTGCGCCGCACCGGGGCGGATGCGTCTTTTCGCCTGGCGGCGCACCCTGTGCGATGCGTGTGCTGCCGCCCATACCCAAGCCTACGGTGAGCGGGAGATCACGCTGGCCGAGCGCAACCTGGGAACCAAGCCGGGTGGGCAGGTTGGTGGACAAGACGCCGACCCATGCGACCCGAGCAGCTGGTAAAGGAGATGGCCATGAACAAGCGCTCGAAACGCGCCCGATTGCGCGGCGTGACGCCGTCCGCCAATGCCTACCACCGGATCGGCTCACGTTCGCCGGTGCTCTTTCTGGACTTCGACGGGGTGATGCACCCGATGCCGTACTTCCCGGACGAACTGTTTTGCCGTTGCCAGCTGGTGGAGCAGGTGATCTTGAGCTTCCCAGAATTGAGGGTGGTCATCAGCAGCGACTGGCGCAAATCCCGTTCGCTGATCCAGCTGCACGAGGTGTTCTGCCGAGAAGTGCTGCCGCAGGTGATCGACGTCACCCCCCGCTGGGATGCCTACCGGGACCTCCATGGTCTTACCACCTTCTCCCGTCAGTGGGAGTGTGAGAAGTGGCTGGTACAGAACGGGTTGGCACCGAGCGGCCCCGC
The DNA here is from genome assembly GCA_017848435.1 of Burkholderiaceae bacterium. Taxonomy (GTDB): domain Bacteria; phylum Pseudomonadota; class Gammaproteobacteria; order Burkholderiales; family Burkholderiaceae_C; genus PCRC01. The sequence continues at coordinate 60,738 of JAFEHU010000007.1, read as the reverse complement.
GGCCACGCCCTGGGTGGCCGTCGACGACATGCGGGAGTGGTTCGAGCCGGACTGCCCGAACCTGCTGTGGACGAACCCCAAGACCGGATTCACCGACCAAGATGTGGCCGACCTGCGGGCGCGGCTGACCCAAATGACTTTGAAGGAGGACTGACCATGTTGATTCAATACGCGAGCGACCTGCACCTGGAGTTTCTGGAGCGGCGCTATCCTGATGCCCGACTGATCGAGCCCGCCCCGGGCGCCGAGGTGCTGATCTTGGCCGGTGACATCCACCACGCCGACCGGGCGGTGGAGGTCTTTGGCGACTGGCCCTGCCCAGTGATTTACGTGGCCGGGAACCACGAGTCCTACGGCACCGACATCCTGAAGGTGCACGCGAGGATCCGGGAAAGGCTCCTGGCCCGCTCTGGTGGACAGGCCTTCCACTTCCTCGAGAACGAGGCGGTGGTGATCGGTGGGGTTCGCTTCCTGGGCGCCACGCTCTGGACCGACTACCAGCTGATGGACTACAGGATGACCCAAGCGGCAGCGATGCGCAACGCCAAGGTCGGCCTGAACGATCACCGGATGATCCGAATTGGCGGGGAAAGCTTTGGCCCAGCCGATGCGCTGTCGCTGCATTGGGGGTCTCGGACTTGGCTGGCCCAGCAGTTGGACAAGAAGGTGGACTCCACCCTGGACGGGTTCGACACCACGGTGGTGGTGACCCACCACGGCTGCCACCCGCAGTCTTGCCACCCACGTTACGCGAACGACCCGATGAACACGGCCTTTGTGAGCAACCTGCGGGACTTGGTGGTGAAGGCCAACTTCTGGGTCCATGGCCATGTGCACGACAGCTTCGACTACGCGGTGGGCGCCTGCCGGGTGATGGCCAATCCGGCGGGGTACGTGCGCAACATGGGGTCGGCCATGGGACCGTGGGAGTTCCAACAGGAGAACCCGGGGTTTGATCCGGTGAAGGTGTTTGACACCCGTCAGCGTGACACCCTTGCGGGTGATGCCAGCGATGCCAAGGAGGACTCATGACAGCCGCCGGTACACGCCAGCCGGTATCTGTGGGCCACCCCTTGCGCTTGGGCAGCGCCACCCATTTGTTCGTCATGGGCCTGGCGGCCGAGGCGCGGGTCAAGCCGGTGGTCCTAGACGCGATGCATCGGATGGGTTTGCACGATGTGGAGGCCACCAGTCAGCGGGTGATGGAGGCCCTCGCCGAGGGCCGTCGGGTCTGGATGACCTCCGACCTGCACTTCGGCCACGCCAACATCCTCACCTACGCTGCTAGACACCACCGGGACGTGGCGCAGATGAATGCCGACCTGCTGGCCATGCTGCGCAAGCAGGTGGGGCCCGACGACCTGCTGGTGATCGCTGGGGATCTGATGTTCGGCGAAGACCCGGCGGTGCTGGACACCCTGGCCACGCTGGCGGCGTGGGTGATCCTGGTGGTGGGGAACCACGACTTTGACAAATCCGGCCACTTCCGCTGGCCCTGGCGGTGTTTCTCGGCGGTGGTGCCCTTCCTGTACTGGCACTGGGCAGGGCAGAACTGTCTGGTGACCCACCTGCCGGTGCCGGCGGAAGGACTGGATGTGAAGGATGTGTTGAGCACGGATCCACGGTTCAGCAACCCCAGCCAGGGCCTGGCCCAGGTGGTGAATTACCACGGCCACCTGCACCTGCAGACCGTCCCAGTGGAGCGGCCGGAGCGAATCGTCCATGTGAACGTGGGTTATGACCACTTGAGGGGGATGTTGTGTCTTTGATCCTTTCCATCCATCCGCCGCCCATCCCTCAAGCTGACCCTTGTCCCCAGACGGTTCCAGCGTTTCATCCAGCCTCTCATCCAGTGCTTAAGGTCGACCTGGACCCCTGGTTGGTGGAGCGCGTGGTCAAGGAGGCCCGGGCGTTCCAGATGACGCCTGCCGAGCTGGCGGGTGCCCTGGGGGTGTCCGAGCTGGGGGCGTCGCTCCTCCTGTCCGGGGATCTGGCGCTGGCCCGGTACGCCTGTGTTCCCAACGGGGACTGGGTTCAGGACGCCGGGTCAATGACCCGGGTGGGTCTGCGCTTCCTGGGCAGCTCGCGCAATGTCTCGTACCTGCTGGACAGCCATGTTGAGGCAGTGGCCTGGCTCAAGGCCCAGGGTCACTGGCATTTGTTTGCACGGGCGAACAGTTCGTTCCGGCCGCTGTACGACGTGGCCCGGGTGGAATACAACCGCCGGCGGGCGGTGAAGGTCGATATGGGGATCGATATGGGAAGCGACACGGGAGAACAGACATGAAGATTTTGGTTTTGTCAGACCTGCACATTGAGCGGGAGCCGTTCTACCCGGTGGACCTGGAGGGGCGGATCGACGACGACGCGGACGTGGTGGTGTTGGCGGGTGACATCCACGAGGGCACGGCGGGCATCCGCTGGGCCCGGGACACTTTCCCGGACAAACCCATCGTTTACGTGGCAGGCAACCACGAGTTCTATGGCCACCACTGGGTGATGCTGCTGGACCAGCTGCGGGAGGAGGCCCTGAAGCACGATGTGTACTACCTGGAGGCCAATGGGGTGGACATCGGGGGGGTGCGCTTCCTAGGCTGCACTTTGTGGACGGACTTCTGCCTGTTTGGGGCGGACAAGCAGGAACTGGTGATGCGCAACATCAAATCGATGATGAGCGACTACGACTACATCCGCAGCACGCCGTCGCCAGAGACATACAAGTGGCATGCCAAGAAGCAACTGGTGCCGGGGTTGACGCTGCAGCGGCACCTGGCGAGCCGGGCCTGGTTGGCGGAAAAGCTGGGCGTGGAGAAGCTGGGGTCAGGGAAGGACCAGAACAGTAGCACCAAGAAAGGTCGGGGTCGGACGGTGGTGGTGTCGCACCATGCGCCGAGCATTCAGTCGATCGCATTGCACGACCGGTCCGACTTCTCATCGGCGGCGTATGCGTCGAATCTGGAGGACCTGGTACCAATGGCGGACCTGTGGGTGCATGGGCACACGCACCACAGTTTGAACTACCTGGTCCACGGGGAGCATCACCGGGTAGGAACGGTCAGGTGCAATCCGCGGGGGTATCGGACTTGGAAGGGATGGGAGAACCCAGGGTTTGGGAAGAGGTGTTTGGTGGAGGTTTGATCGACATGTGTGCGTGCTAGAAGGCGAACTTCTGCTGCAGGCTGGTTGCCGTCGGTCGGGCTTGACAAACGAATGACGTCAAGCCTGAAACCTGTAACTCGTAGTTCGATCGCTAAGGGGCCGCTATACCAACGAAATCGGTCGCTTGGCCAGTATCGGCAACCGATGCGCCACGAGCAACCGCTCAGCACAGGACGTGCCGGGTGCTCTGCACCCAGCGTGGCCGGCTGCTTCGCGATCTGATTGGAAGCTTCGCGGCGACGATGTAGCAGTCCCCGAATCGACCTAAACGCGCGCGGTCTGCACCGCTTGCAGATGGTTAGAGAAACCATTTTCCGCTTCGCATCGCCAGGTTGCCCACAACTTGCAGTCATTACCATTTGTGCCCATGTCAAGCTCCAACGCGAGCCAGTTCCGAGCCGGCATGACGTACCGGTTGTGCCCCGGAAACAGCATCATCTCTACGACGTGCTGGACATCGATCACCTGCGGCTTGCTCGCCGTGCTGTTGAGCAAGTACAAGAAGAGCCGTTCTGCGACGCCCATCAAGGATGGATGCACGACAGCGGACGAAGTAAATTGCTGGATGTGAGCCCAGGTCGCAGTTGGAGGAATATCACGGCGGTAGGCGCTTCCCCAAGCCGCCACATGCACGTCACCCGACACGATCGATACTCGCAGCAGCTTGTCTTCGGCCGTCCGAGCCAGTGTTTCCAACAACCGCTTGCGTTCGCCCTCGTGGTCGTCGTTCGCCCAATGGTCCTTGAGGTCGTCCGCGCTGCTGTCAAGTACATGGTCCTGACCGAACGTATCCATCAGACCTTCCGCAAGGCTCAGTTTTGGATGTACGACCGGCACCGACGAAAGAAGTAGCAGATGCTGGCAACCAGTATTCGGTGTGGCGTTGCTCTTGGCAGGCAAAGCCGACAACCATTTCTGAAGTTTGTCCCAGGTGTCCATGCCCAAGATTTGAGTCCGTGAGCGCTCGGTTCGCAGGTCGGCCGCGACGATAGCGACCGGACCCACTTGGTGGGCAAAGGTGAACCCAGGCTGGTCGTCGATCAATGGCAACGCCAGGGAATCCTCGGCTTGGTGCTTTCGCCAGGAGATGGCCTTGAACTGAGGATCTTTGCGCGACAGATTTGGCAGATCGCGTTCTTCCAAGGTCGGCAAGTCGCCAACAGCATGCTGCAGTTGAAACACCCAGAAGGCCCGTCGGGCGTGCTTGAACAGCGTTTGGAACACAGGACTGTGCTGCATGAGCTCGCTGTATGAGCCCCAACCGTCGAAGATGTCATGGTCGTCCCACATCATCACAGTGGGAATGCGTGCCATCGCATCTGCGGCATCGCTGTTCGCAATCGCGGTGCCCCACGGCTTACGCGCAGGCTGCAGCCAGCGTTTGGCATACAGGCTGAAGTAGTAGTCCTCAATTTCCTTTTCTAGCGTTGGTGTAACGGCGAAGTTCAGTTGCTTGCTGCGCGATAGGCCGACCCACTGTTTCAGCATCGGCAGGTCTTCCCAGATGGAATCGAAGTAGATCTGGTCACCTCCCATCAGCATCAGATGGAACCGCTGCACGCCCTTGTCCTGCGTCCGGGCCTCGTGCCAGAGCTGCTCCTTGTCGAGCTTGAAATCAGGTCCCCGCAAGCCGCGGTCATGGTTGCCCACCAAGTCGGCCCAGACCGCGTTCTCAGGCTTCACGAGCTTGCGCATACCACTGGGGTCAGAGAATCCATTGCAAGACACGTATGCCATACGGGGCGCGAATCCCCGGCCTGGGACGGTGAACGTCCAGGTCGGTCCGCCGCCTACGCCGAAGACCACTTTTCTTTCGTTGTCCTGCAAATCGCAGCTCAAGTCGTAGCGCCAGAAGCGCTCCTTCTTGTGCTCAAGCAACAGCGTTGGCGCCACGCATGGGCGGCCCTCAAATTCAAGGGCTGGAGTAATGGTGTCGGTGGTGACGCCGATCAATGCTGTCACCCGCCAACGACCGTCAACGATGCCCCGAAACGACAACACCGGTCCGACTGTGAAGATATCTTTTCCCATGGTTTCTGCTCCTACTTTTTCTTGTTCTCTGCTGCGATGGTTCGCACGATGTTCGCCCGGGACTGGGCACGGGCTGCCAGCCGCAGTGCCTCGGTGGACTGCTCCAGCCATTCGAGAAAACGTTGGAGGGCATGGCGAGTTTGTGCATCGTCGCGACAGTTCGCTAGAAAAGCGAACTGCACTTTCTGGACTTCATCCGCGACGTAGATCCCGAACAAGTCGCTGACCACGATGGCGTCCGGAAAGCCCAGCAAGGCCCTAGCCTGAGTCTCCGTTGCTCCCCGGTGGCAGGCGATGAGGTGCAAGGGGCCTTGTGCCTTCTTCAGCAAATCGGTGCGCTCGTGGTCCCGCAAGAATGGACGCCCCACCATTTCACGCGCTGCAGCGACTGTGAACGCAGCCGGGATGGCGTGCACGATTACTCCGATATCCTTACCTCCTAGAGGAAGGATGACATCGTCACCCAAAGCCTTTGCCCCCGGCTGGGATGCAAGCGCGCTACGCACGACTTGCTCCATCTCCCGCTTACGCGCGCTGAAGTCTAGACGCGTCCAATCCAGTGCTTGCCCCATGCCAAAACGGCTGGAAGCGCTTGACTTCACGCCCCGTTGAGTCAACACGACCACGGCATCGGCAAGAGCTTCAAAGACCCGTTTCCTAAGATCATCGACAGTACGGACTTCGCCTCCGCGGAACGCAGTCTGCCGGGCGAGTTCAGCCCTGAACCGTTGGTCTCGCACACCTTGGTCGCCCTTGGCCAACAGTACCCAAGGCAGCGCAATCAGGCGGACCTTGCCCCGCGCTAGCGCCAAGCCTTCGGTGTACTCGGCATGGCAGATGCCGATGTCGCCGCGGGTCTTGGCCCAGCCAGCGTTGCCGTTGGACAGCACGATGAGCACGTCGCAGTCTCGGACGGCCTGCAGGCAAGTCTCCCAGCTATCGAGCGTCCCGTCGGCCGGTGGCGCGTCCTCATTGATCCACACCTCGAAAACGGATCGCCCTAGGATTTTTTGGGACTCAATGTCTTTCTTGAGATCGAGCCGGATGTCGCTCAGCTTGGTCGCACTTTTTTCCGGGAACAGGTCATTGCAGCGGCTCGAAAGCATGACCCTGATCTTGTTGGAATTAGCCATTTCTTCGCCTCCGCATGTAACTGACCAGAGCTACCCGCAGCATGCGGGGACTCGAAATACAACCGCGAGTCTAAGACCTTGTTACAAAATTGGCGTCCCTCTCCAGTCTCAGAACCGAAGATGATCCGATGGGTGTTCCCTCTGACCGACCGGCCACTTGGTGCAAACAGCGTAATGGCGGAAGCTCTTTGCAACTTCAACGATCAGATGGGAAGAGATAGAGATGGCGCGTAGCCACCCCCATTCGCGCCTTCGAAGTCGTATTCATACAGGGTTGTCTTCCCAAGACTGGGCTGACGTTGCCCGAAGAAAAACGTGAACGCGTTTGGCGCTGCGATGAAGAGATGCAGTGCAGGCCTGTCGACTTGGCGCCTCTGGGTGATCTGTAACGCCAATCCCTCGGCCAGATCGAATGCATGTTGACCACACACGACGGACCGCGCGCCTGCGCCGAAGGTCGGGCGCGCCACCAGCAGGGAACTTACCTGTGCCAGCGATGCAGCAATGTGCGCCTTCACGGCGGGGACCACATCGTGGGTGAGACAGACGGCAACGGCCATGTCTCCGCCAGACTCGTTTAGCGTTTCCAAATTGAATGTCCACCCAGTCCAGAACGGGTCGCGCGGCATGTCGCTTGAGTGCCAAACATTCCGATGAACGGTTCTTTGCTCGATCTCGACGTTGCGGCCGGATTTGATATTCAGCACCGATCCTGCGGCGAAGGCCAGCGTGATGTGCGCGTCGAGAATTAATCGAAGATGCTGGTTGTCCGTGGCCGCAGCCTGCAGGAATCGCTTGAGCTTGGGGTAGAGCGTCGCTGTCCAGTCGGCCTGGTCGCGGATTGCGCGTTCGTCGAAGTGCGGGATCAGATCGAGCACAGCTGTGCAGCGATCCTCCAATCGGTCGAAGGGGTGCTCGAACGATTTCAACCCGAATACCACATGCGCGCGCCCGCCGCCGTCCAGCAGTCCCTCACGCCTGCAGGCTTCACGAAATGTTTGCGGATTGAAGTCCAGTCTGCCTTGCGCAAGCCACTGAAACGCAACGTCGTCGTAGACGAAGCTGCTTTCGTTGACGGGCACGCGTCGCAGGCCGCGATTCTCGAACAGCAGATCCAGATTGTCCCGATGGTCTTCGAGCGACGTGGAGTCCGTGTCCAACGAAAGTGTGCGCGCGAGCAGCATGAGCTCCTGATCGTCAATATCCAGGTGTTCACGCCAGAGCTTCCTGACCTTGCCGGCCTTAGAGCGATCGGTGCTTCCATCGAACAGATCTTTCAAACGCAGCGTCTTCGACTTCTGATTGATATAGCCACGCAGCGGATCGGTCTGCCCGATGCGCCAGTTCGTGAGGAGCTTGAACCGGGCACCAATGCCGTCGCGTGCGTGCGCGACCTGCGCCGCCCGGGCGCGCTGCAGGAGTGAGAACCTGTTGGCGTTGATCCACTCGGGATCGACCAAGTCCGCATGACCGAAGTCGTTCACGGAGACGTGCCACTTGCACTGGATGTGCTCCCGCAGAACTGGCATGCCTTCATGATCGTTCGGTGCACGGTCGGGTGCGTAGGCAACCCAGACATCATCAAATCCTTTCGGCCCCGACTCGAATCCAACCTGCATCACTGGACTCTTCGGATCCAGCAGGCAAGCGGCCTTGCGCCAGAAGACTCTGGCCTGAAAGGAATCCCCGTCTCTTCGCACGGCAACGGCTTGGGTCATGACGATTCCTTGTCGGTATGGATGTTGACGCGTATCGCGGGTTCCAAGCTCAGGTATCGCGAAACGGTGGCGTTGGCAGAATCGACCGTGCCAGTTCGATGGCGCGCGATGGCTTGATCGGGCCGTCGGGGTAAGCGTCCAGCACGATAGCAGGTAGCAGTCTCTGCGTGATATCCGAGTACGTGAAACCGTAGGCGCGCTTGGGCTGCTCGCCCGTCGCCGCCACGAGCGCCTGCAGATCGGATTTTCCAAACCCGGCGCTTCCCAGACGGCGGGAGAGAACCTCATACCGTTGCTCGGCGTTGGGCCGCTCGAATACGAGGGTGTCCGCCGCGCGCCGACGCACCGCCGGGTCCAGGGCATTCAGCCGGTTGGTGCACATCAGTACAACGGCAGGAAGTCCGCCGTTCGCGAATCGATCAATGCCGCGGATGAAGGCGTTGACGCCCGCTCGGTCTTCATGGTGCATCTGGTCTGATTCACGCGATTGCGCCAAAGCGTCGGCCTCGTCGACCAGCAGGATCACACCACCACGTGCAGCACCTTTGGTCGACTTGAATTTGCTGGCTTCGGTGAACGCGTGTTCGAACGCCGTAGTGACGAGTTGGGTCATCTCGCCCACGCGACCCTGTCCGCGCGAGGAAAGGCTTAACGGCAACAGCGTGATATCGATACTCTCCTGGCGCGCGACCTTGTCACCAATTGTCTCCGCGAGTTCCGTCTTGCCTGAACCGACATCGCCGGAGAGCAGCACCAACGGCGGGCGGCGAATGACTGCTTCGAGCAGGCCGCCGGCGTCGGCATGGTGCTTGTCTTGCCAATTCCGAAGCCCAGCCGGATTGATCAAGACGCCCAGCACGTTGGCCAGGCGCTTGATCTTGTCATCCATTCCCACCAAACGCGCGAGGCGTCCCTGGGCATCGGGATCGGGCAGCGTCGTAGGACGTTCGAAAAGGCCCTGCAGATTGGATTGTTGGCTCATATTAATAGGTCCTCACGCTGGCGCGGCCAAGCGAGCGGCCGCCGGATGCATAGGTTTTGTCGTCAGCGAAGTAGCCGTTGCTGACAGCAGCGTCCGAGCCACCCACGCGCTGCAAGGGCAACTGCCCCTTGACCGCCGCACGTTGATCCGCTGTCAGAGCGTCCCAAGCCGCGCTGTACGTCAAGTAACTGTGGAACTGCGCGCCGCTGATATCTTTGCCGGGCGGTACGCGTCCTGGATCGTCGTCAGTGCCGCTATTCGCCAATTCATTGGCCGTGTATCGCAACGTCGGTTCGATCCACTTGTCGTTGCGCTGAAATCCGTAGGTGACGGTTCCAAGGTAGCCCTGGCGCAGCAGTTCGGTGGCTTCGCCTTCGAACTCGCCGATGCGCTCGTCGGTGATGTGCCCATACAAGCGCTGCAGGCGTTTTAGGTCTGCCGCCACCTTGGCTGCGAGGTGCCGCGCATGTGTCAGCGTAAAGGTCTTGGTTTCGGTCGCGGTGAAGCTGTAGTTCATGATGTTCAACCTTGGAAAGAGGGACCGAAAACTTTCTGCCAGTAGTACACCGTCAGTTCTTTGTTGGGTGCGGCCAAGGCGGAATCGATGGCATCGCCTGCATCCAAGGCAGCCTCCACGATGTCATCGGCGTTCTGCGCGGTGTAAAGCCGCGCCACGTTATTGATTGCGTTGATGGGGTCGATGATCTGGACCGGGTCGTCGAGCTTGGCAACGCTCGATGCCTTGTAGTGGTCCTCGAAGACGATGCGCTCGCGGAGGTTGCACTTCGCCACATAGGTGAAGAAAGACTGCAGCGCTTCAGGGTAGTCAGAGAAATCCACGCCGTCGTCGCACAGCTTGGCCAGGATCATCTCGATCATGAAGGACTTGAATCGGAAGCCGTCGCGCTCCTGCTTCATGCGTCGAGCCCAGAACTTCACCAGGCGCACGACCTGGGCGAAGTGATTCGGCTGGGCCTGCTTACGCTTCTTTGCGAAGTCAAGGTGCAGCGGGATGCTGGTTTCCAAGAAGGAGCCGTCGTCTTGGCTGATCAGGTCGCCGCGCCAGTCGGGCAGGCCGACGTACAGGACCGGCACTACGTCGACATCCAGCCCGGTTCCGCGAAACGACACCGTGACCGAGTAGGTCTGCGGCTTGACCTGGTCGGGGCTGAAATTGGGGAATGCCTTGCGCAACCGTTCGGCCAGGTAGTCCAGCAGTGCCCGCGTGTCGTGAGGAGCATCCGAGCCGCTGATGTAGACGGCCATGTCGATGTCATTGAGCGAGCGCAGCGCCGTGCCCTTTGCCAGGCTGCCCGACAGTTGGATCCGCTTCAGCGAGAAGTCGGGATGCTCCGAGATGTAGCCCTCCAGCTTCTCGCGCAGCCGCCGTGCCTGAGCGCGGTATTCGTCCGCCTTGTCTTTGGGCAGGTTGACCTTATCTTCTGCGAACCGCACAAGTTCGCGATGGTCGATATGGGTTCGGGACATCTGAAGGGCTCCTTCTTTGGGGGTGCGGCTCGGATCAACGAGTCATGACAAAAAGTTCGGAATCGTGAACATGAGCGGATGTTACACGTGTTTTCTCGGATGTCAAAGAAAAAGTTCGGTACCGTGGTAATCTTCGTCCATCACTGTTGGATAGGAGACGGACCATGGCGACACGTCTCGGCGAGAAGCTGCATGAGCTGCGTAAGCAGCGCGGGCTGACGCTCGAAAAGCTGGCTGAGCTTGCAGGCCTCAGTAAAAGTTATCTCTGGGAGCTTGAAAACCGCGAATCCCAGCGACCTTCGGCAGAAAAGCTCACGGCATTGGCCGACGCACTGGGCGTTGCGGCTGCTTACTTTCTAGAAGAGGATGTGCGCGCCCCAGAAGAGCGTCATCTAGACGAGGCTTTTTTCCGCGGCTATCAGAAGCTTGAGCCGGATGCGAAAGAGCAACTCCGCAAAATACTGAGCACCTTCAAGAAGAACTCGTAATGACGGAGGTCTGGACACCGCAACGCGCAGCCAACCGGCTGGCGAAACTGGCCGAGGTGTTCAGCGCCGCGCACGGCGTGGATCGTTTTCCCGTGGATGTGCCCCCGCTTGCGATGGAGGCGGCCCGTATATTCGGCTGGTCCGATCCGATCACACAGGTGCAAGCCGCGAACATCAAGGGTTTTGACGGCGCGCTGTTCCCTGGTGATGAGCGCAAGGGGTGGCTGCTGCTGTACAACGAAGCGGTGTCTTCACCCGGACGCGTTCGCTTTACTCAGGCCCACGAGCTTGGGCACTACATCTTGCATCGGCAACTCAGGGAGTCGTTCCAATGCAGCGACGCTGACATGCTGAACTGGTCGAAAGATGACAAGGACGTCGAGGGGCAGGCCGATTTGTTCGCCTCATACCTGTTAATGCCGCTCGATGACTATCGAAAGCAGGTAACCACCTCCGTAGTCGATCTTGATCTACTGGGGCATTGTGCAGATCGCTATGGTGTTTCGCTGACAGCGGCGATCCTGAAGTGGTTGCAATATACAGATGAGAAGGCCGTGCTGGTAATTTCTAACGATGGCTTCATCAACTGGGCTTGGTCAAGCGAACCCGCGGCCAAGGCCGGGGCCTTCTTCCGGACACGAAAAAGCGTGATTCCTGTGCCCGACAGTGCGCTCGCCGCTAACACTGAGATCACGCACGACCGAGCAGGAACTCAGATTCCCGCGTCAGTCTGGTTTCCGCACGCCAGCGCCGACACGCCGCTGCGCGAGATGAAGGTTTATGCGGAGCAATACGGCGTCGTGGTAAGCCTGCTCCATCTCCCGCGTTCCGCAGAGGTCTGGCCGCCTTGGGGAAATAGTGATTGGTAATAGCACTGTATGCTGATCAAGATTTTTCGGTCACAGCGATAGGTTGTTTGATAGCCCATTGCTGCAAATAGGTATTCTGCGGCAGCTTGCCCTGTTTGAAGTGCCGCCCGCTGTTGCAGAAGCCGATGATGTAGTCAGCGATGTTCGCCGTGACCTCGGTATGGGTGGTTTGGTGTCGATGCCAGACCCGCAATGTGGCCGAGACTGTCCGCTCGGCTGAAAGAAGTCAGCGGCGGCAATCGCTGCAAGACCGACAGCGACAAGGACTCAAACAGCCTGATCTGAGTCAGTCGCAGGCCCGTGTCTGAGCGACAGCAGGCGCGAACACACGTCATTGAACAACACTGCACATAATCAGCAGCTTCACCCCCGTTACCGGTCATTCAACTGTGGCGCAAGTGGCCATGTTGGCATAGTTGACCGCTTCCGCATGTTGCGACAGTTGCAACACGCCCCTGTGATAACCGCGCGCTTATTCGTCATTCGCGGCGGCTCGGTGCCCAAAGCGGGTATTGATCTGAGTTCGCTCAACTCACGCAATCGGTGCGCTTCGCAAGGGCGCGGCATAGACTTCTGCCCGCCAGCGATCGACCCAGATAATCGCCCAGAAGGTGCCATATCTGCGTATAATCTGCGCAGATATGCGGAAAATAAGCGCAGATCTGAGTTTGTAACACGCAGCACTGCGGCTAAAATGCGCAGATGTTATCGCACCGGATTACCTCTGCCGATCTGGCGGCTGTGGGCCGTGTGGATCGACATCGCCTTCGAAATCTTCTCAAAGACCTGCCGGAGTTCGCCGTGCGTCCGGCGATTGAGCGCGTAGCCATCGAGTACACACGGCATGACTTGGCGGTAGTGGCGGTCTTGTGCGAGTTGGAGCGCATGGGCGTGCGCAAGGATGCGATTGCCCGATGGGTAACTCCCATCCAGCAGGCGCTGTCGGGACCTCGCTCCATAAACGCGCCGCACTTGCTGCTCACGTCCGAGCCGACGCAGGCATCGTTGGGCGACGAGCACAGCCTCCTCAGCGCAGGCATAGTTTTGGATCTAGACAAGATCCTGCGCCTGGTGGATATCCACTGCGCTGGCGTGGATGGCGGCCTCGAGAGCCAGCGCGACCTGGAATTTGGGCCGGTAAGCGTAAGGCGTACGAATTCCTCGATCAACCAGTCGAGGGCACGTTGTCATGGTTAACGATCACGACTGGTACGCCTTCTTTGCGAAGGCGGGAGTACAGATCGATAGCATCGTTGACCTGAACGATGTGGCCGGACCACGCCACGTCCGCTACCTGGACCTGATTCGCAGTAACGACACCGATGAGCCGCTACCAGACGCGGTCGTGGAATCGAGCGGCGTTCCGCTTGTCTACGTGGTCAGGAATGACACACTGGGCAGTGCATCAGGCGATCAGCAGGCGCTGAAGCAACTCATTCGCGTCCTTGCCTGCCGCGCTGATGCGCGTTATTTGGCGGTACTCGAGCCTGGCCAGGTCGTGGTCTACCCGATTTTGATGGATGACGCGCTGCGCCTGCCGCTGTTTCACGACACGGAAACCGCGAGTTACGCCATGTTCCGAGGGCTGCTCACTGGCAGCTCGGCACAAAAAACATCAAGCCCCATTCCTCGGAAGTCGCGCAGATCCAGCAAGGCGGCCGTTCAATGGCTGGATGAGCTGCTATTTCAACTGCTCTCGGACGCCGCGCGCGCGATCCACGCGGCAGTGCCGGCACTCTCAATCCAGCAGGTGCTAGCGCTCGTTGGCCGCGCACTGTTTTTCAGGTTTCTGGTCGATCGCGGCATCGTTACCGCTGGGGACCTGCCCAACATCACACGTCGTGTTAAAGACATCTCGGAAGTGTTTGGCACTCTCGAGGCGTTGGTGGACACATGCAAGTGGCTGGACAACATCTTCAACGGTGACTTGCTCAGCTTCAGCGAGGACGATTCGCACGACGCCTCTCACGAGTACACCGCCCTGGAGCAACTGCTCTCGGAGCGCTCAACAGACGTCTGCTGGAACCTGACCAACATCCAGGCCAAGGCGCTGCGAGGGCAGTTACCGCTTGAGTGGAGCGGCATCTACTTTAAGCACGTCCCAGTGGATGTGCTGAGCCAGGTCTACGAGGACTTTGCGCACAAGTTTGTACCAGCGCTGGCCAAGGCCACAAGCATCCACTTCACGCCGCGCAAGCTCGCGGAGATCGTGGTGGACGGTGCCTTCAGTGCAGTGAATAGTGCGCCACCTGACCAAGCACGCGTCCTCGACCCCTCGGTCGGCGGCGGCGTGTTCCTGGTGTTGTCGTTCAAGCGCTTGGTCGCGGAGCGCTGGCGCGCGACCGGTGAGCGCCCACAACGAGCCGAGATCCGCCGGATCTTGATGACGCAACTCACCGGTCTGGACGTCAATCGAGATGCGCTCAATGTCACGGCGTTGAGCCTGTACCTGTGTGCGCTTGAACTCGATCCCGACCCAAGCCCGCTGTCTGATCTGAAGTTTCAAAAGTTGATCGGCGCCATCCTCCATCCTGTGGACTTTGCAGCGCTCAATCCGAACAATCTACCCGGGGACTCGCTGGACGACGCCGATCTCGGCAGCCTGTCCGATCAAGTGGTGTTCGGTCCCTTGAACAATACCTTTGACATCGTCGTTGGCAATCCACCCTGGAGCGCGTTCAAGGACGGTCGGGAAAACGCGCTGAATCTCACCTTGCGGAAATTGCTCGCGAGGAGGCTGGAACCGGCGAAACCGCCCGCAGCCGCCATGGTGGCGCGCTACGGGTCGCCGGACATCGCCTTCGTGTTTGCCGCGTCGCTATGGGCCAAGGCGGGTGGTGCCATTGGTTTTGCGGTGCATGGACGCATCCTGTTCCAGCCCGGGTCGTTCGAACTGCGCCGCTATCTCTTCGAATCGCTGCGGATCACTGGCATCATGAATTTCGCAGCCCTGCGCCAGGACGCGAAGATCTGGCCGAAGAACGATGCGCAATTTGCGTTGATGGTCGCAGTCAATGAGTTGCCCGGACCGTTGGACAACTTCTATTTCGTCAGCCCGCGCCATGAGCCGAGCCTGTCAGACGAAGGGGTATTTCGTATCGACCCCGGGGCAGCCATCCCGGTTTCACTGAGCGACGTGTGCAGCGAGCCGCAGGCGCTCAAGGCGCTCTTTAAGGGCGGGCGGCTGGGTTTGGATCTGCTTCGCCGGATTACCGGCGAGAAGTCGCTGCCATTGGGCCAGCAGTTGACCAAGCATGGTGGCGACTTCAACAGCGGGTACCAGACCGGCAAGGAACACAACCGTGTGCGGGATGCCAGCCACTTGATTGACCTGCTCGAAGTGCAGCACGACATGCAATTCACCGCCGCGCCCGGGTCGCGCGCCGGCGGCATGCCGGACAAGCATTTTTCGCTGCCGAAGATCCAGTGGCCTCGTTCGCCCGAGATCTTCCGTGGGCCGCTGCTGCTGCTGCGTGAGTCGCCCAAGCTTGAACGGGAGATCCGCGGCGCGCTATACGCGACTACGGACGTTGCGTATAGCGAAAGCTTTGTCGGCCTGTCAGCCCTCAACAAGCCCCAGCTCGCTCAGCTAATAGATCTGATCTACGTGGTGTCGTACAGCGACTTGTTCCTGTACCACCAGCTGCTCACGAGTCCGAAATTCGGGGTCGAGCGTGATTCATCGCTGCAAAAGGACCTGATGGAATTCCCGCTGGTCCGCGAAGAGACGTTAGACAGCTTGGCCCGGCAGCAGCTGCGAAAAGTGGTCGGGCGCTTGCACGAGGGCGTGGTCGACTGGGATGAGCTGGACGAGCTCGTATTCGAGCTGCATGGGTTGACTGCAGAGGACGGCCAATTGGTTCGTGACACGCTAGAGATGGAACTGCCGTTCGCGGACATTTCTAAAGCTGCGACCGCGCCAACAGCGCGAGCTGAACGCCTCACCTTTTGCACCAGCATCGAAAAGCTCCTGGCGCCATTCTTTACACCGCACCAACCTGTGCGGGTGACCGAGTTTCTAGAACGTCCTATCGACGGATGGGTGTTCATCGAGGTTGGCACGCCGCAGCCAGGCTCCGAAGGTTTCGCACCGACGGTGGATTTGGCCAACCTGGTGGAGTTTGCAGACGGCTACTGGAGTAGTCGCATCGTCATTAAGATTGAAGGCCGGACGATCTATGGGCTTCTCGATCAGCGGCGCTACTGGACCCGAACCGAGGCACGAACTCTTGCGCTGGGCTGGCTACAAGCCCGCGCGCCGCTGACGCCAGAACCGCGCTTGGCGCGTAGCCAAGTTGGAGCCGCTTCAACGTGACGTTCAACAGCCTCGGACGGCCGCCCGCCGTGTACGCGATTTTCCCGCCGTGGCCTGCTGCACTCGTCAGGTCGGTCGAGCAGGCACTACAAGAGTCCTGGCGCGCGCTGCTGCAGCACTACCCGCGCGTGCTTGCCACGCTCGACGAAGACAAGATCACCGATGCATTGGTGGACATCATGATCGATGTTCGTAAACGTGAATCGGTGGCAGGATTTACGCCGGCCTTCTTCGGCGTGCCCACCCGAGATGCCAAGCATCGCGACTGGACCGGCAAGTGGATCGACCAGATGCCGGACATGAAGGTCCCTCTGGCCTTGCCCCGCCCAAACGTTGCCCACGACAACCACGATGCGATGTTCTTCGAGTGCAAGGTGCTGTTCGGCAAACGCCAATTGAGGTTGTATGGCGATGACGGCATAGAGCGTTTCGTAGATGGCCGCTACGGATGGTGCATGCCCCACGGACACATGGTGGCGTACGTGCTGAAGGCACCCAGCGACCAGCCGCATCCTGCGCTGACGACGCATTTCGCGCGCACGCGTGGCAAGCCGCCGCGAACCAATGGAAAACGCCTGGCGGTAGATGGCTCGCCCACAGTCGTTGAACCGGCGGCGTGCTCCAACACGCGGGACATTGTTGCAACAGAACATCTCCGAACAGCACCAATGCTGGTCAGCGGCCAAAACAAGGTCGTGCTGCGACATCTGTGGCTGTGCACTTGATGGTGGCCTCTGTCTCCGAAGGCTGTTCAATGTCCGCGCCGATTTAATTCTGACCACCACGGGATGAGTTTTCCTTTAATGGTCTACTTGATATGCCAAAATCGAAGGCAGCCGAACTTACGGTCGGTTTCGCCGACAAGGACGCGCCGGAGCTCGAGGGCGCCCAGAAGATTAAGTTGCCACGCTGAAATCTCCGGATATGCGCAATGAGCAGCCCGCCTCACCGCAGCCAGGATGGATCAGTGGCCCATATGCCGCGGTAGACTCCTGCCTGCGGCTGCCCCGGGCAGCTTGTGAACGGAGCAACGATGTATCTGAACCGCATCGAGATAGAAAATCTGCGCGCCATCCGAAAACTGACACTTGATTTCGGCAGTGGCCCAGGCACGCGGCGGTGGACCGTGCTGCTCGGAGAAAACGGTTGCGGAAAGTCGACGGTCCTGAAGGCGATCGGCCTAGTGCTCGCCGGATCCGATGCGCTTTCGGAATTGCTGGTCGACGTAGACGAATGGATCCACAACCAAGCCAATGTCGCGAAGGTTCGCGCTGAGATTTCAACGGCGACAGGCGAAAGGCGCACCTTGTCGCTGGAAATCCGCCGCGGCGACCGACGAGACTCCATCATTCGCCGAAACCAGGAGGGGCTCGCTGCACTCGATGCGGCCGTCATCAAGGCCGATCGGAACTACTTCATGGCCGGCTACGGCGCATTTCGGCGTCCACCGGACACTGAACTGCGCTCTCATAGCCGGGGGTCTGGCCTGAGCCGTGCCGCCAACGTCAGCACGCTGTTTTCCTCAGCCACAGAGTTGATGAGCCTGGAGCAGTGGGCCATGGAGTTGGATTACCGTGAAGGCGAGAAAGGCAGAACCGTCATCGCGGAGGCACTGAAGTCACTGTTGCCTGGAATGTCCTTTAATGGCATCGACAAGAAGGGACGCCGCATCCTGATGGAAACGCAGGACGGCATCGTCCCCCTGCGTAATCTGTCCGAGGGCTACCAGGCCATGGCCGCCTGGGCAGGAGACATCCTATACCGGATGACAGAGATATTCGGTGATTGGGAAAAGCCGCTCAGTGCACGCGGTGTGCTGCTCATCGACGAGATGGATCTTCACCTTCACCCGGTCTGGAAGCGAAACTTCGTCGACTTCCTGAACAAAGCATTTCCAAAGCTCCAGATTATTGCGACGACACACTCACCGCTTTCGGTGCAGCAATGCGGCGAGGGCGAGCTTTTCGTGGTTAAGCGCGAAGGCAGGAAGCCGCCGGCGCTGATACCCTTCAAGGGCGATCCGAGCAAGCTTCGATTGTCGGAGCTGTTCCTCTCGCCGCTGATCGGCCTGGACACGCTGGACTCACCAAGAGTTGCTGCTTTGCGCCAAGAGGCTCGCACGATCGAACTGGCACCAGGTGCCAAGACTGCGGCCCAAATGAAACGCCTGGACCACATAGCTGAGGAATTGGAAGGAACGACGCCGCTACCATCTGCTGAGGTTCCCGCATTGGCGTCTGCTATGGCGGTCCAGCGGACCTTGAAGCAGCTATTGCCCGGGGAGCATCTGGCGAGACCCAGGTTGCGTGCGACGCCTAAAGCCAGCGCTGCGTCTGCTGTAAGGGTGGCAACAGCCAAGAAGCCGACACTTAAGAAAGCACCAGCAAAGCTCCCCAGCGCCAAGAAGGCGGATTGAGGGCGCCATGATCAAGTTGACCAGGGACCGTACCAGGGTCCATACAGATTTCACTGGACAAAAGCTCTTCACCAAGCTTATTCGCCTCGTGGAGGCTCGAATCCAGGATGGCGATGCCATGGAGTTCGAAGGGACCATCGGCGATTGGAAGAAGGCCAAGGACACGCTTAAAGCCGAGAGCTTCGGAAAGTGTGCTTACTGTGAATCCGACACGGAAAAAGTAGCGCATGGGGACGTCGAGCACTTCCGGCCCAAGTCAATCTACTGGTGGCTCGCCTTGTGCGTCGACAACTACAACTTCTCCTGTCAGCTGTGCAACCAGACATATAAGAGCGACGAGTTCCCGGTCACCGGTGTCACCTTGAAGGGGCCGAGGGTACCCGCAGAACTGCCGGCAGGTGCGGCATTGAGGAAGCTGATTGCTGGAATCTGTCCTGATCCCGTGTCCGCGACGGACGTCGAGCTCCTGACGAAATGGTTCAAGGAAGACGCTGACCTGCCCAACCCGTATCTCGAGGATCCGGAGACTCTTTTTGGTTGGGCCGTTTCCGAAGTCAACCAGGAAGTACATTTGGTCGCACCAATAGGCGCCAAGCCGCGTGCCAAGAGGGCTGTCAACGCCGCGGTCCAGTATTTAGGTCTCAATCGCGAGACGCTCACGCGAAGCCGCTTCGTGATCTACGACGAGCTCCAATTCACACTGTACGTCTGGCAGAACGGCAAGACGGCGTCCAAGAAGAGAGCCGAACGGCAAGTGCAGAAGATGTGTGGTAACGGTCGGCAGTACGTCGGCATGAGTCGCTACTTTGCCCGAGAGGCTGGCTTTCCCATCTGACGCCTATGAAGGTGGTCTACGACTGAATAGAAGCAAGCCTTGCCGGACGAGGCGCTGCATCGGGCGCTCTAACGAGTTTTCAATGAAGACAAGTATGGATGGCTTTCGCAAGAACATTTGGTGGCGTTTTTGGCGGGCCGATTGGAGTGCCGTGGGACCTGGCGGGTCTGTGGAGCGAATGGACCGATGCTGAAACCGGCGAGGTGGTGCCGAACTTCACCATGATCACCCAGAACTGCGATGGGCATCCGTTGTTGAGCTTGATGCACAAGCCGGATGGGGCGATCCCGCCAGACAAGCGGGCGGGGGTACCCATTGAGTTTTGTGTTTGGGACGTATGCGACTGAAGGTGCTGGTGCACGACGGCATTGGCGTGTGGCTGGCCGCCGTCACCACCGCGCTGTGGGCCAGCCCGGTGCGGCTGTCCACGCCGATGTGCAGCTACATGCCGAAGTACCACTGCTGGCCTTTCCTGGTCTGGTGCATCTCGGGGTCTCTGGCTTTGTCTGCGTTTTTGGTGGCGCTGGGCGCGCCGATGATGGTGGCGTCTACGATCGTGCCGACTCCCACCTTCAAGCCCCTTTGTTGCAACACTTGGCCGACCGCAGCAAACAGCCTCTCGCCCAACTGGTGCCGCTCCAAGAGCCTGCGGAGCTTCAACAGCGTCGTGCCATCGGGCACCCGCTCAGACCCCAGGTCGATCCCAACGAAGCGGCGCAGCGCTGTGCTGTCCAGAAGTGCTTCCTCGCAGGCCTCGTCGGCCAGGTTGAACCAGTGCTGCACGAAGTACATGCGTAGCATGCGCTCCAACCGCACTGGCGGGCGACCATTGCCAGGCTTGGGGTAGTGCGGATCAATGACTGCGCACATCTCCTGCCACGGCACGATCCGCTCCATCGTCGCCAGGAACACATCTCGCTTGGTCGCACGCCGGTACTGCTCGAATCCAGCGCCTTGATCGGCCGCCGCAGCAAGTGTTTGTTGTTACATCAACACTCAACGATCAAGAATGCTTCGCGGTGGACTTGTTCAGCGTTGCCCTAAGCTGTTTGATGCGATATTGCAGATCTGAATACGAAGTCTAGTGTCTGACTTAGAGGACTTTGTGCTCAGCAAGCCAGTTGAGTATTTTTCGATGATCTGTTGTATGTTTGGCAAATGCGTCTTGGACGTAGGGATCTGAGTACCAAGCGCGTATCACGCCAGCCACCATCGGTTTGGTTGCCATATGCGTTACGTAGGCATCTTCTATGTACCCAGCTTTCCATTGAGATAGTGCTACTTTGCGAAGCGGCTTTTGTGCAGTGATCTCGGCTTGTTTAATCTGGTTATAGAGATTGGCCATGTATAACCACTGTGATGTGAATCGCGCATACAAGGCAGCATAGACTGCGCCGTACATGACCGGCCCCTGAGTACTTCGCACTATACAAAGCAATTCCGTCCAAGTGGCGCAAACAAATGCACATACTGATGTGGTTGGCTGCTCAGTCACCTTAATAGCGGCGAAGATAACTATGAGGATAGTGCCTACCCAAAGTGTTCGAAAGATAACAACGTCGCCACCGTTGGGTCGGCCACGAGATAGCATCCATTCACCGGAGATAAAAGAAACGAGCGACGATAGAAGAGACATAGTTTTCAGTAATGATTTTTTTTAGGATCTAGTGTGTTGATCAGTCAGCACTAAAGTGTTTTCTTGCACACATTGGACTCCACGCGCCCCTTTACCCCTTGCCGCTTTTGTGTCGGCACTAGCAACTTTTCTGCCGGTAGAAGCTCGTAGTGATCAGGTAGAGCCCAGTCCTGCTCTTTAGGCTCATAGGTGTTCAGCGCCAGGACTGTATCCAGGTTCAGCCAACTACTTTCCGGAGGGCGAGATGGGCTGTATGCCACTCTCGGCGATTTGACGCGCTTTCTCCTTGAGCCACTTAAGCTCTTCTTCTTTTAGGTCGATGCCATCAACATCGAGAAAGAATTCGTGCTGACTGAAGTGCTTTATCTTTACAGATTCAGGGTCGTGGCGACATGGCATGCTTAGATCCCAGGGCTCACCTCCTCGAGCCTGCACCGTCGCGGACAGTACTTCGCCAAGCCTTGTCCAGGCCTCGAACACGACGTCCAAGAGATCTCGCCCTGGGAATTCTTTGATGATCCAAGTGCGCCATATCGCCGGGGCAGAATCGCAATCTGGACCAATCAGACCGCGCATCATTTTCTCAGTCCGACACACCTCTTTGTAGCGAACGTAGGCCTCGTCGCTGCTTTCCCATGGGTGAACCCTGAACGGGAAGGAGATCTTGACCTTGCGCCCCTCCGTTGTTCCTGCACTGCCTCGGCTTTCAAGTTCAAGCATCCCCCGATGCACCAAGAAATTCCTTGTCGTAGTCAGCACCTTATAGAGATCACTCTCGCGCAGGGTATTAAAGGCCGGCTCAACTTCGTTTCTCAAGTCAGAGTGATTCTGAATTTGCATCTTCAGCAGTTGAGGGACTTCATTGAAAGCACGAATGAAGCCGTTGAGTGCATATCGAAATCCATCCGGCTGATGGTAATTCGCTTCCATCTGATGCAAATGCCAATGGCATTCCGCCCACCTATCTAGGGCGGGTTCAACTAGCGCATGTGGGCAGTCCATAGGCTGATACGTGAATACTTGGAGTGGAATTGGAAGTAAGGTGATATGCAGGTGGTCAGCGGAGCTACTTCCATTGGAGCGGCTGTTGTGCCCAATGTTCAGGCCAAACCTCTTGATCGACGCAAAGTCCTGATTGCCTCAGTGCGGGTAGCAACACTGCATCGGCATAAGCACACCCGGTTAGGCCGGGGTCTGTCTGTCCATCTTTGCCTGCTGAATTTGGGCGGTGCCCCCTTGAGGACTGCAACCATGACAACAATACCTCGTAGCCAGGCTGCCATGCACGACAGTGTGGAAAGGTCTGACGGAGATGTGCGAGGATTTGCATGCCTGCTGAGTCGAGGTCGCCATAGAAGTTGACGATCGTGGATTTTTGCGTGGCAGCATCGCTCACATGCAGCCATTTTCTGAACGCGAGTCGATCTGTCTCGGCTGTTGAATCTCTCCAGTAGAGAGTACTGCCCTGTGGCGTGCGCAGACGCTTTGCTGCACCTTTATATCCCGATGCGTAAACCAGTGCGACTTTTGTCCACTCAGACTGGTGCCTAGCCGCCATGACTTCGAACGTCGCCAAGTTTTCGATAAATAGGACGGCGGGCTCTGGTTGAAGCCGAGCCCAATCTGAGGGCAGGCTCACCAGCAATTGAATGGGGGACTCTAGGAACTGCCCCTCACGAGCGCCCAGCAATCGCAGCATCTCTTCGCGGCTGTCCAGCACCTTGCTGTGGCCATTGAAGTGTTGGGCGGACAGTTGCCGAACGTACACGGATTGCTCAGAGCGACATGCCAATGCCAGGAGATTGAGCGTGCGCGCGCACTCGACGTGATCCATGCCTTGAAACCAAGGCAAAGGACTGCGCTGGAGGTAGCCCAGCAAGGCTGGCGCATCTGGAACGTTCAGAACAGCTAGCGCCCTAAGATTCTGGACCAACTCTCGGCTCCACTTTGGGGACTCGGGTTGATGGTCCGACCACGAGGCCAACGCATCGGCATCACGGAGCTCCAGCGTCGGGTCTTGATCTGCCAGCGTCTGAAAGGTCTGGAGCTTCTTGGTCCGCAGCGACACCCAGCCCGTTTGAACCAGTGATTGCAAGAGCGCATCGATACTGGCCAGCCCATCGGGCGTCTGAGTGGCATGAAGCTCTGGAAGCACCTTGGCATCCAGCTTCAACGTGACGATGCGAAGGCCCTGGCTGCGATCCGCCTTGTTCAGCAACGCGTGGGCGAGCCTGATCAGAATCGGGTGAGGTGGCGGCGCACTCATTCCTGCGCCTCGAATGCCTGACGAGCCTGCTCACGGGCAACTTGGGCGTGGTCTGCCCACAATTGCGCCATGGCGTCGCGCTTGAAGTCCTTTTCTTGCACCTCGCTGAGATAGACGGTCTGTCCATCGGCTTGGGCCTGAATCTTCGAGAAGGTGTATTCCTTGTCGAACTCTGGTTTTATCGCGCCGGACTTGGAGGTCGGCATGGCCACAACCAGCTGCAGGCCCATGTTCTGCGACAGGAAGCGCAGCACGGCACGCGAGCGGCTTTCGTCCATCTTAGAAAACGCCTCGTCGGACAGCATCACGCGCAGCGCGGGGGCGTTGGCTGTCCGCCCGAAATGCCCTAAAGCGTGTGCCAGCACGGCGGCGCGAATCACATAGAAGGGGGTTTCCAACTCACCTCCTGAGCCGGTGCCCCATGTCGACAGCGGCGTGGCGTGACCGCCGACGATGCGGTGGATGTCGTAGCGGCGGTAGTTGCGGTAGTCGGCCAGCTCCTTGAGCGAACGCTCTGCGGCAATCTGGTCTTGCGACAGCAGCAGGCGTTTGATGTCTTGTGCGGTTTCGCGGTGATGTTGCGAAAGCTGAGAGGCGTCGAAGATCGAGCCTTTGTCTTTGTCGAGCTGATCGACGACGGCATCCAGCGCTTCAAAGAAGTCGTAGTAAGCCTTGAACCGGGGCACCCAGTCTTGCACCACGTCGTAGGTGTCCACGCCGAACTGGATGGCCTTGAGCTCGCTGCTGAGCTTGCGCAGGGCGGCCGAGCCATCTTTCACATCGCGGCGCACCTGGAAGCAGAAGTCGCTGGTAAACACGTGGTTGAAGGTGCCTTCAGCCTTCTCAAGGCGTGCCACGTTCTCGGCCAGACCAATGCTGTCTTGCCGTCTGATCTGATCGCGCGCAGCGTGTTGAACGTTCTGTACGGCTTGCAAGATGGCCTCGATGTGCTCGATCAGGCGCGGCGGCTCAGTCCAAGTAAAGCGCTCTTCGTCCGTCCGGGCCCCAGCCAAGTAAGTGGCGATGTGATTGCGCAGGGTCTTGAGCCGATCTGGCAGGTTGTCTGCCGTGTTGTGAACCCAGTTGGCCAGGGTGCTGGTGACGGGGTCTTCGGCCGCGCCCAGTTCTTCGGCCTCTGTCTGCAGTTGCACTTCGGTGACCACGCCCGAGGCGGCCGATACAAACCGGCTGAACCAGACGCTGGCGTTGGTGACTTGAAGCGTCAGCTCTGGCAGGCGTGCTTCCAGCTCGTTGAGTCGCCTGGTCTTGCTGTCCAACTCCTGGTTTTGTACGCCCACCTTTCGCTGCTCCATGTCCCATTCTTGCGCGCAGCTGTCCAGGCTGGCTTGCAGGTCGGCCTTGCGCAGCATGAGACCCTTGATGCTGGACGTGTCCAGGCGACTCAGGTCCAGCTGCACTTCGACATGGTGCAAGCGTGTGTCCAGTGCCTCGCTAAGCGCCTGCGACAGAGAGTCTGCACCCACGCGCTGGAACCAGCCCATCACCAATTGCAATGAGCGATCGAGGTTGCCCACGTTGTTCAACTCTGGGATGAGCGCATCAAGTCGCTGGCTGACCCAGGCCAAACGCCGCTTGCGGCTTTCCATGCCAAAGGCCAGTTCCTGTTCGTTGGCCAGGCAAGAAAACATGCCGTAGGCGCGGCTTCCCAGGCCCTGTTGCATCAGCCCTTGTGGGGTCTTGCGCAATTCGGCTTCAGAGTTGACCTTGAGCACGCGGCGGTACAGGGCCAGTAAATACGAATTGGCGATTGGGTGTTGGCAGACCACTTCGTGGAGCATGGCCTGGGGTGGCAAGCTCGCATCGCGCGTGTCTTCGATGGCCTTACTGCCTTGCACGATCTTGGGGGAGCGGCGCGCGAAGTGGTGCTTGATCAGCTTGATCGCCTTTTCTTCGAAGTCGGGCTCTACGATGATGGCGAAGCGGTCGCGGCCCATGTAGCCTTCGATGGCCAGTTGCCAGGCGCTGCCGGGCTTGGGCTCGATCAGGGCGGCCAGCATGCGTGCCCGCGCTGCGGGCAACTCGTTTTCCAGCAGCGTCAGGGCCTGCTGGACATCGGGTGGTGCAGGTGAGCGCCCTTGCAGCAAGAGCTTCTGTTCGGCGCGCAAGGACTCTTGCTCGTCTTTCAGCCCGCGTTGCTGTTGCAGCAATTGGCTGCGTGCCGCCATCAAGGCGTTCATGACGGATTGTTCGGTGCCAACCAGGGCGCCTTCCAAGGCTTTCAACGCTTGGTCCAAAGGCTCCAGCTCAAAAGCTGCCAGATCGTCGTCCAGGCGGGCAGAGGCCATGAGCGGCTCGCGTGCCGGGGCCCACTGCTTCTGGGCCAGGTGGGCGGCCGGCTTCAGCCGGTCGACGGCTTCTTGCAGCTCAGGCAGCGGGGACACGTCGAGGTTCAACAGCTGGCTCACATTCCCCAGCACTTGGTCCATCTGCCGCGCCGCTTGCTGCACCCGCGTCCACTCTTTGTGGAACTGCTGGGCCAGGTGGGCTGCGCGTGCATCCAGGCGCTGCTTTTCCTGGTTCACGCTGCTCAGGTTCAACTCGCCCTGCACCACAGCCAACTCACTGGTAACGCGTTCACGTTGCAGGGTAATGGCTTCCAGCTTTCCTTGCGATTCGCTGGCTTGTTTGAGCAGTCGCTGCTGCTGCCGCGTCACGCTCAGACGCTCGGCATCGCATTCGCGGTGCAGGCGCAGCGCATGGGCGTTTAGAGACACCACATGTTTGCGCAGCAGGTCGACCACGTCTGTGGCGGCATCGTCAACCAGCTGCAAGCGGTCGATGTTGAGTTTTAGGCGCTCGGCATCGGCCTTGAGGCGGGCGATCTCCTGCATCAGCTGGCGGAGCTTGCCCACTTCCTGCGAGAAATCCTTCTCATCGAGGATCTCATCGCGCACAAGGTCGTTGACGTTGCCAATCTCGCGGTAGGCCATGGCCTTGACGATGGCCCGGGCGCAACGGGTGGCGTCGCCTTCCGGCACGAACTTCTTGCCCAGCAATTGGCCATAGAGGTGTTGCAGGTAGCTGTCTTTGCCTTCATGGCGGCTGAGCTGATCGGGGTTCAGGCCCAGGCGAACCTGTAGTTGGGGCAGCAGCTCTTTGAGGCTAAGCGGGCGAGGTGTGCCAGTGGTGCTTGCAGCGCTGGTAGCGCTCGGTGTGGCCACCAGGTGCTCGATGGAAACCGCCGCACGAATCAAGAAGAACTGCGGGCGGCTGCCATCTGCGCGCCCGTTCTCGGCGTGGGCGTCGATGCCAAG
The DNA here is from genome assembly GCA_017848435.1 of Burkholderiaceae bacterium. Lineage (GTDB taxonomy): Bacteria > Pseudomonadota > Gammaproteobacteria > Burkholderiales > Burkholderiaceae_C > PCRC01. The sequence continues at coordinate 34,127 of JAFEHU010000007.1, read as the reverse complement.
TAGCGCTGTGAAGCCTTCGGCCTTTTCGCCTGTGGACGGCTCGAACACCAAGCCGACATAGCTGGTGCAGCGTGTGCGTAAAAAAACATCACCACCACATTGGCCCAAGGCATAGGCATGCAGTGTGCGCGGCTCCTTGCCGCCCCTGCGGCTTTGGCTGGATTCGTTTTGCCCTGCATTGAAATGGAAAACGCCTTGGCGTGCGGCCGTCAGTACCGCTTGCATGGCATCAAGCAGGGTTGATTTGCCCGAGCCCGACTCGCCGGTCAGCAAGGTGGCATCTGCCAGCGGCCACTCGCGGGTGTCAATCGTGCCCCAGTTCAGGGTGATCAGTTTGGCAATGCGCAAATCAGTCTTCCCCTGAGGCGCCGATCTCTGTCGCCTGCGCCAGGTTAGCTGCTGTGGGCGTTGCGCTCTGGCGGCCCTGCATCAAGCGCAGCACGTCTTGTAAAGCTTCGTCGCTGACGAATGACAGGATGGGCCGCAGCACGCTGACCAGGGTGTCCATTTGGCCGAGGCCATCTGTGTCCTTGAAGCGGATCAGGCGCAGCTTGCGCAGTTCACGCAAAAGCTGACCGCGCTCGGCCATGGACGACGGCAAGGTCATGCCCACCAGCGACACCAGGGTCTGCGACAGTTCTTCCAAGCTGATGGCCAGCTCTTGGTTGACCAGTTCACGCTTGCCGGTGAGCGCTTCGGTGTACAGAAAGCGCAGGCCCAGTGCAGCGGCCACCACGTCACGCGATAGCCGGGCGCGCAGTCGCTTGACGCCCTCTTCGTCCTCCTGGTCATCGCCGGGCGGGTAGAGTCGAAACAGGTTGACGTCTACATCGTGCACCAGGGAGAAGCCAAGCACGTCGAACCATTCGCGCAGCAACTCTTCGACCACGGAGGCGTCGTCATACAGCGCTTGCTCGGGCCTGGAGTGTTCGCGCCAGATGATGCCGCTGGCCAGCATCCGGTTGCAGATTTCGGCGAAGCGCTTGCGTGAGACCGATCCAGCCGTTCGCTCGGCCAGGCGAGCCTCCAGAAGGGTGTGAAAGGACGTGGGCAAGCTCATGGATAGGTCATTCTGCCTGCGATACCTGTGATGCTTGCGACTGGTCTGTGGCTTGGAGCTGCAACTCGAAGTCGTCGGCGGTGAAGGCTGGCGTCTCGAATTTCGTGGGGAGCTTGTGTGTGCGCCACGCCGCTTTGCCTTGAGATGAGCGTGCGGCCCCCACGGCGTGCAGCGCGGTCAGCACGTCGGGCGCATCGGTCACCGCCAGGTCAGACAGCCGCAAGGGGCGAGCCTTGCCTCGCGCCTTAGCGAACTGTTGCAGCTGCCTGAGCAGGAGGTCTTCGCTGATGACAAAGGCTTCTGCCTCGGCGCGCCGCAAGGCGGCCTCCAGCCTGCTGTGGGGCAGGATGCGCCAGTCAGTTTCGCCGCCTTCCACCGCTTGTCGATCTCGCTGCGTCCAGCGCAGGCCGGTGGTGGGCAAGCGGATTTCGGCGGTGGACAGGCGCTGCGCCAAGGCGTCCAGCCAGACTTGGCGGTCGGCGCTGTGGCTGGATTTGAGGCCAGCGAGCGTGCGGCCCATGGGGGACTCAGCGCCATAGTCCAGTGACAGCGCTTGGCGCAGCAGGCTGGTGAAGCGCCGCACGTAGTTGTGCATTTCACTGCGCAGCATGGGCAGCTTCACTTGGCAAGCCGCGTCGATCAGGTCTTCGATGCGTTGGCATAACCACAAGGTGGCACTGCGCCCTTCCAGCACGTCTTCCAGCCATGTCGCACGCTGGCGCAAGGCACCGTCAATCACCATACGCTGGACCTCTGGCCAGGCCCGGACCATGTCAAGCAATTCGATGATCTGGCTGCGGTGGCGGTCAACAGAGTCGGCCACCAGCCTCACCGACATCTCTTTGCCGAATCGCCGCTCTAGGAAGTCGTTGAATTCGTCCCAAGCCAGCTTCTGCGTCAAGGCTTCGCGCGTGAGAGTCTGCATCAGCAGACGGAAGTACTCGATGTCATCCTGCAGGTCTTGCACCACCCGGCTGGCGAAGTCGTAGGCGTCGAGCAACTCATCTTCGTCGCGGCTTTCGAGAAATGCCTGCAAGGCCTTGCGCGCGGAGCGCATGTTGCGCTGGCGGGTTTTGTGCCGGGCGTTATCGAGCTCAGCGAAGACCTCGGCAAATGACTTGCCTGCACGCGTTAATTTGAGCGTGGGCTGGAGGTTGATCGGGTCTTTGTAGTCTTCCAACCAGCCGTGTTCTTTGAGTGCGCGCAGGAGGTTCAGAGCGTAGTCACGTTCAGCTTGTGGTTGGACCAGACCGGATGCGACCACGCTCTCTGGCAACGCGCCTGACCGGTAGCTTGGCTGGGCGATCACTTGCAGAATGATCTCCAACACGAGCTCTCGTGTCAGCGCTTCGGCATAGTCAGCGTCCGGGCCGTGGACGCGTTCATGCAACTGACGCAAAACGGCGGCGCAGGCCTCTCTGTCCTGCCAGTTCAGAGGCCTGAAAAAATGCTCGCGCGGGCCTTGAAAGAAGACTGTCGGCGCAGACACGTTGCTTCCCATGGTGGTCCGCCAATTTGGAGTATGGAAAGCAGATGTTAAGTGCAAGCGCTACTTTTTGACGCCCATCTATTGGGGGTGTCAATCGCGCACGTCATCCATCGGGGGGTGACGTGTGGCAAATCCATGCCGCAAAGAAGACAATACGTCGTCGTCATCCGTTACGGACGCGGCTACTATCCCAGCATCAAATTCTGGGGGGCAAACTGGGCATGCGCCGAATACGGCGCTGTGGCAGGAGCATTCAGGCAGTCGGTTTAAATTCGGGGAGCTGGCAATGCCTACCCTAGCGTCTGTCAGCAGGCGCGTACCGGATGAGTGTTTCAGGTAGACCTAGTACACCGACCGCAAATGAGAATAGCCTCCGCGGCATTTCGCTCGGGTCTGGCCATGTCACATTGACCGGCGCAGATTGGGGGTCGTTATGCGGTGAGTGAGCAGTACGCCAAGCAAGGGTAGGTCGCATCACATGGAACTACTGCAGCCGCTCGTACTTTTGGATGAGCGGGAGTTGTGGCAGTCACCAGTGTGACTGTTTACCCGGGAAATATGCACGGCGTGCAACCTTGTGCAATGTTTCTGAGGTCGGCACTGCGAAGATCCAAATCTCGTGTTTTTCAGCCATTGAAAATCTAGCGATCCAGCCAGCACAAATACGTGTGCTCTGCTGTCTGACAGCTAGTACCTAAGGCGGATTGACCAGAAATAAATGCATCGGTAACTTCTCCGCCAATGACTGATCTGATCTTTTCTTACGTGCTTCGGCCCTACGCTTTGGGTGTGAAGAGCTTGTCGATTCTCATGGCGCCCATGCCAGATGGTGACTTCGAGGCCTTTGCTATGTGCGAGAGCGTCAGTGGACGAAGCGATGCGACGCGGCTGACGTTTCACAAAACCGTTGCCTTGACCGCAGCCATTGAAAAGACCCAAATCGAAGCCCAGAGACTCCTGCCAGACCCTTCCATTCCAGTGGCCTGGATCGGCTCGACCAACGAAGAAACCATGCGAACCGAGCTGGGGTTCGCTTTCGGTGCAGTTGAAGAGGCGCTGCGTTTCATCAAGTCAACAACCTTGCTGAGCGCCATCGTGCACGTCAAGCCGCTCGGTTTTCAACCAGCGCACTGACTCAGCCGAATTGGACAAATGTTCATTCGTTCATCGTCAGGGGCGACGGGCTAATTCGATGCGATTGGGCTTCGTCGGGTTCAACGGGCTGGAACTTGAGTCGCTACTGGCTGGCCTGCGTTTCCGTGCGAGTCAGGTGTTCACGTTGGACGAGGTCTTTCCGGAGGGGGTGGTTCTGGATGCTGTCCTGGCCTCCGACAGCGCTTGGCAGACATGGTCCAAGAGCAATGGCACAGTAGCAAACCCAACCCTGCATCTCTTGCCATGGCTGGTGCTGTCCGCCTGCGGGGGGGCCGTTAGCGCCCGCTTCAGCGCATGGGGTTCATCCACACCAGATTGACATCAGAGCCCGTGCAGCGCTAGTGTTGGATGTCACGCAACGCTGCTTGAACCAACGCATCGGCTTGCCTGGCGTGCACTGGCCGCAACGAAATATTAGGGAGCGCAGCGCTTTTTCCCGGCGAGAAAACGAGGTCTTGGAATTGCTGAGCAAAGGCTCCTCCAATGAAGAGATTTCTACCGCGCTCGGCATCCGCATACCAACGGTAAAAACGTACCTGCGACGCATCTTCGAGCGCATGGGTGCGCTGAATCGCGCCCATGCGGTAGCGCTTTACGCCGAGTGCTTGCCGATAGATATCAAGGCCGGATGAATACTCCCCAAACGTTAATGGGCAACTTTATGGGAATTGGAACACTTCATTCAGTAGCGCGTGTTTGATCCGCATACCAAAAAATACATCAATCAGGGATCGGTAATTTGCATGAGGGATGTCGGTACTTGTGCTCAATCGGGATACGCCATTGTGATGGCTGAGCATTACTAGACGCCCAACCCATCATTTCCACTGGACCTGCGCGAAAAGCCGCGCAGGACGGTGAATTCAAACGTTAGCCCTTTCACAACCATTACGGAGGCCTCACCAATGTCGACAGTTTTCTCTATGACCCCACTTAACAACGTTCATGATGCGAACGTTAAAACCACGAAAGGCCGTTTGTTTGTCATAGACATCAGCGAGTCGAGTGCTGGCAGCTACGATTCGACAGTTACTGTTTTGGACAGGATTTCTAATCCGTCCGGTAGTTGGTTGTACAACACCAAACCAGCAAGCACATCGGCTCGTGACAACTTCAAGGCGGCTGTTGAACTCATTCAAAGCTACTTGGGTTCAATTGATCCCTCTGACTCAATTGCCGCAATTCACAACCCTTGCAATTGCCCATTTGTTTCTGAAGCTGACCAAAACACCATTGTTTCCGGTCTTGGCATCGGCCTCACAGTGCGGGTAAATTGAGAGGGGTAACCCGGCAGACCACACGGACGCTGCGCGATAAAGCCGCGAAGCGCCGGTGACCTCCACGTTAGGGCTCTCTACATATGCCACAGAATTTCTTTTCTAGACTCCGTGCCTACTACATAAAGGTTGCCGAGGTTCTTCGCGGTGAGGCGGACGCAGCATCGGTCTTCGCGAACACAACGGATATTGGAATATCTCGCGAGTTGGTATACGCGGAATTCTTAAAGCAGCACGCACCGTCGAAATGCAACGTCTTCTTAGGCGGCTTTCTATTTGATGACGACGGCGCGGAGTCGAAGCAGCTAGACATCTTAATTACGACAGACACGGCGCCACGTTTCAATTTCCATAACAAGGATGGATCCGGCAAGTCATTTTCACCAGTCGAAGGCACGCTTGGCGTTGTTTCCGTCAAGTCAACATTGAATCGGGCTGAACTCTTTGACTCGCTCGGAGGAATTGCCTCAATCCCTCCAACACGGCCGCTGGGAAGACGAGTGAATACCCTGTTGAAGATCAATAACTATGACGACTGGCCAATCAAGATCGTGTATGCGTCCAAAGGCATAGCACCAGAAACCTTGCTCGCGCACATGAACGAGTATTACACCCAAAACCCAGCAGTGCCACTTAACAGGCGCCCACACTTTATCCACGTTGCTGGTTCCTGTTTACTGGTGCGCGCCCAAGAAGGTATGAGCATCCATGACCGTGGCTCCGGTACAGCAGTGCCTCTTCCCCTCGGCACTTATCACCTAATGACGACTGATCCCGACCTCCAGGCGATTATTTGGACGCTCAACCAACTTCAACAGAATGCGACCGCATCTACTCACATACTATTTTCGTATGACTCGATCATCAACAAAGTCAACGGGCTGCCCTAACAGGCGCTTCGAGGGGACCCAAAAGCTGCGCTTCTGGATCCCCTCCGCGCTGCGCGCTCCGGTAACCCTCAAACTAAGCGCTGAGCGGCAGCTTTCTAATTTAGCGAGAGGCCGCTCCTAGCCAAATGCGGGTGATTCCTCGCCCAACTTAGTCGCCCGAGAGCCGTCTTTCTGACCCGCCCAATAGACGCACCAATCAATCCTCCTAGAGTCGTGCGATTGCCAGCAAGGATCAGAAATCCAAACACCGCCTCGATCTTTACGCTAAAATAATGGGCGTTAATGCGATTTTCTTTCACCAGAGGCTGGGAGGTGCTATGTTAGCGAGCGCAGTTGGAGTCCCCGACAAGTCCTTCGTGCTGGGGAAAGCAACGATCCGTGCCGCCCAGGAGTTGGGACTTTCGTACGCGGCATTGGCACGTGTGATTGGGTTAAGTGAGCCATCTGTTAGTCGAATTGCGTCTGGAGCGCGAGGAATTGACCCTGTTTCGAAAGAGGGTCAGCTTGCTTTGCTGTTAGTCCGAGTTTTCCGTTCACTGGACCCTTTAGTAGGCTCGGACGCAACAAAAAGACAGGACTGGCTGCGAAGTCAAAACAAGGCGTTGAACGGTACACCGCTGGCCCTGATCGAAACACCGTATGGCTTGGTAACGACGCTGTCCTATCTCGATGGGATGCGGGCTGCCGCTTGATGTCAGAAGGCGCGTGGGATCCAGCCTGGGTCAAAGATCATGCGGTAGAGCTCTCGATGCATGCTTTTCGTATGGTCGAGACACAGCACATTGCAGCAACGATGCGACTCGTTGATTCTGCTGATGAACAGGATCTTCTCGAGCAAATGCTGGAGGCCAGCAAACCTCCGTTACCGGCAAATGCTATTGGGCTGCACTATCTCCTGGCTGCGCCCTTTAGGTATGTGCCGCAAACAGGATCCAGGTTCCGGAGTGTCAACTCGTTAGGCATTTGGTACGGTGCTGACGATCGATACTGTGCTTGTGCAGAAATCGCGTACTGGAGACAGCGATTTTTGTTGGACAGTGTGGGACTGTTGAAACAGCAACTGTCGACGGAGCACTCCATGTACCAAGCCCATGTCAACGGACGCGCAATCAGTCTGCTTTCGGAGCCATGGTCTCAGGCTAAAGATCGCTGGCTGCATCACAGCGACTACAACGAAACTCAGAAGCTTGGCCAACTGGTTCGCGATTCAGGCGTTGCATGGATCCAGTACGGTTCCGTCCGGGCGCCAGGGCATGTCTGTGCTGCAGTATTTGATCCACGCAGCTTGAGCATGGTTTCTTCTGACGATCAATTTGAACAGTGGCACTGTCACACCGCGTACGACAAAGTCACTTTCTCGAACGGCCGAGAGAGGTTTGATTTTTCATAGCGGTCGTATCAAAACGATGAACTAGGTCGCCGAACCAAGGTCTCACTTCGCTTTTTTTGGATTTCGCCTCTACCTGGTCAGTTTTGCGTCGGCACTAACAACCGGAAATCTCTACTTCCGAACGGTACTAAATCTGGTGTAGGGTTAAAACCGCGGACTCCAAGAGGATTAATAGGTACATCCATTGGGGGCATGGCAGACAGACTCGAATAATTCGAGCCGCTTGTCCTTGACTTTGAGCTTCAAGTCTGGCCAAATCAAACCCATGCCTGTTATGTTGCCTAGAAGTCCATTTGCACCGTCCTATTTGGAGGCGACGTTACCGCCGACGACTAAGTCGGTGGTGTGGCTAGAGTCGAGCAGGAATCAACTCGCCGCCGAAATTCAAGCTTCCTACGACGCATGTACCGCAGCTGTAAAGACGGGAAACAAGGACTTCATCCGTGGGCTTCACCACGATGCGCGTGGAGTAGGTGAGCGCATTGGTTTTAGCACACGACTAGCAGCGCTGTTCGAGCGTCATCGAAGCTGGTTCAAGTCTGGCCTCGATATTCATGTTGAAGCGATACGCCCGGTATTGCGATTGGTTGAGACTCCGGCTGACGAGCAGTTGTGGACATTAGTCCGTGCGTGTTGGTCAATGCCCTATTCCAAAGGATATGGTCGCCGTCTTCGGTTCCTGGTAATCGACGAAGCCCATGGGGGCCTAATCGGGGCACTCGGGCTGCAGTCGCCTCCAGCCGATTTATTTTGCCGTGACAGCCTATTTCAATACCCGTCTGGACAGAAGCTCGAACTAGTTAACCAGACTATGGATGCGTATACGATCGGGGCTATACCGCCCTACAGTTTCTTGCTCGGTGGCAAGCTATGCGCAGGCCTGCTCTGTGCAGACGACATTCGCGAGGCGTACTGGCGTCGCTACGCCGCCACGCGCACCCAAATGCGGGGGCGGCGTGTGCGTCAACCGCTCGTAGCTATTACAACAACCAGTGCTTTCGGGAGGAGCTCGCAGTACAACCGACTTAGCTATGGTGATCGACTGATTGCTGAACCCATCGGATACACCAAGGGTTACGGAATGCTCCATCTGGAGCATCTTTACCCAAGAATGTGCCAATTCCTTGAGTCACACGGCTCGCTCACCCCTAACGGCTACGGAAACGGCCCGAAGGTGCGTTGGCAGAACGTCACCAAGGTCCTTCAACACTTGAACCTGCCACTTCACCTTCTTGCTCATGGAGTTCGACGTGAAGTCTATCTCTTCAATCTAACCCAGGATCTTGAAGGCGGTATGGGCGGAGGCAGTTTTGGTGAGCCACTGCGCCTTTCTGTAGAAGAGTTTGCCTCGTACTGGCGACAACGATGGGCTCTACCTCGCGCGAAGCGCTATCCGCATTGGCGTGACATAGATGCGCAAAGCCTCGTTAAGCAGAAGGTAGTCGAGTGGGACTCATTGATGTCCAAGTGATCTACAACGTTGGACGAATTTCCCTCGACGTCTCGAGCTTAGATTGGAGCTCCAATTGCCCTATGCGTCCGAGTTCGCGCAATAGTTTTGCGAGGTCGCGAAACTCAATGCGCCACAATGTACCGACCCCGTGCGAGTACTTCGCGGCATTGAAGCGCTTTGGGCGCGCGTGCAGCACCTTCACCTCGCCTCGTGTGTGCAGCGCCAATGCAACACCTATACCCTGTAGCTTCGACCCCATGTGTGCTATCGATAGATTGGAACCAGTACGCTGGTCAATCTGTTTCAGTAAGATCTCTAGGATCTTTCGATAGTCTCGTGTACTAGCCTCCGCTGAATTCTGGCTCGTAAGCGGGTGCAGCGTACTTTCAGAAGGCTCACGACCCATCAATATGCTTATTTGCGCCCGGATAATCCGACGCTGCAAGTCTAGGCGCCATCTCATTTTAGGCGCCGGTGGTTCGCTGAGTATCCAAAAAATGGATTCTTCGGGGGAAGCCAGCGCTTGGTCACTATTGTGTGCCAAACAGCGAAGCAGCCGCGATGTTCTAAGAGACGGGATAGCGAATACATGATCTGGGCGATTTTCAACGCTGTAACCAGGATAGAGCTCATTCACATCGACTTCGGCAACGCCTTGCTCGGCGAACGACTGATCATCGCCTTCGGAAAGCCCCTGTTTAATCAGTTCGTCGAGATTGCTATCGAAATCTTGCTTTGTCGGCTCGTACGAGTCAGGCTCAGCGTAAACAATGTTGAGGCTGATATGCTGAGCCTTGGCGTTTAACGCCGCCATTACGGAAAGGATAAACGTACTCGACGATCCGCTGATGTCGAAAGTCGTTCGCACGAAATCACGCGTTGCAGCAAGACGCGTTATCGCGTTGTGCACAACGCGCTGGATTTCTGCAGGACTATCTGCGGAGACTGTGATGATTTCGGAGCAGAACTGCTTAAGCGACTCGCGCATTTCTGCATCGTTGCACGCGTTATCTTCTAGATTACTTTCGTAATTACCGAGTACCGCAACTGAAGTAGATCGCTCAGGCAGAGACCGTGCGAGTTCCTTGGCAATAGCACACACTCGATCTTCAAAACCGATGGCGGTGATGAAGAAGTCAACACCTATTAGGTTTCCGTCCCAGGGTTCTACGGTTGGGAGTATTGCCCCGATGTCACTGAATTCGATGTGGCGAACAAAGCCATTCTTCTCGCCAATCATTCATATTCTCCAAACAACTGTTGCGTGCGCTGGTCTTTTGCAGTCACTTCGTAGGAAGCTCGTACTCGGTCGGCGAACTTCTCAGGTGAGGTCAGCAGGAGCCGTAACTCCTGCAGATCCTTGACTCCCAGATAGCTATCGCGCTCGAGGGAGAGAGAAAATGCAGGGTTGAAGATCCGGCGCAACTCCCAGCGCATAGTCTGCTTGGCTCCGCCCTCCTTGCCACGACTGTCCTTAAGTTCGATGAAAATAGCTCGGCGTAATAGCTCGCACGCTAGCCTCGCTTCATCCGGGAATGACTCTGCCACCAAGCGCGTGGTCTCGACTGGATCATCTTTAGTCATCTCAATTCGATACATGCGGTAAGGGTGAGACGAGGCATTTAGCTTGCCCTTCACCAGCACTTCTCGAATAACAGCGCCAAACTCCCCAAGAATCTTCGCCATATGTGGGCCATATGGATGGAAAGCGTCAACCCGGCTTTTGAATGCCTTCGAGATGCCAACAATAGCGTCACTTTGATCTCGTTTACTGATACAAGTGGTCGTACTGGCGTTGACGCCAGCGCGGCTAAACATATCGCTTACGACTTGAAGAATTGTTGCGGTATCTCCACTCCACAATCGGCCTAGCGCGTCGAGGCCATAGTAGTGCGCCGTACGATCTCCAACATTGGTGCGTAGACTCTTGGCGAGATCGATATCCTTTTTGAATGGTTGTGAGTCGCCAATTAGAGTGGCTGCTCGGCCCGCCCAGCCCGCCGCCGAAAGACGTCGATCGATCAAGGACTCCACAAACCCGCGTGCTCCCGCATCGATCTCTGAGTTCAGGACCATTCCGCCGGTGTCGATCGTATGAAACTCGCGGGTCTCATCAAGTGTGACGCCATCAATATCTTCGGACATGAAACCGAATTTCTCGCAAGAGATCTTGAAGAAGTGACTTGCTACCCGCTCGAAGACAATCTTATTGAGAACACGCTGAATGCAAGTCTGGACGCGATTGGCGGAGTAGTCGTCTAGGAGAAATACGACCTGGTGCGACTTGAAATACGGAAGCAAGCTGGAGAGCTTGTTTGTGACATCAGCCAAGAATGTGTCGGGCAGGAGGTCTTCCCAAGTTTCGTCTGCCAAGAGCTTACGATGCAGGCTCACACGTAACGCATCTATGTCGTCAGCAAAATGAAGGAGGCGACCCTCACTGCTAAGGCGGCCGGACTCGAGCGGTTGCTTGAAATACCTGGTGATGAATTCGATCAGCCGGTCGAAGCCGCTCTCATCGAAATGGAATATCGCATTGGCGCGGGAGTGTGATTGAGCATGACCAAGTGATTTCAGGAGCTCTCGAAGAACCACAAGTTGGAAGTAAGTAGCAATCTCGTGGGAGCGCTTTTGAGCATGCCCCTCCTTGCGCCCCAGCCAGCTCAGGTTGTTCTGCAGATGCGTGGAACAGCTGATGTAGACCCCGAACGCATCAAATGGTGCATCGCTTCCTTCCGCGCCTCCACTTGTTTGGTTACTAAGGTGCGTCCTTATAGAAAGGTAACGAAACATCATCGATTTACCGCAACCGCGCGGGCCGGTCAGAACGATCGGTTTGTTCTCACGCACAGCAGCCATCCAGGGCAACGTCCTTACGAAGAGCTCCAGCAAGATCGAATCGTTGGCAAGGTGTTCCGCTGAAATGGCTTCAAAGGGTTGAAACTTCGCAGAGTCGGCACCAACCTCATCTGGGTCGTCAAGCTTAGCGCGGATCTGTTTGAGCTCCGTGAAGATGTCTACGTCGCGGGGGAAATGACGAGTGATATCGTCGTCTGAAAGCTTGTCGATGAACTTTCTGAAGATCGTAATAAACTGCGGATGGGTAGACGCTATTCGACGATTGCGATGCATGCCGTTGAAAAGATCAACCAAAATCTGCAAATACGAAAGCCAATCGTCGCGGCTCTTGTTTGTCTGTTGGTTCTGTGGCTTTAAGCTTCCGAGGTCGACTACTGAGACAATGAGTCGATGTTCATCGCCGGCTTCCATCATCAGATCGTCTGGTATGTGCGCGATCATGACGTTGCCCGCGTGCAGGTCGTCGTGCTTGAGATTCTTGCGTTCCAAGTACTTAATAGCCTTGAGAACTGAGCTAGCAACTTCGCAAGCAAAATGAGGCTCAATCGCATCTTCTGCTAGAAAATTCTCGAGCGTCCTGCCCGTCTTCCAAGGCGCAAGGAAGCACACAAAGCCCTCATTGGACTCCGGCATACCCGCCGGAGGATCACAACGGCCCACAACAGCCGGGCAGATGAAAAGGTCGCCTGCTTCACGGAGCGACGCCGTCAGGCCCAGCTCACGGCTGAGGCGGTCTTCGCGGTAGTCTCCGGGGACAGCGAGCTTGGCCGCGTACAGGGTTCCGGTTACTGGATCTTTTACCTTCAGCACAAAACCTTTACGGCCGTGTCGACTGGCGATAGTCGAGACGCGTCCTTCGTCGTTGCGCTCGAGGATCTCGTAGGTAGACTCCCCGACACCCTGCAATTGCTTCACATTGAGCATGGCCGGCAGCACTGGTGAACTCTTAAGCCATTCAACCTGCGCTGAGCTAAGGTTTTCCATCACCCTCTTCCTTACTTCTTTTGTACCTGAAACAGTCGAACTTGATCTATGACAAATTTCGGATGTATTTGAGGGCGAACGCTGGTCTGGATACAGCGTTCGTACTACTCTTGTTGTAACAGATCCCGATTTATCGATTTAGCACGTATCCTACGATGCGATGCGATGCGATGCGATGCGAGGACCGATGACAAGGCTCCATTAATTCCTGGAGCTGTCCGAACCTAGTGATCTCCCCGTGTGCCAAGTAGTTCGAGTAGTAGTGCGCCTGTACAAGACTTACAGGTCTCCCAGCAGGACTCCAATTTCGAGATTCGACGCACCGGCCTGTAGAGAGGTCAAAGCGGTCGTACAGATAAGTCGATTGCATGCTCGGCATATGATGTCACCACTACCACTACCACTACCACTACCACCGCCCGAGCCAAGCCTTCTTGCTCGCCTAGATTTTGGCGACTTGCTCCCACGTCTAGTCTAAAAATTACGACTAAAGTCCAATTGACTAAAAAAGTCTAGCGGTACAAAGTGTCTTAATGCCTGCCATATTTTTTGGTTACGTTGTTCGAGTCCGCTCCCTCAGCATGAAGGGCATGGTGACGTTAATTGGTCTAGTGTTGAATGAGAGCCGTGAGGCAAACACCCTAGTTGCCTTCAATATGCGGACGAAACGATGTCACTTGACTGGCGTTTTACTATCACTTTGGTCTTGAAAGCGTCGTTAAGAAAACTCAGAGGGAAGCCCAAAGTTTGATGTACGACCTATTGATCCCCGTAGTTTGGGTCAACTCTGCACACGTGCATTCAATAAAAACTGTACTCGATACTGTAAATGAAGAGATAGATCTGAGTCTAAAAACTTTCAAACCAGTCAAGCCCTTACAGCGCCTTACGAAAGTACGCGCGCTAACTGACCAAAATTTTTGATATCGAGTGCGTCGAAATTAATCAAGGAGGAACAATGGCTCTTTACAAATATAGCCAGCATTTGACTGCATCACATGACGCGGCATTTGACTCAACCTACAGCCCTGGAACGACCGCGCCGCATCCAGGGATCTATCGCTGCACATCATGCGGAGATGAGATTGCGATTGCGGGTGGACATACGCTTCCGCCTCAAAACCATCGCCAACATAGCCCTGCAAGCGGCCAAATTAAATGGCAATTGTTGGTGTATCCAGTCCAGCAGAAGTAGGAAGACCAAACCGAGGCAACTTGAATGGACTGCTCGATAGCATTGACTTGGACCAACTTGATATGTCTTTGCTGGACAACACGCTGGCGAGTGCATTGACCCGGATAGAAGATGAGCGGTCGTCCTGGCGTGAGGCTATCAATGACACAACTGCTATCGCCAAGCGGGTACGAGATCTCGCAGAAAGCTCTACGTATTCGCAGATTTCCAACCAACTAAAGGGTTTGAAATTGCCGACTATGGACGTTGTGCAGCAGTACAAGGACCAGTTGGATGCCAGTTCTGCAGTTAGGTCTGCACACACTGCATGGCACGAGTCCGAGCGTGCTCAATTGGAAAAAATGCGAAAGATGTTTGACCCCATGGCAGACATCCGAAAAAGTTTCCTTGGCGGCAGCGTGGCCCAGCGTTTCGTCAAGGATCTAATTGACGGGACTTCGATGGGTAGCTACGTGAGTGCGCTTAGGGAGCAAGCCACTGCCGTTGGGCAGGTTGCCAACCTGTTAACGCAACAGGTCGAGGACTCCAAGGCTCAAACCAAGAAGCTTCTTGAAAGCTTAACTGTAAGCAGCAGCATCCAGAGCTATCTCAAAGAATTCGAGCACACAAATAAGCTGTGGACAGTGCCTAATGAAGTCCTAGGCATCGTTGGGTCGCTCAAAGAAATTCAGGAGCAACTAGGTCTTCGCAAACTAGCCTTACCCACCTTGGATTGGGGTTCGGCAGCAGCCTTGGTAAGGGCGCTAGGCCCAGAAGGCATCCAAGCGCAACTTTCTTTGCTAGGCATAGATCCCGATGGCTCTATGCGTGAATTCAGAGAAATGCCTGAGAGGGGCATCCTAAGTCGCAAGCAAGCAGATGTGATCACGCTTATCAGCTTCCTTTTGATTTTCCTAATCTTTTTTTATCAGGAACATAACAACGCACAGCAACAGGTCCAAACGGATGCTTTTCAAACGCAAACCTCAGCCTCACTGCAAGTACAGGCCCAGCAGATTCAACATCTCACAATGCTCCTGGAGAAGGCCCTAGTGCAGGTAGCGCAGCACCACGAAGAGCGCTTCGTTGTGCGTGATCGTGTTGCAACCATCCGATCAAAGCCTGAGCACGGTTCCGGTGAAGAGGGTAGGCTCTTGCCCAATGAAGTAGTCCGAGCCATCGACAAGCAAGGCAAGTGGGTAGAGGTCGAGTACTACCACTGGCTGCACGAGACGTACCGTACTGGCTGGGTCTTAAAGAAGTACATCGAACGAGTACCTACAAACTACTCGAAGCCAGCAAACTGACCAGTAGCTCGCAACTATGTTCAGCTGAGCCGATTCGAAAAGCACCGTAGTTCATGTCGTTGCTTCCAAGGGCCGCTTCCACCCCATAAGGTCAATCAACCTTAATGCGGCGCAAATCGGTTCTCTAGTAGGGCCTTTCGACTCCTGCAATCACCTCCCGCAGTTTCTGCAAGCGAGAGAAACCAGTCGCCCAGTACATGCTCATTGAGCTCGGAGTTATCAAGTTGATTCACCTGCGAACTAATTGCTCTTCGATATGCGTGTTTTCTGACTTGAGGGGGACGATCGGTCAAGCTGCTAAAAATCTGGCCTACCTGCTTCAGTTCGAAGGTGCCCTCACATTTCCGAATCGCATCTAAAGTGGGGCCAACCCAACGAGACTCGATGGGGTTTTGCTGAACGAAACCAACTAGGCGGAATCTACTTCTTTCGGTCGGCCTTGGCTCGATCTCAAAAATAATAATCGAAACCTCTTCTATCTTGATAGACAAGATAAGAACACAGCGAGGGTATCTGTTGAAGGTTGGCCTTTCTGTCGGGTTATTCCCTCCAGACCTTTTCACCTTAATCAGCTCCCACCCGCTGCGCGGCAACGTTCGAGAGATTCGGCACTCGGCCGATACCAGCGTCCAACAACAAAGCCCATTGCGTTGGACTAGGTACGTAGGATCGTCTGGAGCGCATACCTTAAATGTGTCAATCACACCGTATTGAAGCAGACGGTCCATCATGCGCATCAATAAGTCGAATTGTTGAGATGGATCCCTTGCTGACTTAACGACGCTTGCCTTCGGAGGGGCGGCAGCACTGTAATTTGGCGTACCTGCCGAAACCACAGTACTCGGGCCATCGTTCATCGGTGGGGCACCACTCGCATAGATTTTGCTGGTCTTTTTCGGCTGCTTTTCAGGCTTTGGTGCATCGAAATACTTGAATTCAGAGCCTCGGAATACGTTCGTAGCACTCGTCACAAGCGGGTCTGCATTCGAAGTTGCCATCGCGTTAGGATCACCTTCTACCGAAGACTGGCCATGTTGGTAAGGGCGATCTTCGGGAGCAGGTACTTGCTCTTCGCCCTTTTCTCCACTGTTGTGTAGTTCAACGCGAATGACTTGATCTTTCAATGGCCATGAAGATCCAAGGATTGAAGTGATGAGGAATCTTCGTCGATCCTTTTCTTTCGAATTGGGTCTATATTTTCGAAGGACGTACCCTTCCACGTCTAGCTTGAGCGGGGTTGGTCGCAGAGCGTGGGGAATATTGGCTGATGCAAGCCAACCACGTCCATGAGCGCCCTGGCTAACTTGGCTGTCTGCCAACGCCTCTGTGTAAAGAGCGGTGATACATGCTCTGGCGAATGGATCAAACCAATACAGTGCAAGTTGGCTTCCAAAGTCACGATCCATGCCCGTTGTAAGTACGATGTCCCAAGCGCCTGTTTCCGGGTCTACTCTGGTGCCTATGCCAGAGTCATACACGTGAAACGAGATGACTTCTCCAGCGGCGTCTGGCCAGGCCTTGTTGCATAGTGCGTTAATGAGTCGCGAATTGAGGCAGTAAAACGCCTGGAAGACGACCATCTTCGGAAGGATGTATTCAACATCGCCATACTGGATAACAAGGCAGCGGGTCCGTGTAATATGCAGATTCGGGTTGGCATAGCCACTTTCCAGGCCGGTTGCCATCAAGTACTCGAAGCTGTTCAATACGCGATACGGAATCCCTTGACTCCAAGTTGGTGGCTTTTCCAGGTATCGCTCACCGTCAGCAAATCGAATGTCCTTTGGACGGTTGGCTGTAGATATCTCAATAGTTGCGCGCTGCGTCGGAAGCTTGGAAATTTTCCGACCAGCTTCGATCACATCCCCGGCTTGCAGTAGTCCGAGGTAGCCGGCCAACATTTGCCACCGTCTGATGGGTGGATTTGGCTGATTTGAACTTCCAGGTGGTTTACCAAGCAGCTCCGCGATTGCTTCTTGGCTGAGACAGTGAAGCGACGCCACCTTCTCAAATGGCAGCTTTTGCATGTCCACATCGACCAGCGCTGATTCAGAGTCGTTATGCGAAAAGTGAAATCTATCAATCCGCTTTACGAGCCAAAGGCCGGGCGGAAAATCGTTGAATAACTGCATCTGAGACCACCATGTGCGATGTGCACACTGTAGTCGCAGTTTTAATTGGACAGTCGTCGCTATAAATGGAATTCACAGCCACCACCCACCAGCGCCACCGCGCTGGCCGAGTGGTGTGGTGAAGCGACGCCGCGCACCGCCCAGCGGTCGGTTGAAAAACGCCCGACCAGGCTGGCGATGGCAGCGCTCTCCAGCGCTTCGGCCTGCGTCATTGGCGGCAGCAGGCCGGCGAAACGCTGTGCCAGCATCGATTTGCCCGAACCCGGCGGGCCGACCATCAGCAGGCTGTGGCCGCCAGCAGCGGCAATTTCCAGCGCCCGTTTGGCCGAGGCCTGGCCCTTGACGTCGGCCAGGTCAGGGTACGGCACCTGGCCCGCCACCGGGCTGGCCCCCACGCGCGACCAGCCGCTGGGTGGGGCGTCGGCGGCCTCTGCAGGCGCCGCGCCAGCAGGGGCAAAGCGTTGCACCACGTCCAGCAAATGCCGGGCGCCATAGACCTCGGTGTCGGGCACCAGCGCGGCTTCGGCCGCACTGGCCACCGGCAACACCAGCCGGCCATGGGCCTGCCCCAGACTGAGTGCCAGGCTCATCGCCAGCGCGCCGCGCACCGCCCGCAACTCGCCGCCGAGCGACAGTTCACCGGCGAACTCCCAGCCTTCCAGCGCGCCCGCGTCGATTTGCCCGCTGGCGGCCAGAATGCCCAGCGCAATCGGCAAGTCAAAGCGGCCGGAGTCCTTGGGCAGGTCGGCGGGTGCCAGGTTGACCGTGATGCGTTGGCTGGTTGGAAAGCGCAAACCGCTGTTCTGG
This sequence comes from Burkholderiaceae bacterium, assembly GCA_017848435.1. Lineage (GTDB taxonomy): Bacteria > Pseudomonadota > Gammaproteobacteria > Burkholderiales > Burkholderiaceae_C > PCRC01. The sequence continues at coordinate 16,150 of JAFEHU010000007.1, read as the reverse complement.
ATGGCGCTGCGCACCCGTTCCCGGGCCTCTTTGACCTCGGTGTCGGCCAGCCCGACCAATGTAAAGCTGGGCAAACCGTTGGTCAGATGCACCTCAACGGTGACTGCCGGTGCTTCCAACCCCAATAACGCCCGACTGCGCACCATCGAGAAGCATTCCATTGGTAAATCCTTAATTTGGTGCATTTAATGCAAGTCAATCGCGCACACCACAGGCGAAGCACCAGTGCGGTGCAGGGTGTGAATTAATGCCAGCTTGATGGCGGCTTCGGCGTGGCGTCATGGACATGAAACATATGGTAATTCCCCGCAGACGGGGTTGAATTTGTGCATGGCACAGTCCGTGCTTGGTGTCAGGCGCTAGTCATTGATCAACCCACCCCGAGCAGGAGAATTGAATGAAATCGAAAGTTACCCTCATCGCCTTGGCTGTTGCCACGCTGTCCTCCGGCGTCGCTTTCGCACAAGCCAAAGCACCCGAGCCAGCGTACACCTTGGCATACAACGCTGGCCTGGTGAGTGACTACCGCTTCCGCGGCATCTCCCAGACGCGTCTGAAGCCGGCGCTTCAGGGTGGCGCTGATTTCACGCACAACAGCGGTCTCTACCTGGGTGTGTGGGCGTCGTCGATCAAGGTCCTGAAAGACATTCCTGGTGGCAAAGGCTCGGTGGAGTTGGACCTCTACGGTGGCTTCCGCGGTGCTGTCACCGAGGCGCTGGCTTTTGACGTGGGCGTCTTGCGCTACCAGTACCCCAGCCAGAACTTCACCCCAACCGTCAACACCACCGAACTCTACGGCGCACTGACCTACGGCCCCGTGACGGTGAAGTACTCCAGCAGCGTTGGCAAACAAACCTTCGGTGTGGGTAACAGCCGCGGCACGGGTTACCTGGAAGCGGCCGCCACATTCGACCTCGGCAACGGCTTCAGCGTCGTGCCGCACATTGGTCGCCAGGATTACCATGGTTCGGGCAACAACGCTGCGTCCTACACCGACTACTCGGTGGCCCTGAACAAGGACTTTGGCAATGGTCTCGTGGGCTCGTTCACCATTGTGGACACCAATGCCGGCAGCTTTTACACCTCTCCTGCCAACGGCAAAGACCTCGGTAAGGCAGGCGTTGTTCTGGGCGTCAAGTACAACTTCTGAGCCCATAGAACACCTGCGGAGAACACAACATGAAACTCGTAACGGCCATCATCAAACCGTTCAAGCTGGACGAAGTGCGTGAAGCGCTGTCTGGCATTGGCGTGCAAGGCATCACTGTGACCGAAGTCAAAGGCTTTGGTCGCCAGAAAGGACACACCGAGCTGTACCGCGGCGCGGAGTACGTGGTCGATTTCCTGCCCAAGGTCAAGATTGAAGCGGCGGTGGCCGACGAGCTGGTTGACCGCGTGATCGAGGCGGTCGAGGGCGCTGCCCGGACCGGCAAGATCGGTGACGGCAAGATTTTTGTCTACAACCTCGAACAGGTCGTTCGCATCCGTACCGGTGAAACCGGTAAAGAAGCGCTCTAAGACCCGCCACTCAACAGAGAAGCATTGCTATGAAAAAACTACTTGCCTCCCTTGTGCTGGGTCTGGGCGTTCTGATGGTTGGCCCTGCCGCCATTGCCCAGGCACCGGCGGCCGCGACCGAAGAGGTCAAGCCGGCTGAAGCCAAGCCCGCCGAAGCACCGGTGGCGACGGCCCCTGCTGCTGCCGTTGTGGCGGCCAAGCCTGCCGCAGCCAAAGCCAAGCCTGCCGATGTGGTGGTGGCCCAGGCCACGCCAGCGGCTGCCCCTGAAGTCAAGCCTGCCGAAGCAGCCCCCGCTGCGGCGGCAGCGGCGTCTGCGCCAGCGGCTGCAGAGGCTGCACCAGCGGCACCGGCACCCACCCCCAACAAGGGTGATGTGGCCTGGTTGCTGGTGGCCACCCTGCTGGTGATCATGATGTCGATCCCTGGCCTGGCCCTGTTCTACGGCGGCCTGGTCCGCAGCAAGAACATGCTGTCGGTGCTGATGCAGGTGTTCGTGACCTTCTCGCTGATTGTGGTGTTGTGGTGCCTGTACGGCTACAGCCTCGCGTTCACCGAAGGCAATGCCTACATTGGTGGCTTTGACCGCGTGTTCATGAAGGGTCTGTTCGATCCGCTGACGGGCACGTTTGCGATGGGCGCGACCTTCAGCAAGGGCGTCGTGATTCCTGAAATGCTGTTCTTTGCATTCCAGGCCACCTTTGCCGCCATCACCTGCTGCCTGATCGTTGGCGCGTTCGCAGAACGCATCAAGTTCTCGGCCATGCTGATGTTCATGGTGCTGTGGTTCACCTTCAGCTACACCCCGGTTGCGCACATGGTCTGGTTCTGGATGGGCCCTGACGCCTACACCGCTGCCGACCTGGTGGACGGCCTGAACGCCAAAGCCGGCCTGATCTGGCAGTGGGGCGCGCTGGACTTCGCCGGCGGTACCGTGGTGCACATCAACGCCGCTGTGGCGGGCCTGGTGGGTGCTTACGTGATCGGCAAGCGCACCGGCTACGGCAAGGAATCGATGGCGCCTCACAGCCTGACGCTGACCATGGTTGGTGCCTCGCTGCTGTGGGTGGGCTGGTTCGGTTTCAACGCCGGCTCGGCGCTGGAAGCCGGCAACTCCGCTGTGCTGGCCTTCATGAACACCTTCTCCGCCACGGCAGCCGCTGTGTTGGCCTGGTGCCTCGGTGAAGCGCTGAGCAAGGGCAAAGCCTCCATGCTGGGCGCTGCGTCCGGTGCGGTGGCTGGCCTGGTGGCGATCACCCCAGCCTGCGGCAACGTCGGCCTGATGGGTGCCATCGTGATTGGCTTCGTGGCTGGCTTCGCCTGCCTCTGGGGTGTCAATGGCCTCAAGCGCATGCTCGGTGCAGATGACTCGCTGGACGTGTTCGGTGTCCACGGTGTTGGCGGTATCGTTGGCGCCCTGCTGACCGGCGTGTTCAACAACCAAGCCCTGGGTGGCCCTGGCCTGGTCGGCGACTGGGTGACCGCTTCGGTGACCTCCAACGCCATCGGCGCACAGGTCTGGATCCAGCTCAAGGCCGTGCTGCTGACCATCGTCTGGTCGGGTGTGGTGTCCTTGATTGCCTACAAGATCGTCGACCTCGTGATTGGCCTGCGTGTCACCGAGGAAGAAGAGCGCGAAGGTCTGGACATCAGCTCGCACGGCGAGACCGCCTACAACCGCTAAGGAGAGAGATACGCCCCCTGTCTGATGCAAGCAGGCAGGGGGTGGTGAAAGTGAGTGAGAGTTTCTTCAATTGACATCCGCCCGGGTCACATGCCTGGGCGGATTTTTTTTGGCCTGTGCCAGGTGTGCAAATGGCGGTGTTGGCGGTCTGAACGACAATCCCGGCAGATGATTTCGCAGACACGCCACCCCACCCACCGCGCCACAGTGCAACTGGCCGTCCACGCCGCCCTGGCACTCGCCTTCACATGGGCCGCCGCCCTGCCCAGCCGTGCCGCACCCATTCCGCTCAGCGTCAGCGAGCGGTTACCGCTGGTGCAGACACGCGCAAACTTCCTGCGCGAGTCCCTGCGCCAACCCCGCCTGTCACCTGCGCGCGTGGAAGCCGACTACGCCGCCGCCCTGAAAAAAGCCGAGCAGCACTGGCGTGCCGGCCATGGCGATGACGCGCTGCTGGCCTTGAGCCCGCTGCAGAAGTACGCTCCCATCGCCGAGCTGCCCTTCATCAAGGCGCAGCTGCTGATGGCCGCGATTGCCGAAGACAAGCACGACACCGAGCTGCGCAACCACCACCGGGCATTTGCCACGGCCCTGGTGCAGTCCATCGGCGCCAGCGGCAATGGCCTGAGCCCCGCCACCGCACTCAGGCTGGTGCTGCCGAGCGAAGCCGACGGTTGGTTGCTGGCCCAGCGCGAGCGCTACCAGACGTTGGGCAAGGACAACAAACCGCTGCAGTCAGGCGCCCGGCGCTACGACCGCTGGCAGGTGCGCCAGGCCAACGGCATCGAACGCACGCTGTACTTCGAGGTCCCCACAGCTGCACGTGCCCGCACCGTTCGCCCGGTGGCCGCACCCGCCAGCGCTGCAAAATAGCCCATGCCGGCCGTTCAAAAAGATCAACCCCGTCGCGCAGCGCTTGGCTTACAGTGACAACATGGATCACGCCCTGCGCCAGCTCATCGACCAAGTCAACGATGCCCGCCACCGGGCCGCACCCTTGCGCATCTGTGGCGGTGGCAGCAAGGACTTTTATGGCCAGACCCTGCAGGGCGAACGGCTCGACACCACCGCGCTGAACGGCATCACCAGCTACGAGCCGAGCGAGCTCTACATCCGTGCCGGCGCCGGCACGCCGCTGGCCGACATCGAGGCCGCGTTGGCCAAACACCACCAGACCCTGCCGTTCGAGCCACCGCATTTTGGCCCCGGCGCCACCCTGGGCGGCATGGTCAGCGCGGGTCTGAGCGGCCCGGCCCGGCCCAGTGCCGGGTCGGTGCGCGACCATGTGCTCGGGGTGTCGCTGCTGAACGGGCAGGGCCAGCAACTGCAGTTTGGCGGCACGGTGATGAAGAACGTGGCCGGCTACGACGTGTCGCGCCTGCTGGTGGGCGCGCTGGGCATTCTGGGCGTGGTCACCGAGGTGTCGCTCAAGGTGCTGGCCCAGCCGGTGGCCGAAGCCACATTGGTGTTCGAACTGGATGAGGCTGGTGCCATCGCACAACTCAACCGCTGGGGCGGATTGCCTTTGCCCCTCAACGCTTCCTGCTGGCACGCCGACCGGCTGTGGGTGCGTTTGCGTGGCGCCCATGCCGCCGTGCAGGCGGCGCAGGCCCGCATGGGTGGCATGGTACTGCGCGACGATGCGCCCGTCTTCTGGGCCAGTCTGCGCGAACAAACGCACCCATTTTTTGCGCTGCAACCAGGCCAGGCGCTGTGGCGTGTCAGCGTGCCCGACACCACGCCGCCGCTCGGCCTTGGCCCCAGCCTGCTGGAATGGGGTGGTGGGCAGCGATGGCTCAAGCAAACCCCAAATTTTGATATAAAACTGCGCTCAGCCATAGTCGAATCTGGTGGTCATGCTACTCTTTTCAGAGCGCCCGCCGAGGTGCAGCGGACCGACGTGGCGGTGTTTTCGCCGCTGTCGCCACCGCTCGCGCGCATCCACCGCGAACTGAAAAAGGAATTCGACCCGGCGGGCATTTTCAACCGGGGCCGGTTCTACGCCGACCTCTGAGCGACCCAGTCCACCGCCGATGCAAACCCACCTCGCCCCCGAATTCGCCGGCACCGCCGACGGCGCCGAAGCCGAAGCCATTCTGCGCAAGTGTGTGCATTGCGGTTTCTGCACCGCCACCTGCCCCACCTACCAGCTCCTCGGCGACGAACTCGACGGCCCGCGTGGCCGCATCTACCTCATCAAGCAGGTGCTGGAAGGCGAAGCGCCGACGCGCAAAACGCAGGTGCACCTGGATCGCTGCCTGACCTGCCGCAACTGCGAGACCACCTGCCCCAGCGGTGTGCAGTACGGGCACCTGGTCGACATCGGCCGCAAAATTGTGGACAGCAAAGTGCCCCGCCCGCTGGGCGAAACAGCCCTGCGCTGGGCACTGAAGGAAGGCCTGCCCTCACCGCTGTTTGGCCCGGCCATGAAGGCGGGCCAGTTGGTGCGCGGCCTGCTGCCGCAAAGCCTGAAGAACAAGGTGCCGGTGGCCCCGCCGCCCGGCATGTGGCCCACCCGCAGCCATGCGCGCCAGGTGCTGGTGCTGGCGGGCTGCGTGCAGCCGTCCATGGCCCCCAACATCAACACCGCCACCGCGCGCGTGCTGGACGCCGCCGGCATCCAGACCGTGGTGGCCCCCAATGCCGGCTGCTGCGGGGCGGTCAAGTTCCACCTGAACGACCAGGACGGCGGCAAGGCCCAGATGCGTGCCAACATCGATGCCTGGTGGCCGCATGTGGATGCGGGCGTGGAGGCGATCGTGATGAACGCCTCCGGCTGCGGTGTGACGGTGAAAGAGTATGGCCATCTGCTGCGCGACGACCCGGTGTATGCCGACAAGGCCCGGCGCATCAGCGCATTGACCCAGGACCTGAGCGAACTCTTGCCCGAGCTGGTGGCCGCCCTGAAGGGCAAACTCAAGGTTCCTGCTGGTCAGTTTGCTTTTCACCCACCCTGCACCTTGCAGCACGGCCAGCAACTGCGTGGCGGGGTCGAGCAGCACCTGGGGGCTTTGGGCTTCAAGGTGCGCACCGCCATGAACGAAGCGCATTTGTGTTGCGGCTCAGCCGGGACGTACTCGGTGCTGAACCCGGACATGGCGCAAACCCTGCGCGACCGCAAGCTTGGCCATTTGAACCAGCTTGCGCCAGAGACAATTGTGTCGGCCAACATTGGCTGCATCACCCATTTGCAGAGCGGCACGGCCACGCCGGTTCGGCACTGGGTGGAGGTGCTGGACCAAGCCCTCGTGCGCTGAAGGCTCAGGCCGCCAGCGCCGCCTCGATGTCCTTGGCCAGACTTTTGGGTGTGTCTGTTGGCGCATAGCGCTTGAGCACTTGGCCGTCCTTGCCGACCAGGAACTTGGTGAAGTTCCATTTGATCGCCTTGCTGCCCAACAGCCCCGGCGCCTCCTTGGTGAGGTACTGGTAGAGCGGGTGCGCGCCAGCGCCGTTGACGTCCACCTTGGCCATCATTGGAAAACTCACGCCGTAATTGAGCGAGCAGAACGACGCGATCTCGTCGTTGCTGCCCGGGTCTTGCGAACCAAACTGGTTGCACGGAAACCCCAGCACCACCAGGCCCTTGCCGCCGTAGGTCGTGTGCAGCTCTTCCAGCCCGGCGAACTGCGGCGTGAAGCCGCAGGCGCTGGCGGTGTTGACGATCAACAGCACCTGACCCTTGAAGCGGGCCAGGGGCACGGTGCTGCCGTCGATCTGCTGGGCGTCGAAGTCGTAGAGGGAAGTCATTCGGCACGCTCCTGTGTCTTGGTCGTTGGGGTCGCTTGTGCCCATGATGCCATCAAAGCCGCCAGCACGATCAGCGCGCCACCGAGCAGCGTGCGCGCCTCCAGCTGGGCCGCACCGAGCCAGACGGCCGACAGGCTGGCAAACACCACCTCCGACAGCATCACCAGGCTGCTGGTGTTGGCGGGCAACCGCGCCGCGCCGTACTGCAGGGCCATGTTGCCCACCAGAAAGGCGATGCCCAGGCCCACCGCCCAGACCAGCCAGTCGGCACCCGGCGCGGGTGGCAGGGGCACCCAGCCGCCGGGCCAGCCCATCAGCGCAACGGCCAGCGCCACCCCGGCGCCACCGGCGAACATGGCCAGCATGCGGGCGGCGTCGGTGGTGCCCTGCAGGCGGCGCAGCAGGATGTTGGTGAGCGCAAAACACAGGCCGGCCGCCAGGGCCAGCCAGTCGGTCAGGCTGTCGGGCACGGGCCAGGGCGAGTCGGGGGTTTTCAGCACCAGCAGCACACCCGCCAGTGCCAGCGCGAGCCGCAGCAGTGCGCCCAGGCGCGGACGCTCACCCAGCAAGGGCCAGGCCAGCAGCACCACCCAGGCGGGCATCAGGTAGAACAGCAGCACAACACGCACCACGTCGCCGGTGGTCACGGCCCAGTTGAAGCCGACGTTGGTGAAGCCGGCGGCCAGTGCCAGCAGCCACAGCCCGCCACTGGCGAGGGCGCCGTGCAGTGCCGCCGGCCGCCAGACCCGCACTGCCAGCCAGACCACGCAGAAGGCCAGCAAGAACACCAGCGCGGTGGCCCACAACGCGTGCACGCCGTGCGCGTCGAGCGCACGGAAAGGCCACCACGACAAGCCCCAGATCAGGGCGTTGAGTGTGAGGGCGGTAACCGGGAGAAGTGGGGACGCAGCACGCCCGTCAACCATGGCTGTTGTCGCTGCGGGCGATGTCCAGCAGGCGGTCGATCTCGGCGCGGTGGTGGACCAGGTTGCTGGCATGCCAGCGCTTGATCAGCCACATCACGCCCGCGACGACCAGACCGAAGGCGGTGATGGCGCCAAAGGCCGACATGCCCAGGCCGGTGGACAGGCTGTAGAACGCGCCCAGCAGCAGGATGCAGGCCTGCTCGTTGAAGTTCTGCACGGCGATCGAGCGGCCGGCGCCCATCAGGTTGTGGCCACGGTGCTGCAGCAGGGCGTTCATGGGCACCACCAGAAAACCGCCGAGCGCACCCAGCAAAATCAGGAAAGGCGCCGCCACCCAGACGTTGCTGATGAAGTTCATGGCAATCACCAGCACGCCCATGGCAATGCCCAGCGGCATCACGCTGGTGGCCTGGTCCAGCCGCATCCTGACCGACGCCACGATCGCACCCACCGCCGTGCCCACCGCCACGACACCCACCAGGCTGGAGGCCTGGGTGGTGCTGTAACCCAGCGCGGCGGCGCTCCAGGCCAACACGATGTAGCGCAGGTTGCCACTCACACCCCAGAACAGCGTGGTGGTGGCCAGCGAGATCTGTCCCAGCTTGTCGCGCCAGAGCCGGTTGTTGCACTGCCAGAAGTCACCCAGCAGCGCCAGTTTGTTGGCCGGCATCGGGCGCATCGCCACGCCGGTGAGTGGGATGCGGGTGTTGAACCACGCGGCCAGAATGTAGATGAACACCAGCACGCAGATGGCGGCTTCGGCGGGTGAATCGATCGGTGTGTCGATGTACGGCAAGTCCACTGACAGCAGCGCAGACGACACCCGGTTGCCCACCAGCTGCCCGCCGAGCAGCACACCCAGGATGATGGAGCCGATGGTCAGCCCCTCGATCCAGCCGTTGGCCTTGACCAGCTGCGACGACGGCAGCAGCTCGGTCAGGATGCCGTACTTGGCCGGCGAGTACGCTGCGGCGCCCAGGCCAACGATGGCATAGGCCAGCAGCGGGTGCACGCTGAACAGCATCAGCAGGCAGCCCACCACCTTGATGGCGTTGCTGAAGAACATCACACGGCCTTTGGGCCAGGCGTCGGCGAAGGCTCCCACGAACGGTGCCAGCACCACGTAGAACAGCGCGAACATCGGCACCAGCGCGGCGCGTTGCCATTCGGCGCCACCGCTGGCGCGGATCAGTTCAATCGCGGCCACAAACAAAGCGTTGTCGGCCAGTGACGAAAAGAACTGGGCCGCCATGATGGTGTAAAAACCGCGCTTCATTGAGGGGGAATGCTCGCATGCACCAGTGCGGCTGGTGCTTGGGTTGGGGGTACGCTGTCTCCGTGTGACAGCGGGTTATATCATGGCGGTGCTGCCGCAATCTTCACTCTGCGCGGTACCCTTCCTGCCCATCTGTTGCCCATGCCCCGCCCGATACACGCCACCATCCACACCGACGCACTGCGCCACAACCTGACCCGGGTGCGCGAGGCCGCACCCGACGCCCGTGTGTGGGCGGTGGTCAAGGCCAACGCCTATGGCCATGGCATCGAGCGCGTGTTTGACGGCCTGCGCGGTGCTGACGGCTTTGCGCTGCTCGACCTGGACGAAGCCGCGCGCGTGCGCCAGCTCGGCTGGCGTGGGCCGATCCTGCTGCTGGAAGGCGTGTTCGAGTTGCGCGACCTGGAGCTGTGTTCGCGGCTGGACCTTTGGCACACGGTGCACTGCGCCGAGCAGATCGACCTGCTGGCCACGCACAAGACGCAGGTGCCGCACCGGGTGTTTTTGAAGATGAACAGCGGCATGAACCGCCTTGGCTTTGCGCCCCACAGCGTCCGCTCGGCCTGGACCCGGCTGAACGCACTGCCGCAGGTGGACGAGATTTCCCTGATGACCCACTTCAGCGACGCCGACGGCCCCAAAGGTGTGGCCGAACAGGTGGCGCTGTTCAACGCCACCACGGCGGATTTGCCCGGCGAACGCACGCTCAGCAACAGCGCTGGCCTGCTGCGGCACGCAGCGGCCTCGGCCGACTGGGTACGCCCCGGCATCGTGCTGTACGGCAGCTCGACCGATTTCCCCGAGCACACCGCTGCGCAGTGGGGGCTGTTGCCCACCATGACGCTGGCCTCGCGCATCGTTGGCGTGCAAAACCTGGCGGTGGGGGCCAGTGTGGGCTACGGCTCCAGCTTTGTGGCGGACCGTCCCATGCGCATCGGTGTGGTGGCCTGCGGCTATGCCGACGGCTACCCGCGCCACTGCCATGGCACCAACACCCACGGCACGCCCGCGCTGGTGGATGGGCAGCGCACCCGCACCGTGGGCCGCGTCAGCATGGACCTGCTCGCGGTGGACCTGACCGGGTTGCCCGACAGTGCCCATGGCAGCCACGTCACGCTGTGGGGGCGTTCGGCCGACGGCACGGTGCTGTCGATTGACGAGGTGGCCCAGACGGGGGGCACTGTGGGCTACGAGCTGATGTGCGCGCTGGCCCAGCGGGTGCCGGTCACGGTAGCTGGCTAAAGCCCGGTCACACCAATGCCAGGCACCAGGCGGCAATTCGGTGCTGCGTGTCCACCCACAAGGCCGATGCAGCGCTGCTGGCAAGCAAGGCCCCGGCCAGCCGGGTGCCCCAGTCAGCGCGCCAGCGGTTACCGTGGGTGTGCAGGCGCTGTATCAGCCACGGCGTGAGTGCCAGTGCCAGCCCGCTGCCTGCCGCAAACAGGGCCATCACTGCGCCGCCACGCAGCGCGTCGCCACTCAGGCTGGCCACCAGCAAGGCCGAATACAGCAGGCCGCAGGGCATGAAGGCCCACAATGCGCCGGCAGCCACCAGACCCCGGTTGGATGCTGCCAGTGGCCGCATGCGTTGCCAGGCCATCCGACCCGCTGACTGCAGCCACACCGGTTGCCGCGCCAGCGCCAGCAGCATCAAACCCCAGGCCAGTACCGCCATGTGCAGCATCACCCACGCCGGTCGCAAAGCGGTGGTGTGGCTGGCCAGCCAAGCCAGACCCTGGCCCGCCTCAGCCACCACCATGCCAGCCAGCGTGTAGCCCGCCAGCCGCCCGCCTTGGAACAGCGCCATGCCGCGACGTGGCGCAGTGCGGCTGGTGCGCAACACGCCGCCGCAGGCCATGCCACACATGGTGGCGCAATGCGGACCACCGGCCAGACCCATGACCAGCCCAGTGAGTGCCAAGGTGGTGGACATGGGGCGTCGCTCAAAGGATGCGCGAGAAGTGGGCGCGGTGGCGGTCAGCTTGCAACGGTTTGTCGAACACCATGGCGATGGCACGCACGAAGAACCAGCCCTGTGCGGTGACCTGCAGGCCGTCTTCCTCCATGGCCAGCAAGCCTTCATCGGCCAGTGTTTTCAACTGAGTCAGCTCTGCCTTGAAGTAGCTGCGGAAATCGAGCAGCCAGGTGGTTTCAATGGTCTCAAAGGTCACCCGGCCCTGGCACATCAGCGCCATGATCACCGCGCGGCGTGCCAGATCGTCTCGGCTCAGCGCCAGACCGCGGACCACCGGGAGCTGGCCTTGTGCCAGCAGGTCGCGGTACTCGGCCAGTGTCTTGGCGTTCTGGCTGTAGCTGGCCCCCACCCGGCCAATGGCCGACACCCCCAGGCCGATCAGGTCGCCGTCGGGCTGGGTGGTGTAGCCCTGGAAGTTGCGGTGCAGACGCGCTTCACGCTTCGCGACGGCGAGCTCATCGGTGGGCAGCGCGAAGTGGTCCATGCCCACGTACACATAGCCTGCACTCAGGAAGGCGGCCAGCGACTGTTGCAGCATGGCCACCTTGTCGACCGCAGCCGGTAACTCGGCCACATGGATGCGGCGCTGGGGCTTGAAGCGCTCGGGCAGGTGGGCGTAAGCGTACAGCGCAATGCGGTCAGGGCGCAGCTGCTGCACCTGTGCCAGCGTGCGGGCGAAAGATTCGGGGGTTTGCCTCGGCAGACCATAGATCAGGTCGACATTGACCGAAGTGAAGCCGATTGCGCGGGCGGCCGCCATCAGCGCAAACACCTGCCCGGCAGGCTGTACACGGTTGACGGCCGCTTGCACGTCAGGGTCAAAGTCCTGCACACCGAAGCTGATCCGGTTGAAGCCCAGGTCGCCCAGCGTGCGCAGGCGCCCGGCATCCACCGTTCGGGGGTCCACTTCAATGGCCAGTTCGGCACCCGACTGCAGCGCAAAATTCTTGCGCAGCATGGCCATCAGCGAGCGCAACTCATCGTCGCTCAGGAACGTTGGTGTGCCGCCGCCCAGGTGCAGCTGCGACACAGGTTGCTCGGTGCCCAGTTGCTCGGTGAGCAGTGCCACCTCGCGTGCCAGCAGGCGGAGGTATTCGGCGGCGCGACCGTGTTGCTTGGTGACCACCTTGTTGCAGGCGCAGTAGTAGCACACCGATTCGCAGAACGGCACGTGCACGTACAACGACAGTGGTTGCGCATGGGTTGCCGGTCCGCGTTTGCGCTGGGCCAGCACGTGGCGGTAAACATCGCTGGTGAAGGCCTCAACAAAGCGGTCAGCGGTGGGGTAGGAGGTGTAGCGCGGGCCGGCCACATCATGGCGGCGCAGCAATTCGGGCGAGACGGTGTTCATTCCACAAGTTCCTTGTTCAATCCCACTGTGCCGCAGGCGGGCGCTGGGCGTGTTGATGTGCGTCAAATGGCAGCACGGCCGGTGGCTCAGTGCATGCGGATTTCGAAGGCGCGGGCCAGGCCAGCGAGGTCGGTGATGCGGATGTGGCGCTTGTCCACTGCCAACAGCCCCTGTTGCTGGAAGGCCGAAAAGGTGCGGCTGACGGTTTCCAGCTTCATGCCCAGGTAACTGCCGATCTCTGCCCGTGACATGCGCAGGTGGAACTCGCTCGGGGAATAGCCGCGGGCTTTGAGCCGTTGCGACAGGTTGAGCAAAAAGGCCGCCAAGCGCTCGTCGGCGCTCATGCTGCCGAGCAGCAGCATGAGGCTGTGCTCGCGCACGATTTCGCGGCTCATCAGGCGCCCCACCGCGTGCTGCAAGCCACTGCCGCTGGCCGCGAGCTCCATCAGCCGGCTGTACGGGATGGCGCAAACCTCCGTGTTTTCCAGCGCAGTGGCGCTGCTGGCATGCTGTCCGCTGGCCACGCCGTCCAGCCCCATCAGCTCGCCCGCCATGTGAAAGCCGCTGACCTGCTCGCGCCCGTCGGCCAGGGTCAGGTCGGACTTGAAGGTGCCGCTGCGCACGGCGTAGATGTAGCGGAAAGCTTCGCCCTGTCGGTACAGGGCTTGGCCGGTTTTCACCGCGCGCCGTGTGAAGCCCAGCCGATCCAGCGCATCGAGGTCTTGCCCGCCCATGCCACAAGGCAGACACAGGTCACGCAGATGGCAGTTGGAGCACAGGGTCGGCAAGGGGCTGATCAACGTGTCCGAAGGGGGCTGTGGCATCGGTTGAATGGGTATGGCGCTGAGGGGGGTAACGGTCGGCATGGTGGACTTTCGGCGTCAGTGCGACAGGGGTTGACGGCGTGCCGCCGCTTGCACGGCAGCAGGGAGGCGGCTGGATTCGGTGGACTTGTCGAGGAAATCGACGGCGCCTGCAGCCATGTAGCGGCTGCGGTAAGGGGGGGCGGCACTGTTGCTGAAAACCACAAAAGCCACGCCCGGCAAGTGCGGCCGGATGGCCTGTAACACCTCCAGGCCCGTACCGCCCTGCAAGTGGGCATCGAGCACCACCACGTCGGGTTGTTGGGCCAGAATGCCAGCGATGGCGCCGGCAGGGCTGTTCGCAGCCCCCACCACCTGGGCGGTAGGCGGGGTGAACATCACCGCGATGCGGTTGCGCACCGCTGCCGAGTCTTCGACCAGGAAAACGGTGATGGGATCGGTGTGTTGGGGCATGCAGGCAGTGTCTCGCCGCAGAGACATTGCCGCCATCGGCGGAGGCTGATACCCGGGCACTGGGCGTCTGATTGAACGCTCGGCGGCGCACCCGTGGCGACTAGGACAACTCCTAGGGTGAACAGGCCCTGGGCCGGGCCTGTGGGTTCAGAGGTTGTCGGTCAGGCCGTGGCGCATGGCGTAGCGCACCAGTTCGGTGGTGTTGCTCAGGCCCAGCTTGTGCATCATGTTCGCCTTGTGGGTGCTGACGGTTTTCACCGACAGCGACAGCGCCTGGCCGATCGCCGTCACCGACTCACCGTCCACCAGTCGGCGGAAAACCTCAAATTCCCGGTCTGACAATGTGTCGTGGGGTGTTCCCTGTGCGCCTGGCAAGGCGCCGAGTGCCAGTTGCTCGGCCACCTCGGCGCTGATGAAGGCGCCCCCGGAAGCCACTTTGCGGATGGCCTGTACCAGCTGTGCTGGCGCACTCTCCTTGGTCAGGTAGCCACGCGCACCGGACTTGATGGCGCGCACCGCGTACTGCAGTTCCTCGTGCATGCTCAGCACCAGGATGCGCAGGCCGGGCTGTTCGGTACAGGCCTGCTTGATCAACGCCATGCCACTGCGGCCGGGCATGGACAGGTCCAGCACCAGCACGTCCAGCGCACAGGTGCGCACCAAATCCATCACACGGTTGCCGTCACCCGCTTCGTTCACCACCACCATGTCGTCGGCCGCTGCCACGATGCGCTTCAGGCCCTCACGCACGATGGCGTGGTCGTCAGCAATCACGATGCGGATCACGCGGCATCTCCCGATTCGCGCACGGGCAACTCGGCCGACACGGTGGTTCCCTCCCCGGGCGCACTGGTGATGGTGGCATGGCCCTTGAGCAATTGCGCCCGTTCACGAACGCCAAGCAAGCCCAGTGACGCGGCTGGGCGAGCGGCCTCGGTGTCGAACCCGGCACCGTTGTCGCGGACCGCCACAGCCACGCGCCCGGGCGTGCGGTCAAGTTGCACCACGACCGTGCTGGCGTTGGCATGTTTGGCCACGTTGGCCAGCGACTCTTGCACGATGCGGAACACGGCGGTGGCGTAGGGTTCGTGCAATTCCAGTGCGTCGTCCATCTGCAGCTGGCAAGGTACCTTGGTGCGCTGGGTGAAGTTTTGTGCCAGCCATTCGATGGCGGCCACCAGACCCAGGTCGTCCAGCATCAGGGGCCGCAGGTCGGCGGCAATGCGCCGGGTGGCGGCCACACTGGCGTCCAGCATGGCCAGCATGTCGTCGAGTTTGCTGGCCATGTCCGGCAGGCCGGTTGGCAGGTGGTCGCGCAGCCAGATGGCGTCCATCTTCAGTGCGGTGAGTGACTGGGCCAGTTCGTCGTGCAGTTCGCGGGCGACACGGGTTTTCTCCTGCTCCCGGATGGTGTTCGCCTGTGCTGCGAAGGCCGACAGCTCCTCTTGTGCGCGGACCCTTTCGGTCACGTCGCGCAGGATAACGGTGAACAGCGGGCCGTCGTCGGTGTGCAACTGCGAGATCGAGGCTTCCAGCGGAAACTCGCTGCCATCCGCCCGCCGACCGTGGATCACGGTACCGTCGCCCATGCGACGGCTGGTCACGCCAGTGGACGCGAACTGGCTGATGTGCCGGTGGTGTCCGTCGCGGAAGCGCTCTGGCAGCAGCAACGCCATTGGCTGACCCAGCACTTCCTTGGCTGGCCAGCCAAAGATCCGCCCAGCCGCGCGGTTGTACAACACGATGGTCTGTGCCGCGTCCACCGTGATGATGGCGTCCATCGCCGAATCCAGCAATCCGGCGAGCCGGGCGGTGGCGTGGCTGTCGGAAAGGGACGAAAGGGACACGGTGCTGCAGGGCGGGTGGAGTTCCGTCAAATTACAGCACACCCTGGGTGCCCCGTGTGAGCGGCTCAAGCCATGGGCGTTGCCTTGGATGGTTTGCCAGGACGCACGATCAGGCAGGCCGCCCATTGGCCCGCGTAGCTGATGGCCCAGAACACAAAGAAGCCGATGGCATAGACCGCCTGCCGTGAGCTGTCCAGTGTGTGGTGGTTCCAGTGCAGCGAGGCCGGGTCGACCACAGCGAACACCACAGCTTCCAGCACGGCTGCGCTCAGAAAGGCGGGCCACAGCAGGCGCAATGGCCAGCGTGCGTCGGTGGCGTGGTTCACTTGGTGGTGCCCGGCAAAGGTGTGACGGCGTGGTTTCGGCCCTGCAGGGCCGGCGCCATGGCCTTGCGGGTGATCAGTGTGTCGTTGATGCGCAGGCCGCGTTGGTAGTAGTCCTCCGCCAGCACCGGGTCTGGGTGCCGCACTGCAATCCATGCCGTCACCAGGCCAGCGACCACGACCGTGGCGGGGCCAGCGATCAGCAGCCACACATGGCCATGGCGCCAC
>JAFEHU010000074.1 GCA_017848435.1 Burkholderiaceae bacterium | reverse complement strand
GCCAACACCAGCCCCGACCCCTGAGCCGGCTGGCGCTGGCTTGCTGGACCCTACTGCCACCGTGGTCGACAACCTGACCGACGCGCTCGACAACAGCGCGCTGGGCAGCAGCGGTCTGGGCAGCGCCCTGCAGCCGGTCGATGACCTGATTTCCACCGTCACAGACACGGGCAACGGCTTGCTGGCCCCGCTACTGGGTGACAACTTCACCACCAATTCGCCCAACATGCTGGACCCGCTGGACAACCTCGTGGCCCAGGTGGTGGAACCGGTGGGCGGTTTGCTCGGTGGCGTGCTGGACCCGTTGCTGGGTCAAGGCGCAGCCAGCACCTTGACGCAACCCCTCACCACCCAGGTTGACTTTCTGACCGACGGCCTCAACAACCTCGCCTCAGGTGGCTTGGGCGGTGCTGGCGGCGGCGGCCTTGGCGGTCTGCTGGGTGGCTTGCCAGGCGGCTTGCCTGGTGGTGACACCGGCGGCGACGCAGCCGGTGGCCTCGGCGGCGGTTTGGGCGGCCTGAGCGGTTTGCTGGGCGGTGGTTTGCCCGGCCTCGGCGGTGGCTTGCCGTCGCTTGGCGGCGTTGGTGTGGCGTCGGACGCCCCCGTGGCCAGCGAACCCCTCCCTCTCAGCAGCCTGGCCCAGACCGGCGGTGGCCTGCTGCAGCCGGTGCTGGGTGGTTTGCTCGGCAACTCTCTCCTCTGATTCGCATTCCGCATCCACCGGGAGACACCATGACCACGGCCACCCAACTGATCGCCCGGGCCACCCTGGCCTGCCTGAGCCTCGGCGCGGCCAGCAGCTTTGCTGGCCCGTTTGACGACATCGAAGCCCGTCGGGCGATTGTCGAGTTGCGCAAGCGGCAGGAAGCCACCGACGCGGCCCAGACCCGCCTGCTGGCCGAATTGCAGAAGAGCCGCGAAGACAGCGCCCGCTTCCAGGGCAAGGCGCTGGACCTGGAGAGCCAGCTGCAAACCATGCGGGCCGAGCTCACCAAGGTGCGTGCCCAGAACGACCAGGCCGTGCGCGAGTTTGCCGAAGTTCAGAAGGTGCAGCGCGAATCGGTGCAAGCCACCGAAGAGCGCCTGAAAAAGCTCGAGCCGCTGAAGGTGGCGGTGGACAACCGCGAGTTTCTGGCCGAGCCTGCCGAACGGCGCGAGTACGAAGGCGCGTTTGCCGCCTTCCGCCAAAACGACTTCGCCGGTGCGCAACAGGGCTTCAGTGACCTGGTGCGGCGCTACCCGCAAAGCGGTTACGCCCCATCGGCGTTGTTCTGGCAGGGCAATGCGCTGTACGCGCTGCAGCGCTGCAAGGAGGCGATTGGCAGCCTGCGCACCATGCTGACCATGGCGCCGGACCATGCGCGTGCGCCCGACGCCAAGCTGTCGATCGGCAACTGCGAGATCGACCTGAACGAACCCGCCAACGCCAAGAAAACCCTGGAAGACCTGGCCCGTAGCCACCCCCGCACCGAAGCGGCTACCGCCGCCCGCGAACGGCTGCGCACCTTGGTGGTGGCCCAGGCCAAGGGCTGACAACGCCGCCCGGTGCTGTGCGGGTCATTTCCCGCGCAGCACCATTTCATCCCCCAACAGCGTGATGTTGAAGCGGGACAGAAAGTTCTGCCCCAGGAGGGCTTTGTCGCTGTCACCGCCCACCAGCCCCACGCCCACCCGCAGGCCGTTGACCTGGACCGGGCCCACACCCACCTGCACATTGCCCACCACCCGGCCTGGCAGGTCGCCGTTGGCGGTGCGGAACACGGTGGCCTGGCCCCCAAGCAGGCCAGCCGCTTGCGCCAGCGCCTCGCTGACCACCACCGTGGTGGCGCCCGTGTCCACCAGAAACCGCACCGGCAGGCCATTGACGGTACCGCTGGCGTAAAAGTGGCCGTCCCGTGACCGGGGAATGGTCAGGTCGCCGTTGGCAGACACCGTGACCGGCGGCGGCTTCAGCACCTGCGTCATCAGCCCATACAGCGCGGCCATGACCACCAGCCAGAACGCGACGATGCCCAGCGGCGCCCAGCGCAAACCGCGTGTCAGGCCAGCGGCAGGGCGCGTTGGGTCTTCCATGCCGCCATTGTGCGCAAGGCGGTGTGGACGCAGCGGCCCAGGGGTCTTGGCGAAGTGCTGGCGCTCAGGCGGCAGCCTTGATCGCCGGCTTGTTGGCGGCCACCGGCTTGGTCGCCGTGCCGAACTCGATTTGTCCGGTCAACTGGCCGCCTTCCTCGATCACCAGCTTGCCGTAGTGGATGGTGCCTGACACCTTGCCGGTGGCGTAAATCACCAGCTTTTCGCGCACCGTGAGGTTGCCGGTGAACTCGCCGCGGATCTCTGCCACGTCGATCTCGGCCGAGCCCCGAAAGGCCCCCATTTCCGCGATGCGGATCACGCGCGAGTCCATCGTGGCCTCCACCAGGCCTTCCACCACCAGCGTGTCGCAGTCGGTGATTTCCACCCCCTTGAGCTTGATGTTGGGGCCCACGGTCAGCTTGCTCCCGCTTTCCACCGCCGGTGCGGCTTTCGGTTGTGCTGCCACCGGGTCCAGCATCGGCGCAGTGGCTGGCGTCAGGTGCCCCGTTGCGGCCTGTTGCGGGGGGCTGAGTGGCTGACCGCGCAACCCGAATTCGGTGTCGCGCTTGTTCAAAAAGGGGTTGTTCAATGCCACGTGGCCTCCTGTGTAAAAGGGCCATCGTAGGCGGGGTTACCTCTGCAGCGAGGCGTGCGAATGCAAGTTGTGTTGGAAAATGTGTTGTGTAACGAACCGGTGTTTTTGCTTTACTTTGGCCGATTTTTACCGGTCTGATCCGGCGCTGCCAGCCCTTGTTTCCTGTACGCCTCCCTTCATATGCCTGACATGACCACCACCGCTTTGCCCAGCCTGTTTGTTTCCCACGGCGCGCCGCTGTTTGCCATCGACCCTGGCACCAGCGGCCCGGCGCTGACGCGCTGGGGCGGCGCCTTGCTGGCCGACAGCCCGGTGCGTGGCGTGGTGGTGATGTCCCCCCACTGGATGGCCGCCACGCCCACGGTGATGACCCACCCACAGCCCGCCACCTGGCACGACTTTGGTGGCTTTCCACCGGCGCTGTACCAGTTGCAGTACCCGGCACCCGGCAACCCGGCGTTGGCCGCCGAGGTGTTGCAGGCTTTTGAGGCCGCAGGCATTGCCACCGACACCGACAGTGAACGGCCATTCGACCATGGCGCCTGGGTGCCGCTGATGCACCTGTTTCCCCAGGCCACGGTGCCGGTGGTGCAGGTGGCGCTGCCACACGGTGCCGGGCCGGCCGAGGTGCTGGCGCTGGGCCAGGCCTTGTTGCCGCTGCGCTCGCAGGGCGTGCTGGTCATGGGTACCGGCAGCATGACGCACAACCTGAGCGAGTTTTTCCGTGGCATCCCGCCGCTGGACAGCCCGCCCGCGCCTTATGTGGGCGAGTTTTCCCGCTGGGTAGAGGCTGCCATCAGCCGCCACGACGTGGCCGCCTTGCTCGACTACCGCCGCCAGGCACCCCACGCGCTGCGTGCGCACCCGACCGACGACCATTTCCTGCCGCTGTTTTTTGCGCTGGGCGCAGGGGGCTGGGGGGGCGTTGCTTCACCCCAGGCGAGTTACCTGAGCCGTGAGGTGATGTACGGGCTGCTGGCGATGGACTCGTTCGCGCTGAACTAGCCGGCGTATTCGGTGACCGGCACGCAACTGCAGAACAGGTTGCGGTCACCGTGCACGTTGTCGATGCGGCCCACCGGGGGCCAGTACTTGCCGTGTTGGCGTTGCTTCAGCGGGAAGGCGCCCAGTTCGCGCGGGTAAGGCCGGTCCCACGTGGCGCCGAGCAGACTGGCGGCGGTGTGGGGGGCGTGTTTCAGCGGGTTGTTGTCTTGCGGCCATTCGCCGCTTTCCACGCGCGCGATTTCGGCACGGATGGCGACCATCGCGTCGATGAAGCGGTCGATCTCGGCCAGGGTCTCGCTTTCGGTCGGCTCCACCATCAGCGTGCCGGGCACCGGGAAGCTGAGGGTGGGGGCGTGGAAGCCATAGTCCATCAGGCGCTTGGCCACGTCTTCGGCGGTCACGCCGCTGCTGTCTTTCAGCGGCCGCACGTCCAGAATGCATTCGTGTGCGACGTGGCCGTTTTCGCTGGCATAGAGGGTGGGGAAGTGGCCCTTCAGCCGCGTGCTGATGTAGTTGGCGCTCAGGATGGCGGTTTCGGTGGCGGCCTGCAGGCCGTCGGGCCCCATCATGCGGCAGTACATCCAACTGATGGGCAACACGCTGGCGTTGCCCAGCGGGGCGGCTGAGACGGCCCCCACCGCCGGGTTTTGCATGGCCGACGCGGCACCGCCTGCGGTGGCGTGGCCAGGCAAGAAGGGGGCGAGGTCGGCCACCACACACACCGGGCCCACGCCGGGGCCCCCACCGCCGTGCGGGATGCAGAAGGTCTTGTGCAGGTTCAGGTGGCTCACGTCGCCGCCAAATTCGCCGGGTGCGGCCACACCCACCAGCGCGTTCATGTTGGCGCCGTCCACGTACACCCGGCCGCCGTGCTGGTGCACCAGCGCACACAGTTCCTTCACCTGCGCCTCGAACACGCCATGGGTGCTGGGGTAGGTGATCATCATCGCGGCCAGGTTGGCGCTGTGCTGTTCGCACTTGGCCTTCAGGTCAGCCATGTCCACATTGCCTTGCGCATCGCAGGCAGTGACCACCACCGTCATGCCGGCCATTTGCGCGCTGGCGGGGTTGGTGCCGTGGGCGCTGCTCGGAATCAGGCAAATGTTGCGGTGCGTGTCGCCACGGGATTGGTGCCAGGCCTGGATCACCAGCAGCCCGGCGTATTCGCCCTGGCTGCCGGCGTTCGGTTGCAGGCTGATGGCGGCGTAACCGGTGGCCTGGCAGAGCCAGTCGCGCAGTTGTCGGTCGAGTTCGGCATAGCCTTGCAGCTGGTCGGACGGCGCAAACGGGTGGATGTGGGCGAACGCTGGCCAGGTCACCGGCAGCATCTCGCTGGTGGCGTTGAGCTTCATGGTGCAGCTGCCGAGCGGGATCATGCTGCGGTCGAGCGCGAGGTCTTTGTCGCTCAGTGCGCGGATGTAGCGCAGCATGGCGGTCTCAGAGTGGTGGGTGTTGAACACCGGGTGCGTCAGGAAAGCGCTGGTGCGGCGCAAGGCGTCGGGGATCAAGGTTTCGGCACCGGCTTCCACCTCGCGCCAGCGCGGCATGGGCTGGCCGTCTTTCACGAAGAAGCACCACAGCATTTGCACGTCTTCGCGGGTGGTGGTTTCGTCGAGCGAAATGCCGAGGTGGTTCTTCAGCCGGTGGCGCAGGTTGGCGCGCGACTGCAGGGCCTTGGCGTAGATGGCGTCGGTGGCTGCGCCGGTGTGCACCGTGATGGCGTCAAAGGCGGTGGCGTTGCTGATGCTGTAGCCCATTTGCTGCAGGCCACGCGCCAGGATGGCGGTGTAGCGCGCGACGCGTTGCGCAATGCGCGTCAGCCCCTGGGGGCCATGGTAGACCGCGTACATGCTGGCCAGCACCGCTGGCAGCACCTGGGCGGTACAGATGTTGGAGGTGGCCTTTTCCCGGCGGATGTGTTGCTCGCGCGTTTGCAGCGCCAGCCGGTAGGCCGGGTCGCCATGCGTGTCCACGCTCACGCCCACCAGCCGGCCCGGCAGCGAGCGCTTGAACGCATCGCGGCAGGCCAGATAAGCCGCGTGGGGCCCCCCATTGCCCATGGCCACGCCAAAACGCTGCGTGCTGCCGAGCACGATGTCGGCGTTGAACTCGCCCGGGGGCAGCAGCAGCGTCAGCGCCAGCAGGTCGGCGGCGACGCACAGCGCGGCACCGTTCGCGTGAGCCACACCGGCCAGCGGCCGCAGGTCGTGCACCATGCCGGTGGTGCCGGGGTACTGGGCCAACACGCCGAAGAAATCGCCACCAGCCATCAGTTGCGGCACGGTGGCGCTGGCCGAACTGACCTTGACCGTGATGCCCAGGGGCGCTGCGCGGGTCTGGATGACTTCAATGGTTTGTGGGTGGCAGTCACCGGCGACGATGAACACGTTGCTCTGGCTCTTCACGCTGCGTTTGGCCAGCGTCATTGCTTCGGCGGCGGCGGTGGCCTCGTCGAGCATGGAGGCGTTGGCAATCGCCATGCCGGTGAGGTCGCAGACCATGGTCTGGAAGTTCACCAGCGCTTCCAGCCGGCCCTGCGAAATCTCGGCCTGGTAGGGCGTGTAGGCGGTGTACCAGGCCGGGTTCTCCAGGATGTTGCGCTGGATGACGCCGGGGGTGTAGGTGCCGTGGTAGCCCATGCCGATGAAGCTCTTGTAGACCTTGTTTTTTGCTGCAATCGCGCGCAGCTCGGCCAGGGCCGCGGCTTCGGTGACGGCGGCGGGAATGGCCATGGGCTGCTTGCGTGCAATGGCGCGTGGCACGATGCCCTCGACCAGCGCCGCACGCGAGGCGGCGCCCACCACGCCCAGCATGTGGGCCTCGTCCTCCGGGCCAATGCCAATGTGGCGTGCCACGAACTCGCTGGCGTTTTCAAGGGTGGAGAGCGGAGGCATGGCAGGCATCGTCAGGGTCTTGGTGCGGTGAAAAACAGGGTCAGGCGTTGGCGGCGAAGCGGGTGTAGGCGGTCTCGTCCATCAGTTCGGCGAGCTGCGACGGGGCGCTGAGCTTGACCTTGAAGAACCAGCCTGCGGCCAGCGGGTCGGTGTTGGCCAGCGACGGGTCGGCGCGCAGCGCCTCGTTGACTTCGGTGATTTCACCGTCCACCGGCATGAACACATCGGCCGCCGCCTTGACCGACTCGACCACACCGGCCACGTCCTTCTGTGAAAAGGCTTTGCCGACTTCGGGCAGGTCCACAAACACCACATCGCCGAGCGCGTCCTGCGCGTGGTGGGTGATGCCCACGGTGGCGGTGTCGCCGTCGACCAGCAGCCATTCGTGGTCGGGGGTGTACTTCAAACTCATGTTGCTCTCCAAAAAAAGAATGGGGGTCAGATTCCAATTGTTTCAGCCACGGTGGTAACGGTTCGGCACAAACGGCATGGCCACCACTTCCATGGCCACCGGCTTGCCACGCACGATGGCCTGCAACACGGTGCCCAAGGCACTGAATTCTGCACGCACATAGGCCATGGCCACCGGTTGGTTGGTGCTGGGGCCGAGCAGGCCGCTGGTGACTTCACCGACCGGCTGGCCGGTGCTGTCCTGCAATGCGGTGTGTTCGCGCACCGGAATCCGGTCCAAAGCCCGCAATCCAATGCGTTTTCTGGTGGAAGCCATAGTGGAATCTAGCAGTTGCGCTATTATTTTTGAAGCGCCCGGGAAGCCGCCAGCCCGCGCACCACCGGCCCGGCGCACCTTCTGGATGGCCCAGTTCAGGCTGGCTTCCACCGGCGTGGTGGTGTCGTCGATGTCGTTGCCGTAGAGGCACAGCCCGGCTTCGAGCCGCAGCGAGTTGCGCGCACCCAGGCCCACCGGCTTGACCTCGGGCTGGGCCAGCAATGCGCGGGCCAGCGCTTCGGCGTGGGTGTCGGGCACCGAGATCTCGAAGCCGTCTTCACCGGTGTAGCCGCTGCGGGTGACGGTGAGCGGGGTGCCTTCCCAGGGGAAGACACCACCGGTCATGAAGACCAGTTGTTCAACGCCGGGGACGAGCCGCTTGAGCGCATGCACCGCCAGAGGCCCTTGCACAGCCAGCAGAGACAGGTCGGGCCGGGGCGTGACGGTGCAGCGCTGGCCGATGTGCTGCTGGATGTGCGCGATGTCGCCGGCTTTGCACGCGCCGTTGACGACGACGTGCAGGTCGCTGCCCCGGTTCAGAAACATCAGGTCGTCGATGATGCCGCCGTCGTCGTTGGTCAGCAGGCCATAGCGCTGCTTGCCGGGTGGCAGGTCGACCACGTCCACCGGCATCAGCGACTCGAACGCCGCTGCGGCATCGGCGCCGCCCAGCGTGAGCTGGCCCATGTGCGAGACGTCGAACAGCCCGGCGGCGTTGCGGGTGTGCAGGTGTTCGGCCATCAGGCCCGCCGGGTACTGCACTGGCATGCTGTAGCCGGCAAACGGCACCATGCGTGCGCCCAGCTCGGTGTGCAGGCGGTGCAGCGGTGTGGTCAGCAGGGGGTTGTCGTGGGTGGACAAGGGCAACTCCAGAAGGCACCAAGGTAACCACGGTTCCATGGGAGCCGTGTGCTTGCCGCCGCTGTCCGCTTTACCTGAGAGATTCACCCGGCTGCGTGTGCAGCTTGGGGCTTGCTCCTTCGGTGGACGGCCTGTGGCGGCCGCCTCTCTCCAGTGGGGTTTGCCCTGTGGGTACGGGGCGTTTGCCAGTCCTTTTGCCTGAGCGTTCAGGCCCCGCGATGGGGGCCGTGCGCCGTCGGCGACGTGTGTGCCACGTTCTCTCCTGGTGCGGCCAGTTTACCCGGAAACGGTGGCGGTTTCGGGGGGCAGCAGCATCGCAATCCGCTCGGCAATCGAGTCGGCCCGCTCGAAGCCGGCGACCTTCTCGATCTCTTCGAGCATGGCGCGCGATTCGGCGAGCATGGCGTCGCGGTCCTTGGCGTTGCGCAGGGCTTCGCGCAGGCGTTCGGCAAAGACCGGGTCGCGGCGCGCGAACATGCGTTCGCAGATGTCGAACAAAAACATGCGGGTGGTGGCCAGCGAGCGTTTGCCCTCGAAGGCGTCTGCCGCCTGGGCGGTGCCGGTGCTCACAGGCCGCACAGGCACCGGTGGCGGCGCAGGCTGCACGGCCATCAGAAAGCCGCTGTCCACCAGTTGCTGCACCATGGGTTCGACCCCGTCGCCAAACACCGCGCGCATGTCCTGCGCCGACTTGCGGCCGTCCGCCATCAGCAGCAGGCTGCGCTCGCGCAGGCTGAGGGTGCGGGCGCCGGGTTGCAGTTCGGCGCGGGCTTTGTCGGTTTTCTGGAGCAGCATGGGTGGCGGCCATGCTGCCACTGGCATGTGACAAAGGCATGAACACCCAGCTGGGGTCAGGGTGTGGCGCCGGGGCCGGACGACAGCGGTTTGTAACGCAGGCAGTGCACCTGCGGGCAGGTGGCTTCACCAAAGTGGGGGCAACGGGTGTCGTCGCACAGCAGGCCGGCGGCGGCGCTGTCCCACACGCCTTTGCCCACCGCAGGTTTGCCGGGGAAGAAGCCCATGGCGGCGAGCACGGTGGCCGGGTCGGGCGGGGCGGCCATGGCCACGTGCATGGTGTAGACCGCCTCCATCTGCGGGTCGAGCACCAGCAGGCCGAGCAGGCGCACACCCACGCTGGGCGCGGGCTCGGGGCCAGCGCCATTGCCCTGCGAAGGCTCGACCTGAAACTCAAACACCGCCGACTGCAGTTGCTCGGGCGTGCCGGTGAAGCGCAACGCCAACGGTGGCATGGGCGGGTGGCTGGCCAGCATGCGCGCCAACACCGGGGGCACCACCGGCGGGGCGTCCAGACCGTGGGCGCCCCGGTCGGCAAACAGCTGCAGGCTGAACTCGAAACTGTGCCCGTCTTCGGCGTAGACGGTGCCCTGCGCGGTGAAGAGCGCGGTGTCGGCGGGCGGTGCGGCGTAAGGCTTGGACGGGGCGGTGCTCAGGGCGTGGGGGCTGAGCGGCATGGCCGCCGCGGCACCCGCGGTGCCCGCAGCCAACCCTGCTGGGCTGAAGGGGGCCGCAGTGGCCGTGGTGAACGGCGGCACACCGGGTTTTGCGGCGCTGGGCGGTACCACGTCTTGCCCCGGTGCCTGCACCCGGGGGGTGGGGGCGGGCAGTTTGAGGCCGGTCAGCGCCTCCACCACGTCGTGAGCCCACTGCAG
>JAFEHU010000039.1 GCA_017848435.1 Burkholderiaceae bacterium | reverse complement strand
GCCGTCACCTTCCACTACCCCTCCCGCCCCAGCCAGGCCTCGCTGCAGGACGTGACGCTGCGCGTGGCCCCCGGTGAAACCGTGGCGCTGGTGGGGCCGAGCGGCGCCGGCAAAAGCACGGTGTTCCAGCTGCTGCTGCGCTTCTACGACCCCGATACGGCGGCGGACGGCGCCTCGCAAATCCGCATCGACGGCGTGCCCACCCGCGACATGGCGCTGGCCGACCTGCGGCAACGCATTGGCATCGTGCCGCAAGACGCGGTGATCTTCTCGGCCAGCGCGCTGGAGAACATCCGCTACGGCCGGCCAAACGCCAGCGACGGCGAGGTCCATGCCGCCGCCCGCGCCGCCTTTGCCGACGACTTTCTGCGCGCCCTGCCCGAGGGCTACAACACCTTTCTGGGCGAACGCGGCGTGCGCATCAGCGGCGGCCAGCGCCAGCGCATTGCGATTGCCCGCGCCATTCTGAAAAACGCCCCGCTGCTGCTGCTGGACGAAGCCACCAGCGCACTCGACGCGGAAAGCGAACGCATGGTGCAGGCGGCCCTGGAGTCGGCCATGTCGGGCCGGACCACGGTGGTGATTGCGCACCGGCTGGCCACGGTGCAGAAAGCCGACCGGATCGTGGTGCTGGACCACGGCCGCGTGGTGGAACAGGGCACGCACGACGCGCTGGTGGCGGCCAACGGCGTCTACGCGCGGCTGGCGGCGCTGCAGTTCACCACCTGAACCGCCGCCTTACTGCAAGGTGCCCTTCAACGCCGCAGGCAGCGGCAGGGGCAAGACCTCAATCCCTTCGTCCCGCAGGGCCGCGGTTTCCGCAGGCGTGGCCTGACCCCGGATGGCGCGTGCATCCACCTCGCCGTGGTGGATGCGGCGGGCTTCGTCGGCAAAATGCTCGCCCACGTCGTCGGTGTTGGCCACCACGTGGCGCACCAGTTGAAGCCACCGGGCCTGCTGTTCGGCGTTCGGTGGTGCGGCCGTTGGCGCGGGTGCATTGGCGGGCGGTTCGCTGGCGCCCAGGTTCAGGCGCGGCGCACTCAGGCGCTTGGCAATGGTGCTGTTGCCACACAGCGGACATTCGACCATGCCGCGCGAGCGCTGGCTTTGAAAGTCGTCTTCCGAGGCAAACCAGCCTTCAAACAGGTGCTGGTGCGCGCACTGCAGGTCAAGGACTTTCATCGTCCGAAACGGTACGACAGGGTCACAACCCCTGCGTCTGCCATTCGAGCGGCCACTGGCCGGCGAGGAAGTTCTGCAGCCACAGCGCACCCGACAGCGTTTTGCCATCGGTCACGGTGCCGTCAAAACACCAGTGCAGCAGCTGGTCGGGCGTGGCGCTGAAGACGTCAAGGAACTCGCCCGCGTCCAGCTGGCGCTCACCGGCCACCAGTTTGCGGGCAAACCAGATGTCGATGGTTTCGGTGGCGTAGGAGATGGCCGGGTGCAGGCGGCCGGCCAGCGCCCATTGTTTGGCGCGGTACCCGGTTTCTTCCAGCAGCTCGCGCTGGGCACAGACCAGCGACGGCTCACCCGCATCCAGCTTGCCGGCGGGAAACTCGACCATCGCCCGCTGCACCGGGTAGCGGTACTGGCGCTCCAGCACCACCTGGCCGTCGTCCAGCAGGGCAATGACCATCACCGCGCCTGGGTGAACAATGAACTCGCGCCCCGCTTCGCTGCCATCGGGCAGGCGAACCGTGTCACGCAAGACGTGAAGGAACTGGCCTTTGAGGAGTTCTTCGCGCCGGGTCTGGTGCTCCACCAGGTGGCGGGTGTCGACCGGGGGCGTGGGCATGTCAGGCTTTGTGTTTGAGCAGGTAACGGAACACAAAGCCGGGAAAAGCCAGCGTCAGGAACAGCGTGGCGGTGATGGCGTAGAACTCCCAGGTCTGCGGCGAGATCTGTCCGGCGTTCTTTTCCAGCAGCAGGCCAAACCCGCCCACCAGAAAGTACATCAGCACCAGCTCGGCCAAACGCCATGGCAGGGTCTTGGCACGGTGCACGGGCCCCACGGCCAGCCAGCGCTGGTTGAGGAAAGGCAGGTTGGCGGCCAACAAGGCCAGCACCACCACCAGCCAGACCGACACGGTTTGTGACATCAGGTGCCGAGCGCCTTGACGATGGACTGGGCGCACAGCGTCATCAGCCCACCGGGCACGATGCCCAGCAGCAGCACCAGCGCGCCATTGAGCGACAGCACCGCCCGCACGTCGGCCGGCGCCGACACCGCACTGGCGGTGATGGGTGAGTCAAAGTACATCACCTTGACGACCCGCAGGTAGTAGAACGCACCGATCAGCGACATCACCACCGCAAACACCGCGAGGCCGATGTACCAGCCCTGGCCGGAGCTGACCAGCGCCTGCAACACTGCCAGCTTGGCGTAGAAGCCGACCATCGGCGGGATACCGGCCAGCGAGAACAGGCACACCGCCATCACGCCGGCGTACAGCGGGCTGCGCTGGTTCAGGCCAGCGAAGTCAGCGATTTCCTCGCTCTCGAAACCTTCCCGGGCCAACAGCAGGATGACACCAAAACTGCCCAGGGTGGTCAGCACGTAGGCCACGGTGTAAAACATGGACGAGCTGAGCGCGTTGGTGGCCAACGCGAGGTTGTTGTCCACCACCACCGCCACAAAACCCAGCAGCATGAAGCCAACCTGCCCGATGGTGGAGAACGCCAGCATGCGCTTGAGGTTGGTCTGCACAATGGCCGCCAGGTTGCCCACCAGCAACGAGCCGATGGCCATGATGGCCAGCATCTTGTGCCAGTCCACCGACAGCGGGATCAGACCTTCCACCAGCAAGCGGATCATGATGGCGAATGCCGCCAGCTTCGGCGCCGCGCCGATCAGCAGCGTGACGGCGGTGGGCGCGCCCTGGTAAACATCAGGAATCCACATGTGGAATGGCACGGCACCGACCTTGAAAGCCAGGCCCGCGACGATGAACACCAGCCCAAACACCATCACCTGGTGTTTGACGTAGCCCGACGCCACCGCACCCAGCACCTCTTGCAGGTTCAGCGAACCGGTCGCGCCATACAGCATGGACAGGCCGTAGAGCAGGAAGCCGCTGGCCAGTGCGCCCAGCACAAAGTACTTCATCGCGGCTTCGGTTGCCACCGCGCTGTCGCGGCGCAGCGCCACCAGCGCGTAGCTGGACAAGGTCAACAGTTCCAGGCCCATGTAGATGACCAGGAAGTTGTTGCCGGAGATCATCACAAAGATGCCCAGCAGCGCAAACAGGCTCAGCGTGAACAGCTCGCCGCCGCGCAGCATGCCGCGGTCGCCCGCGTAGGGGCGGCCGTAGACCAAGCTGACGAAGGTCGCAATGGCGGCGAAGCACTTGAGCCAGTTGCCCATGGCGTCGCTGACCACCATGTTGCCGAAGCCATAGACCGTTTCGCCTTCCAGCGCATAGCGGGCCTGTACAAACGCCACCACCGCCAGCGTGGCCAGTGTCAGCACATAGGTCAGGCCACGGCGGGCGCTGGTGACCGAGAGGTCCACCAGCGCGATCACACACGCCATCCCCAACAGGATGAGTTCTGGATAAACGGTGATCCAGCTGAGTTTGTCAATCATGGCAGTCGGCGCGGTTAATTCAGTTTCGAGATGGCCATGTGGCGCAACAGTTCGGCCACCGAAGCGTCCATCGCATCGGTGAACGGCCGGGGGTACAGGCCCATCCACATCACGGCAATGGCCAGCACCGCCAGCACCAGGAACTCACGGTTGTTGATGTCGGTCAGCCCTTTGACGTCGTCGTTGGCCACCGGGCCGAGGTAGACGCGCTTGAACATCCAGAGCGTGTACGCCGCGCCCCAGATCAGCGCAGAAGCGGCTGCCAGGCCGAGCCAGAAATTGGCCTTGACTGCGCCCAGAATGACCATCCACTCGCCCACAAAACCGGCGGTGGCGGGCAGGCCGCAGTTGGCCATGGCAAACAGCAGCGCGAAGGCGGTGAACTTGGGCATGGTGTTGACCACGCCGCCGTAGCTGGAAATTTCACGCGAGTGCACACGGTCGTACAGCACACCAATGCACAGGAACATCGCACCTGAGACAAAGCCGTGCGCAATCATCTGCACCAGACCACCGGCCACGCCAAGGTCGTTGAAGATAAAGAAACCGAGCGTGACGAAACCCATGTGGGCCACCGACGAGTAGGCCACCAGCTTTTTCATGTCCTGCTGGACCATGGCGACCAAACCGACGTAGAGCACCGCGGTGAGGGACAGCGCGATCATCAGCCAGGCCCATTCGTGGGCGGCGTCCGGGGCAATCGGCATGGCAAACCGCAGGAAGCCATAGGCGCCCAGCTTCAGCATGATGGCGGCCAGCACAGCGGAGCCACCGGTCGGTGCTTCCACGTGCACGTCGGGCAGCCAGGTGTGCACTGGCCACATCGGCACCTTGACCGCAAAAGCCGCAAAAAACGCGAAGAACAGGAAGGTCTGTGCGGTCTTGCTCAAGGGCAACTGGTGCCAGGCCAGCACATCAAAACTGCCACCCGACTGGGTGTACAGGTAGATCAGCGCGATCAGCATCATCAGCGAGCCGAGCAGCGTGTACAGAAAGAACTTGAACGCCGCGTAGATCTTGTTCGGGCCGCCCCAGATGCCGATGATCAGGTACATCGGGATCAGCGTCGCCTCAAAGAAGACGTAGAACAGGATGCCGTCGAGTGCGCAAAACACGCCAATCATCAAACCGCTGAGGATCAGGAAGGCGGCCATGTACTGGTTCACCCGCTCGGTAATCGACTCCCACGATGCAATGACCACCACCACGGTGATGAAGGCGGTCAGCAGCACAAACCACATCGAGATGCCGTCCACACCCAGGTGGTAGTTCACGTTGAAGCGTTCGATCCAGGCGCCCTTCTCGACGAACTGCATCTCGGCCGTGCCGTTCTTGAAGCCCAGGTACATCGGCAAGGTGACCAGAAAGCTCACCAGCGATCCGATCAGTGCCACCCAGCGGACGGTTTTGGCTTGGTCGTCGCGGCCCATGGCCAGCAACAGCACGCCGAACAGGATCGGTGTCCAGACCGACAGACTCAGATATCCGAATTGGTAACCCATTTTGTTTTTCTTCTCCGGGACTTATTTGTTGGGCCAGACAAACAGCGACATCAACACGAACACGCCCAGAATCATCACCAGCGCGTAGTGGTAGATGTAGCCGGTCTGTGCACCGCGCACGATGCCAGACACCCAGCGCACCAGTTTCCAGGAACCGTTGACCACGGCCCCGTCGATCACGGCCTTGTCGCCGCCTTTCCAGAGCCCGCGACCCAGGCCGCGCAGACCACGCGCCAGAATCTGCTCGTTGAACCAGTCCATGTAGTACTTGTTTTCCAGCAGCGTGAAGATGGGCATCACGCGCGACTTGATCGCCGCCGGCAAGGCCGGGTTGACCATGTACATGTAGTAGGCCAGTGCCACACCCGACAGCGCGAGCCAGAACGGCAGCGTGGTCAGACCGTGTATGGCCATCGCCAGCGCACCGTGAAAGGTGCTGGCGAACTCGGCCATCGCAGGGTGGGCCTCGGCATTCACAAAGATCGCGTCTTTGAGGAAATCGCCAAACAGCATCGGCTGAATGGTCAGATAGCCCACCACCACCGACGGGATCGCCAGCAGCACCAGCGGCAAGGTCACCACCCAGGGGGATTCGTGGGGCTTGGCATCGTGGCCATGGTCACCGTGGCCGTCATGGGCACCGTGAGCATCGTGGTGCGCGTCCGGATTCTGGTCGTAGCGCTCTTTGCCATGGAACACCAGGAAGTACAGACGGAACGAGTAGAAAGCCGTGATGAACACACCGGCCATCACCGCGAAATGCGCGAACCCAGCAGCCGGCAGTTTGCTCAGGTGCACCACCTCGATGATGCTGTCCTTGGAATAGAAGCCCGCAAACAACGGTGTACCGATCAACGCCAGCGAACCCAGCAGCGAGGTGATCCAGGTGATCGGCATGTATTTGCGCACCGCCCCCATCCAGCGGATGTCTTGGTTGTGGTGCATGCCCATGATCACCGAACCGGCCGCGAGGAACAGCAGGGCTTTGAAGAAAGCGTGTGTCATCAGGTGGAACACCGCCACCGAATAGGCCGAGGCACCGAGCGCCACCGTCATGTAGCCCAGTTGGGACAAGGTGGAATAGGCCACGATGCGTTTGATGTCGTTCTGGATGATCCCCAGGAAACCCATGAACAACGCGGTGATGGCGCCAATGACCAGGATGAAGTTCAGCGCGGTGTCGCTCAGCTCAAACAGCGGCGACATGCGGGCCACCATGAAAATGCCGGCAGTCACCATCGTGGCGGCGTGGATCAGCGCCGAAATGGGGGTTGGGCCCTCCATCGAGTCGGGCAACCAGACGTGCAGCGGGAATTGCGCGCTCTTGCCCATCGCGCCGATGAACAAGCAAATGCAGATCACGGTGACCAGCATCCAGTCGGTGCCCGGAAAGGCCAGGCCGGCAAGGTCGTTGGCCTTGGCAAAGGTCTCGGTGTAGTTCAATGTGCCAGCGTAGGCGGCCAGCAGGCCAATGCCGAGGATGAAACCGAAGTCGCCAACCCGGTTCACCAGGAACGCCTTCATGTTGGCAAAAATGGCCGTTGGCTTGTTGAACCAGAAACCGATCAGCAGGTACGACACCAGGCCCACCGCCTCCCAGCCGAAAAACAGCTGGAGCATGTTGTTGCTCATCACCAGCATCAGCATGCTGAAAGTGAACAGCGAGATGTAGGCAAAGAAGCGGTTGTAGCCTTCGTCTTCTTCCATGTAGCCAATGGTGTACAGGTGCACCATCAGCGACACGAAAGTCACCACCACCATCATCATGGCGGTCAGCCCATCCACCAGAAAGCCCACTTCCATGGTCAGGCTGCCCACGGTCATCCAGTTGTAGAGCGTCTCGTTGAAGCGCGCGCCGTCCAGGGCCACGCTCTTCAGCGTCATGGCCGACAGCACAAACGCCACCAGCACACCGAGGATGGTCAGGCTGTGGCTGACGCGGCGGCCGATCAGGTTGCCACCGAACACGGTGCCAAAAATACCGGCGAGCAGGGCACCCGCCAGCGGTGCCAGCGGGACGGCCAGCAGGGTCGAAGCAGAAAGGGTCTGGCTCATTTTCAGTTAGCCCTTCAGCTCATTGAGTTCGTCCACATTGATGCTGGACTTGTTGCGGAACAGCAGCACCAGAATGGCCAGGCCAATGGCCGATTCGGCGGCCGCCACCGTCAGGATGAAGAACACGAAGACCTGGCCGTGCAGGTCGTTCAGGAAGTACGAGAACGCCACGAAGTTCATGTTGACCGCGAGCAGCATCAATTCGATGGCCATCAGCAACACGATCAGGTTCTTGCGGTTCAAAAAGATGCCGATCACCGACAGCGCGAACAACATCGCGCCGAGTGAAAGGTAATGTCCAAGGGTGAGCGTCATGCTTTTTTCTCCCCGGCAGGGGCTTCTGGCGAACTCTCGGGCACAGGCGGGGCTGCGGGGCGTGTGGCGGCGAGTTTGACCACGGTCATGCGGTCACGCGAGCGCACACGCACCTGGTCGGCCGGGTTCGCGTACTTGCTGTCCTTGCGCTGGCGCAGCGTCAAGGCAATGGCAGCGATGATGGCCACCAGCAGGATGACCGCCGCAATTTCCAGGGGGTAGAGGTATTCGGTGTACAGCAGTTTGCCGAGCTCCTTGGTGTTCGACACCTCGGACGTGGCCAGTTCCAGCGCCGCATTGGAGCGTGGCTGTTCGCTGGGACGGAAACCACCCAGCAACACGTAGGACATCTGCAGCGCGATCACCACGCCGATGCCGCCTGCCAGCGGGAAATGCTTCCAGAAGCCACGGCGGATGCTGTCGAGGTTGACGTCCAGCATCATCACGACGAAGAGGAACAGCACCATCACCGCGCCGACATACACCAGCACCAGCGAGATCGCCAGAAACTCGGCTTTCAGCAGCAGCCAGATGGCCGAAGCCTGGAAAAACGCCAGCACCAGGTACAGCGCGGCATATACCGGGTTGCGCGCGGTGATGACGCGGAAAGCCGCAAACAGCAGCACCGCTGCAAACAGGTAGAACAGGCCGGTCTTGACGTCCATGGGTCGCTTCTTGTTGTGTTGCCGCTACCGCCTTCAGCGGTACTTGGCATCTGCGGCACGGTTGGCCGCGATTTCAGGTTCGTAGCGGTCGCCGACTGCCAGCAACATCTCTTTGGTGAAGTACAGGTCGCCCCGCTTCTCGCCGTGGTACTCAAAAATATGGGTTTCCACAATCGAGTCCACCGGGCAGCTTTCTTCACAGAAACCGCAGAAGATGCACTTGGTCAGGTCGATGTCGTAACGGGTGGTGCGGCGCGAACCGTCGGCACGCACGTCCGATTCGATGGTGATGGCCATCGCCGGGCAGACCGCTTCGCACAGCTTGCAGGCAATGCAACGCTCTTCGCCATTCTCGTAGCGGCGCAACGCATGCAGGCCACGGAAACGCGGCGACAGCGGGGTCTTTTCTTCCGGGAACTGGACCGTGATCTTGCGGCGAAACGCGTGTTTGCCGGTCAGGGCCAGACCTTTGAACAATTCCACCAGCATGAAGCTGGAGAGAAAGTCTTTCAGCGAAAACGCTGGCGACGCCAAAGCCGTCGTGGGGGCACTCATGGGCGGCTCCTTCACTTCCAGATGTTGAAGGGCGTCTGCATCCAGCCACCCACGACCACCAGCCACACCAAGGTGACCGGAATGAATATCTTCCAGCCCAGACGCATGATCTGGTCGTAACGGAAACGGGGGAAGGTGGCACGCACCCATATGAACATGGTCACAACACAGAAGGTCTTGCCAAACAGCCAGAACCAGTTCCAGAACCAGGCGGTGGCCTCAATCCAGCCGGGGGTCTGCATGCCGATGGCGCTGAACGACACCGGTGCAGCCCAGCCACCCAGGAACATGATCGCGGCCAGTGCCGAGATCAAAATCATGTTGGCGTACTCGGCGAGGAAGAACATGGCAAACGACATGCCGGAGTATTCGACCATGTGGCCAGCCACGATTTCCGACTCGCCTTCGACCACGTCGAACGGGTGGCGGTTGGTCTCGGCGATGCCGGAGATGATGTACACCACAAAAATAGGCAACAGCGGCAACCAGTTCCACGACAGCAGGTTGAACCCCTTGTCCGCAAACATGCCGGTGTTCTGCGACACCACAATGTCGGTCATGTTCAGGCTGGCCGACACCATCAGCACCACCACCAGACAAAAGCCCATGGCAATCTCGTAGCTCACCATCTGTGCCGATGCACGCAGGGCACCGAGGAAGGCGTACTTGGAGTTGGATGCCCAGCCAGCGATGATCACACCGTAGACCTCCATCGAGGTGATGGCCATGATGAACAGCAGCCCGGCATTGACGTTGGCGAGCGCTGCGTCTGGGCCAAATGGCACCACCGCCCAAGCGGCCAGTGCCGGCATGATGGTCATGACCGGGCCCAGCAAAAACAAGCCTTTGTTGGCGGCCGCTGGAACAATGATTTCCTTGGTGAGCAACTTCAGGGCGTCGGCAATCGGTTGCAGCAGGCCAAGTGGCCCCACACGGTTCGGGCCAATGCGGATCTGCATCCAGCCAATGGCCTTGCGTTCCCACAGCGTGAGGTAGGCGACACAACCCATCAGTGGCAGCACCAACAGAATGATCTTGATCAGTGTCCAGATCACCGGCCAGGCCGCACTGCCCCACCAGCTGGCGGCCACCAGACCCTGGCCCAGGTCGTACAGGGTATCGATCATGCCGGCACTCCTGTGGGCAGATTGCGGGCGTCTGCCGTCATTTGCAGCGACGACGCGCGGCGAACCAGTCCGTCCAGCTGATAAATGCGGGCCACCACCGGCTCACGCGTGGTTGGCGAGAGGTCCATCGGCGCCACGGTCATGTTGTTGAGCAAATCGGCTGGTACACGCGCAGCGGCAACCGCTGGAACAACCTGCTTCAGCACGTCCTGGGAAGATTCGAAATCAAAGCCGGGAATGCCCATCAGGTTCGCGAGCACGCGGAGCACCTTCCAGCCCGGCCGGGTGTCGCCCAGCGGCTTGACCACCGCATGGAAGCTCTGCACCAAGCCTTCGGCATTGACGAAGCTGCCGGATGTTTCGGTGAACGGAGCAATCGGCAGCAGCACATCGCTGAAAGCCATGTTGGCCTTGAACGGGCTCAGCGTCACCACCATCTGCGCCTGACCCAGCGCGCTGTTGGCCTGTGCGCCTGCTGCTGAGTCGAATTCAGGCTCGGTGTTGAGCAACAGCACGGCTTTCAGTGCCCCATTGAGCATCTGCCCTGCGTTCAGCCCACCCTGAACCGGCATCGCACCAACCAGCTGGGCGCCGACGGTGTTGGCCGCTTCGGTCAGGTACCCCACGCTGGCACCGGTGTGGCGCGCAATCCAGCCTGCCAGCGCCAGCAGCGACGACGCGCGCGGGTGGTGCGCGGCGGCATTGCCCAGCAAAATGGCTTTGCGCTCACCGCCGAGCATGGATTTGGCTATCGCGGCAGCAGCCTCGTTACCCGGTGTGTCGGTGGGTGCTGCCACACCCACTGCGGCAGCAACCGCACTGGCCACTGCGGCCAGCACATCGGCCCAGTCGGACGACGGGGCCAGCCACTGGTTGGCTACTGGCATGGCCCAGTCGGATTCGTTCGCGTGGATGGCATTGACCACGCCGCCATTGCGGACCGCTTGGCGGATGCGCTGGGCAAACAGCGGGTGGTCCTTGCGCAGGTCAGAACCCACCACCAGCACACGCTGCAAGCGGGACAAAGAAGCAATGGATGTGCCCAGATGGCGCACACCTTCGGGCGCCGGAAATTCGGCGTGGCGCAAGCGGTGGTCGATGTTGTCGCTGCCAAGGCCGCGGGTCAACAGGCTGGCCAGGTGCAGTTCTTCCAGAGTGCTGTGCGGGCTCACCAGCATGCCGACACTGGCCGGACCATGGTCGGTGCCAATCTGTTTCAGGCCATTGGCCACATACTCCAGCGCGGTGGTCCAGTCGACGGTCTTCCAGGCACCGCCCTGCTTCAACATGGGCTGGGTCAGGCGTTCGTCGCTGTTCAGCGCTTCGTAGGAGAAGCGGTCGCGGTCGGCGATCCAGCATTCGTTGACGGCTTCGTTCTCCAGCGGCACGACGCGCATCACCTTGTTGTTTTTGACCTGCACCACCAGGTTGGCACCGGTCGAATCGTGCGGACTGACCGACTTGCGGCGGCTCAGTTCCCAGGTGCGGGCGCTGTAGCGGAACGGCTTGCTGGTGAGCGCGCCCACCGGGCAGATGTCGATCATGTTGCCGGAGAGCTCCGAGTCCACCGTGTCGTTGACCACGGTGGTGATTTCGGCGTGCTCGCCGCGGTGGATCATGCCGAGTTCCATCACGCCGGCCACTTCCTGGCCGAAACGGACGCAGCGCGTGCAATGGATGCAGCGGCTCATCTCTTCCATGCTGATGAGCGGGCCCACGTCCTTGTGGAACACAACGCGCTTTTCTTCTTCGTACCGAGAAGACGAACCGCCGTAACCGACTGCCAGATCCTGCAACTGGCACTCGCCGCCCTGGTCACAGATCGGGCAGTCCAGCGGGTGGTTGATCAGCAAGAACTCCATCACCGACTGCTGGGCCTTGATGGCTTTCTCGCTCTTGGTGCGGACGATCATGCCCTGCGTCACCGGCGTGGCGCAGGCGGGCATCGGCTTGGGTGCCTTTTCGATATCAACCAGGCACATGCGACAGTTCGCCGCGATG
Source organism: Burkholderiaceae bacterium (assembly GCA_017848435.1). Classification (GTDB taxonomy): domain Bacteria; phylum Pseudomonadota; class Gammaproteobacteria; order Burkholderiales; family Burkholderiaceae_C; genus PCRC01. The sequence continues at coordinate 52,039 of JAFEHU010000039.1, read as the reverse complement.
CTGAGCTTCTTGTGGTAGCAGAAGTGCGGGATGTAGGTGCCCGCCTGCTCGGCCGCGTGCATCACCAGGCTGCCTTCGGCGACCTCCACCTTCTTGCCGTCAAGTTCGATTTCAACCATGTGTTCTTTCCGCAAGCGGGCTCAGGCCGTCTCGGGTTTCTTGTTGTGGATCAGCGCTTCAAACTCGTGCCGGAAGTGCTTGATCATCGCGCGCACCGGCATGGCAGCGGCATCGCCCAGAGCACAAATCGTGCGGCCCTGGATGTTGTCGGCGACCGAGTTCAGCAGGTCCATGTCGCTGGACTTGCCCGCGCCACGGTGGATCTTGTCGACCACGCGCCAGAGCCAGCCCGTGCCTTCGCGGCAGGGGGTGCACTGGCCGCAGGACTCGTGCATGTAGAAATACGACAGGCGCTTGAGCGACTCCACCATGCAGCGTGAATCGTCCATCACGATCACCGCGCCGGAACCGAGCATGGAGCCGGCCTTGGCGATGGAGTCGTAATCCATCGTGCAGTCCATCATGATGCTGGCAGGCAGCACCGGCGACGACGAGCCGCCAGGAATCACGGCCTTCAGCGTACGACCCTTGCGAACACCACCTGCCAATTCCAGCAGTTTGGCGAACGGCGTGCCCATGGGCACCTCGTAGTTGCCAGGCAGCTCTACGTCGCCGCTGACCGAGTAGATCTTGGTGCCACCGTTGTTCGGTTTGCCGCATGCGAGGTAGGCTTGCCCACCGTTGCGAATGATCCACGGCACAGCCGCAAAGGTCTCGGTGTTGTTGATCGTGGTCGGCTTGCCATACAGGCCAAAACTGGCCGGGAACGGCGGCTTGAAACGTGGCTGGCCTTTTTTGCCTTCCAGCGATTCCAGCAAAGCGGTTTCTTCACCGCAAATGTAGGCGCCAAACCCATGGGAAGCATGCAGCTGGAAACTGAAGTTGCTGCCCAGAATGCGGTCACCCAGCAGGCCTGCGGCACGGGCTTCGACCAAGGCTTCTTCAAACCGGTCGTAGGTGGCAAAGATTTCGCCGTGGATGTAGTTGTAGCCGACGCTGATGCCCATCGCGTACGCCGCAATCGCCATGCCTTCAATGACGATGTGCGGATTGAACTGCATGATGTCGCGGTCTTTGCAGGTGCCCGGCTCGCCCTCGTCCGAATTGCAGACCAGGTATTTCTGGCCTGGAAATTGGCGTGGCATGAAGCTCCACTTCAGCCCGGTCGGGAAACCGGCACCGCCCCGCCCGCGCAACGCCGACTCCTTGACGGTGGCAATCACCTGGTCAGGGGTCATCGGCTCTCCGCCGTCGAGGCCCAGTACCTTGCGCAAGGCCTGGTAACCGCCACGGGCCACGTAGTCTTTCAGGCGCCAGTTGGTGCCATCCAGATTGGCAAAAATTTGCGGCTCAATGTGCCGGCCATGAAAGCAGGTCTGCACACCGGTGGCCTGGAACTGCGCAAGAATTTTGTCTGCCGACATCACTTGGCTCCCGTCGACTTCAAGCCATCGACCAACTGGTCCAGCTTGTCGTTGCTCATGAAACTGCACATGGTGCGGTCATTGACCAGCAAGACTGGCGAGTCGGCGCAAGCACCCAGGCATTCGCTCTGCTGCAGCGTGAACAAGCCATCGGCAGTGGTTTCACCCATGTGGATGCCCAGTTTGTGCTCCAGGTGGTGCAGGGCCTTCTGCCCATCACGCAACTGGCACGGCAGGTTGGTGCAAACGTTGAGCTTGAACTTGCCCACCGGCTGCTGGTTGTACATGTTGTAGAAGGTGGTCACCTCGTGCACCGCAATCGGTGGCATGCCCAGGTAACTGGCAACCTCATTTTCACTGGCCACACTGACATGGCCCAGCTCCTGCTGGACGATGGCCAGGCAAGCCATCACCGCCGACTGTTTCTGGTCTGCCGGGTACTTCGCCACTTCGGCAGCGAAACGGGCTTTGGTCGCTTCGGAAATCATCGGTCAATTTCTCCAAACACGATGTCCATGGTGCCGATCACGGCCACTGCATCGGCGATCATGTGGCCACGCGACATTTCATCGAGCGCCGCCAAATGGGCAAAACCGGGTGCACGGATTTTCAGACGGTACGGCTTGTTGGCCCCATCGCTGACGATGTAAATGCCGAACTCACCCTTCGGGTGCTCAACAGCCGCATAGGCTTCGCCTTCGGGCACGTGAAACCCTTCGGTGAACAGCTTGAAATGGTGAATCAGCTCTTCCATGTTGGACTTCATGGATTCACGGTCTGGTGCGGCAACTTTGTGGTTGTCGGTAATGACCGGGCCTGGGTTGACGCGCAGCCAATCCACACACTGCTTGATGATTCGGTTGGACTGCGCCATCTCTTCCATGCGCACCAGATAACGGTCGTAACAGTCACCGGTTTTGCCCACAGGGATGTCGAAGTCCATGCGGTCATAGACTTCGTATGGCTGCTGCTTGCGCAAATCCCACAGCACGCCAGAGCCGCGCAGCATCGCGCCGGTAAAACCCAGATTCAGCGCACGTTCAGGGGTCACGACACCAATGCCCACCGTGCGCTGCTTCCAGATGCGGTTGTCGGTCAGCAGTGTGTGGTACTCGGCCAGATACGCCGGGAAACGTTGGGTGAAGTCGTCGATGAAGTCGAGCAACGAGCCACTGCGGCCATCGTTCAATTGCTGGATCGCCTTGGCACTCTTGACCTTGCTGGCCTTGTACTGCGGCATGGTGTCCGGCAGGTCACGGTACACACCACCAGGGCGAAAATAGGCCGCGTGCATGCGCGCACCCGACACCGCCTCGTACATGTCGAACAGGTCTTCCCGCTCGCGGAACGCGTACAGGAAAATCGTCATCGCACCGCAGTCGAGGCCATGGCAGCCGAGCCACAACAGGTGGTTCAGCAAGCGGGTGATCTCGGAATACATCACACGGATGTACTGGGCCCGTTCGGGCACTTCCAAACCCAACAGCTTCTCGATGGCAAGGCAGTAGGCGTGCTCGTTGGACATCATCGACACATAGTCGAGGCGGTCCATGTAGGGCAGCGACTGGATGTAGGTTTTGCTTTCGGCCAACTTTTCGGTGGCACGGTGCAACAAGCCGATGTGCGGGTCGGCGCGCTGGATGACCTCGCCATCGAGCTCCAGCACGAGGCGCAACACACCGTGTGCGGCCGGGTGCTGTGGCCCAAAGTTCAGCGTGTAGTTCTTGATCTCGGCCATTACTGCAGGCCCCCGTATTTGTCTTCGCGGATGATGCGTGGCGTGATGTCACGCGGTTCGATGCTGACCGGCTGGTAGATCACGCGCTTCTGCTCAGGGTCGTAGCGCATCTCGACATGTCCGGAAGTCGGGAAGTCCTTGCGGAACGGGTGACCGATGAAACCGTAGTCGGTCAGGATGCGGCGCAGGTCGTTGTGCCCCTCGAACACGATGCCAAACAGATCAAACGCTTCGCGCTCGAACCAGTTGGCAGCACTCCAGATGTCGTTGACCGACGCCACCACAGGGAAATCGTCGTCTGGCGCAAAGACCTTGAGCCGAACGCGCTGGTTCAGGCTGACGGACAACAAGTGCGTCACCACAGCGTAACGCGGCCCATCGTAGGCACCGTCCTTGTATTCGGCATAGTCCACGCCGCACAAGTCCATCAGCTGCTCAAAGCGGCAGGCTGGCGCATCGCGCAGCAGCTGTGCAGCCTCCAGATAGTCGGCGGCGCTGACCACCACAGTGACCTCACCGAGGCGGGACGTGATGCGCCGGACGCGCGCCCCAAGGGCGGCCGTCACGGCGTTTTGGATGGTGTCGGGGTTGACGGCGACAGCGGTCATGGTAGTCTCAGGTCCGTGCAATGGTTTGGGTGCGGCGGATCTTCTGCTGCAGCTGGATGATGCCGTACATCAAGGCCTCGGCCGTGGGTGGACAGCCGGGCACGTACACATCCACCGGCACAATGCGATCGCAACCACGCACCACCGAGTAGCTGTAGTGGTAATAGCCACCGCCATTGGCACACGATCCCATGGAGAGCACCCAGCGCGGCTCGCTCATCTGGTCATAGACCTTGCGCAGCGCCGGGGCCATCTTGTTGCACAGCGTGCCAGCGACGATCATCAGGTCAGATTGGCGCGGGCTGGGGCGAAACACCACGCCAAAGCGGTCGAGGTCATAGCGTGCTGCACCGGCGTGCATCATCTCCACCGCACAGCAGGCCAGACCAAAGGTCATGGGCCACAAAGACCCGGTCTTGGCCCAGTTCACCACCGAGTCGTACGACGTGGTGACGAAGCCTTCCTTGAACACACCTTCAATGGCCATGTCGTACCTTTTTATTCCCAGTCCAGGGCGCCTTTTTTCCACTCGTAGGCAAAGCCCACGACCAGAATGCCCAGAAAAACCATCATTGCCCAGAAGCCTGTCGGGCCGATTTCCTTCAGGGCAATGGCCCACGGGAAAAGAAAGGCAATTTCAAGGTCAAAAAGAATGAAAAGGATGGCAACGAGGTAGTAACGCACGTCGAACTTCATGCGCGCGTCTTCAAACGCCTCAAAGCCACATTCGTAGGGGGAGTTTTTCTCGCTGTCGGGCCGGTTGGGACCGAGGAGATAGCCCAGCGCCTGAGGCACGATGCCGACGCCAATGCCCACCAAGATGAACAGCAGGACGGGGAGGTATTGATCGAGGTTCATCTTGAGATTCTGATCACCACTGCGGCCTGCGTGGAGTGCAGGCCATTTTTTTTGGTGCCGTCGGCGAGACTCGAACTCGCACAGCTTTCGCCACTACCCCCTCAAGATAGCGTGTCTACCAATTTCACCACGACGGCGGTTTTTATGTCCAGATTGCCTGAGGCGCTTTGCAGCTTTTGCTCTCTGAAACAGCCCTAGAGTTTACCCTGAAAGAGGCGCCATCCAGAGCTTGGCCTGCAATTTCAACAGAAGATTACTTGCCGGGAATCAATGCAGCACCTGAGGCGCCCCCAGCGGGCGCGCCAGCTTGGCCCGATGGAATCTGGTTCGCAGGTGCGGCGCCGGATGCGGCCGGGGCCGTCACGGGGGCACGCTCCAACACGCTGCCGGAACCGGTGCTGGTGGGACGCAGATTGCCAAAGTACGCCAGCATCAGCGTGCAGGCAAAAAACACGGCGGCCAGCACGGCCGTGCTGCGCGACAGAAAGTTGGCGCTGCCGCTGGCACCGAACAGGCTGCCCGAGCCACCGCTCCCGAACGCAGCGCCCATGTCGGCGCCCTTGCCGTGCTGGATCAGGATCAAGGCGACCATCACCACAGCCGACAGCATCTGCACAGCAAGAACAATGTTCAGAACGACATTCATCTGGATACTCCTAAATTGACAGTGAAACCGGCGCCGGTCAGGCGGCTGCGGCAATGATGGACAGGAAATCGGCGGCCTTCAGCGAAGCCCCACCGATCAGCCCACCATCGATATCGGGTTGGGCCAGCAGCGCTGCGGCATTGCCCGCGTTCATGCTGCCGCCGTACAAAATGGCAATGCGTTCAGCCTGAGGGCTGGCCGCCCTGAGTTGGGCACGCAGCAACGCGTGAACCTGCTGAGCCTGTTCTGGCGACGCGGTCTTGCCGGTGCCAATGGCCCACACCGGCTCGTACGCCACAACGATTTCGCTGATGCAATGGCCGTTGGTGTGGATCACCGCCGCCAGTTGCCGTTTGACCACGTGCTCGGTTTCGCCGGCGTCGCGTTCGGCCAGGGTCTCACCCACACACACAATCGGGGTGATGCCCGCCGCCAGCGCACGCTGCGCCTTGTTGGACACCACCGCGTCGGTCTCGCCATGGTACTGGCGGCGCTCCGAGTGGCCAACGATGGCATAACGCACACCCAATTCGCGCAGCATGTCTGCCGACACCTCACCCGTATAGGCACCAGAAAGGTGCTGTGACACGTCCTGCGCGCCGAGCAACAAAGCCCCGCCCTGCACCAACGATTGCAGTTGCGCCAGGTAAGGACTTGGCACACACACAGCGACATCGCAGGTTGGCTGACCCATGCCGGCCAGCAGCGCACGCACCAGCGCGTCATTGGCGGCCAGGCTGCCATTGAGTTTCCAGTTGCCTGCAATCAGTTTTTTACGTGGATGGTTCATCACGCAGCACCCCAGTTGAGTACGATTTTTCCAATATGGCTGTTGGACTCCATCAGCCGGTGCGCCAATGCAGCACCACTGAAGCCACCAGCCCCCTCGGCCGGAAACTGGCTGTGCACGATGGCGCGCACACGCCCAGCTGTGAACCAGGGCCAGACCGTCTCGCGCAAGGCGCGTGCAATCGCCGCCTTGAACGCCACCGGGCGCGCCCTGAGGGTGGAGCCGGTCACGGTGAGGCGTTTGCGCAGCACCAGGCCGGCGTTCAACTCGCTCTGCGTGCCCCCCTGGACCGCGATGATCACCAGCCGGCCATCGTCAGCCAGGCACTGCACCTCACGCGCCACATAGCTGCCCGCCACCATGTCCAGCACCACATCCACGCCACGCCCACCGGTCAGGCGTGCCACTTCGGCAACAAAGTCATCCTGCCTGTAGTTGATGGCATGGTCAGCCCCCAGCGCCAGGCAAGCCGCACATTTCTCAGCCGAGCCGGCGGTGGCGATGACGGTGGCACCAAAGGCCTTGGCCATCTGGATTGCCGCCACACCAATGCCGCTGGTGCCACCCTGCACCAGCAAGGTCTCGCCCGGCTGCAGACGGCCACGGTCAAACACATTGCTCCACACGGTGAAGAAGGTTTCGGGCAAGGACGCGGCCTCGGCATCGGACAGGTGCGTGGGCACTGGCAGACACTGGCCAACCGGGGCGACACACCATTCGGCATAGCCACCACCTGACACCAGCGCGCAGACGCGGTCACCCGGCTGAAAGCCCGCACGGGCCATGGCCTCTGCGTCACCACCGGCCACCACACCAGCCACTTCCAGCCCGGGAATGTCAGAGGCACCAGCAGGTACTGGGTACAAACCCATGCGCTGCAAGACGTCGGGGCGGTTCACGCCGCTGGCCAACACGCGGATCAGCACCTCACCCGGACCGGCAACCGGTTGCGGGCGTTCACACAGTTGCAGCACCTCCGGTGCACCGCAAGCGGTGATTTCAATGGCTTTCATGGCATGCGTCAGCAAACTGAGACCGGCGGGCCATGGCTCTGGCTTGCCCCTGCGGACAAGCAGGCACGGCCTGCCAGACCGATGTCAGTTCTGAGGTTCGGCCGCAGGCGACTGGGCGTTGCCGTTGTAGGCAGGACGGTCCAGCAGCACTTTCATGGACAGCTTGACACGGCCCTTTTCGTCGGTCTCCAGGACCTTGACCTTGACGATCTGGCCTTCGGTCAGGTAGTCAGTGACTTTCTCGACGCGCTCGTGTGCGATCTGGCTGATGTGCAGCAGGCCGTCCTTGCCGGGCAACAGGTTGATCAGCGCACCAAAATCAAGAATCTTGGTGACCGGGCCTTCGTAGACCTTGCCGATTTCGACTTCTGCGGTGATCTGGGCAATGCGCTGCTTGGCCACCTCGGCCTTGGCGCCGTCGGTCGCGGCGATGGTGATGGTGCCGTCTTCCTCGATGTTGATCTGGCAGCCGGTTTCTTCGGTCAGTGCACGGATGACGGAACCGCCCTTGCCAATGACGTCGCGGATCTTCTCGGGGTTGATCTTCATCGTGTACAGCTTCGGCGCGAAGCTGGAGACTTCGGTGTTGGCCGTGCTCATCGCTTCCTGCATCTTGCCGAGGATGTGCAGGCGCGCTTCCTTGGCCTGCGCCAGTGCGACCTGCATGATTTCCTTGGTGATGCCCTGGATCTTGATGTCCATCTGCAGCGCGGTGATACCACCAGTGGTACCGGCGACCTTGAAGTCCATGTCGCCCAGATGATCTTCGTCACCCAGGATGTCGGTCAGCACCGCAAAGCGGTTGCCGTCCTTGATCAGGCCCATGGCGATGCCGGCCACATGGCCCTTCATTGGCACGCCAGCGTCCATCAGGCTCAGGCAGCCACCACAGACCGACGCCATCGACGACGAACCGTTGGATTCGGTGATCTCGGACACCACACGCATGGTGTAGGGGAAGTCTTCTTTGCTCGGCAGCACGGCGGCCAAAGCACGCTTGGCCAGACGGCCGTGACCGATTTCGCGGCGCTTGGTGGAACCCATGCGGCCCACTTCGCCGGTGGCGAACGGAGGCATGTTGTAGTGCAGCATGAAGCGGTCTTCGTACTCACCAGCCAGCGCATCAATGCGCTGCGCGTCGCGCTCGGTGCCCAGCGTGGTGACGACCAGCGCCTGGGTTTCACCACGGGTGAACAGGGCCGAGCCGTGGGTGCGTGGCAGCACGCCGTTGCGGATTTCGATCGGGCGCACGGTGCGGGTGTCGCGGCCGTCGATGCGGGGCTCGCCCTGCAGGATCTGGCTGCGCACAATCTTGGCTTCGATGTCGAACAGCATGCCTTCGACCTTGACCGCGTCGAACGGGGCGCCGTCGGCTTTCAGCGCGGCCATCACCGAAGCGGTGGTTTCGCGCAGGGCCTGGGTGCGGGTTTGCTTGTTGCGCTCCTGGTAGGCGGCGCGCAGCTTGTCTTCGGCCAGAGCGCCGACTTTGGCGATCAGGTCTTCGTCCTTGGCGGGGGCTTCCCACTGCCACACCGGCTTGCCGGCTTCACGCACCAGTTCGTGGATGGCGTTGATCGCAATGGCCGCCTGCTGGTGACCAAACACCACACCGCCGAGCATCACTTCTTCCGACAGCTGCTGTGCCTCGGACTCGACCATCAGCACAGCGGCTTCGGTACCGGCAACCACGAGGTCCATCTGGCTGTCCTTGCGCTGGGTCTGGCCCGGGTTCAGGACGTATTCGCCGTTGATGTAGCCCACGCGTGCGGCGCCAATCGGGCCGGCAAACGGGATGCCGGAGATGGCCAACGCGGCGCTCGATGCGACCAGCGCGGCGATGTCGGCGTCGACTTCGGGGTTCAGCGACACGGTGTGGATGACCACGTGCACTTCGTTGAAAAAGCCCTCAGGGAACAGCGGGCGGATCGGGCGGTCGATCAGGCGGCTGGTCAGGGTTTCGTGTTCGCTGGGTTTGGCTTCGCGCTTGAAGAAGCTGCCGGGGATCTTGCCGGCGGCGTAGGTTTTCTCAATGTAGTCCACCGTCAGCGGGAAAAAATCCTGGCCCGGCTTGGACGTTTTGGAGGCCACAACGGTGGCCAGCACCACGGTGTCGTCGATGTTGACCAGCACCGCACCGGAAGCCTGGCGAGCGACTTCGCCGGTTTCCATCGTGACGGTGTGCTGACCCCATTGGAAGGTCTTGGTGACTTTGTTGAAAATGCTCATGTGTTGTCTCTCTGTGCGTTAAAGCGCAAGTGTTTGCGCTGGTCGAGGGTGGTGGCGCATCAGGCTGCGCCGGGAGCCCGGAGAGTTGGCGGTACCGAACACGATGCCATTCCAGAAACGCCCTGCAGACTTGTCATGTTGCAGGGCGGTTGTGGAATGACACAGCGCGTATCCGTCTTGCCTTCTCCGAATGAAACCTTGAAACGACAAACGCCTGAGCCAGCAGAAACCAACTCAGGCGCTTTGGGGTCGGTGCGCTTACTTGCGCAGGCCGAGTTTGGCGATCAGCGCGGTGTAGCGGCCGCTGTCTTTGGACTTGAGGTAATCCAGCAGTTTGCGGCGGCGGCTGACCATGCGCAGCAGACCACGGCGACCGTGGTGGTCTTTGGCGTGGGTCTTGAAGTGGGGGGTCAGCTCGTTGATGCGGGCTGTCAGCAGTGCAACTTGCACTTCTGGGCTGCCGGTGTCGGTAGCGGAGCGGGCATTGGCCTTGACGACCTCGGCCTTGTTCAGAGCGGTCATAGATTTCCTGGTGTTTATGACCCGTTGGGACGGGTCGGGGTTGACTTGCGCTGGATGCTGGAATGGCCCCAACGTGCGCCTTGCCCCAAGGCAAAGCCGTTCGATTATAGCGCGGGCTGCCGCGTTGTGCAGCAGGCCTGGCCGTGAGGGTCTTCACAGATAGCGCCTCAAAAAGCTGTTTCAAGGGCGCCCTTGCAACAATAAAGTGGCTGGATTGCGCGTCTTTTTCTCTTGAAATGCCAGCTTCGGCGCGCATTTTTAATCCATGCGGCTGTCGCAGTGACAGCCGGGCAATCACCAGGAGCTTTCACCATGTTTTTTGCAACCACCGCCCCCGCCACCCTGCGCCGCAACGCTTTCGCCGTGCCCCCCCGCCACCTGGACCGCGCGCTGGAGCGCTTCCTCGACAACACCTTCACCGCGTCGTCCAACGCCGCCGCGCAGCTGACGCAGGACGACACCCATTACACGCTGGCGCTGGATGTGCCTGGCATCGCGAAGGAACAGCTCACCATCCACATTGAGGGCCACCAGGTCCGGGTTGGCACCGTGGCAGACGCCCCGCGCCAGTACCAGGCGGCCTACGAACTGCCGGTGGAAATTGACAGCCCCGCCAGCCGCGCCAAGCTGGAGCATGGCGTGCTGACACTGAATCTGGCGAAAAAATTGCCGGTCAGCAACGTGACCCAGATTGCTATTGATTAAATAGCAGAATCACCAGGTTCTACTAAGGCTCAGACTATAAAAGGCTTGAAATCAACGGCTGGGGCGGCTCAGGCAGCCGCCACCAGCGTGTCCAGCGGCCAGCGCGGCTTGACATCAAAGGCGTACGCGGTGTCGGCCACCTGGGCACCCGCCTGCAAGCGCATGGCGGCGGCCATGGCGATCATGGCGCCGTTGTCGGTGCACAGGTCCAATTCAGGGTAATGCACGCGGATGCCCCGGCGGGCACAGGCGGCGTTCAGTTCACTGCGCAGCAGCCGGTTGGCACCCACACCGCCCGCTACCACCAGGCGTGTCAGTCCGGTGGCCTTGAGCGCGCCGAGCGACTTTTTCACCAGCACCTCGACAATCGCCGCCTGCGTGGACGCGGCCAGATCGGCCTTGCGCGTGGCCAGCTCAGGGCCGAGCTTTTTGGCTTGCGTCAGCACCGCCGTTTTCAGCCCAGCGAACGAAAAGTCGTGGTTGCCGCTGTGCAGCAGCGGGCGTGGCAGCGCAAATGCCGCCGGGTTGCCCTGCTCGGCCAGCCGTGCCAGCGCGGGCCCACCTGGGTAGCCCAACCCCATCAGCTTGGCCGACTTGTCAAATGCCTCGCCCGCCGCGTCGTCAATCGTGTCGCCCAGCATCTCATAGGCGCCCACGCGGTCCACCCGCATCAGCTGCGTGTGCCCGCCTGAAACCAGCAGGGCCACAAACGGAAACTCCGGCGGGTCGGCACTCAGGAACGGTGACAGCAAATGCCCTTCGAGGTGGTGGATGCCCATGACGGGTTTGCCCAGTGCCGCGCCCAGCGCGCAGGCCACGCCAGCACCCACCAGCAGCGCCCCCGCCAAACCAGGGCCCCGGGTGAAGGCCACCACGTCCAGCTCGACCAACGTGGCACCGGCCTCGGCCAGCACCTGCCGGGTCAGCGGCAGCACGCGGCGGATGTGGTCCCGGCTGGCGAGTTCGGGCACCACCCCGCCGTAAGCCTGGTGCATCTCGATCTGGCTGTGCAGGGCTTGCGCGCGCAGGCGCGGTGCCTGCCCTGCCCGCACCTCGACCAGGGCCACGCCGGTTTCGTCGCACGACGATTCAATGCCCAGCAGCAGAAAGTTGTTCAACATGGGTTGGAGTTTAGGTGAACCGCCTAAAAATCACGGCCCAATCCAACCCACACCCCATATCTGGCGCAAATCTTGCGCATTATTTTCGCATGAATGAGGCTCTCCGCATCGTCGTCGTGGCGCCTGACCTGGTGGTCAGCGACCCCAGGGATGCGCACGCCGTGTTGCTGGCAGAACGTTCGCGCAGCCTGCGCATTGGCCTGCTGGAAAACGGCTTCAACCTGATCGCCATCCTGCCGGCCGACACGTTCCTCACCGAACGGCTGGCGCAGTTGCAGCCCGACATGGTCATTGTGGACGCCGAAAGCGAGGCACGCGACGCGCTGGAGCATGTGGTGATGGCCACCCGCGACGAGCGCCGTCCGATTGTGATGTTCACCAACGACAACGACAGCACGCTGGCCCGTGACGCGGTGGCGGCCGGCGTGTCGGCCTACGTGGTGGCGGGCCTGTCCACCGAACGCATCCGCCCGATCCTGGACGTGGCCATGCTGCGCTTCCACCACGAAGAGGGCCTGCGGCAGGAACTGGCCGAAGCCAAGTCCGAGCTGTCGGGCCGCAAGGTGATTGACCGTGCCAAGGGCCTGCTGATGCAACGCCAGCAACTCACCGAACAGCAGGCCTACGACAAGCTGCGCAAGGCGGCCATGAACAAGGGCCTGAAATTGCACGAAGTCGCGCAGCGCATGCTCGACATGGCCGACCTGCTTGGCTAGTTTGGTGCATCGCACAAAAGCGGTGCACACATCCCGCCCTCCGCACCCTGACTCGCCATTTATCACCGAGATCCGCCACCAGAGCGGGTTTCCACGGATAGCCATTCCTGCACATCCGCGTGTCGCCGCTCAAAACCCAGCTGGCACGGTTGATGCTTTAACTTGTGCAAGACTGAACAAGTCGTCAGTCCGCACCACCCAACGGCGGGTATTACGGACTGAAAAAGGACAAAGGCGTCCCCACCCACGAGTCAGCGCGCATGCGCTGACCGCATGGTGAGGACGCCTTTTTTATTTTGTGACCTTTGGAGTGTTTCATGACCGATTTCCTCAACAGCAAACTCAGCCGCCGCACGGTGCTGCAGGCCGCGTCGCTGGGCGCGGTAGGCCTCTCACCGGCACTGCGCACCGCCGTCTACGCCCAGGGCTCTGACAAGCCCGAGAAAGAAGAAGTCAAGATCGGGTTCATCCCGCTGACCGATTGCGCCAGCGTGGTGATGGCCTCGGTGCTGGGTTTTGACAAGAAGTACGGCGTCAAGATCATTCCGAACAAGGAAGCCTCGTGGGCAGGCGTGCGGGACAAGCTGGTCAGCGGCGAGCTGGACATGGCCCACGTGCTGTACGGCCTGATATACGGTGTGCACATGGGCACCGCAGGCCCGAAAAAAGACATGGCCGTGCTGATGAGCCTGAACAACAACGGGCAAGCCATCACGCTGTCCAAAACGCTGGCCGAAAAAGGCGCAGTGGATGGCCCGTCACTTGCCAAATACATGGAAGCCAACAAACGTGAATACACCTTTGCAGGCACCTTTCCCACCGGCACACACGCCATGTGGATGCACTACTGGCTGGCTGCCTCGGGCATCAACCCGGTGAGCGGCGCCAAGCTGATCACCGTGCCACCGCCGCAAATGGTGGCCAACATGCGGGTCGGCAACATGGATGGTTTCTGCGTGGGCGAGCCCTGGAACCACCGCGCCATCATTGACGGCATCGGCGTGACTGCCATCACGACACAGGACATCTGGAAAGACCACCCGGAAAAAACCTTGGGCACGACCGCCGAGTTCGTCAAGAAGTACCCCAACACCGCGCGCGCCGTGACCGCTGCCATTCTCGAAGCCAGCCGCTGGATTGACGCCAGCCTGCAAAACAAAAACAAGATGGCTGAGACAGTGGCCGAAAAGTCGTACATCAACACCAGCGTCGACGCGATCAACCAGCGCATTCTGGGCCGTTACCAGAACGGCCTGGGCAAGACCTGGGACGACCCGAACCACATGAAGTTTTTCAACGACGGTGCCGCCAACTTCCCGTACCTGAGCGACGGCATGTGGTTCCTGACCCAGCACAAGCGCTGGGGCTTGATGAAAGAGCACCCAGACTACCTGGCCGTGGCCAAGCAGGTCAACCAGATTGACCTGTACAAGGAAGCCGCCACGATGGCCAAAGTCAGCGTCCCCAAGGAGGTCATGCGCACCAGCAAACTCATGGACGGCGTGGTGTGGGACGGCAAAGACCCGAAGAAATACGCGGACGGATTCAAGATCAAGGCCTGACGCTCAACCGGGCCTCCAGTCAACTCACATCCATCAACCATCACAGGTAACACCATGGTCAGTGCTGTATTCCATCCGCCCTTTGAGGGCCCTGCCAAGCCGCCCAAATCCTTAAAAATGGTACCCGGCGTTGCGCGCCATGCCGCAGCGGCGAACGACGCCACTGCCGCTGCAGTGGCGGCACCCAAGACCCCATCACCCAGCAACAGCAAGCCAGCTTTCAACTGGTCTGAGTTGATGCTGAAAGTATTGCCACCGCTATTTGGCCTTGGCCTATTGGTCACCGTCTGGGCGGTGGTGTCTGCCACAACCAAGGGCGATATTCCATCGCCTTGGGCCACGCTGCAGCAGGCCATCTCGGTCTTCAGCGATCCGTTCTACAAAAAGGGGCCCAACGACCAGGGCGTAGGCTGGAACGTGCTGAGTTCGTTGCAACGGGTGGGCATTGGTTTCGGCATGGCAGCGGCCGTGGGCATTCCGCTGGGCTTCATGATCGGCCGCTTCACCTTCCTGAGCCGCATGTTCAACCCGCTGATCAGCCTGCTGCGCCCGGTGTCCCCACTGGCCTGGCTGCCGATTGGCCTGCTGGTCTTCAAAGGCGCCAACCCGGCCGCCATCTGGACCATCTTCATCTGCTCGATCTGGCCCATGATCATCAACACCGCCGTAGGCGTGCAGCGTGTGCCGAGCGACTACATGAACGTGGCCCGCGTCCTGAACCTGAGCGAGTGGAAGATCATTTCCAAGATCCTGTTCCCTGCCGTGCTGCCCTACATGCTCACGGGCGTACGGCTGGCGGTGGGCACAGCCTGGCTGGTGATCGTCGCCGCCGAAATGCTGACTGGCGGCGTGGGCATCGGCTTCTGGATCTGGGACGAGTGGAACAACCTGAACGTGAAAAACATCATCGTGGCGATTTTCGTCATCGGCGGTGTAGGGCTGCTGCTGGAATTTGCCCTGATCAAACTCGCCACCGCGTTTACTTTTGAAGAGGTGAAGTCATGAGCGATAGCCTGGCCAGCAAATACATTGAAATCCAGAACGTCGAGCAGACCTTCAAGACCGCCAAGGGCCCGTTCTGCGCACTGCAGAACGTCAACCTGACAGTGGCCAAGGGCGAGTTCATCACGTTGATCGGCCACTCGGGCTGTGGCAAATCCACACTGCTGAACCTGATTGCCGGTCTGACCCTGCCCACCCAGGGCAGCCTGATCTGCGCCAACCGCGAGATCGACGGCCCCGGCCCGGACCGCGGCGTCGTGTTCCAGAACCACTCGCTGCTGCCCTGGCTGACCTGCTTTGAGAACGTCTACCTCGCGGTGGAGCGCGTGTTTGGCGCCTCCAGCCGCGTCAACGGCACCCAGGCCGAGACCAAGGCCCAGCTGAAAGAGCGCGTGGACAACGTGCTGGCCATGGTGGGCCTGACCGCCGCCGCGCAAAAGCGCCCCGGCGAAATCTCCGGCGGCATGAAACAGCGGGTGGGCATTGCCCGCGCCCTGTCGATGGAACCCAAGGTGCTGCTGATGGACGAGCCCTTTGGTGCGCTGGACGCCCTCACCCGCGCCAAGCTGCAGGACGAGTTGCTCGCCATTGTGGCGGCCACCCAAAGCACCGTGGTGATGGTGACGCACGACGTGGACGAAGCCGTGCTGCTGAGCGACCGTATCGTGATGATGACCAACGGCCCCGCTGCCACCATTGGCGAGGTGCTGAGCGTGAACCTGCCCCGCCCCCGCTCGCGCGTCGACCTGGCCGAAAACACCGACTACCTGCACTACCGCAAGGCGGTGATCGACTTCCTCTACACCCGCCAGTCGCACGTGGAAAAGCAAGCCGCCTGAGACCGGATGGCCTGATATTCCCCACAAACGGCGCAGCTTTCTGCGCCGTTTGTGCTTGTCTGGCCACGCTGCGGGTGGTGCGCAGGTGGCGCCAATGGCACAATAAAAATGGACCTGCCGACCACTCACCCGAACTCACCCGAAAGCATTCCCCCATGACCGCTTCCCACCCCACTGCGCCGCGCACCCGCCTGAAGCGCCTGCTGCCAGCCACCGGTGCGCTGCTCGCCGCGGCGGTATTCGTCAGCGGCTGCGCCAACACGCCCCGTGACGACGGTGAGAAAAAGCTCAACGACTGGGTGGGCCGCTCCATCTCTGGCAGCTTCCTGGAAACCGACGAGCTGGTGCAAAAGAAAGACTTTGACGCCAACCGGACCCAGTACATGGTGCCCGACCAGAGCGGCTGCACGCTGGGCTTTGTGGTCGACAAGCGGACCAAGATTTTGCTGTCGTGGTCGTACCTGCGCTCACCTGAAAAGTGCTGGGTCAGCCGCAGCCCGCTCTGACCGACCACACCTCACGCATTTGGTGCGCGCTTTCACTCAATCGGCGCATTCGACACCGATTTGATTCACTTTGGGGCCCAATCCCCCTGTCCGACGCCTTAAAAGCTGGCACGGGTTTCGCTTTGGTGCATGCATAACCATAACGACAGGGATATGCACCATGGCGGGATTCCGCAGTTTTCTCAAGAGTGGCCACGCGCCCACGCTCTACGCGTCTTTCCTCTACTTTGCTTTTTCGTGCTGCATCTGGGTGCTCAACGGCGCCATGGCACCGTTCATCAGCGAAACCTTCAACCTGAGCCCGGCCCAGAAGGGGCTGATGCTGTCCATTCCCATCATTGCCGGTGCGCTGATGCGCTTCCCGCTGGGCCTGCTGTCGCAGTACATCGGGCGCAAGAACGCCACTTTGGTGGAAATGGGCCTGATCGCGGTGGCCATGCTGTTTGGCTTTTTCTTCGTCAACAGCTTCAATGATTTGTTGGCCATGGGCGTGCTGTTGGGCATTGCCGGCGCCAGCTTCGGCGTGGCGCTGTCGCTCGGCTCGGGCTCGTTCCCACCCAAGCACAAGGGGCTCGCCATGGGGCTGGTGGGGGCAGGCAACGTGGGCACGGCGGTCTCGGTGTTGATCGCGCCCCCTCTGGCGCAGGCCTTTGGCTGGGTGGCGGTGTACGGCTTTGCGGCGGCGGCCATCAGCATCCCGATGCTGGTGATGATCGTCTTCGCCAAGGAGCCGCCCGACCTGGACAAACACGCCAGCTTCAAGGAGCACATCGCCTGTTTGTTTGAGAAAGACGGTTGGGCTTTCAGCCTGATTTATGCAGTGACTTTTGGCGGCTTCATTGGCCTGGCCACCTTTTTGCCCACCTACTACTACGACCAGTTCTCGGTCAGCAAAGTGCAGGCGGGCCAGCTGACCATGCTCGCGGCTTTCATGGGAGCGGCCTTGCGGATTTTTGGCGGCTGGATTTCCGACCGCTGGGGTGGCGTCAACACGCTCAGCGTGGTGCTGGTGACCGTGGCCGTCACGCTGGCGCTGTGTGGGCTGGCGGGCAACTCGCTGGTCGCCACCACCTTGCTGGTCATGCTGTGTTTTGCCGCCCTGGGTGCCGGCAACGGTGCGCTGTTCCAGCTGGTCCCGCTGCGCTGGCCACTGGCCACGGCGGTGGCGGGCTCGATGATCGGTGAAATCGGTGCGTTGGGCGGTGGCCTGGTGCCCAACGCCATGGGCCTCTCCAAGCAGTATGCGGGCAGCTATCTGTGGGGCTTCCTGGTTTTTGCCGGCCTGTCACTGGTGATGCTGGCGATGCTGCGTGTGATGCAGATCCGCTGGACCCGGACGTGGGCTGAAAAGGGTGGCCGCGCGCGCAGCGCGTGATCCGCGAAGCGGACAAAGCGCGGAGCGCTTGGCTCAACTTTCAGCGAGGCTAACTTTGCCCAGGCAAAGTTAAGCGCAGCGTGCCGGAGCTAAAAGGGTGGCCACGCGCGTGCCTCGTGACCATTTTTGCTATTCAATCAATAGCAGATACGCCAGATTCGACTGAGGCTTGCTGCCAATATGGTTTCTATTTCGGCAAAAACAGCAGCCAATAGATCAGCAGCAGGTTGAACAGCAGGCTGACGCCGCAGACCAGCTTCCACACCATGGCCGGGTCGCGCTGCAGCAGTGGCGACGGGGCCGGCGCGGTGAGCGAACGCGAGGCACCGCGCTCCAGTGCCAGCAGCATTTCCTCGGCCGTTTCAAAGCGCTGGCGCTTGTCGCGCGCTACCGCTTTCAGCACCACATGATCGAGCCAGATCGGCACCTCGGGGTTGTGCCGGCTGGGGGCCACTGGGTCGCGGTGGTAACGGCCCACCTGGTAGGGCAACACCTCGCCATAAGGCAGCTTGCCGGTGAGCAACTGGTACAGCGTGACGCCCAGCGCAAACAAATCGCTTTGCGCGTCGGGGGCTTCAGGCTCGGTGTCGGCGCCGGTGGCGTTGAAGCCCCACTGCTCGGGGTTGATGTAGCTGGGGGTGCCGGCGTGCAGTGTGCGCAATGCGGCAGGCTCGCGGCCACTGAGCGCCACACCGAGGTCCAGCACCCGCAGCACGCCGTCTTCCCCCTGGTGCAGGTTGGCGGGTTTGATGTCGCGGTGGATCACGCCCTGGCGGTGCAGCCGGCCCAGCGCCTTGGCCACATGGGTGGCGGCGGTCAGCAGCTGCGGCAGGCCAAAGCGGTGCTGCCGCGCCAGCAGCTGCTGCAGGGTTTCACCGCTGTGCCAGTCGTACAGCAAATAGAACGCGCTGGACTGCTGGCCGTTGGGCAATTCACTGTGCAGGTTGACCAGGTGGTCGGCAGCGCGGGACGACTGCATGCGTTTGGCCAGCCAGGCTTCGTGCGCCAGCATGGCGCGCTCTGCCGGGTCGTGCGAACGGGCCGGGTGCAGGGTTTTCAGTGCGTACAGCCGCTGGCTCTGCGGGTCGCGCACCTGGTAAAGCACATTGACGCCGGTGTCGGCCACCATGGCGGTGACGGTCAGGCCATCGAGGCTGTCGCCGAGCTTGAGCCGCTGCGGTATGGGCAACGCGTTGGCGAGGCGGTTTTCGTCCTGCAGGTTGGCGTCGAGCAGACCCAGCACGCGCACCACCAGCGCGGTGGCGTTGTCTTGCGTGCCGGCGGCCAGCGCGGCGTCGACCATGCGCTGGCTCGTCTGCTGGGCGCTGGGCGTTGCGCTGCTGTCCTGCGCCAGCGCGTCGAGCTTGCGGGCCGACAGCACGTTGTGCACGCCGTCGGAGAGGAGCACGAACACGTCGCCCACCTGCAGGTCGCCTTGCAGGTAGTCGACCACCACCCGGTCGTCGGCACCCACACAGCGCAGCAACTGGTGCTGGAAGTCGGGGTGGTCCACCACATGGTCATGGGTCAGCTGCGTCAGCTGGCCGGCACGCAGCAGGTAGGCGCGGGTGTCCCCCACATGCGCCACGGTGTACGACTGGCCACGCAGCACGACCGCGGTCAGCGTGGTCAGGCCCATGGCCGGTTGGCGGCGCCGGTTGACGCCGGCCAGCCAGGCATTTTGGGCACCAACGATGCGGTCCAGCGCGACCGTGGTGTCCCAGGTCTCGGGTGTGCCGTAGTAATCACGCACCAGGCTGGTCACCGTGGTTTGCGCCGCCTCGCGGCCCATGCCCCCGGTGCTCACGCCGTCGGCAATCGCGGCGATCGCCCCCATGCCTTGCTGCCCCGGTTCGGGCAGCAAGGCGGCGGCAAAGTCTTCGTTGACGGGCTTGCGACCGGTCAGCGAGGTGAAGCCAATGTCGATGTCAAAGGTCATGGTGGTTTTGTCCTGCACCAGAGGCAAGCAAGTTTGATGCTCAATTTGGTGCGCACCGACTTTGCCAACCGCTTTCGAGCCGTTTCCTGCGGCCAGCAAGGGCACAGCGAGCGCAATTTGGTCCCAGAAAACACGCTAAAACGCTACGTTATCCATAGCAAAATCTTCAGACTTTACCAAGGCGTGCGGTTGATTCGATCTCAAAAACGCTACTTTGGTGCATCACGCCCCACAAACACACCAAAAGCTGGCATGGGGTTTGCACTGATACGGGGGATTCAGCTTGGAGAGCGCAATGAAAAAATCAAAATTGGTCATGGTTGGGAACGGGATGGCAGGGGTCAGGACCATCGAAGAACTGCTCAAGGTGGCACCCGACCTGTACGACATCTCGGTGTTTGGCGCCGAACCCCACCCCAACTACAACCGCATCCTGCTCTCCCCTGTGTTGGCGGGCGAACAAACCCTCGACGAGATTGTGCTCAATTCGTGGGAGTGGTACGCCGAGAACAACATCACCCTGCACGCAGGCAAAAAAGTCGTCGAAGTCGACCGCGTCCGCCGCATCGTGCGGGCGGAAGACGGGACCGAAGAAGCCTACGACCGGCTGCTGATGTGCACCGGCTCCAACCCCTTCATCCTGCCGGTGCCCGGCAAAGGCCTGCAGGGCGTGATTGCCTACCGCGACATCGCCGACACCAACGCGATGATTGAGGCCGCCACCAAGTACAAAAAAGCCGTCGTCATTGGCGGCGGCCTGCTGGGCCTGGAAGCCGCCAACGGCCTGATGCTGCGTGGCATGGACGTGACCGTGATCCACGTCATGCCCACGCTGATGGAGCGCCAGCTCGACCCGGTGGCCGGTGGCCTGCTGCAGAAATCGCTCGAAGAGCGCGGCCTGAAGTTCGTCATGGGCGGCCAGACCCAGGCGCTGATTGGCGACGCCGACGGCGGCCAGGGTGGCCGCGTCAAGGCGCTGCAATTCAAGGACGGCAGCGAGATCCCGGCCGACCTGGTGGTGATGGCGGTGGGCATTCGCCCCAACACCGAGCTTGCCGAAAAAATGCGCCTGCACTGCAACCGCGGCATTGTGGTGAACGACACCATGCAGACCGTGACCGACGCCCGCATCTACTCGGTGGGCGAATGCGCGGCGCACCGCGGCATTGCCTACGGCCTGGTGGCACCCCTCTTTGAGCAGGCCAAGGTCGCAGCCAACCACCTGGCGCAGTTCGGCATTGGCCGTTACCAGGGCTCGCTCACCTCCACCAAGCTGAAGGTCACCGGCATTGATTTGTTCAGCGCTGGCGAGTTCATGGGTGGCGACGGCACCGAAGAAATCGTCATGTCCGACCCGTTCGGCGGCGTCTACAAAAAACTGGTCATCAAGGACGACAAACTCGTCGGTGCCTGCCTGTATGGCGACACGGTCGATGGCAGCTGGTACTTCAAGCTGCTGCGCGACGGCCGCAGCATCAACGACATCCGCGACAAACTGATGTTCGGCGAGTCCGGCGCCAACATCGGCGACGTGGGCCACGAAGGCCACACCAAGGCCGCCAGCATGCCCGACGATGCCGAGGTCTGCGGCTGCAACGGCGTGAACAAAGGCACGATCTGCAAGGCCATCCGCGAGAAAGGCCTCTTCACGCTGGACGAGGTGAAAAAGCACACCAAGGCCAGCGCGAGCTGCGGGTCGTGTACCGGCCTGGTCGAGCAGATCCTGATGTTCACCGCCGGTGGCGACTACTCCGCCACCCCCAAGCTCAAAGCCATGTGTGGTTGTACCGACCACGGCCACCAGGCGGTGCGTGACGCCATCCGCGACAGCAAACTGCTCACCATCTCCGACGTCTTCAAGTTCATGGAGTGGAAGACCCCCAACGGCTGCGCCAGCTGCCGCCCGGCCGTCAACTACTACCTCATCAGCACCTGGCCTAAAGACGCGAAGGACGATCCGCAAAGCCGCTTCATCAACGAGCGCAGCCACGCCAACATCCAGAAAGACGGCACCTACTCGGTGATCCCGCGCATGTGGGGCGGCGAAACCACCGCCGACGAGCTGCGCCGCATTGCCGACGCGGTGGACAAGTACAAGATTCCCACCGTCAAGGTCACCGGCGGCCAGCGCATCGACCTGCTGGGCGTGAAAAAGGAAGACCTGCAGAACGTCTGGAAAGACATCGGCATGCCGTCGGGCCACGCTTACGCCAAGGCCTTGCGCACGGTGAAAACCTGCGTCGGCAGCGAATGGTGCCGCATGGGCACCCAGGACAGCACCCAGATGGGCAAGGACCTGGAACGCGCCATGTGGCGCATGTACGCACCGCACAAGGTCAAGTTCGCCGTGTCGGGCTGCCCGCGCAATTGCGCCGAGGCCGGCATCAAGGACGTCGGCGTGATTGGCGTGGACAGTGGCTGGGAGATGTACATCGCCGGCAACGGCGGCATCAAGACCGAAGTGGCGCACTTCTTTGTGAAGGTCAAAACCGCCGCCGAGGTGCTGGAGTACACCGGCGCCTTCTGCGAGCTGTACCGCCAGGAGGGCTGGTACCTTGAGCGCACGGTGCACTACGTGAACCGTGTCGGCCTGGACTACGTGAAGAAAAAGATTCTGGACGACCACGAAGGCCGCAAGGCGCTGTGGGCCCAACTGCAATTCGCGCTGGACGGCGAGCCCGACCCCTGGTTCGAGTTCGACAAGGCCGCGGTGGACACCCGCCAGTTCGCGCCCCTGTCTGCCTGAAAACCGCCATGCACCGCCGCCGACTGATCTTCCTGGCCGGGGCATCCGGTTGGCTGCCCCACCTGCCACTGCGTGCGCAAGTGGGCAGCCTGAACGACGCCATCAACAAGGCCGGCCGCCAGCGCATGCTGTCGCAGCGCATGGGCAAGGCCTGGCTGGCGTTGGTACACCGCACGGAAAGCGCCAGCGCCCAGCTGGTGCTGGACAAATCGATGGCGCTGTTTGACCGCCAGCTGGTCGAACTCAAGGCCTATGCGCCCACCGCCGAAATCCGCGAGAACTACACCCGGCTCGAAGCCAGCTGGAGCGAGTACAAGGCCGCGCTGGTCGGCAACAAGCCGGGCAAGCCCGGTGCCACCGGGGTGCTTGAAAACGACGCCCGCGTGTTGGCCCTGGCCCACCAGGGCACGGTGCAGTACGAGGCGCTTTCCGGCAAGCCGGTGGGCAAGCTGGTCAACGTGGCGGGCCGCCAGCGCATGCTGTCGCAGCGCATGGCCAAGTTCTACTATGCCGCGATGCTGCCGGTGGATGCCGAGCGCGCCAAGGCGGAGATTGCCAAGGCCCGGGGCGAGTTCCTGGCGGCCATGGCGCTGCTGCGCAATGCGCCGGAAGCCACCGACGGCATGCGCAACGAATTGACGCTGGCCGACAGCCAGTGGATCTTCTTCGACCACGCCCTGCAACGCATGCAGGGCACCAATGCCCATGCGCTGTCTGACGTCTTTGTCACCAGCGAAAACCTATTGAGCGTGATGGACCGGGTCACCACCCAGTACTCGGCCCTCACCACCTGATCTTCAAGGATAGTCACCATGAGTGAATGGAAAAAAATCTGCCTGGTCAACGACATTCCGGTCCTCGGCTCGCGCCGGGTCGCGCGCCCCCAGGGCATGGACGTGGCCGTGTTCCGCAACAGCGAAGACAAGGTGTTTGCGCTGCTCGACCGCTGCCCGCACAAGGGCGGCCCACTGAGCCAAGGCATCGTGCACGGCGAGAGCGTGGCTTGCCCGCTGCACAACTGGAACATTGGCCTGGGTGACGGCTGCGCCAAGGCCCCCGACGAAGGCTGCACGCCGAAGTTTGCGGTGCAGGTAACCGATGGCACCGTCTACCTCGACGCGGCAGAACTGCGCAGCCATGCGCTGGACTTGCCCAAGCCCCTCGCCGGGCCTGCGCTCAAAGCCACGATGGCATGAGCGGCCCGGCCACCCCGAACAAAGTGGACAGCGCCGCAGTGCGCAGCACGGAGGTTTTCTGATGACGGTTCGCGAGACCAAATCCACCTGCCCCTATTGCGGGGTGGGGTGTGGTGTGGTGATCGAATCGCAGGGCGACCAGATCACCGGCGTGCGCGGTGACCCCGACCACCCGGCCAACTTCGGCCGGCTGTGCAGCAAGGGTTCCACGTTGCACCTCACAGCCAGCGCCGCCGTGACACAGCAAACCCGGCTGCTGTACCCGATGCAGCGGCTGCAGCGCGGCACAGCGCCGCAGCGCATCGGTTGGGACACGGCACTCGACCTGGCCACCACCGAGTTCGCCAGCGTCATCCTGGCGCACGGGCCGGACGCAGTGGGCTTCTACATTTCCGGCCAGTTGCTGACCGAGGACTACTACGTCTTCAACAAGCTGGCCAAGGGCCTGATCGGCACCAACAACGTCGACACCAATTCGCGCCTGTGCATGAGCAGCGCCGTGGCCGGCTACAAGATGACGCTGGGCGCCGACGCACCGCCCGCCTGCTACGACGACGTGAACCACGCGCAGTGCATCTTCATCGTCGGCAGCAACACGGCCTACGCGCACCCCATCCTGTTCCGCCGCATCGAAGATGCGAAGCAGGCCAACCCGCAGATGAAGATCATCTTCTGCGACCCGCGCCGCACCGACACCGCCGAGATCGCCGACCTGTTTCTGCCCATCCAACCCGGCACCGACGTGGCGCTGTTCAACGGCATGCTGCACACCATGCTGTGGGAAGGCTGGCTCGACAACGCCTACATTGCCGCCCACACCAATGGCTTTGACGCCCTCAAGGCCACGGTGCGCGACTACACCCCGGACATGGTGGCCGACACCTGCGGCTTGAAAAAGGCCGACCTGCTGGAAGCCGCCCGCCTGTTTGCCACAGGAGCCACAGGCGACTTTCACAATCGCGCGGCCACACTCAGTCTGTACTGCCAGGGCCTGAACCAGTCGAGCAGCGGCACCGCCAAGAACGCAGCGCTGGTCAACCTGCACCTAGCCACCGGCCAGATCGGCAAGCCCGGCGCCGGCCCGTTCTCGCTCACTGGCCAGCCCAACGCGATGGGCGGCCGCGAAGTCGGCGGCCTGGCCAACCTGATCAGTGCCCACCGCGACATGGCCAACCCCGACCACCGCGCCGAAGTGGCCCGGCTCTGGGGCCTGGACCGTATTGGACGCGATGTACCCTCCAGGCCCGGCAAAACGGCGGTGGAGATGTTCCAGGCCGCTGCCGACGGCGAGATCAAGGCGCTGTGGATCGCCTGCACCAACCCGCTGCAGTCCATGCCCGACCAGGCCACGGTGCGCCGGGCGCTGGAGCGCGCCGAGTTCGTGGTGGTGCAGGAAGCCTTTGCCACGCCCGCCACCTGCGACTACGCCGACCTGCTGCTGCCCGCCACCACCTGGGGCGAAAAAGCCGGCACCGTGACCAACAGCGAACGCCGCATCAGCCGTGTGCGCCCGGCCGTGGCCGCGCCCGGCGAGGCCCGGCACGACTGGTCGATTGCCGTCGCTTTCGCGCGCCGGCTTGAAGCCGCCGTGGCCGGCCCGCGTGGCCTGTTTCCGTACGAAGACCCGGAATCGGTCTGGCTCGAACACCGCGAATCCACCCGCGGCCGCGACCTCGACATCACCGGCATGAGCTACGCCATGCTCGACGCGGCCCCCCAGCAATGGCCGCTGCGCGAAGGCGAAGCCGCCGGCAAGGTGCGCCTGTACGAAGACGGCATTTTCCCCACCGCCGACGGCAGGGCCAAATTTGCCAACACCGTCTACACACCGCTGGCGGAACAGCGCGAATCGCGTTTTCCGTTCTCACTGACCACCGGCCGGCTGCGCGACCAGTGGCACGGCATGAGCCGCACCGGCACGCTCGGGCGCCTCTTTGGCCATGTGGCCGAACCCAGCGTGCAGATGCACCCGCAAGATATGGACCGGCGTCAGCTGCGCGATGGCGAACTGGTACACGTCACGTCCAAGCGCGGCTCCATCGTCGTGCCGGTTCAAAGCTCGCCCGAAATCGGCCTGAGCCAGGCCTTCATCGCCATGCACTGGGGCGAGGAATACCTGAGTGGCCGCTCCAGCACCGGCGAGCCCCTGGCCGGCGTCAATGCGCTCACCACCTCGGCCTACTGCCCCACCTCCAAACAGCCCGAACTCAAGCATGCGGCGGTGAAGATCCTGAAGGCCGAGCTCCCCTGGTCGCTGCTGGGTGTGGCCTGGCTGCCCGAATCGCAGGCGCTCGCCGCACGGGCTTTGCTGAAGCCGCTGATGGCGCAGTTCTCCTTTGCGAGTTGTGTGCCTTTCGGACGCGAGCGCACCGGCCTGCTGTTCCGCGCGGCGGCCGACTACGCACCGGCTGACGACATGCTGGTGCAGATTGAGGCCATCCTCGGCCTGGCGGGCACCGATGCCCTGCGCTATGCCGACCGCAAGAAGGGCCAGCGCCGCACGGTGAGACTGGTGCGCAACGGGACAGACACCTTGCTCGAAGGCTTCATGCTCGCCGGCGACACCAGCGCCGAGGCCTGGATCAAGACCCTGCTGCAGGACGCCCTGCCCGCCCAGGCCTACGGCCGGCTGCTGCTGGTACCGGGGGCCAAAGCCCCGGTAGCGGTGCAGTCGCGCGGCAAGCAGGTCTGCACCTGCTTCAACGTGACCGACGAGGCCATCCAGTCCCATCTGGCAGGCTGCAGCGGCACCGAAGACGCACGGCTGGCGTCCCTGCAGGGCACGCTGAAATGCGGCACCAACTGCGGCTCGTGTGTGCCCGAGCTCAAGCGCATGGTGCGCACCGCCATCCCGCTGAAGCAAGCAGCCTGAACGCGGTCCTTCGGTCATTCGGCTTATGGCAAAAAGTCATGAGCCATGACCGACAATCCCCCCATGGGCATCAGTCAGTACATCAAGGAAATCGGCCGCGGCAAAGATGGCGCGCGGGCGCTGAAGCGCGAGCAGGCGGCCGACCTGTTTGGCCAAGTGCTCGACGGCAACGTGACCGACCTGGAGATTGGCGCCTTCTGTCTGGCCATGCGCATCAAGGGCGAAACGCCAGAAGAAATGGCCGGCTTCCTGGATGCCACCCACGCCCGCTTGAACCAACTGCCCCCAAGCGACACCCCGCTCGTGGTGCTGCCCAGCTACAACGGTGCCCGCAAGCTGCCGGTGCTCACCCCCTTGCTCGCACTGCTGCTCGCACGCGAGGGCCTGCCGGTGCTGGTGCATGGCACCGCCACCGAATCCAGCCGTGTTTTTGCATCGGAAGTGCTGTCGGCCTTAGGTATTCCTGACGGTAAAGCTACAGAAAAGATAGCGAACGGTACGGTGCGCTTTGTGCCCACCGAACGGCTGTGCGCCGGCCTGAAACGCCTGTTGGACGTGCGGCGCGTGGTGGGCTTGCGCAACCCGGCGCACAGCCTGGTGAAGCTGATGAACCCCTGCGCTGGCCCCAGCCTGGTGGTGGGCAGCTACACCCACCCCGAGTACGCGCTGTCGATGGCCGCCACCTTCGCATTGACGCAGGCCAATGCCCTGCTGCTGCGCGGCACCGAGGGCGAGCCGGTGGCCGACCCGCGCCGCATGCCCGCCATGGCCGGCTTCATGGCTGGCGAGCGCGTGGCACTGCAAGAGGCGCAAACCGGCACGCTCGCCACCCTGCCTGACCTGCCCACCAGCACCGATGCCGCCAGCACGGCGGCCTACATCACAGCGGTTCTGTGTGGAACATTGCCGGTTCCTGCGCCGATTGCGCGGCAGGTGGAACACATCTTGCATCTCGTATCCCAACCATGCGAAACCCCATAACTTCCGCGTCGCTGTCAGGCAAAGGCCAATGCACCCTGGTGGGCGCAGGCCCTGGCGACCCCGAATTGCTCACCCTGAAAGCCGTTAAGGCCATCCAGGCCGCCACCGTGCTGCTGGTGGACGACCTGGTGAGCGACGCCATCGTCGCCTACGCCTCGCCCACCGCCCGCGTGGTGCATGTGGGCAAGCGTGGCGGCTGCAAGTCCACCCCACAGGCCTTCATTGAAAAAATGATGCTGATGGCGGTGCAGGAAGGCGAGAACGTGGTGCGCCTCAAGGGCGGCGACCCCTTCATTTTTGGCCGGGGCGGCGAAGAGGTGGACACGCTGCGCGCCGCTGGCATCCAGGTGAACGTGGTCAACGGCATCACCGCCGGGCTGGCCGGCGTCACCTCGCTGGGCGTTCCCCTCACGCACCGTGAGCACGCCCATGGCGTGGTCTTTCTCACCGGCCATGCCAAGCCCGGGCACGACACCACCGACTGGCCTGCCCTGGCCCGCATGGCACACAACGCGCGCCTCACCCTGGTGATCTACATGGGTGTCAGCGGCCTGCGCGAGATTGAATCTGGCCTGCTGGCCGGCCTGTCCGGTAACACCCCCGTGGCGGTGGTGCAAAACGTCAGCCGGCCGAACCAGAAACATGCGGTGGCCACGCTGGCCCGCCTGCAGCACACGGTGGCCGAAGGCGGCTTCAGCAGCCCGTCGGTGATTGTGGTGGGCGACGTGCTGCAGGGCCTGGCCGCAGCCAGCCACCCGGCCAACGCCGGCGTCCGCGCAGCCTGAGTTCGCGGCGGCTCCGCCGGCGTTGACCAGCGCTACACTGCGGCGCAAACCGGGCAACGCACGCAGGAGCCGCCATGCTGGAAAAACTCAACCAACTGACCGAAAGCCATGGCCCATTGCAGCGCGGCTACGGGCTCATCAGCGGCAGCATTGCGCTGTCGCTCGCCATCCTGTGTTTTCTGGGTGTGCTGGCCTTCCATTTCCCCGAATACCTGACCACGCCGCAGCTGCGCAAAAGCTACGACGTGGAGGTGATCCGCACGGTGATGTTCGTGGCGCTGGTGGTGGCCGGTGGCATCTCGCTGGTGAACGTCATCTTCAACCGCGCGCGCTGGCTCGCGGCGTTTGCCTTCCTGCTGGTGGCGGCCACCGCGCTGCTGGGCGGCCACAAGGTGCCGGTGAACGACTTCGCCGACAACACGCCCTACATCGGGCTGGACTGGTTCATTCTGGACCTGCTGGGCTCGGCGCTGATCTTTATCTTCATCGAGAAGCTGTTCGCGCACCGCAAGGACCAGCCGGTGTTCCGCGCCGAGTGGCAGACCGACTTCCACCACTTCATCGTCAACCACATGATCGTCGGCTTTGTGCTGCTGGCGACCAACCTGCTGGTGCACAAGTTCTTCGGCTGGGCGGCCCACGAGGGCGTGCGCGGCTGGGTGCAGAACCTGCCCTTCTGGATCGGCGTGCTGCTGATCATTCTGGCGGCCGACCTGGTGCAGTACTGGACCCACCGCGCCTACCACGAAGTGCCCATTCTGTGGCGGCTGCACGCGGTGCACCACAGCGCCAAAAGCATGGACTGGCTGGCCGGCTCGCGCCAGCACATCCTGGAACTGCTGCTGACCCGCACGCTGGTGCTGGGCGTGATCTACGTGCTGGGGTTCTCCAAGGAAGTGATCGACGCCTACATCGTCATCGTCGGCTTCCAGGCGGTGTTCAACCACGCCAACGTGAGCGTGCGGCTGGGGCCGCTGCGCTACATCATCGTCACGCCCAATTTCCACCACTGGCACCACAGCCAGGACCAGGCCGCGCTCGACCGCAACTACGCCGCGCACTTCGCTTTCATCGACCACGCCTTCGGCACGGCGGTCAAGTCCGACCAGCTCTGGCCCGAGCGCTACGGTGTGCTGGGCGACTACGTGCCGAATGGCTTTTTCAAGCAGCTGAAATTCCCGTTCACCTGGAAGGGCTGAGGATTTGCTACATTATTCGTAGCTGAACCGCTAGCCTTTACCAAGGTCCACGGTCTTTTTTCCTTCAAATTTCCGCTTTCATGAAGATTCGCCTTGCTGTTTGATGTTGTGATCGTCGGTGCCGGTGCGGCCGGCCTGTTCTGCGCGGGTGTGGCCGGACAGCTGGGTCTGAAGGTGCTGCTGCTGGACCACAGCGACAAAGTGGCCGAGAAAATCCGCATCTCCGGGGGTGGCCGCTGCAACTTCACCAACCGCGACGCCACGCCCGTCAACTTCGTCAGCGCCAACCCGCACTTCTGCCGTTCGGCGCTGTCGCGCTACACCCCGCAAGACTTCATCGCGCTGGTCAAACAGCACGGCATTGCCCACCACGAAAAACACAAGGGCCAGCTGTTCTGCGACCACTCGGCCGACGACATCGTTCAGATGCTGCTGCGCGAGTGCGCGGCCGGTGGTGTGACGCATTGGCAGCCGTGCAAGGTGACGGGTATCCGCGCGGCCGACAGCGGCTACCAGATCGACAGCGACCGGGGCGCCATCCAGACCCGCACGGTTGTGGTGGCCACCGGCGGCCTGTCCATCCCCAAGATCGGCGCCACCGACTTCGGGCACCGCATCGCACAGCAGTTTGGTTTGCGCTTGACCGGGCTGCGCCCCGCCTTGGTGCCCCTCACCTTTGACGGTGATGCCTGGGCGCCCTATGCACAGCTCGCAGGGCTGTCCCTGCCCGTAGCGATTGAAACCGGTGAGAAAAAAGCCAAGACCCAGTTTCTGGAAGACCTGTTGTTCACCCACCGTGGCCTCAGTGGCCCAGCGGTGCTGCAGATTTCCAGCTTCTGGCGTGAGGGCACACCGATCCGGCTCAACCTTGCCCCGCAAGCCGACCTGCCGCAGTTCCTGAAAGACGCCAAGGCCCGCTCACGCAAGCTCATTGCCAACGAACTGGCCAGCCAGCTGCCCGCCCGGCTGGCCGATGCCTGGGTGCAGCAGGACACCGCCTGGCAACGCCCGGTGAGCGACGCGCCCGACAAGGCGCTGGCGGCGCTCGCCGAGCGGCTGGCACGCTGGGAACTCACCCCCACCGGCACCGAGGGCTACCGCAAGGCCGAAGTCACGCTGGGCGGGGTGGACACGCGCGACCTGTCGTCGCAAACGCTCGAGTCCAGGCAGCCTGGCCTGTACTTCATCGGCGAGGTGGTGGACGTGACCGGCTGGCTCGGCGGCTACAACTTCCAGTGGGCCTGGGCCAGCGGTTTTGCCTGCGCCCAGGCATTGGCGGGCAAACTGCGCACCAGCCCAACGGAAGCCGCTTGACAGACACCGAAACTGGCTATAATCCAAAGCTTTGCTGACACCACCCCGTTGTCAGATACTTTTTCTACGGGGAATTTCGCTCAAGGGCCCGATCTTCCCCGAGCACATTTTCGGAATTCAACCACCAATGACCGCGATCCGTGTAAAAGAAAACGAACCATTTGACGTCGCCCTGCGCCGCTTCAAGCGCACCATCGAAAAACTGGGCCTGCTGACCGACCTGCGCGCCCGCGAGTTTTACGAAAAGCCCACCGCCGAGCGCAAGCGCAAGAAGGCAGCCGCCGTCAAGCGCCACTACAAGCGTGTGCGCAGCATGCAGCTGCCCAAGAAGCTGTACTGATTTTTGCCCTCGCGGCAACCCGAAAAACCCGCTGAGGATGCTCCGCGGGTTTTTTTGTTTCTGAACCCCCTCCAAGGAATACAACCATGTCCGCACTCAAAGACCAGATCACCGACGACATGAAAACCGCCATGCGCGCCAAGGACACGGCGCGCCTGGGCACGATCCGCCTGCTGCTGGCCGCGTGCAAGCAAAAGGAAGTGGACGAGCGGGTGGCGCTGGACGATGCGATGGTCATCGCCATCGTCGACAAGCTGATCAAGCAACGCAAAGACAGCGTGGCCGCCTATGAGCTGGCCAACCGCCCTGAGCTGGCGGCAGTGGAGGCGGCCGAAATCGCGGTGCTGACAGCCTACCTGCCAGCGCGGATGAGCGCCGACGAAGTCACCACCGCCGTGCGCGCCATCGTGGCCGAGCTGGGCGCCAAGGGCCCGGGCGACATGGGCAAGGTGATGGGTGCGGTGAAGACCCAACTGGCCGGCAAGGCCGACATGGGCCAGGTCAGCGCCGCTGTCAAAGCGGCATTGGCAGGCTGATCAGCTGCCGGCGACCTTCATCCGGTTCACCAGGATGGAGCCCGTGGTTTTGGCGCCGTAGTTGTACGCATCGGCGCCGACCGCGGTGATGCCCATCAGCATATCCTTCAGGTTGCCAGCGATGGTGATTTCCTCCACCGGGTAGGCGATCTCGCCGTTCTCAACCCAGAAGCCACTGGCGCCGCGCGAGTAATCGCCCGTGACGTAGTTCACGCCCTGACCCATCAGCTCGATCACCAGCAGGCCGGTGCCCAGCTTTTGCAGCATCGCGTTGAGGTCGTCTGTGCGTTTGGTGCGGCGCGAGGTGAGCGTGAGGTTGTGCGAGCCACCGGCATTGCCGGTGGTCTTCATGCCAAGTTTGCGGGCCGAGTAGGTGCTGAGGAAATAGCCTTCCAGCGTGCCGGCGTCCACCACCTTGCGGGCACGCGTCTGCACGCCCTCGTCGTCAAACGGCGAGCTGCCTTTGCCTCGGCGCAGAAACGGGTCTTCGGCGATGTCGATGTGCTTCGCAAACACCGGCTTGCCCAACGAGTTCAACAAGAAACTGCTCTTGCGGTACAGCGCGCCGCCGCTCACCGCCTGCACAAAGCCGCCCAGCAGGCCACTGGCCATGGGGGACTCGAACAGCACCGGGCATTCCACCGTGGCGATCTTGCGCGCCTTGAGCCGGCTCAGCGCGCGTTGCGCGGCGTAGCGGCCCACGGCCTCGGGGGCGGCCAGCTCGTCGGCATGGCGCATGGAGCTGTACCAGGCGTCACGCTGCATGTCGCGGCCCTTGCCGGCAATCGGGGCAACGGAAATCGAGTGGCGCGAGCTGGCGTAGCCACCGCGAAAGCCATGCGTGTGGGCGCTGAAGAAATGGCTTTGCTGGGCCGACACGCCCGCCCCTTCGCTGTTGCTGATGCGCTTGCTGGTGGCAAAGGCCGCGGCCTCGCAGGCCATGGCGAGTTCGGCCGCGCGGGCGCTGTCAATCGCCCAGGGGTGGAACAAGTCGAGGTCGGGCTGGGTGGTGGCAATGTCGGCCTCGTCGGGCAGGCCCGCCAGCGGGTCTTCGGCAGTGAAACGGGCAATGTCGTAAGCCGCCTGCACCGTTTGCTTGACGGCAGCGGCCGAGAAATCGGACGTGCTGGCGTTGCCACGGCGCTGGCCCAGGTAGACCGTCACGCCGAGCGATTTGTCGCGGTTGCGCTCCACCGTTTCCAGCTCGCCTTTGCGCACCGAAACGCTGAGGCCGCAGCCTTCGGAGGCTTCGGCCCCGGCGTTGGTGGCGCCCAGTTTCTTGGCGTGGGCCATGGCGCTGTCCACCAGGTCTTCAAAGAAGGGACGGCTGTAGCTGAAGCCGTTTTCAGGCGGGGTGGCGGAGGTGTGGGCAGGTGAGGTCATATCGACGGCTATGATACTTGGCGCTGTCATCGGTCGATGCCGCAGCCGCATTACCCATACCGCACCCCAGATGTCCCGAAAATTCAAAAAAGGCTATTTCGTTCAAGGCCAGTTCGTTGCCGAAGGCAGTGAGCTCGACCTGGAGCTGAAACGCGAGCTCAAGGGCAGCGACGAAGCCAGCCGCACCGACATGAAGCGGGAAAGCACCGAGCTGCAAAAACTCGGTGAAGACCTGCTGACGCTGAGCACCGAACGCCTGGCCAAACTCGGCCTGCCTGAAAAGCTCACCGACGCAGTTGCTGAAGCACGCCGCATCACCAACTTCGAGGGCAAACGCCGCCAGATGCAGTTCATCGGCAAGCTGATGCGCAAGCTGGAAGACGACCAGCTCGCCGCCGTGCGCGACGCGCTGCAGTCCCAGCACAGCGGGCCCGCCAGCGAAACCCTGGCGCTGCACCAGACCGAGCAGTGGCGCGACGCGCTGCTGGCCACCGACGGCGCCCTCGCCCTGTGGCTGGAAGCCTTCCCCGACACCGACACGCAGCAGCTGCGCGCATTGATTCGCCAGGCCCGCAAGGACGCTGCCGCGCTGCCCAACGCACCGGCAGGCGAGGCACCGCGCCATGGCAAGGCCTACCGGGAAATTTTCCAATTTGTGAAGGAACACCTGAGCCATGTCCCAGAGTGACCACGACCCGGTGAAGATCGGCATTGTCTCGATCAGTGACCGCGCTTCGACCGGTGTTTACGAAGACAAAGGCCTGCCGGCACTGAAAGACTGGCTGAGCCGCGCGCTGAAAAACCCGATCACCTTCGAGCCACGCCTGATCCCGGACGAAGCCGACCGCATCAGCGCCACGCTCATTGAACTGGTGGACGCTGGCTGCGCGCTGGTGCTGACCACCGGTGGCACCGGCCCCGCCCTGCGCGACGTGACGCCCGAGGCCACGCTGGCGGTGGCGCACAAAGAGATGCCCGGTTTTGGTGAACAGATGCGGCAGATCAGCCTGAGGTTCGTGCCGACGGCCATTTTGTCGCGCCAGGTGGCGGTGGTGCGTGGGCAGAGCCTGATCATCAACCTGCCAGGGCAACCGAAGGCGATTCAGGAAACGCTGGAAGGCGCGCGCCATGCCGATGGCAGCCTGCTGATGGCGGGCATTTTTGCGGCGGTGCCCTACTGTGTGGACCTGATTGGCGGCCCCTACATGGAGACCGACGACGCGGTGTGCAAGGCGTTCCGGCCCAAGGCGGCGATCCGGCCGCCGCGCTGAACCCAAGCAGCCCCCGCCCGGCCCCAGGGCGGGGTCACTTGCCGATGAGCTGGTTCAGCTTTTCGGCCTCAAAGCACTCTTCTCGCGCCGCATCGCAAGGCACACAGTCGCCGTCCTTGCCATCTTTGCGCTGGGCAGACAACTTCTCAATCGCCTCCCACAGCAGCGCAATCTGGTGCTCCTGCGACGCGGTCTGGTCGATCAGCCCCCGCATTGCCAGGCTCAGCGGGTCGTCTTCCTGGGTGATGCCGTAGGCCGAGAACTTCGGGTCGCCCGGGGTGACGTCGGCACTCTCACCGGTTTTGGACGGGATGATGCGCGCCGGGATGCCCACCGCCGTGGCGCCCGGTGGCACCGGCTTGATGACAACCGCGTTGCTGCCGATCTTGGCCCCGTCACCGACCACAAAGCCGCCGAGCACCTTGGCACCGGCACTGACCACCACGTCCTTGCCCAGCGTGGGGTGCCGCTTGGCGCCTTTGTAGAGCGACGTGCCGCCCAGCGTCACGCCCTGGTAGATGGTGCAGCCGTCGCCAATCTCCGCGGTTTCGCCCACCACCACGCCCATGGCGTGGTCAAAAAACACCCGCTCACCGATCTTGGCACCGGGGTGGATCTCGATGCCGGTGGCCCAGCGGGCCACATGCGAGGTGAAGCGGCCCAGCCACTTGAAACCGTGGTGCCAGAACCAGTGCGCCGGCCGGTGCAGCCAGATCGCGTGCAAGCCGGGGTAGCAGGTCAGCACCTCCCAGGTGCTGCGGGCGGCCGGGTCGCGGTCAAGAATGCATTGGATGTCGGAGCGCAGGCGCGAGAACATGGCTTTTGGTTATGTGTTTATGCCGGCAGTCTATCGCTTTGGGCCCTTGGCCGCTTCGGCCGCTTCCAGCATCGCCTTGGCCACGCCGCGCAGGATGTGGATCTCTTCGGCGCCGAGTTCGGCCCGGTTGAACAGCTGGTTCAGCCGGGGCATGAGCTTTTTGGGGGCCGCCGGGTCCAGGAAGCCCACCGCGGTGAGCGCCTGTTCCCAATGCCCGAGCATCGCGGCCACGGCGGCGGCGTCGGCCAGCGGGCGCACAGGCGTGGCTTCCTGCACCGCAAACCCGCCCAGCGCCTGCCGCCAGTCGTAGGCAATCACCTGGATCGCCGAGGCCAGGTTCAGCGAACCAAACTGCGGGTTGGTGGGGATGCTCAACGCCACATGGCAGCGGTAGACGTCTTCGTTGCGCATGCCAAAACGCTCGGAACCGAACAAAAACGCCACGCCGGTGCCTTCAGCGGTTGAATTTTGGGTGTTTTCGGTCGCAGGCCCTAGTACAGGCTCGGAAGTTTGCTCATTTTTCAATAGCAAATCAAAGTAGCTGCGTGGCGCCATCGTGGGCGGACCGAAGTCGCGTGGCGTCATCGCGGTGGCGCACAGATGGGTCATGCCGTCCAGCGCTTCGTCCAGCGTGGACACGATGCGGGCGTTGTGCAGCACGTCCAGCGCACCACTGGCCCGCTGGATGGTTTCTTCGCGCCGCAGCACGTTGTCCCAGCGCGGCGCCACCAGCACCAGGTCGTCAAAACCCATGACCTTGAGCGCGCGCGCCGCCGCGCCCACATTGCCGGCGTGGCTGGTGTTGATCAGAACAAAGCGTGTCTTCATCGGGGCGGCGGGTAAAATACCCGATTGTCGCCGCCCGCATCGCCGGACGCCTCCACCGCTCTTGACTGCACTTAACAATTCATGTCGTCCAACTTCCACCCCATGCTCAACGTGGCCATCAAGGCTGCACGCGCCGCCGGCGCCATCATCAACCGTGCTGCGCTGGACGTGGAAGCGGTGCGCATCTCGCAAAAAGAAGTCAACGACTTCGTCACCGAGGTCGACCAGGCGAGTGAGCAGGCGATCATTGAAACCCTGCTGACGGCCTACCCCGGCCACGGCATCCTGGCCGAAGAATCGGGCTCCGAGCACGGCGCGAAAGATTCCGAGTACGTCTGGATCATCGACCCGCTGGACGGCACCACCAACTTCATCCACGGCTTTCCGGTTTACTGCGTGAGCATTGCGCTGGCTGTGCGCGGCAAGATCGAGCAGGCGGTGATTTACGACCCCACCCGCAACGACCTGTTCAGCGCCACCAAGGGCCGCGGCGCCTACATGAACGACCGCCGGCTGCGCGTCTCCAAACGCATTCGCCTGGCCGACTGCCTGCTGTCCACCGGCTTTCCCTTCCGCAAGGGCGACAACTTCAAGAACTACCTGGCCATCATGGCCGACGTGATGCCGCGCACCGCCGGCCTGCGCCGACCCGGTGCCGCCGCGCTCGACCTGGCCTACGTGGCCGCCGGCTTCACCGACGGCTTCTTCGAGACCGGCCTGGCACCGTGGGACATGGCCGCTGGCTCGCTACTGGTGCAGGAAGCGGGTGGCCTAGTGGGCAACTTCACCGGCGAAGCCGACTTTCTGGACCACAAGGAGTGCCTGGCCGCCAACCCCCGGGTCTACGCCCAGCTGGTGCCCTTGCTGGCCAAGTACAGCAAGTTCGCCACCGCCGGCGAGAAAGCCGCAGTGCGCCAGGCCAACGCCAACCCCACCACACTCAGCCTGCCTGAGAGCGACGACAGCGCGCCGCTCTGAGCCTTGTCTGGCGAAGCGTCACGTGTGTGACTTTTGCCCAACAACACTGGTATTAACCCGGTCTCGTAGAGGGGAATAAATCGGTACCATCTCGTACCAAATAGAACGACCGTTCTATTTGGCACCTGGATATACCGACCATGACCCTGCAACCGCTGACCCTGACCGCGCTGGCATTGAGCGCCCTCCTCGCTGCCTGTGGCGGCAGTGACGGGCCTGGCCCGAAAACCGAAACCATGCAAGTCCGTGTCGTCGGTGACGACCAGGGCGACAGTGGCGCCTTCGGCTACAAATTCACCATCCAGAACTCGGAGAGCGCCACCCCCTTCCCGATCTTCACCGAACTGGTGGCCGCCAGTTTGAACGCCCCGCCCATCTGCAGCCACTACACCGGGGTCAACACCAGCGTCCAGTTCACCACCAACGCGGACTGCACCAGCTACGCCATTGCCGGCAGCCGGATCAACTTCCAGCCCACGGTGGCCAACAACCTGCGCGCCCTGCCGCTGATTGGCGACGTGGTGAATGGCGCGGCACCGCCAAGCAGCCCGCTGGACCAGGTGCTCTCTTTCCTGCCAGGTCTGGGCAGCGTGCTCAGCAACCTGCCTTCGCTGCCCCTGGTGGGTGGCATTGTTCAGGGGGTGGTGAACCAGTTGCCCGGTGTGACGGCGGCGTCCACGCCCTTGTCCATCCCCAACCAGTTCGCGGCCCTGGCCGCCAACGGCATCAACGCCAAAGACGTCATCATCGTCATTGCCGGCACCAATGACGCGGCCGACCTGGCCACCACCTACCTGCAGTCCAGCATTGACCAAGGCATCGCCTTCAGCAATCTGGTTGGCACCATGGGCGTCAACAACGCTGACCGTCGCGTTGCAGGCAATGAATACATGGTCAAGCTGGCCGACAATCTGTACAACAGCATCAGCGGTACCCTGCTGACGAACGGCGCCAAGAAGGTGGTGGTGCTGAACCTGCCCAACATCATCCAGACGCCGCGGCTCAGCCAGGCCCGCCGGACCATCGCAGGCGCTGAAGAGAAGGTGCCCGTTTTGCGCGAGTGGGTGGACACCTTCAACCGCCGGCTGGCCGCCAACATCGGCACCGAAAAACGCATCGTGCCAGTGGACTACCTCAAGCTGCTGAACGACGCGGTGACCGATTCGGTTGCGCTGGCGCTCACCAACTCGGTTGACGCCGCCTGCCCACCCACAGGCACCGGCACGCTGGACATGCTGCCCACCTACGACATCAAGGCGTGCACCTCGACGCTGCTCTCGGCCAACCCGCCCATGGGCACCACCAACCAGAACTGGTGGCGCAGCTACGCGTTCGCCGACAGCGTTCACATCACCCCTTACTTGCACAACCTGCTCGCCCGTGGCGTCAACCTCGAGTTGATCCGCGCAGGCCTGCTCTGACCCCTGCCAGGACCTTCACGATGAACAAGCTCACGTTGACCACGCTGGCCCTTGCCGCCGGCTTCTTCGCCAACACCGCCTTCGCCCAGTACGAAGGCCAGTTCCTGATCCGCGGTGGCGTCACGCGCATCACGCCCAAGGTTGAAAGCGGCGACCTGACAGCCCCGGCCCCCACCGGCAGCAAGGTCGACAACGGCCCGAGCACCCGTCCAGGCGGCGGCATCTCGCTGATGATGACCGACAACATCTCGGTCGACATCCCCCTGGCGCCACCTTTCAAGTTCCCGGTGTATGGCACCGGCGCCATTCAAGGTGTTGGCAAGATCGGTTCGGTCCAGTCCCTGCCCGCAACGCAGTTTGTGCAGTACCGCTTCTTCGATGCCGAAACCGCTTTCCGCCCTTACGTTGGCCTGGGTGTCACCTACGCCTACTTCTTCAAGGAAAAAGGCAGCGCCGCGCTCACCGGCCTGACCAACCCCGGTGGCCCGGCCACGCGCCTCTCGGTGAAGTCGAAGTTCGCCCCCACGGTGCAGCTCGGTTTCAGCTACATGCTGGCCGACCCGTATTTCATCGACGTGTCGTACGCCAAAACCTTCCTGAAGACCCGGGCCACGCTGTCCACCGGCCAGACGCAGGAGCTTGTGCTGAACCCCCGCACGCTGCAAATCGGCGTGGGCATGGCGCTCTGAGCTGAACCCCCCCGTGCCCAAACGCCCGCCGGCTGCGTGCCTGGCGGGCGTTTTGCCGTCTGGTCCGCTGGCCCGACTGGCTACACTGCAGGGCTTGTCTGTCCCCTACACCGAGCCGGTTTTGCCTCTTTCCCCCGCCCTTGACGACCTGAGCGCCCACACGCCGATGATGCAGCAGTACCTGCGCATCAAGGCCGAACACCCTGGCACGCTGGTGTTCTACCGGATGGGTGATTTCTACGAGCTGTTTTTTGCCGACGCCGAGAAGGCTGCGCGGCTGCTCGACATCACACTCACGCGGCGCGGCCAGTCGGCCGGCGAGCCGGTGGTGATGTGTGGCGTGCCCTTCCACGCGATGGAGGGCTACCTGGCGCGGCTGATCCAGCACGGCGAGTCGGTGGCGATTTGCGAACAGGTGGGCGACGTGGCCACCGCCAAAGGCCCGGTGGAGCGCAAGGTGGTGCGGGTGGTCACGCCCGGCACGCTGACCGACAGCGCGCTGCTGGGCGACAAAACCGAATCGTGGCTGCTGGCCGTGCACCAGGGCGCCCGCGCCGCCAAGGCCAATGGCTGTGGCCTGGCCTGGCTCAGCGTGACCCAGGGCGAGCTGCACCTGGCCGAATGCGCCAGCGACGACCTGCCGGCGTGGATCGCCCGCATCGCCCCCAGCGAGGTGCTCTACAGCGCCGACGTCACACCCGCCTTTGCCCACAGCCTCAAGGCGCTGCGGGCCGACAGCGCCATGGCCCTCACCGAGCGCCCGGGCTGGCAGTTTGACGCCGCGCTGGGCCAGCGCCTGCTGCACACCCAGCTGGGCACCCAAAACCTGAGCGCCTGGCAGGCCGACGACCTGCCGCAGGCCCATGCCGCCAGTGCCGCCCTGCTGGGCTATGCCGAACACACCCAGGGCCGCGCGCTGTCACACCTGCAAACGCTGCGGGTGCACCGGGCCGACGACGTGATTGACTTGCCTGCCGCCACGCGCCGCAACCTGGAGCTAACCCGCACGTTGCGCGGCGAGGAAACGCCCACGCTGCTGTCGCTGCTCGACACCTGCATGACCGGCATGGGCAGCCGGTTGCTCAAGAGCTGGCTGCTCACGCCCCGGCGCGAGCGCCACGACGCGCAGGCCCGGCTCGCCGCCATTGCCGACCTGCGCGGCAGCCACGACCAGGGCCCGTGGCGCACGCTGCGCGAACAGCTCAAGGGCTGCAGCGACGTGGAACGCATCACCGCCCGCATCGCGCTGCGCCAGGTGCGCCCGCGCGAATTGCTCGCGCTCCAGCTGACGCTACAAAAAACAGAGCATATCCTCCAGCCTACACTAAGGCTTGGGGCACTTTTGACCCAAATTTCGGCCGATTTGAGCCCGCCGGGCGCCGTGACGGCCCTGTTGGCACGCGCCATCGACCCCGAACCCGCCGCGCTGGTGCGCGACGGCGGCGTGATCGCCCCCGGCTTTGACGCCGAGTTGGACGAACTGCGGGGCATCCGCGACAACTGCGACGCCTTTTTGCTCGACCTGGAAACCCGCGAGAAGGCCCGCACCGGCATTGCCAACCTGCGGGTGCAGTTCAACAAGGTGCATGGCTTCTACATCGAGGTCACACAGGGCCAGATCGACAAGGTGCCCGACAACTACCGCCGCCGCCAGACGCTGAAGAACGCCGAACGCTTCATCACGCCCGAGCTGAAGGCGTTTGAAGACAAGGCCCTGAGCGCCCAGGAACGTGCCCTGGCGCGCGAGAAATGGCTCTACGAACAGGTGCTGGACCAGCTGCAGCCGTTTGTGCCGCCGCTCACCCGGCTGGCGGTGGCGCTGGCCTCGCTCGACGTGCTGTGCACGCTGACCGAACGTGCGCTCACGCTCGGCTGGTGCGCGCCGACCTTTGTGAAAGAACCG
Source organism: Burkholderiaceae bacterium (assembly GCA_017848435.1). Lineage (GTDB taxonomy): Bacteria > Pseudomonadota > Gammaproteobacteria > Burkholderiales > Burkholderiaceae_C > PCRC01. The sequence continues at coordinate 11,130 of JAFEHU010000039.1, read as the reverse complement.
TGCATTGCCATCGAGTCGGGCCGCCACCCGGTGGTGGAAGCGCGGCTGGCCGAAACCGGCGGTGGCGGCTTCATTGCCAACCACACCGCGCTGGGCCCGAAACAGCGCATGCAGGTCATCACAGGCCCCAACATGGGCGGCAAGTCCACCTACATGCGGCAGGTTGCCATCGTGGTGCTGCTGGCCAGCATCGGCAGCTGTGTTCCCGCCAGCGCCTGCCGGCTCGGGCCGATCGACGCCATCCACACCCGCATTGGCGCGGCCGACGACCTGGCCAACGCGCAGTCCACCTTCATGCTGGAGATGACCGAGGCAGCGCAGATTTTGCACACCGCCACGCCACACAGCCTGGTGCTGATGGACGAGATCGGCCGCGGCACCTCCACCTTCGACGGCCTGGCCCTGGCCAGTGGCATTGCCACCCATTTGCACGACAAGACGCAGGCCTTCACGCTGTTCGCCACCCACTACTTCGAGCTGACCGAATTCCCCGCCAAACACCACGCGGCGGTCAACGTGCACGTCAGCGCCGCCGAGTCGGGCAGCGACATCGTTTTCCTGCACGAGATCCAGCCCGGCCCGGCCAGCCGCAGCTATGGCATACAAGTTGCAAAGCTGGCTGGCATGCCCGCCGCCGTCCTGAACCACGCCCGCCACGCGCTCAACGCGCTGGAAACCCAACAGACCGAAGCCCGGGCGCAGGTGGACCTGTTTGCCACGCCGGTCGCTGACGACCCAGCGGCGGTCAGCCCCCTAGAATCAAGCATTGCCGCCATCGACCCCGACGCACTGAGCCCCCGCGAGGCGCTCGACGCCCTCTACACCCTCAAGAAACAGCTGGCCCAGAGCCAGCGCTGACCCACCGAAACATCCCATGACCTACTGCGTCGCCATCAAACTCAACGCCGGCCTGGTGTTCCTCTCTGACTCCCGCACCAACGCGGGCCTGGACCAGATCGGCACCTTCCGCAAAATGATCATTTACGAGAAGCCAGGTGACCGCTTCATGGTGCTGCTGTCGGCCGGCAACCTGAGCATCTCGCAGTCCATCCGCGAGATCCTGCAGGTGGAACAGGTGAAAGACATGGATGGCGGCGAGCCGATCACGATCTGGAATGCCAAGAGCATGTTCGACGCCGCCCGCGTGCTCGGCGCCGCCGTGCGCCGCGTGTACGACCGCGACGCCGCTGCGCTCAAGCAGGCCCGGGTGGACTTCAACGTGTCGATGATTTTCGGCGGGCAGATCAAGGGCGAGGCCATGCGGTTGTTCGAGGTCTATTCGGCCGGCAACTTCATCGAGGCCACGCCCGAAACGCCGTTCTTCCAGGTTGGCGAGTCCAAGTACGGCAAACCGGTGCTCGACCGCGTCATCACCCCCGACACGCCGCTGGACGAAGCCGCCAAGTGCGCGCTGGTGTCGATGGACTCGACCCTCAAATCCAACCTCTCGGTCGGCCTGCCGCTCGACCTCGTGGTCTACGAGGCCGACCAATTCCAGAGCGACCGCATCGTCTGCATCGACGACAACAACCCTTACTTCCGCATGCTGCACAACAACTGGGGCCAGAAGCTGCGCCAGGTGTTCGACAGCATCGAGCACCCGGTCTGGGACGACGCCCGCACCGACATCCCGCTGATGGTCGCCGCCCAGCGCGCCCGGCCGCTGAAAAAAATCACCACCCCAGAAGAAAAGCTGATCTGAGCCACGCATGGGTTTGTTGATTTTTTCCCACGGCAACGGCTTTCCCGGCGGCACCTACACCACCCTGTTCAAGAGCCTGCGGGCCCGCGGCTTCCGGGTGAAGGCCATCGACAAGCTGGGCCACGACCCGCGCTACCCCGTCACCAACAACTGGCCGCACCTGGTGCAGCAAGTGGCCGACTTTGCCGCCAAGGAAATTGCCAAGGCCGATGAACCCGCCTGGCTGGTGGGCCATTCGCTCGGCGGCATGCTGAGTGTGATGGTCGCCGCGCGCCACCCGCACAGCGGCGCGGCCGGGCTGGGCGGCCATGGCCTGGCCGGGGTGATTCTGCTGGACTCGCCCATGGTCGGCGGCTGGCGCGCCACCGCGGTGAACGTGGCCAAACGCACCACTTTCTTTGGCAGCATGTCCCCCGGCGCGGTGAGCAGCAAACGCCGCGACCGCTGGCCCGACCGCGACAGCGCGCTCGCTCACTTCGCCAGCAAACGGGTGTTTGCCCGCTGGGACCCGCGCGCACTGGAAGACTACATCGACCACGGCACCCACGACGCCGACGGCGAGCGCGTGCTGCGTTTTGACCGCGAGGTGGAAACCGCGATCTACAACACCCTGCCCGACCACCTCGACCACTTGCTGAGTCGCCACCCACCGCGTTGCCCGGTGGCCTTCATTGGCGGGCTGCAGTCGGCGGAACTGAAACAGGCCGGGTTGGCGCTCACCGAAAAAATCACACGCGGGCGCATGACCATGCTCGACGGCACCCATTTGTTCCCAATGGAAAAACCACTGGCGGCCGCAGCGGCGGTGGAAGCCGCCATCCGCAGCCTGCAGGGCAGCCCCTAGCGGGTCAGGCGGCCCAGGTCACCAGCCCGCTGTAGGCGGTGGCCAGCACCACCACGCCAAAGGCAATGCGGTACCAGGCAAACGGCACGAAGTTGTGGGTGCTGATGTAGCGCAGCAGCCAGCGCACGCACAGCCAGGCACTCAGGAACGAGAACACCAGCCCCACCGTGAACATCGGCAGGTCGGCCAGCGAAAGCAACGCCCGTTCCTTGTACAGGCTGTAGGCGCCCGCCCCCACCAGCGTGGGGATGGCAAGAAAGAAAGAAAAATCGGTGGCCGCCTGCCGGCTCAAGCCCAGCAGCATGCCGCCAATGATGGTGGCCCCGCTGCGGCTGGTGCCCGGCACCATGGCCAGGCACTGCACCAGGCCCACCTTGAGCGCGTCCAGCGGCCCCATGTCGTCCACCGCATGGATGCGCACCGCCGTGGCGGGCCGGCGTTCGGCCCACAAAATGATGAAGCCGCCCACAATGAACGTGCTGGCCACCACCACAGGGGTGAACAGGTGCTCCTTGATCGCCTTGCCAAACAGCAGGCCCAGCAGCACCGCCGGCACAAAGGCGATTGCCACGTTCAGGCTGAAACGCTGGGCCTGCCGCTCGGTGGGCAAAGCCACCAGCGTGGCGCGGATCTTTTGCCAGTACACCAGCACCACCGCAAAGATGGCACCGGTCTGGATGGCGATGTCGAACACGCGCGCCTTGGCATCGTCAAACCCCAGCAACGCACCCGCCAGGATGAGGTGGCCGGTGGAGGAAATCGGCAAAAATTCGGTCAACCCTTCGACCACCCCCATGATGGCCGCCTTGACCAGCAAAACAATGTCCACACAAGCCCCTTGAAGAGCGCCGATTATCGCCGCAGCCGCCACGGCACCGTCGGGTTTCAGGCCGGCAGGGCACACCGATGAACCCAACCCAAACAAGGGTTTTTACCGAGCTTCCAACCCCTTAGGCGGGTGCAATTCGGGGGGTCTTGCACACACAATAGATGCAGCCCAAATGTGTACGAAGGTATTACCTTGTTGAGCCCATTCAAGACCTTGCCCCTGGCCACCGTGCTGGGCGCCATCCTCGCCTCTGGCGCCGCCGTTGCACAGACAAAAGACTACATCGTGGTGCTTTCTGACGCCAAAATGGCGCCGGTGCAGGCCAAAGAAACCATCCGAGACGACCGTTTTGCCCTGCTCGGCGATGCCTGGGGTTATTTGCCGCAGAAGCTCGTCAAGGAAGTGCTGCGGCTGGAGAAGCGCCACGCCATGCAGGTCAAACAGACCTACAGCCAGGTGATGACCGGCTTTTCTGCCAGCCTCACGCCCGTGCAAGCCGCCGCCCTGCGCCAGGAACCCACCGTGGCCTGGCTGGAAGAAGACCAGCCCATCAAGGTGCAACTGCTCGACTTCCTGTTCGGTGGTCGCCGTGCACCCACACCGCCCCCGGCCGCAGCGCCTGCGCCACAGCCCGCCCCGATCTCCATCGTTCTGCCGAGCCAACCCTCGGCGCCCCAGCAGGCGGTTCCCGAGAGCACGCAGCAAACCGTCTCTTACGGCATCGCCAACATCGGCGCCAACAACAGCTGGGCCCTGGTCGGTGACGGCAGCGGCTCGGTGGACGGTCCGACGGTCTACGTCATCGACACCGGCATTTCCGACCACCGCGACCTGAACGTCGTGCGGCGGGTGAACTTTGCCGGCGGCGTCATGACCGACTGCAATGGCCATGGCACCCACGTGGCCGGCATCGTCGGCGCCCGCGACAACGCGGTGGACTCGGTGGGCGTGGCCCCGGGTGTGCGGCTGGTGAGCGTGAAGGCGCTGGGTTGCGAAGGCGTGGGCACCGTGGCCAATGCCATCAAGGCGGTGGACTGGGTCACGGCCAACGCGATCCAGCCGGCCGTGGCCAACCTGAGCTTCAGCCTGCCCGGCGTCAGCCGGGCGCTGGAACTGGCGGTGCTGCGCTCGGCCGCGACCGGCGTTCTGTACACCATTGCCGCTGGCAACGACGGCATAGACGCGTGCCGCACCTCACCCGCCAACCAGGGTGGCGGCGCCAACCCGGCTGTGTTTACCGTGGGCGCGGTCAACCGCAGCAACCAGGAAGCCAGCACCAGCAACTTCGGCCGCTGTGTGGACCTCTGGGCACCGGGGGTGGACATTCCGTCGTCGCGCAATGGCGGTGGCCTGACGGAAATGTCCGGCACCTCGATGGCGACGCCGCATGTGTCGGGCGCGGCAGCGCTCTACTGGGGCATCAAGCCCCAGGCACCGGCCACGGAAGTGGGCAACTACCTGCGCTCCACCCGCGCAACAGGCAGCAACCGCAGCAAAGACGGCGATGCGCTGCGCCTGCTGCGCGCCGAAGTGGCGCCGACCCAGGGTGCGCCCGCGGCTGAAACCAGCGCCGCAGGCACACTGAATTGAATCAAAGTGTGAACCTGTTCACACTTTGATACCGCCCAGCCCGGAATGGGCGTCCGCAGCGGCCCTGAGACAGACCGCGCCTTCGCAGCTGTGCGATAGTCGCCACGTTCCAACTCTGAGGTGAAGCATGTTGATGGTTAAAACCACCCTGGCGACCGGTCTTTTGGCAGCAATTGCGGGCTTGACGGCGTGTGCCTCCGGCCCCACCCCGAACGCGTTCAGCCCCGACAGCGTGCCCGATGCGGTGAAAGTCCCCGCCGGCCACCGCGTGGCGCTGGAAACCGTGGGCATTGGCAAGATCACCTACGAATGCCGTGCCAAGAAAGACGCACCAGGGCAGTTTGCCTGGGAGTTTGTCGCGCCCGATGCGCAACTCACCGACCGCACTGGCCGCCTGATCGGCAAGTACTTTGGCCCACCCGCCACCTGGACCAACCTGGACGGCTCCACCGTCACCGGCGCCCAGGTGTCCGTGTCGCCCGGGGCGGAGAAAAGCATTCCGCTGCAACTGGTCAAGGCCAACCCGTCCACCGGCAATGGCGCGTTCACCGACGTGACCTACATCCAGCGCGTCGCCACCCGCAACGGCGTGGTGCCAGCCGACACCTGCAACGACCTGGCCAACGGCACCCGCGCCGACGTGACCTACCAGGCCGACTACATCTTCTGGAAAGCGCGCTGACACCCCGTTAGCACCAAACAAAAAGGGTTGCAGATGTTCATCTGCAACCCTTTTTTCATGCCGCCTCACAGGCGGCATGGTGCCGGTCAGCGGTAGTAGCCGCCGTACTGGGCGCGGCTGTAACCGTCGTGGCGACCACCACCGCGGCGGTCGTCATGGCCGCGCCAGCCGTGGCCATGACCATAGCCCGGGGCCACAACCACGCGTGGCTGGTAGTACACCGGTGCGGGTTGGTAATACACCGGCGCCGGGCGGTAGTACACCGGGGGCGGTGCGTAGTACACGGGGGCGGGTTCGTAATAAACCGGCGCATTGCCAATGGCCACGCCAATCGGGGGCAGGTTCACGCCCACGTTAAAAAACACGTCGCTGCGCGCCTGTGCGGCACTGGCGCCCAGCAATGCGGCACCGGCCACGGAAGCAGCGGCGGCCCATTTCAGAAAGTTGCGGTTTGCGGTCATGTCAATCTCCTTGGGTTGCCAGACTGGGTGAGCCTGACGGCGGACACATTGAATGCCCGATGAGTGATTAACGCACCAAAGCCCGAATGGCGTACCGTCGCTTCTGTGAAAGTCGTTGCGAGTGGTAACAGCAACCCGCCTCCGCCACTCAAACCCGCCAGCGGCGGGCCGGCACTTCCACATGGCGGTAAAAAATCGCCCCGGCCACGTTGGCCAACGCCCAGGCCAGCAAAAAACCAGCCATTTGCCAGGCTGGCTCTGCCGGAACAAACCGCGTGAACGCCGCGTTCACCACCAGCGCCACCGGGAAATTGACCAGAAACACCGCGTACGAGATCTGCCCCAGGTAGGCCAGCACCCGGCTCTGGAGCCAGGTGTCCAGAAACTGGCTGCGCCGGCCCCAGGCGAGCAACAGCGCCACCACCAGCGCCAGCGCAATGCGGGCGCGAAATTCCAGCGCCAGGGCCAGCACCACCCCGGCGGTGAGGGCCAGCAACCAGCCGTGGGAACGCGCCGGGTCCGACAGCCAGTAGGCCAGCACGCCCAGGCCATAGGCCCCGGCAAAGTACAGCGCCCAGACGTCCCAGCCCGGGTAGCGGTTGAAGTGCAGCAGCGACGCCGCCGCCAGCAGCGCCACCAGCCCGGCGCCCACCACCACGGCCGACGTCAGCCCCGCCTCGCCATGGCCCCAGCGGCGCGCCAGCCACAGCACGCCAACGAGCAGCGCAAACAGCTGGAAATCAATCGCCACGTACCAGACGCCAGCCGAGAGCGCTTCCACCGCCAGGATGTCGTGCAGCAGCAGCAGGTGCACCACAAACTGCCACCCACCTGGCGCGGCTGGCGTGGCGTTGTGGGTCATCCAGGCCCGGGCGAGCGCGGCGCAGGCCATGCCCAGCACCAGCGCCACGGCGTAGGGTGGCACCAGCTTCAGGTAGCGGCTGCGCAACAGCGCCCAGGGGCTGGCCGACGACACCAGCACTCCCCCCGGGGCCAGGCTGCGTGCCGCCAGGAAACCGCCCACCACCAGAAACACCTGCACCGCCATGCGCGCGTCCTGGCTCAGCCAATGCATCAGCGCCGGGGCGATCTGCTGGGCAAGGTCGGACATCGGCCCGTAAAAAGCGAGGTGGTGCAGCACGATCAGCTGCGACGCCACGGCTTTCAGCGCGTCAATGAGGGCAAAACGGGTAGCGAGGACGCCCATGTAGGCAGGGGGGGTTAGAAGGGGTGGCCGATTGTCGCTGCAACCCGCGTTGCCACCCGGCACCTGCGCGACGGGGGGCTGGCGTTGTTGGCATGCCGCAGCCGGCACCTAACTGTGTCAGCGCAAGGGGGGCTGGCGCGTTAAATGACCTTTGCACACCTAGAATCAGTCGCATGAGTTCCGCCGTACCCACAGACACCACCCAAGAACCCCCCACCCGGCAGAGCAACTTCCTGCGGCAGATCATTGAAGCCGACCTGTCCCAGGGCACTTACGCCAGCCGCCACTGGGCTGGCAGCCCTGGCGATGCGGCGCACCACGCCGCAGGCTCGCCCGACCCGGCCAAGATCCGCACCCGCTTCCCGCCCGAGCCCAACGGCTACCTGCACGTGGGCCACGCCAAAAGCATTTGCCTGAACTTTGGCCTGGCGCGCGACTACGGTGGCGTGTGCCACATGCGGTTTGACGACACCAACCCCGAAAAAGAGGACACCGAGTACGTCAACAGCATTCTGGACGCGGTGCAGTGGCTCGGCTTCAGCTGGGACGCCACCTTCAACGGCCAAAGCACCAGCCACCTCTACCAGGCCAGCGACTACTTCGACTTCATGTACCGCGCCGCCGAGTACTTGATCGAAGCCGGCCACGCCTATGTAGACGAACAAACCGCCGAGCAGATGCGCGTCAACCGTGGCGACTTTGGCAAGCCCGGTGTGGACAGCCCCTTCCGCGCCCTGCCCGCCAGCCACCACTTGGCGCGCTTCCGGCAAATGGCCGCCGGACAACATGCCGATGGCGCCATGGTCTTGCGGGCCAAGATCGACATGGCTTCGCCCAACATCAACCTGCGCGACCCGGCCATCTACCGCATCCGCCGTGCCACCCACCACCACACCGGCGACAAATGGTGCATCTACCCGATGTACACCTTTGCGCACCCGATTGAAGACGCGCTGGAGCAGATCACCCACAGCATCTGCACGCTGGAGTTTGAAGACCAGCGCCCGTTTTACGACTGGCTGTTGGACCGTTTGTGTGAAGGCGGCCTGCTGGCGCAACCGCACCCGCACCAGTACGAATTTGCCCGGCTCAACCTCACCTACGTGATCACCAGCAAACGCAAGCTGGCGCAACTGGTGACTCAGGGCCACGTGAGCGGCTGGGACGACCCCCGCATGCCCACCATCGTGGGCCTGCGCCGGCGCGGCTACACGCCCGAAGCCATCCAGCTGTTTGCCGAACGCATCGGCGTGACCAAAAGCGACAGCTGGATTGACTACAGCACGCTCGAAGGCTGCCTGCGTGAAACGCTGGACGTGAGCGCCCCCCGCGCCATGGCCGTGCTGGACCCGGTGAAGCTCGTCATCACCAACTGGGACGCCCTGCACGGCGAAGGCCGGCTCGACGACTGCAGCGCCCCCGTGCACCCGCACCTGCCCGACCTGGGCCGCCGCAGCTTCACCTTCGGCAAGGCGCTGTGGATAGAGCGCACCGACTACGAAGAGGTGCCGCCCAAGGGCTACAACCGCTTGTACCCCGGCAACAAGGTGCGCCTGAAATACGGCCACGTCATCACCTGCACCGGCGCGGTGAAAGACGCCAGTGGCCACATCACCGAAGTGCACGCCGAGCTGGTGCCCGACACCAAGAGCGGCTCCCCCGGCAGCGACGCGGTGAAAGTGAAAGGCGTCATCACCTGGGTCGGCGTGGCCGACGCCCTGCCCGCCGAAGTGCGCCTGTACGACCGCCTGTTCAGCGTACCCCACCCCGACACCACCGAGAAAGATTTTCTGGAGGAGCTGAACCCCGACAGTTTGAGGACCGTGACGGCCTATGTGGAACCGTCAATGGCCAGCGCGAAAGGCGACGACCGGTTTCAGTTTGAGCGGCACGGGTACTTTGTGGCGGACCGGGAAGACCATGCGGCGGGGAAGCTGGTGTTCAACCGGGTGACGGGGCTGAAGGACAGCTGGGGGAAGTAGCCCGTGTTCTACCTGGACCTCTTTTCAGCACTGCACCGGTACCGGGTGGACTAGGTGCTGATCGGGGGGCGTAGGGCTGGCCGATATCAAACACCTGAACAACTGACCAAACCACGTCCTTCACCACAGCACCCGGACAAGGCTTTGACCGCGGCAGCCGCACCTGCAGCGTCAGCGTGACGAACGGATGCGTTGGGTGGAAGAATCGGCACCGTTTGTGTGCATGGAGCAAGCCGCGCTGAAGCGCCAGCCCCCCCTCACCCTGCTGCTGCAGCACAAGTTGTCGCCGTGCATGGACCTCTGTGCAATCGCAACCACAGCGCGCCAAATCATTCCCCCAAACCAGTTGCCGTTTTGCTGCGTATGCACATTCAGCGTGTCAGCCTGTAAGGTTTGAAACACCTCGCACGACCACCGCACTGACGTTGGTCGGATTTCGCTGACACGTTGATTTCGCATACTTATACCCACACCCACTGGAGAAGCCATGAGCAAGTTGATCTTCACCGCGGTTGCCGCTGCCGCAACACTCGTTATCACCGGTTGTGCAGCCCCCCAGGCTGCAGCACCTGCACCGGCCGTTGCGCAGGTCAACCCGGTTGTCTTTGTTGACCAATTCGAGAGCACTTTCGGCAAGTACGAGGGCTACCGCCGCTCGGGCGCCAAGGGCATTTGCGCCACGGGCGAATTTGTGGGGTCGGCGGACGCACGTGCCCTGTCCACGGCTTCGGCTTTCAGCGGCAAGCCGGTGCCGGTGGTGGTGCGCTTCTCGGTGGGCGGCGCCAACCCCAAGGTGGCCGACAACGGCAAGAGCCAGCGCAACATGGCGCTGCAGTTCAACCTGCCGGACGGTGAGCAATGGCTGATGGGCAACATCAACGCCCCGGTGTTTGGCGCCTCGTCGCCAGAGCAGTTCCTGGGCCGCGTGGCTTCGCTGCAGCCCGACCCAGCCACCAAGGCCGCCGACCCGGCCAAGGTGAAGGCCTTTGCCGACGCCAACCCCGAGGTGCTGCTGCAAGGCAAGTACTTCGCCTCCCAGCCAGTACCGGCCAGCTTTGGCGCCGTCAACTACTGGGGCGTACACGCCTACGGCTTCGTGAACGCCAAGGGTGACAAGCAGTTCGGCAAGTGGATTTTTGAGCCGGCGGGTGGCGTGCAGGGCCTGACCGACGACGAAGCCAAGGCCAAGGGCGCGAACTTCCTGTTTGACGACCTGCGCCAGCGGGTGAAGGACGGCAAGGTCGCCTTCAACTTCAACCTGGAACTGGCCCAGCCCGGCGATAAGCTGGACAGCGCCACCACCCCACTGCCAGAGGGCCGCAAGAAAGTGAACCTGGGCACGCTCAAGGTCACCAGCGTGGCGGCCGACGGCGGTGGCCCTTGCCTGACCATCAACTACAACCCGATGGTCATGCCCAAGGGGGTTGAGCCTTCGGCCGACCCGATGCTGGCCGCCCGCGCCGCGCCCTACGCCGTGTCGCAGGGCCGCCGCCTGACGGAAGGCGCCAAGCAGCAGTAAGTGGCTGACGGAACCGCAGCGACCGCTGCGGCCCTGAAACCCGCGCCAGCTTCGGTTGGCGCGGGTTTTTTCATGGGGTCACGGGGAAGCGGTGGCGCTCAGCGGTAAAACGCCTCCACCTTGCCTTTCAGGGTGATGAGCAGCGGCTTGCCCTTGCGGTCGACCGTTTTGCCGGCGGGCACTTTCACCCAGCCTTCGCTGACGCAGTATTCCTCCACGTCGAAGCGTTCTTTGTCGTTGAAGCGGATGCCGATGTCGTGTTCAAACACGGCGGCCACGTGGTGCTTGCTGCGCGGGTCTACCGAGAGGTGGTC
>JAFEHU010000008.1 GCA_017848435.1 Burkholderiaceae bacterium | reverse complement strand
TCAAGGGTCTTGGCGCGGGGCATGGGACAATTCTGCCTGTCTTGTCCCAAGGCCATGCCCTGGGACACCCCTTCATTCCACTTGGCACGGGTTCGTCCGACCCTCAAGCCCATGCGCACCTTCACCGTCAGCGATTTCGACTTCGCCCTGCCACCCGAGCTGGTGGCCCAACACCCTGCCGCCGAACGCACCGCTTCCCGCCTGCTGGACGGCACCGGCCAGGCACCGGTGGACCGCATCTTCCGCGACCTGCCACCCCTGCTGAACGCCGGCGACCTGCTGGTCTTCAACGACACGCAGGTCATCAAGGCCCGGCTGTTTGGCGAGAAGCCCACCGGTGGCAAGGTCGAGCTGCTGGTCGAGCGGGTGCTGCCGGGCAACCAGGTGGTGGCGCACATGAAAGTCAGCAAAAAACCGCTGCCCGGCACCACGCTGCAGATGGACGGCGGTTTCATGGCCATCCTGGTCGGCCGCTGGCCCGACACCGAGGGGCGCCTGTTCCAGTTCGTGCTGGCCAATGCGGCGGGCGACGACCCGTACACCCTGATGGCGCGGCACGGCCACGTGCCGCTGCCGCCCTACATCACCCACACCGACTCGGCCGACGACGAGCGCCGCTACCAGACCGTGTTTGCCAAACACCCCGGCGCGGTGGCCGCCCCCACCGCCGCGCTGCACTTTGACGAAGCCCTGCTGGCCCAGCTCGACGCGCGTGGCGTGTTGCGCGCCAGCGTCACGCTGCACGTCGGCGCCGGCACCTTCCAGCCGGTGAAAACCGAGAACCTGGCCGAACACCACATGCACAGCGAGTGGTTCAACGTGCCCGACAGCACCGTGCAGGCGATGGCCGACTGCCGCGCCCGCGGCGGCCGGGTGGTGGCCGTGGGCACCACCACCGTGCGCACGCTGGAATCGTGGGCGCGCAGCGGCCAGACCACCGGCGACACCGCCATCTTCATCACCCCCGGCTTCGCCTTCCAGGTGGTGGACCTGCTCATCACCAACTTCCATTTGCCCAAGTCCACGCTGATGATGCTGGTCAGCGCCTTTGCGGGTTACGAGCAGGTCATGGCGCTGTACCGCCATGCGGTGGCCAGCCAGTACCGCTTCTTCAGCTATGGTGACGCCATGCTGCTGGCGGCCAGCACCACCGCACGCCCACCCCCACAACAGGCCCTGCCATGACCACCACCGACCCCATCCTGCAGCAGCTGCACGGCATCGAGCAACGGCTCGTTGGCGGTGACCTGTCTGCGGCAGCCGCGCAACTGGACGCGGTGGCCCGCGTGGCGCCCAACGACCCGCGCGTCCACCTGATTGGCGCGCACATGGCCGAGGCCGCTGGCCGCCCCGACGACGCGCTGCACCACATGCGCCGGGCCGCCAGCCTGAGCCCGGCCTGGGCTGTGCCCGCCACCGAGCTGGCCTTGCTGCTCGCACGCATGGGCCGGACGCCAGAAGCGCTGGACGCGGCCCAGCAAGCGGTGGCGCTCGCACCCAACAGCCTGCCGGTGCTGACAGGCATGGTCGACATCGCCCACCAGGCCCTGAACCCGCAACTGGCCCTGGCCTGGCTGGAAAAAGCGCTGCAGCTGGACCCGGACAACGCCCCCCTCAAGCGCCACCTGGCGCGCGACCTCGCCCAGCTCGGCCACCACGCCCACGCGGTGCTGGTGAGCACCCAGTTGCTGGAACAAGATGCAAGCGACGTGGACGTGCGCCTCGGCCGCGCCAAGGCGGCACTGGCGGCTGGCGACACCACCCTGGCGGTGCAAGACACAGCAACCCTGCTCGCCCACGACCCGGCCAACGCGACCTACCGGTTCTGGCACAGCGTCGCCCGTGGCGAGGTGCCACCGACCCAGCCCGCCGCCATGACGCAGGCCCTGTTCGACGGCTACGCCCCGGTGTTTGACATGCACTTGGTCGAAGGCCTGCAGTACCAGGTCCCGGCCCGTGTGGCGGCGCTGGTTGGCGAGCGCTACCCGGACGGCGTGCTCGACCTGCTCGACCTCGGCTGCGGCACGGGTTTGCTGGGCAAGTACCTCGGCGGCATCCATGGCCTGCTGATCGGGGTGGACCTCTCGCCCGGCATGCTGGCGCAGGCGGCACAGCTGCAGATATACGACGACTTCCTGACCACCGACCTGCTGACCGCCCTGCGCGGCATGCCGGCCGATTGCTACGACGTGGTCGCCGCCTGCGACGTGTTCATCTATTCGGGCGACCTGACCGAGGTGGTGCCCGCGACCGCACGCGCCCTCAAACCCGGTGGCCACTTCATTTTTTCCTGCGAAGCGGCACAGCCGGAAGAAGCCGATCTGGTGCTGCGCCCAAGCACGCGCTATGCCCACAAGGCCAGCCATGTGCGCGCGCTGTGCACGGCCGCCGGCCTCACCGACGTCACACAGGAAGACACCACCATCCGCGTTGAGAGCGGCCAGCGGATTGGCGGCTACATCGTGGTCGCCCGTAAGCCCTAACCGTTTCCCCCATGCTGCAGTTCCAACTCCTCGCCACCGACACCACCACCCACGCCCGCCGTGGCCGCCTGACGCTGAACCACGGCGTGGTGGAAACGCCGATCTTCATGCCGGTGGGCACCTACGGCACCGTCAAGGGCGTGATGCCGCGCTCGCTGGACGAGATGGGCGCGCAAATCATCCTGGGCAACACCTTCCATTTGTGGCTGCGGCCCGGCATGGAGGTGCTGAAGCAGTTCGGCGGACTGCACCGCTTTGAGAACTGGCACAAACCCATCCTCACCGACTCGGGCGGCTTCCAGGTCTGGAGCCTGGGCGATATGCGCAAGATCTCGGAAGAAGGCGTGAAGTTCGCCTCGCCGGTGAATGGCGACAAGCTCTTCCTCACGCCCGAGGTCAGCATGCAGATCCAGACCGTGCTGAACAGCGACATCGTGATGCAGTTCGACGAGTGCACCCCCTACGACACCAAGGGCCACATCACCACCGAGGCCGAGGCCCGGGTGTCCATGGAGCTCAGCCTGCGCTGGGCCAAGCGCTGCGAAGACGAGGTGGCGCGACTGGAGAACCCCAACGCGCTGTTCGGCATCGTGCAGGGCGGCATGTTCGAAGGCCTGCGCGACGAATCGCTGGCCGGGCTGGAGGCGCTCGATCTGCCAGGCGTGGCCATTGGTGGCCTGAGCGTGGGCGAGCCCAAGGAAGACATGCTGCGGGTGCTGCAGCACATCGGCCCCAAGCTGCCCGCCCACAAGCCGCACTACCTGATGGGCGTGGGCACGCCGGAAGACCTGATCGAAGGTGTGAGCAACGGCATCGACATGTTCGACTGCGTCATGCCCACCCGCAACGCCCGCAACGGCCACCTGTTCACCCGCTTTGGCGACCTGAAAATCCGCAACGCCCGCCACAAGACCGACGAGCGGCCGCTGGACGAGACCTGCACCTGCTACACCTGCAAGGGTTTTGGCGCCGCTTACGCCAACGACGACAAGGCGCCGCCGTCAGGCCAGGGCGGCTTCAGCCGCGCCTACCTGCACCACCTGGACCGCTGCGGCGAAATGCTCGGCCCCATGCTGGCCAGCATCCACAACCTGCACTACTTCCTGAACCTGATGCGCGAGGTGCGCGCCGCGCTCGATGCCGGGCAGTTCGCCGCCTTCGTCAAGCAGTTTCACGCCGACCGGGCACGGGGCGTTTAGCGCTCACAGCGGCAAGCCGTCCAGCGTGGCGTAGGTGCCCCGGAGCCAGGTTTTCAGGCGCTGGCGCTCCAACAGCCCCAACGCATCCGGGCCGGTGCGGCCGTTCACCGCCGACCAGAAACTGGCGTTTTGCCGGTCGATCTTGCGCATGCTGGCCTCGTGGAGCTGTGCCAGCGACACCACCTGCGCGCCCAACGCCTGCGCCTTGTGCATCGCCGGCGAGGCGTCCAGCAGCGAGAAGTCGCTGCCCCGGCCCAGGTTCTTGACCACGATGTAGTTGGGGCCGTCGCCGTAGGTGTCTACCAACCGGTCGAGCAAATCCACAGACTCTTTCCCCGCGTCGGCCAGGTGCCAGAAGTTCACCGCCACACCCATCTCGGCCAACAACCCCAGCAGGTCGGAGTCGTTGACCCAGCGGGCCAGCGGGGCGGCGGTCTGCGCAGCGAGGTCCACCACCACGCTGCGCGGCGCGGTCTCGCCGGCTTCGTCCTCGAACACGGTGGCCACCGCGTCCAGGCTCTCGTAGCTGTCGATCACCACCGGCGAGGCGTAGTCGGCGTAAAAACGACTGAAGGAGGCGTGGGAACGGTCGGTGTCAAAACCGACGAAGGGTCGGTTGTGGTCAATGAAGTACTGGGCCAGCAGCCGGGCGGTGACCGACTTGCCAACGCCGCCTTTTTCGCCACCGATGAAATTAAGGGAACGCATGAAATGTTCTGTCGTTAGGGCTTGTGAAATGACTGCGGACACTACCACGCAAGAACCGTGCGTGTGTGACGCCCGGTACGGCCAGAGGCCCTCAAGCCGCTGGCCGTGCTGGCGTGCCACACGCCTGGCAGAAGCGTGAAAACGCGTTCTTGCGGGTCTGGCATTGGCCGCAATGGTCAAACAGGCCAATGCCGCAGTGCGGGCAAAAGTCCTGCGCCTTGTCTTTCAGGTCCACCGCCCGCTCGCAGCCAGGGCACACGTTTTTGGCCAGCCGGGCCAGCGCCACGTCGTAGCTGAGTTCCTCGCGGCGCTGGGCGTCGGGCTTCTGCTCGGCCAGCTTCTGCCGTTCCAGGTAGCGGTTCAGCGCGACGATGGCCTGCCGGCCCACCAGCGCGGTGACCACAATGCCCACCACATAGCGCACGTAGCCGCCATAACTGGGCAAGTACGGCACCAGCTCCACAAAGAAAGCGAACAGCGCAAAGAAGATGAAGCCCCAGACGAAGGGCCACCAGGTGCTTTTGCGTTGCTTCACAAACAGCCAGCCCGCCACGCCCAGCAATGGCAGCGTGAGCGCCAGCCGGTAGCCAAACACCCGCAGCTCCTGGCCGCGCAGGGCGGCGTTCAGCCCGGCCTGGCCGGCCTGCTCCAGCTCGCCCAGCCGGGTGTGTGCCTTGCTGGCGGCCTGCTGCGCGTCCAGCGCCACCTGCTGCTGGTCTTCCACCTGCGCCAGCGCCTGGCGTTCGGTGGCCTTGAGTTTGTCGAGCGCGGCAGTGCGGGCCACCAGCTCGCCGTCCTGTTCGGGCCGTTCGGTGGCGCGGCGGGTGGCCAGCCAGTTGCTGAAGGTCTCGCGTGCGGCGGCCGCGTCGGCCTGCGCCGCCTTGTGCTTGAGGCTGGCCTGGTCCAGCGCGTCCTGGGCGGCCTGCTCGGTGCGCTGCGCGGCCTTGATCTCGGCGCGCGCGGCGTTGGCCTGCGGGCGGTCGATGAAGTCGTCCAGGCTGTAGCGGCCCTCCACCTGCGGCAGGTCGCCCACCAGCGTGCCGCCCAGGCCAATCAGGAAACTGGCGAACACCAGGGCCACGACCCACAGGCCGCGGTGAAACCATTTCTCGGACAGTCGCAGGGCTTTGCTCATCACATCACTCCCGGTAACAAACGCATTAGCGCTATGGTTTTAATAGCTTCCCTGACAGGTTTCACTGAGGCTTGAGACCTATTTGATTCAATTCTGTCAGTTCCTGGCCTGTGAGGGTGCCTGCAAGCAGGTTCGGGCCGCTCCCCATGGCTGGCGGGGGCCAGCAGGCCACTCATGCATGGCAACAAGCGGTCAATCTGCTGAAAAAAGTCACAGAAACCATGCATACCGAAGTATGCAAACGCTTCAGGTTTGGCGCCAAGGGTTCGATATCCATAAGTAACAGCCATTCATTCCTGTCACTTTTTTCAAGGACCCTACCATGAGCATCGCCGAACTCTCCTCGCCCCCCGTCGTCGCCGTTATGGGCAGCGAGTCGCCCGTCCTGGCCCAGGCCAACACATCGGCCGCCGCCAATGTGCCGGTGTACAACGCCCCTGCCGCCGTGGCACCGTCCGCTCCGGTGGGCCTTGGTTCGCTGTCGGGCGCCACGCCCGGCACCCAGATCATCCGCGGCGACGTGCGTGTGCCAGTGAATGGCGACACCGCGCTGATGGTCGGTGACCGCGTGGTCGTGCCGCAAGGCGGCAGCGCCAACGTGACCTTCCCCGGCCCGGCCGGCAAGACGCCACTGAACGGCGTGTTGTCCGGCGGCAGCGACGCCACCATCGGCGTCAAGCAACTGGCTTCCGGCGCCGAGCAGGTGCAGGTGGACATGGCCGCTGGCGACCTGTTCGTCGCGATGCCCGAAGAAGCCGGTGACGCTTCTGTGGCGGTGCGCAAAAAAGGCGCTGCCGGCGGCTCGATGCTCGACAACTTTGCGCTCGGCGCACTCGGCCTGGCGGGCCTGGCGGGCCTGGCCGGTGGCGGTTCGGACGGCCCTGGCCTGGCCACATTGGTGCCACCCAACCCCAATGGCCCGACCAACCCCACAACGCCCACCGAGCCGGTCACCCCCGCCCCCGTGGCCACCCAGGGCCTGCTGGCACCTGCCGCCGCCACGGTCAACAACGCCACCAATGCCCTTGGCGGTGGCATTTTGCAAGGCTCTGGCCTGAACACGATGGCCGCGCCGCTGGACGGCATTGTGGCCACCGCGACCGACGGCCTGAACAGCGCCCTCGCCCCTGTTGTTGGCGAGAGCTTCACGCCCAACAACCCGAACAACTTCGACCCGATTGACAACGCGGTTGGCAGCGTCACCACCCCGCTGACCGGCGCCATCAGCCCGGTCATTGACTCGCTGCTCGGCAGCGGCACCACCGGCTCGCTGGTGAACCCGATCACCACCCAGGTGGACTTTGTCACCGACGCCGTCAGCGGTCTGGCCAACACGGCCGGCCTGGGCTCGCTGGCCAACGGCCTGTCTGCCGGCGAAGCCGCACTGGCCCCCGTCACCGGCCTGGTGAGCGGCCTGGTGGGTGACCTGCTCGGCACCACCAACACCCTCGGCGCCCCGCTGAATGATTTGCTGGGCGACCTGACCGGCGCTGGTGGCCTGAACCTCGGCGGCGTGGTCGGCGATGTGCTGGCCCCCGTCACCGATTTGCTCGGCGGTCTGACCGGCAACCTGAATGGCTCGGAAGTCGGCGGCAGCCTGACCACCGGCGGCCTGGGCGGCTTGCTCGACCCGGTGCTGGGCAACGACAGCCCGCTGGCCCCCGTGACCGACATCCTGAACGACCTCACCGGTGGCTTGACCGGCGGCCTGCTGGGCAGCGGCACCACCGTTGCCGGCGGCGGCGACCTCGGCGACATGGGCAGCGGCTTGCTCGGCCAGGTCACCGGTCCTGTGGAAGGCCTGCTGGGCGACCTGCCCATCCTGAGCCTGGCCGACACTGGCGCCAACCTCGGTACCGGCACCGATTTGCTGAGCAGCCTGCTCAACACCCTGAACGGTTCGGCCAGCACCGGTGCGCTCGACCTCGGCACCAGCAACCTGCCGGTCTCGGCAGACGGCCTGCTGGGCACTCTGAACGGTGCCGACCCCACCGGCGGCCTGCTCGGTCAGGTGACCGGCTTGCTGACGCCTGTGACCAGTGCCGCTGGCGTGCCCGATGCCGGCCTCACCGCCAACGCCGGTGGCCTGCTCTCCACCGTGACCGGACTGCAAGACACCGTGACCACCGTGACCCAGGACATTCCTGCCATTTCCAGCGTGACCGACCTGGGCCACAACTCCCCCCTGGGCGGCCTGCTGAACAACCTGTGATGTTTTTCTGAGCGTTTCTCCTCGTCGGACGCATTGACTGCGCCGTTCGCCGGTGGCGCTGTGGTGATTCTTCACCGCAGCACCCCCGGCGTTTTTACGTGCGGCCAGGCGCACTTCGCACCGCCGCTTGGCACGCCACGCACCAAGCTGTGGCCGCAGCACGCCCAACCTGCACGCCACCGGCGCACAGCAGTGCCAAGCAGCCGGCCGCAAACCGCGAAAAAAGTCACGAAAACCCAGCCAAATGCATACGAAAGGCATAAATACTAGGGTTAACCCTTAATTTGGCGTACTACTTGCTGGGCAGCGGCGCACATCTGCACTTCCCAATTGAAAGGAAACCACATGGCCGACGTCCACACCCTCGCCAGCGCCGACATCCAGATCACCGCCACCGCGGCGGCGGTCCAGCGCTCCAACCTGCTCGACCCGACCCTCGTGTTCGTCGACACCCTGACCGACGGGCTGGACGCCGGGCCACTGCACGGCTCTGGCCTGATCACCCTGAACGACCCGGTTGACGGCCTGGCCGCCGACCTGCTGGGTGGCCTGAACATCGGCCTGGCCCCGTTGGTGGGCACCGGCTTCGCGGCCGACCACCCGAACGGCCTGGACCCGGTCGACACCCTCGTGGGCGGCACGGCCACCACCGTCAAAAGCGCCGTGGGCGCCGACATCGACGCGCTGTTTGGCGCAGACACCACCGCGCACCTGCTGACACCGCTGGGCCTGCAGTCCGACTACCTCACCGACGTGCTCTACACCGACCTGGACACCCTGGGCCTGAGCGGGCCCGTGGGCGACTTGCTGGCCACCGCAGAATCCACGCTGGCGCCCATCAACGCCACACTGACCAGCCTGGAAAACCAGGTGTTCGCGCTGGGCGCCCAACTCGGTGCACCCGGTACCGACCTGCTGGCCGACATTGGCAGCGGCGAGCTGCTGGGCCTGGGCGAGCTGGCTGGCGGCCTGCTGTCGGCCGTGCCACTGGGCGACCTGCTGGACACGGTGGTGGGCGCCTTGCCATCGGTCCCGCTGGGTGACACGCTGGGCGGCCTGCTGACCCCGATCAGCAGCACCGCCAGCAGCCTGTTTGCCAGTGCCACGGGCGCCTTGCCCGACCTCGGCACCGCCCTGCCCGTTTGATGTCACGCGCCCGGCCCAACTCACCGCAACACCTCGGGCGCTGTGGCCAGCTGGGCCCGCACCAGCCAGGCGAAGACCGAGTCCACCGTGACGGTCTCGATGCGGTCTGAAAACCGCTTCTCGTTCGGGTGGTCGTCAAAGGCCACGTTCGCCGCGCTGACCCGGCCGCCCAACCGGGTCAGCGGGCCCAGCTTCAGGGCGGTTGGCTCGTAGCCCTTGAACTGCAGCCAGGCCTGCGCTTTCTGGCGGGTATTGATGCCCGGCTCCACCGCCATGGCCAGCGTTTCAATCGCCCACTGGTTGGACTGCTGGTAGGTCTGCCCCCACGCGTAGCTCACCAGGCTGTAGGGCCGCTGGTGCAACGCCGTGGCGCGGGCCGTGTCTTGCAGCATCGCCAGCAGCCTGCTCTGCACATCGGGCGTCGGCACCGCCCAGGCGGCCTCAAAACGCCAGAGGTCGTCCAGGAAAAAGTCGCCCAACCCTTGGCGGTACACCGCCGCCACCGCGCTGCCGCAGTCGTTGAGCTTGTGCAGCACGCGCCACACATGGCCGCCCGCGCCGTCGGGCTGCTTGTAGGCAAAACCAAGGTGCGAGTAACGCAGCTGGTATTTGCCCAGGTCTTGCCCGGCACGGGCGAGCACCACCACGCTGGCACCGCTGGCGTCCAGCGCCGCCTGGGTGCGCTCGGCCAGCGCCAGGCCCCGCGTGAGGCTCTGCACGCCCGGGGGTTTTGTCTCGCAGGAGCGACCGGCGTGGGCCAGCGGCGCCAGCAGCAGGCTGGCGGCGAGCAGGCCACCCGCGCACAGCCGTGTCAGAAAGGTGCGTGTTGTCATGGCGCCCCCTCAGTGCGTCACGCGTTCGTTGTGCAGCAGCGCGCGGCCCAGTGCATTGGGAATGAAGGCCATCGCTTCGCCCGCCACCGACAACACCACCCCGGCCCCCACCACACTCACCGCCACCACCGTGCCCACGCCCACCGACAGCGCCCCGAGCCCACGGCCTGCCAGCACGATGC
>JAFEHU010000055.1 GCA_017848435.1 Burkholderiaceae bacterium | reverse complement strand
CCCCACCACCACCCAAGCCACCAGAACCGGTGAAGCCCACGCCCCCGGTTAAGGTGCCGGAAGCGCGCAAGCCCGAACCCGTGGCCCCGGACCCGCAGATCGCGATTGAAAAAGAGAAGAAGCGGCTGGAAAAACTCGAGCGCGAGCAGGAAAAGAGGGAACAGGAAGAGCTGAAAAAAGCCGAACTGGCCGAGAAGAAGCGCATCGAGCAGGAAAAGAAAGAGCAGGAGCGGCTAGAGCGCGAAGAGAAGAAACGCCTGGAAGCGCTTGAGAAAGAACGCCAGCGCGTGGAAGCCGAAGCCAAGGAACGCGCCCGCCAGGAAGCCATTGCGGCGGCGGCGCGGGCCGCCGAGCGGGCCAACGCGCTCGCACGCATCTCCGGCATTGCCAACGCCAGCGGCGGGCCAACGGCGGTGGGCACAGCGGCCCAGTCGTCCGGGCCATCGTCTGGTTACGGTGCGCTGGTGAACGCGGCGGTGCGCCCGAACATCGTGTACTCCGCCGACGGTGGTGACCCGGTGGCCGAGGTGCAGGTGATCACCTCCGCCGACGGCACCGTGACCTCCAGCCGCCTGGTGCGTTCCAGCGGTGTGCCGGCCTGGGACGCGGCAGTGCTGCGCGCCATTGACAAGACCGGCAAGATGCCCAAAGACCGCGATGGCCAGGTGCCGGTGGCGATCACATCGCCGCCAGGTTTGGTGATCCGCTTCACCCGCTGATTCCCCTGCCCCAAAAGAAAACGCCGACCTCGTGTCGGCGTTTTTGTTTCTGCTGCGGGGTGTTTATTCGTAAACGATTTCCGCACGGCCACTGGCGGCCTGCGCCGTCCAACTGGCCAGGGCCGCATCGCTCGGGAAAAAGCGGGCGTCGTCGCCGAGCTGGATTTCGGCGCTCGCCTCGGCGCGCGACACGCTGAGGCGCACCGCCAGGCCGCGCACCAGTTCACCCTGGTCTGAGGGCTCGCGCCGGACCGGAAAATCGCGCACCAGCCGCTGGATGTCTGGCGCCTTGCCGTTCACCGCCACACGCAGGAACTTGCCAAAGCGGCAGCGGGCGGCGGGCAAATCCCAGACCTGGTTCACCGTGAGGCGGAAGCCCCCCGAAAAGCGGTCGGGTTGCAGTTTGCCCATCACCACCACCAGCTCGTCGTCTTTCAGCAGGTTGCGGTGGGCGGTGAACAGCGCTTCGTCGGCCGTGGCTTCGATGACGCCGGATTTGTCGTCCAGCTTGAACAGCGCCAGCTTGCCGCGCTGGCCGTTGATGACGCGGAAGTCGCTGACGATACCGGCCACCAGCTGCGGCTCGCGGCTGTCACCCAGCGCGTCAATCGCCCGCTTGGCGAACTGGCGCACCTCGTGCACCACCTCGTCAAACAAATGGCCGGAGAGGTAGAAGCCGACCGCTGTTTTCTCGAACGTCAGCCGCTCTTTCACGCCCCAGGGCGTGGCCTCCACCAAGGGCGGCTCCTGGCTGCTGCTGCCGTGCGAGTCGCCACTGTCGAACAAGCCGCCCTGGTTGGCGTTGGCCTCGGTGGCAGCGGCGAAGTCAAAGGCCCGGTCCACCGACGCGAGCAGTGCGGCACGGTTGAGCTGCAGGCCGTCAAAGGCACCGGCCTTGATGAGTGCTTCCACGGTGCGCTTGTTGATGCGGCCGCGGTCCACCCGCACGCAGAAGTCGTACAGGCTGGTGAACGGGCCGTCAGCCTCCCGCGCCTTCACGATCGCCTCCACCGCCTGCTGGCCGGTGCCCTTGACGGCGCCCAGGCCATAGCGGATCACCTTGTCGGTGACCGGCTCGAAGCGGTGCACACCGCGGTTCACATCGGGGGGCTCGAAGGCCATGCCCATTTTGATGGCGTCTTCAAACAGCACCTTGAGCTTGTCGGTGTCGTCCATTTCCACCGTCATGTTGGCGCAGAAGAACTCGGCGGTGTAGTGCACCTTGAGCCAGCCGGTGTGGTAGGCCAGCAAGGCGTAGGCGGCGGAGTGCGACTTGTTGAAGCCGTAGCCGGCGAACTTCTCCATCAGGTCGAAGACCTCGTCGGCCTTGGCCTCGCTCAGGCCGTTTTTCTCGGCACCGGCGCGGAAGACGGCGCGCTGCGCGTCCATCTCCTCTTTCTTCTTTTTGCCCATGGCGCGGCGCAGCAGGTCGGCGCCGCCGAGCGAGTAGCCGCCCAGGATCTGTGCCATCTGCATCACCTGTTCCTGGTAGACCATGATGCCGTAGGTCTCACTCAGGATGGGCTCGACGCGCGGGTCGGGGTACTCCACCGGTTCGCGGCCGTGTTTGCGGGCGATGTAGGTCGGGATCAGGTCCATCGGCCCCGGCCGGTAGAGCGCGTTCATCGCGATCAGGTCTTCCAGCCGGGTGGGCTTGGCGTCGCGCAGCATGCCCTGCATGCCGCGGCTTTCAAACTGGAACACGGCCTCGGTCTTGCCGTCGGCAAACAGCTTGTAGGTGTGCGGGTCGGTCAGCGGCAGGTTCTCGAACGCGAAGTGTTCCTGCCCCTTGTGGCGGGCGCGGATGAAGTCTTTGGCGATCTCCAGAATGGTGAGCGTGGCCAGGCCCAAAAAGTCGAACTTGACCAGGCCGATGGCTTCCACGTCGTCTTTGTCGAACTGGCTCACCGCCGAGTCGCTGCCGGGCTGCTGGTAGAGCGGGCAGAAGTCGGTCAGCCGGCTCGGGGCGATCAACACGCCACCGGCGTGCATACCGACGTTGCGCGTCAGGCCTTCGAGCTTTTGCGCCAGCGCCAGCAGCGTCTTGACGTCTTCTTCCTTGTCCAGGCGCTCGGCCAGGATGGGCTCAGCCTTGATCGCACCGTCGATGGTGATGTGCTGGCCCGGCTTGTTGGGAATGAGCTTGCTGATGCCGTCGCAAAAGGTGTAGCTCATGTCCAGCACCCGGCCCACGTCGCGGATGGCGGCGCGGGCGGCCATGGTGCCGAAGGTGACGATCTGGCTCACCGCCTCCTTGCCGTACTTCTGCTTGACATAGTCGATCACGCGGTCGCGGTTGCCCTGGCAGAAGTCGATGTCGAAGTCGGGCATCGACACGCGGTCGGGGTTCAGGAAACGCTCGAACAGCAGGTTGTACTGCAACGGGTCGAGGTCGGTGATCTTCAGCGCATAGGCCACCAGCGAGCCGGCACCGGAGCCGCGGCCTGGCCCGACCGGGCAGCCGTTGGCCTTGGCCCAGTTGATGAAGTCGCCCACGATCAGGAAGTAGCCGGGGAAACCCATCTTCAAGATGGTGTTGATCTCGAACGCCAGCCGCTCCTGGTAGCGGGGGCGTTCTGTGTCGCGCCGCGCCGCGTCGGGGTAGAGGTGTTGCAGCCGCTCGTCCAGCCCCTGCTGGGAGGCGTAGCGGAAGTAGGCCTCCGGCGTCATCTTCTCGCCATTGACTTCGGGCGTCGGGAACTCCGGCAGCATGGCTTTGCCAAGCACCAGCGTCAGGTTGCAGCGCTTGGCAATTTCCACCGTGTTGGCCAGGGCCGAGGGCACATCGGCGAACAGGGCCTGCATGTCGGCGGACGACTTGAAGTACTGGTCGCGGGTGAACCTGCGCACCCGGCGCTGGTTGCCGAGGATTTCGCCTTCGGAAATACACACCCGCGCCTCGTGCGCCTCGTAGTCGTCGGGCTCGGTGAACTGCACCGGGTGGGTGGCCACCACCGGCAGGCCCAGCCGCGCGGCGAGCTGCACGGCGGCAACCACATGGCGCTCGTCGTCGGCGCGGCCGGCGCGCTGCAGCTCGATGTAGAAGCGGTGCGGGAAGATGCCCGCCAACTGCAGCGCCAGTTCGCTGGCGCGGGTGGTGTCTTCCTGCAGCAGCGCCTGGCCCACCGGGCCGGCCTGCGCACCAGAGAGCATCAGCAGGCCGGCGTTCAGCTCTTTCAGCCAAGCCAGCTTGATGACGCCCTGCGCCTTGACCGGGTTCTGCGTCCAGCCGCGCGCCAGCAATTCAGACAAATTGAGGTAGCCCTGCTGGCCCTGCACCAGCAGCATCACCCGCGTCAGGTGGCCGGGCTCTTTGCCCAGGCCTTCAAGGAAAATCTCGGCGCCGATCAGCGGCTTGACACCCGCACCGCGCGCGGCCTTGTAGAACTTGATGGTGCCGAACAGGTTGTTCAGGTCGGTGATGGCCAGCGCGGGCTGCTGGTCGGCGGCGGCCACCTTGACGATGTCGTCGATGCGGTTGGTGCCATCGACCACCGAAAACTCGGTGTGGATGCGGAGGTGAACAAACATGGGGCCATTGTAGGAAAGGCAGGCGCTTTGGCCGGGCCAGGGCGTGCCGGCGGCGACTGCCGGACCACAGCAGAACGGCGTGCTGTCAGCCTGCAATGCTACAAATTCAATAGCTTAACCGCGAGGTTTCACTAAGGCTCAAGGCCGATTTGGCTTGAAATTTGGTGCGGGAGGCCAAAAAAAGGCCTCCCGCACCCTGAAAACGGCCCGAATCAGGCCGCGTCAACCCGGCAAAGGCTGTTTCGGCAGCGGGATGAACTCCGTCTCGCCCGCGATCTGCCCCATGCGCTGCGCTTCCCAGTCCTGCGCGGCCTGCACGATGCGCTCTTTGCGGCTGGAAACAAAGTTCCACCACACGAAGCGCGGCGCGTCCAGCGCGTCGCCGCCCAGCACCATCAGGCGTGCGGCGGTGGGGGCTTCAATGCGGCTGGCCGCGCCTGGCGGCAGCACCACCAGCCGGTGGTCGGGCACGGCCTCGCCGTTGACCTGCACACCCGCATCCACCGTGTACAGCGCCAGTTCTTCAGCGAGTGGCGGCAGTTCCAGCACCGCGCCGGCGTCGAGTTGCACATCAAGGTACACGGTGTTGGCAAACGCCTGCACCGGCGAGGTCTGGCCGAACGCGCTGCCCACCAGCACCCGCACCTGCGCGCCGCCGGTCGCCACCTCGGGAATGGCGGATGCGGGGGTGTGCACAAAGCTCGGTTCGGTTTCCTCGTGCGCCTGCGGCAGCGCCACCCAGAGCTGGATGCCGTGGTTCACCGACGTGGTCTGACGCAGTTCGTCGGGCCGCCGCTCGGAGTGCACGATGCCGCGGCCGGCCGTCATCCAGTTGATGGCGCCGGGGGCGATGGTCTGGCCAGATGGGTCACTATGGCCCAGGTTGTCGCGGTGCTGGATCGCGCCTTCAAACAAATAGGTCACCGTGGCCAGGCCAATGTGCGGGTGGGGCCGCACGTCGTGGCCAGCGCCGGGCTCGACCGTCACCGGCCCGAAGTGGTCGAAGAACACAAACGGGCCGACCGCGCGACGCTTGGCGTCGGGCAGCAGGCGCCGCACCATGAAACCACCGCCGAGGTCTTTGGCGTGGCCGGCGATGTGTTGCAGGCTCATATTCAAGGCCTTGCCCGGCTCAACCGCGCAGCTGTTTGGCGATGGTGGCCACGCGTTCGCCAAACAGGCGCGCGGTGTCCAGGTCGCCCTGTGGCATCTCGGCGGGCGACGCGTCGGACGGCGACTGCGCCATCGCGCCCGAGAACGAACCAACGTAGTTGATGTCGTTGCGCTTGGCGTCTTTTTTGTTGCTGGGCATCTGGCCGGTGCCCACCCAGATGCCGCTGTGCTGCATCGACAGCGTGAACAAATAGTGCAGCGTGGACAGCTTGTCGCCGTTCATCGTGGCGCTGTTGGTGAAACCGGCAAACAGCTTGTCTTTCCAGGCCTGGGTGAACCAGGCTTTGCTGGAAGCGTCGGCAAACTTTTTGAACTGCCAGCTCACCGAGCCCATGTAGGTCGGGCTGCCCATGACGATGGCGTCGGCCGCATTGAGCGTGTCCCAGCCGCCTTCGGGCAGGTTGCCTTCGGCGTCAATGGCCAGCAGCGTGGCGCCCGCGCCGTCGGCCACGGATTGCGCCAGGCGCAGGGTGTGCCCGTAACCGGAATGAAAAACAACAACAACTTTGACCATGGTGAACTCCTGAGTGAATCAATGAAGGAATGAAGGAATAGGAAACGTGTCGAACAAAACTGTTCAGCGGCCGCGGCGTGCGTCCAGGCTCCAGGCACCGGCGCCCCAGGCCGCCAGCGTCAACAGGCCGCCCACCACCGCGATGTTCTTGAAGAACATCAGCTGCTGCACCATTTGCTGGTCGGCAGGCAGCGCCCAGTAATTGTGGAACACCACGCTCGCCGCCAGCGTGAACAGCGCCAGGCCCAGCGCCGCGAAGCGGGTGCCGAAGCCGGCGATCAGCGCCAGGCCACCGCCCACTTCCACCACGATGGCCACCAGCGCGCCCACCTCGGGCAGCGGCAGGCCTTTGGAGGCGATGTAGCCGACCGTGCCGGCGTAACCGCCGATCTTGGCAATGCCGGCGGGCAGGAACAGCAGGGCCAACAGCAGGCGGCCGACCAGGGACAGGGGATTTTGCAGGGTGGTGAACATGGGAAATCTCCTCGGTAATGACAGTGGACAGGGGTTGAAAAAATCAGGGGGCCAGGTCGAACACCAGCACTTCGGCATCGCTGCCGCCGTCCAGTGTCAACCGGTCTTCGTGGGACAGCAAGGCCGCGTCGCCGCCCGCCAGGCGCTGGCCATTGACGTTGAGCGCGCCGCGCACCAGGTGCACATAGGCCTTGCGGGCAGGGTCCAGCGTCAGCGTCGTGGCCTCGGTGCCGTCAAACAGGCCCGCGTACAGCCGCGCATCGGCATGGATCGTCACCGCGCCGTCGGCACCTTCGGGCGCCGCCACCAACTGCAAGCGGCCGCGCTTGTCGGCCTCGGCAAAGGTCTTTTGTTCGTAGCTGGCGGGAATGCCGGTCACGTTGGGCTCAATCCAGATCTGCAGAAAGTGGGCGGGCTGGTCCTGCGCGTGGTTGAACTCGCTGTGCCGCACGCCGTTGCCGGCGCTCATGCGCTGCACGTCGCCCGGTGGGATCACGCCCGCCGCGCCACCGGCGCTGCCGTTGCCCAGGCTGTCTTTGTGGGCCAGCGCGCCGCTCAGCACGTAGCTGATGATTTCCATGTTGCGGTGGCCGTGGGTGCCAAAGCCGGTGCCGGGGGCGATGCGGTCTTCGTTGATCACCCGCAGGTTGCCCCAGCCCATGTGGGCCGCGTCGTGGTAACCGGCGAACGAGAAGCTGTGGAAGGACTTCAGCCAGCCGTGGTCGGCATAGCCCCGGTCGTGTGATGCGCGCAGTGTCAGCATGGTGGCTCCTTGTTGGGTTGGGCAGGCCGATTCGCCTTCCCGATGGCTGAACTTTAGGCTGCTTGCCCCCTTTTGAAGTGCAACGGTTTTGATGGCATCATTCAAATTATTTGAATAATTGAGCCGCCGATGCCCACACCCCGCGACGCCCTGACGCCCGACGCGCTCACCATGATCCAGGCGATTGCCGCCAGCGGCAGCTTTGCCGCCGCCGCCCGCCAGGCCGGCATGGTGCCCAGCGCACTGACCTACCGGGTGCGGCAGATTGAAGACGCGCTCGACGTGCTGCTGTTCGACCGCAGCGCCCGCCAGGCCCGCCTGACCGAAGCCGGCGCCGAACTGCTGCGCGAGGGCCAGCGCCTGCTGGCCGACATGGACGCAGTGGCCAACCGCGTCAAGCGGGTCGCCACCGGCTGGGAGCCACAGCTCACCGTGGCGGTGGACAGCATCATCGCCCGCGACACGGTGATGGAACTGTGCGAAGCCTTCTTCGCGCTGGACCCGCCGACCCGCGTGCGCATCCGCAGCGAGGCGCTGTCGGGCACGCTGGAAGCGCTCAGCTCGGGCCAGGCCGACCTCGCCATCGGCGGCGTGCTCGCCCCCGACAGCGGCAGCACCATCCTCAGCGAGCCCCTGGGCAACGTGGCCTTTGTGTACGCGGTGGCGCCCCACCACCCGCTGGCCAGCGCGGCCGAGCCGATTCCCGACGCCGTGTTGCAGCAGCACCGCGCAGTGGCGGTGGCCGACTCGGTGCAGCGCGGCGGCGGCGTGACGGTGGGCCTGCTGGGCGGGCAGGACGTGTTCACCGTGCCCAGCATGACGGCCAAGCTCGAGGCCCAGCTGCGGGGCCTGGGTGGCGGTTTCCTGCCCGAGTTTCTGGTGCGGCCCTATGTGGCCAGTGGCCGGCTGGTGGCCAAGGCGGTGGCGCGGCCCGACCGCAAAGCCCCGGTGCGCTACGCCTGGCGGCAAGCCCCTGGCACGCAGCCCGGCCGCGCGCTGGGCTGGTGGCTGGCACAGCTGCAAAAACCCGCCACACGCGCCGCGCTACTGGAGCGGCAGCACACGTTCTAGCCGGCTTCTGGCAACCGGGCTGCGAGTGCGTGTAGAGTCCGCCTGAGCGACCATAACAACGACACAAAGACAACCGCATGCCCAAAGCACCCACACTCTCCGCCACGTTCTCCCCCCGCCACTTCGCCGTCATTGGCGGTGGCATGGCGGGCATCGCCTGCGCCCGCACCTTGCTGCAGGCCGGCCACCAGGTCACCGTGTTCGAGAAAAGCGCCGGTTTCGGTGGCCGCATGGCCAGCCGCCAGACGGTGTTTGGCAGCTTTGACCACGGCGCCCAGTACTTCACCGTGCGCGACGACCGCTTCGCCCAGGCGCTGGCCACCAGCCCCAAGGTGAGCAAGCCCTGGAGCGCCACCACCGTGCGCGTGCTCGACGCCTTTGGCCGCGTGGCCGCCGCCGGTCTGCCCGCCCGCGAGCCCCATTGGGTGGCCGTGCCCGGCATGAACGGGCTGGTGAAGCACTGGGCACAACCGCTGGCCAGCGCCGGCCAGGTGCGTTTGCAGACCCGGGTGGTGGCCATTGAGCGCGACGCGGTGAACCGCAAGCGCTGGCAACTGCGCACCGAAGACACCACCACCGAGCCCGGCCAGCATGTGGAGGCCGGCTTTGACGCGGTGCTGCTGGCCATCCCCAGCGTGCAGGCGCACGGCCTGCTCGTCGCGTCCGACATCGCGCCCCGCATGGCCGGCGCCATTGCCAAGGTGGGCGTGGCCCCCTGCTGGACGCTGATGCTGGCCTTCCCGCAGGCCTCGCAACCCAACCTGGCCCACCTCGGCCCACAGTGGAACGCCGCCCGCAGCACGCACCACCGCATCGCCTGGGTGGCGCGCGAGTCGTCCAAGCCGGGCCGGGGCAGCGTGGAGCGCTGGACGGTGCAGGCCAGCGCGGCGTGGTCGCACGAGCACCTGGAAGACGACGCACCGCGCGTGCAAGCCAAGCTGATCAAGGCCTTCTCCGAAGTCACCGGCATCCGCGCCGAACCGGCCCATGCGGCGGTGCACCGCTGGCGCTATGCGCAGACCACCCAGCCGCTGGGCGAGTCGCACCTGTGGAACGCCAAGCTGGGCGTGGGCGTGTGCGGCGACTGGTGCCTGGGCCACCGCGTGGAAAACGCGTTTGTATCGGGCCTGGAACTGGCCCTCGCAGCCCTCTGAACAGGGCCCATGGGCGGGTCTGCCTACACCGGCCGCTTCGCGCCCTCGCCCACCGGCCCGCTGCACGCCGGCTCGCTGGTGGCCGCGCTGGCCAGCTGGCTGGACGCGCGGGCCCATGGCGGGCGCTGGCTGGTGCGCATTGAAGACGTTGACACCCCGCGCTGCGTCACCGGTTCGGCCGGCCACATCCTGCGCCAGCTCGCCAGCTGCGGCCTGCTGCCCGACGCCGAGCCGGTCTACCAGTCGGCCCGGGGGACGCTGTACCAACGCGCGCTGGACCAGCTGGCCGCCAGCGGCCACGCCTACCGCTGCGCCTGCTCGCGCAAAGACATCGAAGACACCCTCGCCGCCGCCGGCCGGCCCCGCCCGCGCCATGGCGAACTGGTCTACCCCGGCACCTGCCGCGGGGGCCTGCAGGGCCGTCCAGCACGCTCCTGGCGCTTCCTGAGCACGGTTTTAGAACCAAATCGACCACAAGCCTTAGTGGAATCTGGCGGTTCAGCTCCTGTTTCAATAGCAAACCAGACGATTCACTGGGTCGACCGCCGGCTCGGCCCGCAGGCGCAAGACGTGTCGGCCGAGGTGGGCGACTTCGTGCTGCACCGTGCGGCCGACGGCCTCTGGGCCTACCAGCTCGCGGTGGTGGTGGACGACGCGGCTCAAGGCGTCACGCAGGTGGTGCGCGGGGCGGATCTGGCCGACAACACGCCCCGGCAGATCCTGCTGCAGCGCGCGTTGGGCCTCCCCACACCGGGCTATTTGCACACACCGCTGGTCAACGGCATCGACGGCCACAAGCTCTCCAAGCAGAACGGTGCGCTGCCGCTGGACACCACCACCCCGCAGGCCGTGGCCCACACACTGGACGCCGCCGCGCTGGCGCTCGGCCTGCCCCCGGCCGAATGGCCCCACCGCGCCCTGACCGCCACCGACCACGGCGAAGCGCTGCAGCGCTGGGTGGCCGCCTGGCAGGGTCTCTACAATCCAACCCCGTGAACGACACCCCTTCCCTGCCGCCGGTCAACACCCCACCGGCCACCGCACCCACCGGCATCAAGCCCGGTGTGACGCACCCCAAAACCATCAAGAGTTTTGTCCGCCGCGCCGGCCGCACCACCACCGGCCAGGCCAAGGCGTTTGAAGACCTGGGCCCGCTGTATGTGATGCCCTACGCCAGCCAAGCACTGGACCTGGCCGCCGTCTTTGGCCGCAGCGCCCCCACGGTGCTGGAAATCGGCTTCGGCATGGGCGAGGCCACGGCCCACATCGCGGCGCTGATGCCGGAGACCAACTTCCTGTGCTGCGAGGTGCACCAGCCCGGCGTGGGTGCGCTGCTCAAGCGCATCGGCGAACAGGGGCTGACCAACATCCGCATCGTCTCGCACGACGCGGTCGAGATCATGGACCACATGCTGAAGCCCGACCAGCTCGACGGCATCCACCTGTTTTTCCCCGACCCCTGGCACAAGAAAAAACACAACAAGCGCCGCCTGATCCAGCCGCCGCTGGTCGCGCGCCTGGCCACGCGGCTCAAGCCCGGTGGCTACCTGCACTGCGCCACCGACTGGCAGCCCTATGCCCAGCAAATGCTGCAGGTGTTGTCGGCCGAGCCGCTGCTGGCCAACAGCGTGGCCCAACATGAAGGCGAGGGCTACGCCCCCAAGCCCCATTACCGGCCGCTGACCAAGTTTGAAAACCGTGGCCTGAAACTCGGCCATGGCGTGTGGGACCTGGTGTTCCTGCGCCGCTGAGCGTGCCCCCGTTGCCACCGCTGCCGCTGCCCACCCGCGACGGCGTGGGTGCCAGCTGCGTGGCCCTTCCCCCCGGCTCCTGGCCGGCAGTGGCCTCCTTCCTGACCGAGCG
>JAFEHU010000014.1 GCA_017848435.1 Burkholderiaceae bacterium | reverse complement strand
GTGTGGGTGGGGGCTGCGGCAGGGCTGGCGGCGGTGATGTTGCTGCGCAGCGTGTCCAGTGCGGGCCACAACCTGCTGACGGTGGCGGTGCTGCTGACCATGCTGATGGGCGCGGCCGTGGGGCGGCAGGCGGCGCACCGGCCCTGGCTGTTGAAGGTGGTTCTGGCGGGGTGGTTGCTGGCGGGCGGCATCAGCAGCGGGGTGGCGCTGCTGCAGTACACCGGGCTCACTGGCGCGCTGTCGCCCTGGGTCAATGGCACCGCTCTGGGCGAGGCGTTTGGCAACCTGCGCCAGCGCAACCAGTTCGCCACGCTGACCAGCATCGCGCTGGTGGCGCTGTGTGTGGCGGTGGGGGCACGCGCGCCGCGCACAGGCGGTGGCGGCGTTTCATGGGCCACGGTGGGTTGGGCGACCGGTACGGTGCTGCTGGCGCTGTTGCTGGCGGCGGGCAACGCCGCGTCGGCCTCGCGCACCGGGCTGGCGCAGTGGGGTTTGCTGGCGCTGCTGTTCGCCGTGTGGGGGGGCTGGCGGGTGCCGGCGGTGCGTGGGCTGCTGCTGTGGGCGCTGGTGGCTTACGCGTTCGCCGTCTGGGCGCTGCCCTTGCTGATTGGCGAGGCGGCGGGCAGCCGGGGCTTGCTGGCGCGGCTGGCAGACGGTGCGCCGTCGTGCACCAGCCGCAAGGCGCTGTGGTCCAACGTGCTGGAGCTGGTTGCGCTCAAGCCCTGGCTGGGCTGGGGCTGGGGCGGGTTGGACCAGGCGCACTACCTCACGCTCTACAGCGGCCCGCGTTTTTGCGACATTCTGGACAACGCCCACAACCTGCCGCTGCACCTGGCGGTGGAGCTGGGCGTGCCAGTGGCGGTGCTGGTGTGTGGCGCGTTTGGCTGGGCGGCGCTGGCGGCACGGCCCTGGCGTGCGGGCAGCCCGGTGCGGCAGCTGGGGTGGGGGGTGCTGGCGGTGCTGTTGCTGCACAGCGGGCTGGAATACCCGCTCTGGTACGGGCCCTTCGCGCTGGCGTTTGGCATCGCACTGGGCATTTTGTGGCCTGGCGTGGCCCCAGAGGCCGCTGCGGGGCCTTCAGAGGCAAATTTCAAACCAAATCAGCAGTCAGCCTCAGTGAAGTCTGGCGTTTCAGCTCTTATTTTAGTAGCGTTCATTGGCTGGGTGGCGTGGGACTACTGGCGCGTGAGCCAAGTCTACCTGCCGTCCGACAGCCGCCACCCGGCCTACCAGGCCGACACCCTCGCCAAGGTGCGCAACACCTGGTGGTTCCGTGACCCGGTGCAGTTTGCCGAACTCACCCTCACGCCACTGACCCGCGCCAACGCCGCCCAGGTGGCGCAGCAGGCCGACGCCTTGCTCTCGTACTCGCCCGAGGTGCGCGTGATTGAAAAACGCATCGAGGCCGCCGCGCTGCTGGGGGACGACGCCGAGGCGCTGCGCCACATGGCCCGCTACCGCGCCGCTTTTCCGGAGGCGTATGCCAAATGGGCGCGGGGCAATGTGTTGCTGCCGCGTTTGCTGGAGCAGTTGGCGCCGGCCTCGCGCTGACGGCGTACCGAACCGCTCAGGCGACGAAGCTGCCCGACTTGCCGCCGTGTTTCTCGGCCAGCTTCACCTCGGCCAGCGTCATGCCGCGGTCCACCGCCTTGCACATGTCGTAGATCGTCAGCAGCGCCACCGACGCGGCGGTCAGGGCTTCCATTTCCACGCCGGTCGGGCCCACGGTTTCCACCGTGGCGCTGACGTGCACCGCCGACGCTGCGTGGTCCAGTGTGAAGTCGATCGCCACGCGGGTCAGTGCCAGCGGGTGGCACAGCGGGATCAAGTCGCTGGTTTTCTTGGCCGCCTGGATGCCGGCGATGCGGGCGATGCCCAGCACGTCGCCCTTCTTGGCGCTGCCGCCCTCGATGATGGCCAGCGTTTCTGGCAACATCACAATGCGGCCACGGGCAATGGCAATGCGGTGGGTGGCGGCCTTGCCGGCCACGTCCACCATGTGGGCCAGGCCCTGGCTGTCGAAGTGGGTGAGTGCGCTCATGGTGTTGAAAAATCCGGTGTGAAAGCCAATTTACTCGGCGTTAACGAATTGCAGGGATCATAGGGCCATGTTCAACTGGAAAGACCGCCTGCGTGCCGCCGGCATCCACCTCGGCATCAGCCTGGTGCTGGCCGCCGGGGCGGCGGCACTGGTGTTCGGCCTCTGGTACCCCTACCCTTACCGCGAGATTTCGGGCGGGCGCGAGCTGTTCCTGCTGGTGGTGGCGGTGGACGTGGTGATGGGCCCGCTGATCACACTGGCCATCTTCAACCGCGCCAAGCCCCGCACCGAGCTGCGGCGCGACCTGGCCATTGTGGGCCTGCTGCAGCTCGCCGCACTGGTTTACGGGCTGTGGACGGTGTCTGTGGCGCGGCCGGTGCACCTGGTGTTTGAATACAAGCTGTTCCGCGTGGTGCACGCCATTGACGTGGCCGAAGACGCCTTGCCCCAGGCCCCCGCTGCGCTGCAGCGCCTGCCACTGTTCGGCCCCACCACGCTGTCGCTGCGCCCCTTCAAAGACCCGAAAGAGCAGTACGACGCGACCATGGTGGCGCTGGCCGGCGGCAGCCTCAGCGCCCAGCCGGCCCTGTGGCAGCCCTACGAGACCGCCCGCGCCGAAGTGCTGCGCGAGGCCAAACCGGCGGCGGAACTGTGGCAGCGCTTCCCTGCTCAAAAGGGGCTGATTGACGAGGCCGTGGCCCGCACCGGCCGGCCCGCCAGCAGCTTGGTGACGGTGCCCATGGCCGGGCGCAACACCTTCTGGACCGTGCTGCTCGACCCCGACAGCGCCCGTGTGCTCGGATTTTTACCCCTGGACTCGTTTTGACCCATCATTTCAAGCCAAATCGCCTCCAAGCCCTAGTGAAATCTGGCGTTCTTGCTCTGCTTATAGGAGCAAACACGCTGGCGCCGCTGGGCGCCCAGTCGCAGCTTCCGGCCCTGGGTGACGGCAGTGAAATGACCACCAGTGCCGAGCGCCGGCTCGGCGACCGCATCGCCCGCGAGATCTACCGCGACCCCGACTACCTGGACGACCCGCTGCTGGTGGAGTACGTGCAGGGCATCTGGCAGCAACTGATGGTGGCCTCCCGCGCGCGCGGCGAGCTCAACCCCGAGATCGACGAGCGTTTTGCCTGGGAAATCTTCCTCGCCCGCGACCGCAGCGTGAACGCCTTTGCCTTGCCTGGCGGTTACTTTGGCGTACATTTGGGGCTGATTGGCCTGGTGGCCAGCCGGGACGAACTCGCTTCGGTGCTCGGCCACGAGATGAGCCACGTGACCCAGCGCCACATCGCCCGGCTGATCGCCCGCCAGAGCGAGCAAACCCCGTGGCTGATCGGCGCGATGATCCTGGGTGCGCTGGCCGCCAGCAAAAGCCCCGACGCGGCCAACGCGCTCATTCTGGGCGGGCAGGGCGTGGCGATCCAAAACCAGCTCAACTTCTCCCGCGACATGGAACGCGAGGCCGACCGCGTCGGCTACGCCGTCATGACGTCCGCCGGCTTCGAGGCCGAAGGCTTCGCCAGCATGTTTGGCAAGCTGCAGCAGGCCAACCGCATCAACGACAACGGCAGTTTCCCCTACCTGCGCAGCCACCCGCTCACCACCGAACGCATTGCCGACGTGCAGGCCCGCCAGCAGCTGGCCGCGCCCACGCGCCGCACCGGCCCACCCGACCTGGTGCACCCGATGATGGCGGCCCGCGCCCGCGTGCTGGCCAGCCCCGGCGTGGACGTGCTGCGCAGCTGGGTCAAAGAAGCCGAACTGGCGGCTTCCCCCGCGTTGGCCAGCAGCGCCCCGGCCAGCAAGCTGGGTGCCATGGGCCAGCCCAGCCCCACCCAGCGCCGTGTGGGCGTGCTGTACGCGGCGGCACTGGCCTCGGCCAAGCTGCGCGACCTGCCTGGCGCCCGCGCCCAGGCCAACACCCTGGCCCCGCTGGTGGCCGGCGACAGCGCCGCCCAGCGCGTGCTGCAGCTGCTGCTGGCCGACATCGCGCTGCAGGCCAACAACCCGGCGCAGGCGCTGCAAATTTTGCAGGCACTGCCCGCCGACAGCGCGGTGGCCGCTGCCGGCCCAGCCGCCAGCCCCAGCCGCGCCAGCAGCGGCCACGCCTTCTACCCGACGCGCGGGCGCGCCGAGTTGATGCTGCTGTCCCAGGCACGTTTGGCCGCGCCCACACCCGCAGGCCTGGGCGAGGTGGCACAGCGGCTGCAAACCTGGGTCAGTGTGTACGCGCGGGACGCGCAGGCGTGGACGCAGCTGTCGTCGGTGCAAAGCGCCTTGGGCCAGCCGGTGCAGGCGGCACGGTCGTCCGCCGAGTCGCGCGCGGCGCAACTCGATTACCCCGCCGCGCTGGACCGCATGCGGGCCGCGCAGCAGCTGCAGCGGCAAAACCCGCAACGTGGCGGGAACGATTACATCGAGGCCAGCATCGTCGACCAGCGCACCCGCGAACTGCAGGCGCAGGTGACCGAATTAGCTCGGGAAAAGGCGCTCGAGCGCTGACTCGATGACGACGCCGAGCACCGAGTAGATCAGCGAGCCGACCAGCGCGGCCCAGAAGCCGCTGACCTGAAAGCCCGCCAGCAGGCCCGACGCGGCCCAGAACAGCAGCGCGTTGATGACGAACAGGAACAGGCCCAACGTGATCAGCGTGACCGGGAAGGTCAGCACCACCATCACCGGGCGCAGCACCACGTTGAACAGGCCAATCACCGCCGCCGCCAGCAGCGCCGAGGTGAAGCTGGCCACCTGCACACCGCTGAACAGGTGGGCCACAGCCAACAGGGCGGCTGCGCTGAGCAGCCATTTGAGGATCAGTTTCATGGGCAGGGGCAGGGAACGACGGGGAGGCGATCAGCTTACCACCGCCGCCCCGCGCCCGTGCCCGCCGGCCCCGCTCAGGCCGCCGTGGCCGCCTGCTTGCGACGGCCGACCCACCAGCCCGCCGCCAGCACACCGGCCACCGACACCACGTACACCGCCCAGCGGGCCACCGATTGCTCGGTGCTCAGGCCGTCTTTGGCCACGCCAAACACGCTGCTCAGGATGGGTTCGCTGACGATCATCTTGGCCGCCGTGAAGGCCAGCACCGCCGAGCCCAGCTGGATGATGATGGGGAAACGCTCCACCAGCTTCAGCACCAGCGTGCTGCCGTACACCACAATCGGCACGCTGATCAGCAGGCCAATCACCACCAGGTCAAACGCGCCGTGGGCGGCACCGGCCACACCCAGCACGTTGTCCACGCCCATCAGCGCGTCGGCCACGATGATGGTCTTCATCGCGCCCCAGAAGGTGGAGGCCACCGGCCCGTCGTGCTCGTTGCCGCCCTGGTCGGCCAGCAGCTTGTAGGCAATCCACACCAGGCCCACCCCCCCGGCCAGCAGCAGGCCAGGAATCTGCAGCAGCCAGACCACCACCAGCGTCATCACGGTGCGCACGCCAATGGCGCCCACCGTGCCCCAGAGGATGGCCTTCTTTTGCAGATTTTGTGGCAGGTTGCGTGCCGCCAGCGCGATGACGATGGCGTTGTCGCCCGCCAGCACCAGGTCGATCAAGATAATGGCCAGCAGCGCCGACCACCAGGGGGTTGAAAACAGTTCCATGGCAGATTTCCCTCAATGCGTTTGTCGTTGTGAATCAACACCGCGTGCGGGGGCAGGTGGCCTGGAAAGACACGCTTCGCGCCCGCACCGCAGTGCGTTGGCGAAGGTCTTGCCCGATGGGTGGCGCTGTGTTGGCACAGCGGCCCCATTTGCCGGACCGGAAAGCTGCGAGGCAACTTCCGTATTGACGGCCCGGCGGCCTGGAAAACATCCCGGGAGCTACTCCCCTTCAACCCATATTGGAACACGCCGCCATTGCCCGAGCCGTTTGTCGGTTATTTTGGGCGGGCCGCCGGGGGCTATCATCGCGCCCCTATGCCCGGCATCCACATCACCGACGTCGAGGCCGCCATCAATCACTGGCGGCAGCGCTCGCCCTCGCCCGACGGGGTGACGCTGGCGCCCGAGCTGCGCGCGCTGGCCGAGGTCTACGCCCTGCTGATCTACCACCGCGAAGACGAGGCCGACGAGGCGAGCTTCCCGGCCGCCGCCCACGCCGCCTGGCTCGCCTGGTACAGCACCACGCCCGACACGCCCTGCATCGCCATTTGCTCCACCAGCCAGGGCGACGACGTCTGCAAAGGCTGCGGCCGCACGTTTGACGAGGTGCAGCACTGGCCAGAGATGACGCCCGCCAGCAAACGCGCCACCTGGCGCCGCATCACCTTGCATGCGGATGCGTGGCGCTTCAACCGGTATTCGGAGCGCGCGGCAGAGAAATGAGTGCCACATGAAACGGCTGTGCCAGGCCCCCAACCTCGCCTTGGCCACGCTGTGGGCCGACACCTTGCGCGAAGCGGGGGCGGACGTTTCCGTGCAGCGGCAATTTTTGGTCGGTGTGGCCGGCGAATTGCCGCCTGACCAGTGCCTGCCCGAACTCTGGCTGCGGCACGACGGGCAACTGGCCCTGGCCCAAAGCGTGCTGGACGACCTGCAGCACGTGGCCCAGCGCGACTGGCTTTGCGGCTGTGGCGAGCGGGTGGAAGGCGGGTTCGAGCAGTGCTGGGCCTGCGGCGCACTGATGCCGCTGCCAGGTTAGTTTGCTATTGATTCAGTAGCTAACCCACAAGCCTGCACTAAGGCTTGTGGCCAATAAGGCTTGAAAAACACGCGGTCAAGCCCCTGCAAGGGCCTGGATGTGCTTTCAGAGCCACTTTATCGGCTCAATGTCCACACTGCGCTGGCCGTCGCTCAAGGTGAGCGTGTTTTCCTGCACCGTCGCCTGCAGCTGCATGCTGCGCTGCGCCAGCGCGGCCAGGGCCTGGGACGCTTCGGTCGGCACGCGCCAGACCTGCAGGTTTTTGGGCCGCGTCAGCTTGGTCTGGATGCCACGCCACCAGACTTCGCTGGCGGACGAAAAGCAGTACAGCATCACCTCGTCGGCCTTGCTGCAGGCCTTCATCAGCGGCTTGTCTTCCGGCTGGCCGACCTCGATCCACAGCCGGTGCCGGCCGGTGAAGTCGACGAGGGAGACGTCCGGGTCGTCCGGGTTGGACAGGCCGGCGCCAAAGGCCAGCGTGCCGTCGCCGTTGCAGACGCTGTGCAGCTTGTGCGCGTTCAACGCCAAGGCCACGAGGCGCACCATCATCCGCTCGTCGGTCTCGCTCGGGTGGCGGGCCAATGTCAGCGCGTGGTCGGCGTAGTAGCTGTTGTCGATGTCGGCGATCTGCAGGCTCGCCTTGAAGATGGTGGATTTGAGGGCCATCAGACGCGCCGTGCGAGTTCGGCAGCTTTTCCGACGTAACTCGAAGGCGTCATCGCCAGCAGGCGTGTCTTTTCCGCTTCCGGAATGTCCAGCGAGCGGATCAACCCGTGCAGGTCTTCGGCGCGCACGGTTTTGCCGCGGGTGACTTCCTTGAGCTTTTCGTAGGCGCCTTGCACGCCGTAGCGGCGCATCACGGTCTGGATCGGTTCGGCCAGCACTTCCCACGACGCGTCGAGGTCGTCGGCCAGGGCTTCGGCGTTGAGTTCGAGCTTGTTCAGGCCGGTCATCAGCGCGCTGTAGGCCAGCGTGCTGTAGCCCATGGCCACGCCCATGTTGCGCAGCACGGTGGAGTCGGTCAGGTCGCGTTGCCAGCGGGAAATCGGCAGCTTCTCGGCCAGGTGGCGCAGCAGCGCGTTGGCCAGGCCGAGGTTGCCTTCGGCGTTTTCAAAGTCGATCGGGTTGACCTTGTGCGGCATGGTGGAGCTGCCGATCTCGCCGGCCTTGAGCCGCTGCTTGAAGTAGCCCAGGCTGACGTAGCCCCAGATGTCGCGCGCCAGGTCGATCAGGATGGTGTTGGTGCGGGCCATCGCATCAAACAGCTCGGCCATGTAGTCGTGGGGCTCGATCTGGATGCTGTAGGGCTGGAACGTCAGGCCCAGGCCGAGCGGCTCGGGGGTTTCAATGACCTTCTTGCTGAAAGCCTCCCAGTCAAAGTCGGGCCAGGCGCTGAGGTGGGCGTTGTAGTTGCCCACCGCGCCGTTCATCTTGGCCAGCATTGGCACGCTGGCAATGCGCTCGCGGGCGGTGGCCAGGCGCACCACCACGTTGGCAAACTCCTTGCCCACGGTGGTGGGGCTGGCGGTCTGGCCGTGGGTGCGGCTGAGCATGGGCACCTCGGCATAGGCGTGGGCCATCTCGCGCAGCTTGGCGACCACGCCGTCCAGCGCGGGCAGCACCACCTGGCCGACGGCGGCCTTGAGCTGCAGCGCGTGGCTGGTGTTGTTGATGTCTTCGCTGGTGCAGGCAAAGTGCACAAATTCGGCCGACGTTTCCAGCTCGGGCCGGGCCTCGAACTTGGACTTGATCCAGTACTCCACCGCTTTCACGTCGTGGTTGGTGACCTTCTCGAAGTCCTTGATGGCGCGGGCGTCGGCCTCGCAAAAGTTCTTCACCAGACCCAGTAAGTAAGTGCGCGCTCCCGGTGTGAGGGGCTTGAATTCGGCAAAGCCAGCGTCGCTGAGCGCGATGAACCAAGCCACTTCCACCTGCACCCGGCGGTGCATGAAGCCCTGTTCGCTCAGCAAGGGGCGCAGGGCGCTGAGTTTGGCGGCGTAGCGGCCGTCCAGCGGCGAAAGGGCGGACAAAGTAGAGAAAGTCATCCTCGAATTGTAGGTGGCAGGGCGCGTCAGCCCCGCACTGAGCGGGCTGGCTAGAATCGGCCCGAACCCATACCGCAGGCAACCGCACCATGAAATTGATCGGATCACTGGCCAGCCCTTACGTGCGCAAAGTGCGCGTCGTGATGGCCGAGAAAAAGCTCGACTACCAGTTCGTCACCGAAGACGTCTGGGCGGCCGGTACCAGCATTGGCAGCGCCAACCCGCTGGGCAAGGTGCCCTGCCTGGTGATGGAAGGCGGCGAAGCGGTGTTTGACTCGCGCGTGATCGTTGAGTACCTCGACACGCTGTCGCCGGTCGGCAAGCTCATTCCCCCCAGTGGCCGCGAGCGCGCCGAAGTGAAAACCTGGGAAGCGCTGGCCGACGGCCTGGTGGACGCCGCCATCCTCGCCCGGCTCGAAGCCACCTGGCCCGGCCGCAGCGACGGCGAGCGCAGCGCCGCGTGGATCGCCCGCCAGATGGGCAAGATCGACGCCAGCCTGAAAGCCATGAGCCAAGGCCTGGGCGACAAGCCGTTTTGCAGCGGCATCCACTTGAGCCTGTCGGACATCGCGGTCGGCTGCGCGCTGCTGTGGCTGGAATTCCGCTTCCCGCAGATCGCCTGGCGTGGCAGCCACCCCAACCTGGCCAAGCTGGTGGACAAGCTGAGCCAGCGGCAAAGCTTTGTGGACACTGTGCCCAAAGTGTAGGCTCGACATGGCCTGACGGGCCATTTTTCAAGTCAAATCGGCGCTAAGCCCTTCTAAATCTGGCGATTCAGCTATCAATTCAGAAGTGAATTGAGCTGAATTCTGGTGTGAACCGCCCGAATGGTGGGTGTTTTTGCGCGGACAAAATATATTTGTCTTGGACAAAAGACAAACGCTGTATATTTTGTCTATGCGTATTTCCATAAAAGTCCGAATGGCCGTGGCGGCGATGGTGGACCTGGCCGCGTACAGCGACCCCGCCAACATCACCATCAAAAGCATTGCCGACCGGCACAAGGTGAGCTTTGCCTACCTGGAGCAGGTGTTCTGTGTGCTGCGCCGGCACGGGCTGGTGAAGTCTGCGCGAGGCCCTGGGGGCGGCTACACGCTGGCCCGGCCGGCCACCGAAGTGACCGTGGCCGATGTGTTCGCCATCATGGAGCCGCCGTTGTCGCCAGCAAACGCCTGTGCAGATGGCCCACCGGAGCGCATGGGCGACACGCTGTGGCAAGCATTCGACGACTGCGTGCACCACTACCTCCAGAGCGTCACGCTGGAATCGCTGGCCTGCCGGATGCGACCGGTGCCGTCGCCGGTGGTGGCCAAAGCGTACTCGCTGAAAAAAGGCATCGCTGAGAAGCGGCCGGTTCAACCGGCGCTGCCCAAAGTGACCAGCTTCGTCTTTGCGCTGGGTGCCGATCCGGTGGCCTGAGCGTTTCGCCGCCCCTTGCCGGAGCCGGCGCCCTCGGGTACGAGGCCGACACCTCCAAGGTCGACAGGGCCAAATACCCCAGGTACGCAGCGACCCGGCAATCGCTGGCAAAGGCTGGTGCTCGGCCTGGACCAAAAACGGCTGACGCCACGAGTCAGGTTGAAAAGCGTGTGGTCGCAAAGTGCTGTTGCAAGGCGTGCAGCAGGCGCCGCCCCGCGTCGTCCAGACAGCCATCGTTGACGATCTCGATGCCCCCATGCCCAGCCGGGAGCTGCCATGCCTGCGCACGGGCCATCCGCAGCGCCAACATCGGGCCGTCTTCCCGGCCACGCGCCACCAGCCGCCTGCGCAGGGTGTCGGGCGAGGCGGTGATGTGCAGCACCGTCAGGCCCGGGAAACGCCGCTGCGCTTCCGCCAGGTACGCGCGCGAGCCGTTGACGAACACGCAATGCCCCTGCGCCAGGGGCGCCAGCGCGGTGTGCCGCACGCCGTAGTGCAAGCCGTTGGCTTGCCAGTGCAACGCGAACAGCCCCGCGTCGCGCCATGGCAGGAACTGCGCCTCGCTGCAGGCCTCGTGGTCTTCGCCGCCCGCGTCGGCCGCGCGGGTGATGGTGCGTTGGGCGAAAGCCACCGGCGCATCGGCGCCCAGGCGGGCGCGCAGCCAGCCCAGCAGGCTGTCCTTGCCCGCGCCCGACGGGCCGATGGTGTAGATCAAATGCCGGCGCATGGCGTGCACTGTAGGCCACCGGCGCGGTGCTGGCGCCAGAACATCCCTTATGCTGCGCGGCAAACAACCCACAGGACCGGCCGCATGGACACCCTGCTCCGCGAAGCAACCCCCACCGACATTGACCAGGTGATGGGCCTGTATGCGCAGCCGGCCTTCGACAACGGGCACGTGCTCAGCAGCACCGAGGCACAGGCGGTGTTTGCGCGTTTTGCGCGTTACCCCAACTACCGGCTCTTTGTGGCCTGCCGTGGCGAGCGGGTGGTGGGCAGCTACGCGTTGCTCGTCATGGACAACCTGGGCCACCGGGGTACGCCCTCGGCGGTGGTGGAAGACGTGGTGGTGGCCGCCGACCTGCAGGGCCAGGGCATTGGCCGCCTGATGGTGGCCCACGCCGTGGCCGAAGCGCGCACTGCGGGCTGCTACAAGCTGGCGCTGTCGTCCAACCTGCGCCGCACCGACGCACACCGGTTCTACGAAGCGCTGGGGTTCACACGCCACGGCGTGAGTTTTGTCATACAGCCCTGAGCAGACGCCATGCCACCGCCCCGCGCCCCTCGCCCACCTGCCGCCGTATTGCAGGCACAAGGCCTGGCCTTCGCCTACCCACAGCACCCGCTGTTCACCGGCCTCGACCTGCACATCGCCCCCGGCGTCACCTGGCTGCAAGGCGGCGACGGCAGCGGCAAAACCACCCTGCTGCGCATCCTGGCCGGTGCACTGCCTGCAGACGCCGGTCACCTGCTGCTCAACGGCCAGCCAATGAATGCGGTTCCCGCGCTGTGGCGCCAACAGGTGTTCTGGGCCGACCCCCAAGCCACCGCGTTGGACCACACCGTGGTGGGCGACTACTTCGCGTCATTGCCCGCGCAGTACCCCAGCTTGAACACCGAACTGCTGGCCGATGTGGCCGACGGCCTCTCCCTCACGCCCCACCTGCACAAGCCGCTCTACATGCTCTCCACCGGCAGCAAACGCAAGGTCTGGCTGGCCGCGGCCTTTGCATCAGGCGCCACCGTCACCCTGCTGGACGACCCACTGGCCGCGCTGGATGGCGCGTCTGCGGCGCTGGTGCTGGAGCTGCTGCAGGAAGCAGCAGGGCATCCGTCGCGGGCGTGGGTGGTGGGGTGTTATGAGCCGTTGGAAGAAGGGG